>NZ_SSBI01000055.1 GCF_004795015.1 Streptomyces sp. A1277 | reverse complement strand
CGGGCCGGGTACGGGCCGGGTACGGGCCGGGTACGGGCCGGGTACGGGCCGGGTACGGGCCGGGTACGGGCCGGGTACGGGCCGGGTACGGGCCGGGTACGGGCCGGGTACGGGCCGGGTACGGGCCGGGTACGCCGAGCGGGCGGTGGCCGCGCTGAACGACTCGGCCCGCGTCACTCCCACTCCGGCGGCTCCTCGTCCCAGCCGAACTCGGAGTCGTCGGCGGGCGCGGGGGCCGGGGCCCCGGTGGCGGCGGGCGCGGGGGCCAGGGCGGGGGCAGGTGCGGGGGCAGGTGCGGGGGCAGGTGCGGGGGCAGGTGCGGCAGCCGGGGCGGGCACCCGGGCCGGGGCCGGGGCCGGGGCCTCGGGGGCCGGGGCCGGGGGTGCCTCCGTGGGGGCTGCGGCTTCCGCCTCGTCCGGCAGGCCCGCCAGGACCTCCAGCACGCCCTCCCCGTACGTCGCGAGCTTCTTCTCGCCCAGGCCGCTGATCCCGCCCAGCTCGCCGAGCGTCGAGGGGCGGACCGTCGCGATCTCGCGCAGGGTCGCGTCGTGGAAGATCACGTAGGCCGGGAGGCCCAGCTCCTTGGCCTGGGCGGCGCGCCAGGCGCGCAGGGCCTCGAAGACCGGGACGGCCGTCTCCGGGAGGTCGGCGGCCACGGCCGCCTTGCCCTTGCGCTCGCCCCGGGCGGACGACGAGCGGGAGGCCGTCGGCTTCTTCGGCTCCTTGCGGAGCTGGACCTCGCGCTGCCGGCCGAGGACGGTGGCGCTCTCCTCGGTGAGGACCAGCGTGCCGTACTCGCCCTCGACGGCCAGGAGGCCCTGGGCGAGGAGCTGGCGGACGACGCCGCGCCACTCCGCCTCGGCCAGCTCCTCGCCGATGCCGAAGACCGAGAGCTGGTCGTGGTCGAACTGGATGACCTTGGCCGTGCGGCGGCCGAGCAGGATGTCGATGATCTGGCCGGCGCCGAACTTCTGCCCGCGCTCCCGCTTCAGCCGCACCACCGTGGACAGCAGCTTCTGGGCGGCCACCGTGCCGTCCCAGGTCTCGGGCGGGGTGAGGCAGGTGTCGCAGTTGCCGCAGGAGGCGGCGGCGGGCTCCTGGCCGAAGTACGTCAGCAGCTGGGCGCGGCGGCACTGGGCGGTCTCGCACAAGGCCAGCATGGAGTCCAGGTGGGAGGCGGCCCGGCGGCGGAACGCCTCGTCGCCCTCACCGCCCTGGATGAGCTTGCGCTGCTGGACGACGTCCTGGAGGCCGTACGCCATCCAGGCCGTGGAGGGGGCGCCGTCGCGGCCGGCCCGGCCGGTCTCCTGGTAGTAGCCCTCGACGGACTTCGGCAGGTCCAGGTGGGCGACGAAGCGGACGTCCGGCTTGTCGATGCCCATGCCGAAGGCGATCGTCGCGACGACGACGAGGCCCTCCTCGCGCAGGAAGCGGGACTGGTGGACCGCGCGGGTCCCGGCGTCCAGGCCCGCGTGGTACGGGACGGCCTCGATGCCGTTGCGGCAGAGGTACTCGGCGGTCTTCTCCGTGGAGGCGCGGGAGAGGCAGTAGACGATGCCCGCGTCCCCGGCGTGCTCCTCCTTGAGGAAGGAGAGCAGCTGCTTCTTCGGGTCGGCCTTCCCCACGATCCGGTACTGGATGTTGGGCCGGTCGAAGCCGGCCACGAAGTGCCTGGCGTCGGGCATGCCGAGGCGCTGGGTGATCTCGCGGTGCGTGGCGCCGGTCGCGGTGGCCGTCAGGGCGATGCGCGGCACGTCGGGCCAGCGCTCGCCGAGTACGGACAGGGCGAGGTAGTCGGGGCGGAAGTCGTGGCCCCACTGGGCGACGCAGTGCGCCTCGTCGATGGCGAAGACGGAGATCTCGCCCCGGGAGAGCAGGGCGAGCGTGGCGTCCAGCCGCAGCCGCTCCGGGGCCAGGTAGAGCAGGTCCAGCTCGCCGGCCACGAACTGGGACTCCATCGAGCGGCGCTCGTCGAAGTCCTGCGTGGAGTTGATGAAGCCGGCCCGCACGCCGAGCGCGCGCAGCGCGTCCACCTGGTCCTGCATGAGGGCGATCAGCGGGGAGATCACGATGCCGGTGCCCCGGCGGACCAGGGCCGGGATCTGGTAGCAGAGGGACTTGCCGCCACCGGTCGGCATGAGCACGACGGCGTCCCCGCCGGCCACCACATGGTCGACCACCGCTTCCTGCTCGCCGCGGAACGCCTCGTAGCCGAAGACGCGGTGCAGGGTCCGCCGCGCCTCGCTCTCCGTCGCCCCGGCGGCCCCGCCCGTGGTCACTTCCGTGGTCATGCCCGTCACGCCCGTCCCGCTCATCGCTCTGTCCCCCGTACCGGTCCCGCTGCGTCCCAGCGCTCTCCCCTGCCACGATAGGCGCCGCCTACGACAACGCCGGACGGGCTTGACTTCCAAGCCCGTCCGGCGCCGTCCGACAACAGTTGCCGGCTACCTCACGAACACCCCGGCCTGGCTCGCCAGGTCCAGGAAGTACTGCGGGGCCACGCCCAGCACCACGGTGACGGCCACGCCGATCGCGATCGTGGTCATCGTCAGCGGGGACGGGACGGCGACCGTGGGGCCGTCCGCCTTCGGCTCGCTGAAGAACATCAGCACGATGACCCGGATGTAGAAGAACGCGGCGATCGCCGAGGAGATCACACCGACCACGACCAGGCCGCCCGCGCCGCCGTCCGCCGCCGCCTTGAACACCGCGAACTTGCCGGAGAAGCCCGAGGTGAGCGGGATGCCGGCGAAGGCCAGCAGGAACACCGCGAAGACCGCGGCGACCAGCGGCGAGCGCCGGCCGAGCCCGGCCCACTTCGACAGGTGCGTCGCCTCGCCGCCCGCGTCCCGCACCAGCGTGACGACGGCGAAGGCGCCGACCGTCACGAAGGAGTACGTGCCGAGGTAGAAGAGGACGGACGAGATGCCGTCGGGGGTGGCCGCGATGACACCGGCGAGGATGAACCCGGCGTGCGCGATCGAGGAGTACGCCAGCAGCCGCTTGATGTCGGTCTGGGTGATGGCGACGACCGCGCCGCCCACCATCGTGACGATCGCGATGCCCCACATGACCGGCCGCAGGTCCCAGGTGAGGCCCGGCAGCACCACGTACAGCAGGCGCAGCAGCGCGCCGAACGCGGCGACCTTCGTGGCCGCGGCCATGAAGCCGGTGACCGGGGTGGGGGCGCCCTGGTAGACGTCCGGGGTCCACATGTGGAACGGGACGGCGCCGACCTTGAAGAGCAGGCCGGTCAGGATCATCGCGCCACCGATGAGCAGCAGCGCGTCGTTGCCCATGGTGCCGGCGAGCGCCGGGTCGATCTTCTGGATGGAGCCGTCGACCACGGTGGCGATCTGGGCGTACGAGACGGAGCCCGCGTACCCGTAGAGGAGGGCGATCCCGAAGAGCAGGAACGCCGAGGAGAACGCGCCGAGCAGGAAGTACTTCACGGCCGCCTCCTGCGACATCAGCCGCTTGCGGCGGGCGACGGCGCACAGGAGGTAGAGCGGGAGGGAGAAGACCTCCAGGGCCACGAACAGCGTCAGCAGGTCGTTGGCCGCCGGGAAGACCAGCATGCCGGCCACCGAGAACAGGACGAGCGGGAAGACCTCGGTGGTGGTGAATCCGGCCCTGACCGCGGCCTTCTCGCTGTCGCTGCCGGGCACGGAGGCGGCCTGCGCCGCGAAGGAGTCCACCCTGTTGCCGTGCGACTCCGGGTCGAGCCGCCGTTCCGCGAAGGTGAAGACGGCGACCAGCGACGTCAGCAGGATGACGCCCTGGAGGAACAGGGCGGGTCCGTCGACGGCGATGGCGCCCATCGCGGCGATGTGCGCCTTGGTCGTCCCGTACCCGCCGGCCGCCAGGCCGACCACCGCGGCGAACGCGGCGACCAGGGCGACGACGGTCAGGAAGACCTGCGTGTAGTAGCGGGCCCGACGCGGCACGAATGCCTCGACGAGCACGCCGAGGACGGCGACGCCGATCACGATCAGGACCGGGGTCAGCTGGGTGTACTCGATGACCGGGGCCTTGAACTTCTCGTCCGGAGCGGCAGTTGTCACCCCGCTCGCCGTCGTCCACAGACTGTGGACAGCTGTTGCGCTCACTTGGCGGCCTCCACCTCGGGCTGGGGGTCCTTCTTCTGTACGTCCGACATGGTGTGCCGCACCGCCGGGTTGACGATGTCCGTCAGCGGCTTCGGGTAGACACCCAGGAAGAGCAGCAGCGCGATCAGCGGGACGACCACCGCGAGCTCACGGACCTTGAGGTCCGCCATGCCCTGCACCTCGGCCTTGACCGGTCCGGTCATGGTGCGCTGGTAGAGGACCAGGACGTAGATCGCGGCGAGCACGATGCCGGTGGTGGCGATGATGCCGGCCGCCGGATACGCGGCGAACGCGCCGACCAGGACCAGGAACTCGCTGACGAACGGGGCGAGCCCCGGCAGCGACAGCGTGGCCAGGCCGCCGATCAGGAAGGTGCCGGCCAGGACCGGGGCCACCTTCTGCACCCCGCCGTAGTCGGAGATGAGGCGCGAGCCGCGCCGGGTGATCAGGAAGCCCGCCACCAGCATCAGCGCGGCCGTCGAGATGCCGTGGTTGACCATGTACAGCGTCGCGCCCGACTGGCCCTGGCTGGTCATCGCGAAGATGCCCAGCACGATGAAGCCGAAGTGCGAGATGGACGCGTAGGCGATCAGCCGCTTGATGTCGCGCTGGCCGACCGCGAGCAGCGCCCCGTACACGATGCTGATCAGCGCCAGGACCAGGATCACCGGCGTCGCCCACTTGCTGGCCTCCGGGAAGAGCTGGAGGCAGAAGCGGAGCATCGCGAAGGTGCCGACCTTGTCCACGACGGCGGTGATCAGCACGGCGACCGGGGAGGTCGCCTCGCCCATGGCGTTGGGCAGCCAGGTGTGCAGCGGCCACAGCGGGGCCTTCACCGCGAAGGCGAAGAAGAACCCGAGGAACAACCACCGCTCGGTGCCGGTCGCCATGGAGAGCGAGCCGTTGGCGCGGGCCTCGGCGATCTCGGAGAGCGAGAACGAGCCCGCGACCACGTACAGGCCGATCACCGCGGCCAGCATGATGAGGCCGCCGACCAGGTTGTAGAGGAGGAACTTGACCGCGGCGTACGAGCGTTGCGCCGCCGCGTTCTCGTCGCTGCCGGAGTGCGCCCGGTCCCCGAAGCCGCCGATGAGGAAGTACATCGGGATGAGCATGGCTTCGAACAGGATGTAGAAGAGGAAGACGTCGGTGGCCTCGAAGGAGAGGATCACCATCGCTTCGACCATCAGGATCAGGGCGAAGAAGCCCTGGGTGGGCCGCCAGCGGGAGGACTGCGTCTCCAGGGGGTCGGCGTCGTGCCAGCCGGCCAGGATGACGAAGGGGATCAGCAGGGCGGTGAGTGCCATGAGCGCCAGGCCGATGCCGTCCACGCCCAGTTCGTAGCGGACGCCGAAGTCCTTGATCCAGGCGTGCGATTCGGTGAGCTGGAAGCGGTCGCCGCCGGGCTCGAAGCGGGCGAGCGCGATGCCCGCCAGGACGAGCGTGGCCAGCGAGAAGACCAGCGCCAGCCATTTGGCCGCGGTGCGCCGGGCCGCCGGGACGGCGGCGGTGGCGACCGCGCCGATCGCCGGGAGCGCCGCCGTCGCTGTCAGGAGGGGAAAGGACATGGGATCAGACCGCCCTCATCAGCAGGGTCGCGGCGATGAGAACCGCCGTACCGCCGAACATCGAGACCGCGTAGGAGCGGGCGTAGCCGTTCTGCAGTTTGCGCAGCCGGCCGGAGAGCCCGCCCATGGTGGCGGCCGTGCCGTTGACGACGCCGTCGACCAGGGTGTGGTCGACGTAGACCAGGGAGCGGGTCAGGTGCTCGCCGCCGCGGACCAGGACCACGTGGTTGAAGTCGTCCTGGAGGAGATCGCGGCGGGCGGCCCGGGTGAGCAGCGAGCCGCGCGGGGCGACCACGGGCACCGGCTTGCGGCCGTACATCGCCCAGGCGATGGCGACGCCGACGACGAGCACCACCATGGTGGCGGCGGTGACGGTGGTCGCGCCGACCGGGGCGTCCCCGTGGTCGTGGCCGGTGACGGGCTCCAGCCAGTGCAGGAAGCGGTCGCCGATGGAGAAGAAGCCGCCGGCGAAGACCGAGCCGAAGGCCAGGACGATCATGGGGATGGTCATGGACTTCGGGGACTCGTGCGGGTGGGGCTCCGCGTGCTCGCCGCGCGTCTCGGCGGCCGGCTCGACGTCCGGCGCGTCCGGGGACGGCGTCGGGGTGCGGCGCCAGCGCTCCTCGCCGAAGAACGTCAGCAGCATCACGCGCGTCATGTAGAACGCGGTGATCGCGGCGCCCAGCAGCGTCACGGCGCCGAGGATCCAGCCCTCGGTGCCGCCCTTGGCGAAGGCCGCCTCGATGATCTTGTCCTTGGAGAAGAAGCCGGACAGGCCGGGGAAGCCGATGATCGCGAGGTAGCCGAGCCCGAAGGTGACGAAGGTGACCGGCATGTACTTCCGCAGGCCACCGTACTTCCGCATGTCCACCTCGTCGTTCATGCCGTGCATGACCGAACCGGCGCCGAGGAAGAGCCCGGCCTTGAAGAAGCCGTGCGTCACCAGGTGCATGATCGCGAAGACGTAGCCGATCGGGCCGAGCCCGGCGGCCAGGATCATGTAGCCGATCTGCGACATGGTGGAACCGGCGAGGGCCTTCTTGATGTCGTCCTTCGCGCAACCGACGATCGCACCGAAGATCAGCGTGACCGCACCGACGACCACGACGACCAGCTGGGCGTCCGGGGCGGCGTTGAAGATGGCGCCGGAGCGGACGATGAGGTAGACGCCGGCGGTGACCATGGTGGCGGCGTGGATCAGGGCCGAGACCGGGGTCGGGCCCTCCATCGCGTCACCGAGCCAGGACTGCAGCGGCACCTGGGCGGACTTGCCGCAGGCGGCCAGCAGCAGCATCAGGCCGATCGCCGTCAGCTTGCCCTCGCCCGTCTGGCCGGTCGCCTCCAGGACGGGGCCGAAGGCGAACGTGCCGAACGTGGTGAACATCAGCATGATCGCGATCGACAGGCCCATGTCGCCGACCCGGTTGACCAGGAACGCCTTCTTCGCGGCGGTGGCCGCGCTGGGCTTGTGCTGCCAGAAGCCGATGAGCAGGTACGACGCCAGACCGACGCCCTCCCACCCGACGTACAGCAGCAGGTAGTTGTCGGCGATGACCAGGATCAGCATCGCCGCGAGGAACAGGTTCAGATAGCCGAAGAAGCGGCGCCGGCGCTCGTCGTGCTCCATGTAGCCGATCGAGTAGATGTGGATCAGCGTGCCCACACCGGTGATCAGCAGGACGAAGGTCATCGACAGCTGGTCGAGCTGGAAGGCCACGTCGGCCTGGAAGCCCTCGACCGGAATCCAGCTGAACAGCTTCTGGTGCAGCGCCCGGTCCTCGGCGCCCTTGCCGAGCATGTCGGTGAAGAGCACCACGGCCACGACGAACGAGGCGGCGGCGAGCACGGTGCCGATCCAGTGCCCGGCGCGGTCGAGGCGGCGGCCGCCGCAGAGCAGCACCGCCGCTCCGAGCAGGGGCGCCGCGACGAGCAGCGCAATCAGGTTCTCTGCGTTCATTGGGTCCAGCGCCCCTCTACAGCTTCATCAGGCTGGCGTCGTCGACCGAGGCCGAGTGGCGGGAACGGAACAGCGACACGATGATCGCGAGCCCGACCACGACCTCCGCGGCGGCGACGACCATCGTGAAGAAGGCGATGATCTGGCCGTCGAGGTTGCCGTGCATACGGGAGAAGGTGACGAACGCGAGGTTGCAGGCGTTGAGCATCAGCTCCACGCACATGAACACCACGATCGCGTTCCGCCGGATCAGCACCCCCGCCGCGCCGATGGTGAACAGCAGGGCGGCGAGATAGAGGTAGTTGACCGGGTTCACTTGGCGACCTCCTCTTCTTCGGTGTCCCGGCCGAGCCGCTCACCGGAGCGCTGCTCCAGTGCCTTGAGGCCGGCCAGTGATTCCTGGGACACGTCGCGCATCTGGCCGCGCTTGCGCAGCGTCCGCATGACGGTGAGCTCGGACGGGGTGCCGTCGGGGAGCAGGCCCGCGATGTCCACCGCGTTGTGCCGGGCGTAGACGCCGGGGGCGGGCAGCGGCGGGAGGTGGTTGCTCCGCACGCGCTCCTCGGACATCTCCCGCTGGGTCTTGGCCCGTTCGGTGCGCTCGCGGTGCGTGAGCACCATCGCGCCGACGGTCGCGGTGATCAGCAGGGCGCCGGTGATCTCGAAGGCGAAGACGTACTTGGTGAAGATGAGGCTGGCCAGCCCCTCCACGTTTCCGCCGTGCGCGGTGTTGGCGGTGCCCAGGCCGTTGAAGCTCTTCAGCGAGGCGTTGCCGATACCGGCGATCAGCAGGACGCCGAAGCCGATGCCGCATCCGGCGGCCAGCCAGCGCTGGCCCTTGATGGTCTCCTTCAGCGAGTCCGCCGCCGTGACGCCGACGAGCATGACCACGAAGAGGAACAGCATCATGATCGCGCCGGTGTAGACGACGATCTGCACGATGCCGAGGAAGTAGGCGCCGTTGGCGAGGTAGAAGACCGCAAGGATGATCATCGTCCCGGCGAGGCTCAGCGCGCTGTGCACGGCCCTCTTCATCAGCACGGTGGACAGGGCGCCGATCACGGCGACCGTGCCGAGCACCCAGAACTGGAAGGCCTCGCCGGTCGAGGTCTGCGAGGCCGCTGCGGCCAGGCCGGTCATGCGTCCACCTCCTGCGCGGCGCCGTTGTTCTCGCCGGCCTCGTCGGACGGCTTCTCGCCCTTGGAGACGGCGAGCCGGCGCTCCGTACCGGGGGCCGCCTCGGTGACCAGGCCCCGGTAGTAGTCCTGTTCGTCCATGCCGGGGAAGATCGCGTGCGGGCTGTCGACCATGCCTTCCTCCAGGCCCGCGAGCAGCTCGTCCTTGGTGTAGATGAGGCTCTCGCGGGTGGTGTTGGCGAGCTCGAACTCGTTGGTCATCGTGAGCGCCCGGGTCGGGCACGCCTCGATGCACAGTCCGCAGAGGATGCAGCGCGCGTAGTTGATCTGGTAGACGCGGCCGTAGCGCTCGCCCGGGGAGTAGCGCTCCTCCTCGGTGTTGTCCGCGCCCTCCACGTAGATCGCGTCGGCCGGACACGCCCAGGCGCACAGCTCGCAGCCGACGCACTTCTCCAGCCCGTCCGGATGGCGGTTGAGCTGGTGGCGGCCGTGGAAGCGGGGCGCCGTCACCTTCGGCGTCTCCGGATACTGCTCGGTGAGCCGCTTCTTGAACATGGCCTTGAAGGTCACGCCGAAGCCGGCCACCGGATTCAGGAACTTGTCCTCCGAGGACTGGGAGGACTGCGACGCCGTCGACCCCGTCGGCCCGGTGGACTCCGCCGGCCTCTTGGACCCCGGCGAATCAGGCAGTTCAGACACCGTCGGCCTCCTTTCCGTCACTCGGATTTCCGTCACTCGGATTTCCGTCACTCTGAGTATCCACGCCACCACTGACAACGAGCTCCCGCTCGCGGCGCGGCCTGCGCCGCGGCACGGGCGGCAGGGTCTGTCCGGGCAGCGGCGGCACCGGGAATCCGCCCGCCATCGGGTCGAACGCCGGTTCCGGGCCCGCCTCGGCGGCCGCGGCCTTCTCCTTCTTGTCGCGGAAGATGTCGACCACGAAGGAGATCAGCAGGACCGCGATCACGGCCCCGGCCACATAGAGCAGGATCTTCGAGAAGTCGTGGCCCTCGTTGCGCAGCGCGCGTACCGTCGCGACCAGCATCAGCCAGACGACGGAGACCGGGATCAGGACCTTCCAGCCGAGCTTCATCAGCTGGTCGTAGCGGACGCGGGGCAGCGTGCCGCGCAGCCAGATGAAGAAGAACAGCAGCAGCTGGACCTTGACGATGAACCAGAGCATCGGCCACCAGCCGTGGTTCGCGCCCTCCCAGAAGGTGCTGATCGGCCACGGGGCCCGCCAGCCGCCCAGGAACAGGGTCGTGGAGACCGCCGAGACGGTGACCATGTTGACGTACTCGGCGAGCATGAACATCGCGAACTTGATGGACGAGTACTCGGTGTTGAAGCCGCCGACCAGGTCGCCCTCGGACTCCGGCATGTCGAACGGGGCGCGGTTGGTCTCGCCGACCATCGTGACGATGTAGATGATGAAGGAGACCGGCAGCAGGATGATGAACCAGCGGTCCTGCTGCGCCTCCACGATCTTCGAGGTCGACATCGACCCGGAGTAGAGGAAGACCGAGGCGAACGCGGCGCCCATCGCGATCTCGTACGAGATCATCTGCGCGCAGGAGCGGAGTCCGCCGAGCAGCGGGTACGTCGATCCGGAGGACCAGCCGGCGAGCACGATGCCGTAGATCCCGACCGAGGCCACCGCGAGGATGTACAGCATCGCGATCGGCAGGTCGGTGAGCTGCATCGCCGTGCGGTGGCCGAAGATCGAGACCTCGTTGCCGGACGGGCCGAAGGGGATCACCGCGATCGCCATGAACGCCGGGACCGCGGCGATGATCGGGGCGAGGACGTAGACGACCTTGTCGGCCCGCTTGACGATGACGTCTTCCTTCAGCATCAGCTTGATGCCGTCGGCGAGCGACTGGAGCATGCCCCAGGGGCCGTGCCGGTTGGGGCCGATGCGCAGCTGCATCCAGGCGACGACCTTGCGCTCCCACACGATGGAGAAGAGCACGGTCACCATCAGGAACGCGAAGCAGAAGACGGCCTTGACGACGACGAGCCACCAGGGGTCGTTGCCGAACATCGACAGGTCCTCGGCGGCGAGCACCGCGCCCTGCGGTGCCGCGGCCAGTTGAGCGAAGGCGGTCACGCCCGCACCTCCGGTGTGACGTCGGGAGTACCGGCAGCGGCGGGGCCGATCCGGACCAGGCCGCCGGGACGGGCCCCGGTCATGGCCGGCACGCCCCGCCCGGCCGAGTTCAGCGGCACCCAGACCACGCGGTCCGGCATGTCGGCGACCCGGAGCGGGAGTTCCACGCTGCCCGCGGGGCCGGACACCGCCAGCAGGTCGCCGTCCTTGACCCCGGTCTCCGCGGCCGTGGCGGCCGACAGCCGGGCCACCGCCTCGTGCCGGGTCCCGGCGAGCGCGGTGTCGCCCTCCTGGAGGCGGCCCAGGTCGAGCAGCATGCGGTGGCCGGCGAGGATCGCCTCGCCGTTGGCGGGCCGGGGCAGCGGCTGCGCGGAGACGCGCGGCTCGTCCGCGTACCCGCCCTGCCAGCCGCCGAGGCGGTCCAGCTCGCGGCGGGCGGCCCGGAGGTCCGGCAGCGCGAAGTGCACGTCGAGCGCGTCGGCCAGCATGTGCAGGACGCGGGCGTCGCCCGGGGCGAGGTTGCGCGTCATCTGGTCGGGCTTCAGCGCGGCCTCGAACATCCGCGCCCGGCCCTCCCAGTTGAGGAAGGTGCCGGACTTCTCGGCCACCGCGGCGACCGGGAACACCACGTCGGCGCGGTCGGTGACCTCGCTCGGCCGCAGCTCCAGGGAGACCAGGAAGCCGACCCGGTCCAGGGCCTCCAGGGCCCGCGCCGGGTCCGGCAGGTCCTCGGTCCCGACGCCGGCGACGACCAGCGCGCCCAGCTCACCGGTGGCCGCGGCCTCGATGATCCGGCCGGTGTCGCGGCCGAAGCGGGAAGGGAGTTCGGCGACGCCCCAGGCGGCGGCGACCTCGTCGCGGGCGCGCGGGTCGGTGGCCGGACGGCCGCCGGGCAGCAGCGACGGGAGCGCGCCCGCCTCCACCGCACCGCGTTCGCCCGCCCGGCGCGGGATCCACACCAGCCGGGCCCCGGTCGCGGTCGCGGCCCGGACCGCCGCGGTCAGCCCGCCGGGCACCCCGGCCAGCCGCTCGCCGACCACGATCAGCGCGCCCTCACCGCGCAGCGCCTCGGCCGCGACGGCGCCCTCGCCCTCCAGCCCGACGCCGCCCGCGATGGCGTCCAGCCATTCGGTTTCGGTGCCGGGTGCGGCGGGAAGCAGCGCGCCGCCGGCCTTCACCAGGCCCCGGGTGGCGTGCGAGGCGATGGAGAAGGTGCGCTGGCCGTTCTTGCGGTGGGCCTTGCGCAGCCGCAGGAAGACGCCGGGTGCCTCCTCCTCCGACTCGAACCCGACCAGCAGTACGGTCGGCGCCTTCTCCAGGGAGGTGTACGTGACCCCGGACCCGTCCAGGTCCTTGCCGCGCCCCGCGACGCGCGAGGCCAGGAAGTCGGCCTCCTCGTCGCTGTGGACCCGGGCGCGGAAGTCGATGTCGTTGGTGTTCAGGGCGATCCGGGCGAACTTGCTGTACGCGTAGGCGTCCTCGACGGTCAGCCGGCCGCCGGTGAGGACACCGGTCCTGCCGCGTGCGGCGGACAGCCCCTCGGCCGCGACGGACAGCGCCTCGGGCCAGCTCGCCGGTTCCAGCTCGCCCGACTCGCCCCGTACGAGCGGGGTGGTGAGGCGGTCGCGCTGCTGGGCGTAGCGGAAGCCGAAGCGGCCCTTGTCGCAGAGCCACTCCTCGTTGACCTCGGGGTCGTTGGCCGCGAGGCGGCGCATGACCTTGCCGCGCCGGTGGTCGGTGCGGGTGGCGCAGCCGCCGGCGCAGTGCTCGCACACCGAGGGCGTCGACACCAGGTCGAAGGGGCGGGAGCGGAACCGGTACGCCGCCGAGGTCAGCGCCCCGACCGGGCAGATCTGGATGGTGTTGCCGGAGAAGTACGACTGGAAGGGGTCGCCCTCGCCGGTGCCGACCTGCTGGAGCGCGCCGCGCTCGATCAGCTCGATCATCGGGTCGCCCGCCACCTGGTTGGAGAACCGGGTGCAGCGCGCGCACAGCACGCACCGCTCGCGGTCCAGCAGCACCTGGGTGGAGATCGGCACGGGCTTCTCGTACGTCCGCTTCTTGCCGTCGAAGCGGGAGTCCGCGTCGCCGTGCGACATCGCCTGGTTCTGGAGGGGGCACTCGCCACCCTTGTCGCAGACCGGGCAGTCCAGTGGGTGGTTGATGAGCAGCAGTTCCATCACGCCGCGCTGCGCCTTGTCGGCGACGGGCGAGGTGATCTGCGACTTGACGACCATGCCGTCGGTGCAGGTGATGGTGCAGGACGCCATCGGCTTGCGCTGGCCCTCGACCTCGACGATGCACTGGCGGCAGGCGCCGGCCGGGTCGAGGAGGGGGTGGTCGCAGAAGCGCGGGATCTCGATGCCGAGGAGTTCGGCGGCGCGGATGACCAGGGTGCCCTTGGGCACGCTGATCTCGATGCCGTCGATGGTCAGCGTGACCAGGTCCTCGGGCGGGATCGCCGCTTCGCCGCCCCCGGAGGGCGCACTCGTGGTGACTGTCATGCGTTCACCCCCTGGGATGCGTTCTTGTCGTCGGCCCAGAGGGTCGATTTGGCGGGATCGAAGGGGCAGCCCTTGCCGGTGATGTGCTGCTCGTACTCCTCGCGGAAGTACTTCAGCGAGGAGAAGATCGGCGAGGCGGCGCCGTCACCGAGGGCGCAGAACGACTTGCCGTTGATGTTGTCGGCGATGTCGTTGAGCTTGTCGAGGTCGGACATCTGCCCCTTGCCGGCCTCGATGTCACGGAGCAACTGGACGAGCCAGTAGGTGCCTTCGCGGCAGGGTGTGCACTTGCCGCAGGACTCGTGGGCGTAGAACTCGGTCCAGCGGGTGACGGCCCGCACCACGCAGGTCGTCTCGTCGAAGCACTGGAGCGCCTTGGTGCCCAGCATGGAGCCGGCCGCGCCGACGCCCTCGTAGTCGAGGGGCACGTCGAGGTGTTCCTCGGTGAACATCGGGGTGGAGGAGCCGCCCGGGGTCCAGAACTTGAGGCGGTGGCCGGGGCGCATACCGCCGCTCATGTCGAGGAGCTGGCGCAGCGTGATGCCGAGCGGCGCCTCGTACTGGCCGGGGCCGACGACATGGCCGCTGAGCGAGTAGAGCGTGAAGCCCGGGGACTTCTCGCTGCCCATCGACTTGAACCAGTCCTTGCCCTTGTTCAGGATCGCGGGAACCGAGGCGATGGACTCGACGTTGTTCACCACGGTGGGGCAGGCGTACAGACCGGCGATGGCGGGGAAGGGGGGCCGCAGCCGGGGCTGGCCGCGGCGTCCTTCGAGCGAGTCGAGGAGTGCGGTCTCCTCACCGCAGATGTACGCGCCGGCGCCCGCGTGCACGGTGAGCTCCAGGTCGAGCCCGGAGCCCATGATGTCCGTGCCGAGGTAGCCCGCCTCGTACGCCTCGCGGACGGCCTCGTGCAGCCGGCGCAGTACGGGGACGACCTCGCCGCGCAGGTAGATGAAGGCGTGCGAGCAGCGGATCGCGTAGCTGGCGATCACGATGCCCTCGATGAGGCTGTGCGGGTTGGCGAAGAGGAGCGGGATGTCCTTGCAGGTCCCCGGCTCCGACTCGTCGGCGTTGACAACTAGGTAGTGGGGCTTGCCGTCGCCCTGCGGGATGAACTGCCACTTCATCCCGGTGGGGAAGCCTGCGCCGCCGCGCCCGCGCAGACCGGAGTCCTTGACGTACGCGATGAGGTCGTCCGGGGACATGGCGAGGGCCTTGCGCAGTCCCTCGTAGCCCTCGTGGCGGCGGTAGGTGTCCAGGGTCCAGGATTCCGGCTGGTCCCAGAAGGCGGACAGGACGGGCGCGAGCAGCTTCTCGGGGCTGGTCCCGTTCTGGTCGAGTTCGGTGGCCAACGTCATCACTCCCCCTCCTCGGCGGCGGGTCCTGCCGGGTTGTCCGGGTCGGATGCCGAGGTCTGCTGCGGCGCGTCGTGGGAGCTGAGGTGCTCGGCGCCCTTCTGCGGTTCGTCGCGCGGGGCCTCGCCGCGCGGGCCCACCACGCGGGGCTGCGGCCCGGCCTCGCCCTTGGCGAGCTTGAGGCCGATCAGCGAGGCGGGGCCCGCGCCGCCGGTGGCCGCGACGGCGCCGGGGCGCTCGTCGGGGAAGCCGGCCAGGATGCGGGCGGTCTCCTTGTACGTGCACAGCGGGGCGCCGCGGGTGGGCTCGACGGTGCGGCCGGCGATCAGGTCGTCGACGAGCCGGGTCGCGCTCTCGGGGGTCTGGTTGTCGAAGAACTCCCAGTTGACCATCACGACGGGCGCGAAGTCGCAGGCGGCGTTGCACTCGATGTGTTCGAGCGTCACCTTGCCGTCCCGGGTCGTCTCGTCGTTGCCGACGCCGAGGTGCTCCTTGAGCCG
Organism: Streptomyces sp. A1277; assembly: GCF_004795015.1. Taxonomy (GTDB): domain Bacteria; phylum Actinomycetota; class Actinomycetes; order Streptomycetales; family Streptomycetaceae; genus Streptomyces. The sequence goes on along the minus strand of NZ_SSBI01000055.1, from coordinate 40,630 downwards.
GTCGAAGATCGCGTCGCCGCCCATCACCGCGCAGAGCGTGTTGGTGCAGACGCCGACCTGGTAGTCGCCGCTCGGCTTGCGCCGGTACATCGTGTAGAAGGTGGCGACCGCGGTGACCTCGGCGGTGGTGAGGCCGAGCAGTTCGGCGCAGAACGCCATGCCCGTACGGGAGACGTACCCCTCCTCGGACTGCACGAGGTGCAGCAGCGGCAGGAGCGCGGAGCGGCTGCCGGGGTAGCGGGCGATCACCTCCTTCGCATCCGCTTCGAGCCTGGCGCGCACCTCGGCCGGGTAGGCGGGGGCGGGGAGCTGCGGCATCCCCAGACTGACTTCGGTACGTGCTTCGGTCACCGGTCGACGCCTCCCATCACGGGGTCGATGGATGCGACGGCGACGATGACGTCGGCGACCTGGCCGCCCTCGCACATCGCCGCCATGGCCTGGAGGTTGGTGAAGGACGGGTCGCGGAAGTGGACCCGGTAGGGGCGGGTTCCGCCGTCCGAGACGACGTGCACGCCGAGTTCGCCCTTGGGGGACTCGACGGCGGTGTACGCCTGTCCGACGGGGACCCGGAAGCCCTCGGTCACCAGCTTGAAGTGGTGGATCAGGGCCTCCATGGAGGTGCCCATGATCTTCTTGATGTGGTCCAGCGAGTTGCCGAGGCCGTCCGGTCCGAGCGCGAGCTGCGCGGGCCAGGCGATCTTCTTGTCACCGACCATGACCGGTCCGGGTTCGAGCCGGTCGATGCACTGCTCGATGATCCGCAGCGACTGGCGCATCTCCTCCAGGCGGATGAGGAAGCGCCCGTAGGCGTCGCAGCTGTCCGCGGTGGGGACGTCGAACTCGTAGGTCTCGTAACCGCAGTACGGGTCCGTCTTGCGCAGGTCGTGCGGGAGGCCCGCCGAGCGCAGGATCGGGCCGGTGGCGCCGAGCGCCATGCAGCCGGTGAGGTCGAGGTAGCCGACGTCCTGCATGCGGGCCTTGAAGATGGGGTTGCCGGTGGCGAGCGCGTCGTACTCCGGCAGGTTCTTCTTCATGGTCTTCACGAACTCGCGCAGCTGGTCGACCGCGCCCGGGGGCAGGTCCTGGGCGAGGCCGCCGGGGCGGACGAACGCGTGGTTCATGCGCAGGCCGGTGATCAGCTCGAAGAGGTCGAGGACGAGCTCGCGGTCGCGGAAGCCGTAGATCATGATCGTCGTGGCGCCGAGCTCCATGCCGCCGGTGGCGATGCACACCAGGTGCGAGGAGAGCCGGTTGAGCTCCATCAGGAGCACGCGCAGGACGGTGGCCCGGTCGGGGATCTGGTCCTCGATGCCGAGGAGCTTCTCGACGCCGAGGCAGTACGCCGTCTCGTTGAAGAACGGCGTCAGGTAGTCCATGCGCGTGACGAAGGTGGTGCCCTGCGTCCAGCTGCGGAATTCGAGGTTCTTCTCGATGCCGGTGTGGAGGTAGCCGATGCCGCAGCGGGCCTCGGTGACGGTCTCGCCGTCGATCTCCAGGATGAGCCGGAGCACGCCGTGCGTGGACGGGTGCTGGGGGCCCATGTTGACGATGATGCGCTCGTCGTCGGACGCGGCGGCGTTCTCGACGATCTCGTCCCAGTCGCCGCCGGTGACCGTATATACAGTCCCCTCGGTCGTGGCGCGGGGCGTTGCACGGGGAGTGGTCATCAGGAGTACGACCTCCGCTGGTCCGGAGCCGGGATCTGGGCGCCCTTGTACTCGACGGCGATGCCGCCGAGCGGGTAGTCCTTGCGCTGCGGGAAGCCCTGCCAGTCGTCCGGCATCATGATCCGGGTGAGGGCGGGGTGCCCGTCGAAGACGAGCCCGAAGAAGTCGTACGCCTCGCGCTCGTGCCAGTCGTTGGTCGGGTAGACCGGGACCAGGGACGGCAGGTGGCGGTCGTCGTCCGGCGTGGAGACCTCCAGCCGGATGAGCCGGCCGTGGGTGAGCGAGCGCAGGTGGTAGACGGCGTGCAGCTCGCGGCCCTTGTCGCCGGGGAAGTGGACGCCGCTCACCCCCGTACAGAGCTCGAAGCGCAGGGCCGGGTCGTCGCGCAGGGTCCCGGCGACGGTGACCAGGTGCTCGCGGGCGATGTGGAAGGTGAGTTCGCCGCGGTCCACGACGGTCTTCTCGATGGCGTTCTCGGGGACGAGGCCCTGTTCCTCCAGGGCGCCTTCGAGCTCGTCGGCGACCTCGTCGAACCAGCCGCCGTAGGGGCGCGAGGAGGCGCCGGGCAGGGCGACGGTGCGGATGAGCCCGCCGTAGCCGGAGGTGTCGCCGCCGTTGTTGGCGCCGAACATGCCCCTGCGTACGCCGATGACCTCGCCGTGCTCGTCGCGCGGGGCGGGGACGGCGGAGCCGTTGTGCTCGTCGCTCATCGCAGCAGCCCCTTCATCTCGATCAGGGGCAGTGCGCTCAGGGCCGCTTCCTCCGCCTCGCGGGCGGCCTCCTGCGCGTTGACCCCGAGCTTGGAGCCCTGGATCTTCTGGTGCAGCTTGAGGATCGCGTCCATCAGCATCTCGGGCCGCGGCGGGCAGCCCGGCAAATAAATATCAACCGGGACAATATGATCAACACCCTGAACAATGGCGTAATTGTTGAACATTCCGCCCGATGACGCGCAGACGCCCATGGAGATGACCCACTTGGGGTTCGGCATCTGGTCGTAGACCTGCCGCAGGACGGGCGCCATCTTCTGGCTCACCCGCCCGGCCACGATCATCAGGTCCGCCTGCCGCGGCGAGCCGCGGAAGACCTCCATGCCGAACCGGGCCAGGTCGTAGCGGCCCGCCCCGGTGGTCATCATCTCGATGGCGCAGCAGGCGAGGCCGAAGGTCGCCGGGAAGACGGAGGACTTCCGCACCCAGCCGGCCGCCTGCTCGACGGTGGTCAGAACGAAGCCGCTCGGCAGCTTCTCTTCGAGTCCCATGGTGTGCCCCTCAGCCCCTCAGTCCCATTCCAGGCCGCCGCGACGCCACACATACGCGTAGGCGACGAAGACGGTGAGCACGAAGAGCAGCATCTCCACGAGCCCGAAGATCCCCAGGGCGTCGAAGGTGACCGCCCAGGGATAGAGGAAGACGATCTCGATGTCGAAGACGATGAAGAGCATCGCCGTCAGGTAGTACTTGATGGGGAAGCGGCCGCCTCCGGCCGGAGTGGGTGTCGGTTCGATACCGCACTCGTACGCTTCGAGCTTTGCCCGGTTGTACCGCTTGGGGCCGATAAGCGTGGCCATGACCACGGAGAAGATCGCAAACCCTGCCCCGAGGGCGCCGAGCACGAGGATGGGCGCGTAGGCATTCACGCTCCTCGCTCCTTCCAGTCGTCCTTGACCGTTGGACCGCATCGGGCGACCTGGCTCGCCACCTCATCAAGATCGTGCACATGTGAGGCAGTTCACAAGCCCGACTGCCCCGCATCCTATGCCCGCCGTCCTGTGATCTGCGACACGGGGTACGACAACGTCTTTGTGATCTCCACCACCTGACGAACGATCATGAAGTCGGATGAGCGGTGATCTTCGTACACGAAGCGGCCGAGTGATCACGAGACGTGACATCTGCTGCCGTTGCCGCTGGTCAAAGGGGTGTCGCTCTATCAAGCCGCGGCGCTGTGCGCAAAATTGGCGGTGGACGCGATGGGGTGATAAAGGGATCTGCCCCACTCTGCGACCGGCCGGGGACCGAGGGGGTCACTCGCGCGAGGGTTCACGTGGAACGAAGTGGACGCACTCCGGCATACGCACCTTTTCGCGCGAATCGACCCCTTCGCGCCCCGAGTTCGGCGCCCGCCCCGGCACCCGACCCGGCGGCCGCGCCCCTCCGGTCGCGCGGAGCGCTCGTCTGCCCGTCACGACGAGACCATGCCGTGACCTGCGTCACTCCCCAGCGGCCGCTGGACAAGCGGGCTTGGCCAACCTTGTTGGCGGATGGTAAGTGACGGGCAATTCGGGCGTATTGCAGAAAACCCGTGATCACAGCCATGATCGCGAGTGCCCGTTTTGCCCGTTACGGCGTCAATAAAGGCCGTCAGAAAGCGGATTCACAGATTCCGAACGTAACTGTGTCGCAACACACGTTTCTTGATGGATCCCGGGAGCCCTGATAGCGCTAGTACCCATGTCCCACACCGCTCTCATACCCAGCCACCGGAAGCCCCGCCGAAACGCCTCGAAGACGGCGCTGCGGGCCGGAGTTGCCGGTGGCGTCCTCAGCACCATCGCGGTCGCGGGTGCCGCCGGTCCGGCCCAGGCCGAGCCGGTGACCCAGACGATCGAGATGCCCACCATCACGGCGGGCCTCTCCACCACCGTCGCGGCCTCCGCCGCGGCCACGCAGCAGGTCGCCCTGGACCTGGAGACGCAGGCCCACGAGGACGCGGCGGCCACCAGCGCCGCCAAGGACGCCAAGAAGGCCAAGGCCGAGGCCGTCCGCAAGGCCGAGGCCAAGAAGAAGGCCGAAGCCGCCGCCGCCAAGGCCAAGGCGGAGGCCGCCGAGCGCGCCTCCCGCGCCGCCGCGCGCACCACCCTGCAGACCACCACCACCGGCACCTCGTCGTCCGGCTCCACCACGGCGGCCACCACGACGTCGTACTCCACCCACGCCACCGGCTCCGCGGCCTCCATCGTCGCGTTCGCACAGGCGCAGGTCGGCGACGCGTACGTGCCCGGCGGCACCGGCCCCAACTCGTGGGACTGCTCCGGCCTGGTCCAGGCCGCCTTCCGCACGGTGGGCATCGACCTGCCGCGCGTCTCGCAGAGCCAGTCGACCGCCGGCACCCAGGTCTCGCTGAGCAACCTCCAGCCGGGCGACATCCTGTACTGGGGCAGCGCGGGCAGCGCGTACCACGTCGGGATCTACGTGGGCGGCGGCCAGTTCGTCGGTGCGCAGAACTCCTCCACCGGTGTGGTGCAGCGCCCGCTGAGCTACGACATGCCGACCGGCGCGGTCCGCGTCCTCTGAGCCGCTTAGGCTACGTTCACGGATTCACAAGCGCCTCGGCGCACTTCGAAGGGCCGTCGTTCCCCCGCTCGGGAGCGGCGGCCCTTCGGCGTTTCCCGCAGCACCCGCCCCTGGCCCGCTTCCAGCGGAGTCACGGAAAGGCGCCACCACCCCGCCGGTCGCCACGGACATCGCGAACCTGCCGGACACCGGCCGCATGCGCTTGTGAAGCGGGGCGAACAGCGCCCGCCCGTACCACTTACTGAGCGCCGACCCCAGTCGCTCGTCCCGACCCGCTCCCGTGAAGGCACTCCCATTGATCAGAGACTCATGAGGCTCTGATCAATAGGCGTAGGCCCTCATCAGCAGGGTTCCTACGTCGTGTCCTTCAGGGGGAGGGATGACCTCGGCTTTGGGGTTCGAGTACCCGGAAGAGGCCAGAAGCCTCGACCATTCCTCCGGGCTGTAGTCCCACCTTGTTACTGCCCTGGCCCCTCTCAGAGCGCCGGCAGGCTGAGTGCCGGCCGTTGGGGGCCTGTGGGAGACGGCCAGTACGCCACCAGGGGAAAGCCTCCTGCGGATCAGAGGAAGAAGCTGTTCGGGGTCCGTGAACCAGACGGGCCCGAAGATGGACAGGACCACATCGAAGGAGCCCTCGGTGTGCGTCAGGTAGTCGGTCACCTCTGCCGTGTGAGACGACCTCCATGCAGAACCTTTCCTCATGGTGCAACTCCTCTCGTCTCCGAGGGGAGTTGCCACAGTCCGTGCGGTGTTACTTCCCGCTGTTGGCGCTGTCCGTGCACCCGGCGTGACACGGTAGGCGACGGCCTGAACGGCCATGCCGCGCATCTGACGACCCAGGCGCTCATCCCGTCGTACGTGGTGCGCCTCCGGCACACGGCCCCGGTTCGACCAGGACGAACCAGACCGTCTTGGCGCGCCCTGCCCGCCCGCCGCGCGTCGTGGTCCCCCAACGATCGGTCAGGCTCTCCACGATGAGGAGCCCGCGTCCTCTCTCCGCATCCGGCGCGGTCCCCGGCTTCGGCAGCCGGTTCGGCTCGTCGTCGGTCACGTAGACCATCACCTGGCGCCGGTTCACCGTCACGTCGACCCGGATGCGCGCCGACTCCGTATGGCAGTGCGCATTGGACACCACCTCGCTCACGCACAACCGGGCGTCGTCGACCAGCCCGGGGTGCTCGGTAGTCCGCAGCAGCGTCCCCACGAAGTCCCGCGCGACACGGGGCGCCGTGGGGCTGTTCGGTGCGACGAGCCGGTAGCGCTCGCCGCGCTGGGGGAGGTACGGGACGGGCGGGGACGGAACGGATACGGAGGTCATGACGCGGTCTCCCTACGTGAGCGGGTCTCCGGGTACGCCGGCCTGTTCCGGTGAGCCGTGGCATCGGCCGGTCCCGGGCAAGGTGAACTCGCCTGTGGAGGGCTGCACTTCGGGACACCGAGCCGTTGCCGGCCAGCAGGGATGAACGTAGGGGACATGTATGCACCGGTACAAGGATGACCCCGGCGATTCACACGCAGGGGTGAGCCCGTCGCACACCCCCGAGAGGCCCTGCGAGACTGCATACGCGACAGGAGAAGGTGACATGCCACCAAGGGACAACCCGACCGCACGCCAGGCCCGCTTGGGCAGCGAGTTGCGCAAACTCCGCGAACGCGCGGGCAGAACCGCCCGCGAAGCAGCCGGGCTCATCTCCACCGACCAGGCCAGGATCAGTCACATCGAGGCCGGTCGCAGTGGTATCGGCGAAGAACGGATTCGCCGGCTGGCGAGCTTCTACGCGTGCGACGACGAAGCGCTGATCGAGGCGTTGTGCGTGATATCCCGCGAGCACCGGGGCCAGTTCTGGTGGGACGAGTACCGGGGCACACTCGCTCCCGGCTTCCTGAACATCGCGGAACTCGAACACCACGCGAGCCACATGCGGTGCCTCCAGTCCATGACGCTGCCCGGACTGCTCCAGACTCCGGAGTACGCCCGAGCCCTGTTCGAGGGAGTACTCCCCGCGCTGCCCGAGGACGAGGTGGAGGCGCGGGTCGAACACCGCATGCGCAGGCAGTCGGTGCTTGACCGCGACAAGCCGCCCGCGTTCGAGGCGATCGTGCACGAGGCGAGCCTGCGCATGCGGGTCGGCGGCCGCAAGGTTGCCCGCGATCAGCTCGAACACCTGCTGGAGGCAACGGACCGGCCGAATGTGACGGTACGGGTGATCGCCTTCGCGAGCGAACAGTTCATCGAGGTCACGCAGACCGTGCTGTACGCGGGCGGAGTCGTGCCCCAGCTCGACACCGTGCACATCGACGCACCGTTCGGGGGCGTACAGCTGGATGCCGCCGCCGATCTCCACCGGTATCGGATGCAGCTCGACATCGCCCGGCAGGCATGCCTGACACCCGAGGAGTCACGCAGCTTCATTCACCACATCGCAAGGGACCTGTGATAATCCGCAGCATGAACACAGAGATCGAGTGGCAGAAGTCGTCCTTCTCCGGGGGCGGCGGGGAGCAGTGCGTCGAGGTGGCCCAGCAAGCCGGGCAGATCCTGATGCGCGAGAGCGACGATCCCGATGCGGTGACCACCACGAGCCGGGCCAAGTTCGCCGCGTTCATCGAAGGCGTCAAGGCGGGCGAGTTCGACCACTTCGCCCAGTAAGGGCCTCCAGCCGCAGCATCCACGTGAGCCCCCGCCCGACGGCGGGGGGCTCACGCACGTTTCGAGAACATACATGCCCCGGGGCATGGTTGCGCCGCACGGACCGGTGACACTACCGTCACCGTACGTCGCCGCCGCGGCCGAGCGCATCGCTCGACCGTGCTGAGCGATGCGTCAACGCCCCCCGAGTTCAAGCCTGTTGAAGGCCACGCCTCGATCGGACGGTCGACCTTGCGTACATCACCCCGAGCCACTTCCGTGAAGGCACTCGTAGCGCACGGCTTCCGGTTCGAAGTGCTCCGGTACGGCCCCGCCACCGGATTCGTGCCGGAACCCGTCGACCTCCGCATCTTGCCCGGCCCCCGCGACACGATCCCGATCATCCGCGTACAGCGCCGTACGAGCCACGTCCTGGGGCTGACACCTCGCGAGACGACAAGGGCTCTCCACTGGGTTGACCAGGGCGGCTGGGTGTAGGCTGTCGAGCGCCCTCCACCTGCACGGAAGACGGCAGGCGGAGGGCGTTCGCATGGGGCGGCGCAACTTAGGGACGTCCTACTGTTGCGCCGCGCGGGTCGGTGACACCACCGTCACCGTACGTCGCGACTCAGCCGGGCGCATCACTCGACCGCGCTCGCGTTGTCGCAGCTTCCCTTTGCCTCAAGCCTTTTGAAGACTTGGTCCCGCCCGCCTCACTGGCACGCCTCGACCGGACGGTCGAACTCGTGTACGTCCACCCGATCTACTCCCGTGAAGGCACTCTCACTCTCATTGACCAGAAACTCATGAGGTACTGATCAATAGGCGTATGCCCTCATCAGCAGGGTTCCTACGTCTTGTCCTTCAGGGGGAGGGATGACCTCGGCTTTGGGGTTCGCGTACCCGGAAGAGGCCAGAAGCCTCGACCATTCCTCCGGGCTGTAGTCCCACCTTGTTACTGCCCTGGCCTCTCTCAGAGCGCCGGCAGGCTGAGTGCCGGCCGTTGGGGGCTTGTGGGAGAAGGCCAGTACGCCACCAGGGGAAAGTCTCTTGTGGATCAGAGGAAGAAGCTGTTCGGGGTCCGTGAACCAGACGGGCCCGAAGATGGACAGGACCACATCGAAGGAGCCCTCGGTGTGGGTCAGGTAGTCGGTCACCTCTGCCGTGTGGAAGGTCAGGCCGGGGAGGCGGCCCCATCGGGCCACGGCCTTCTTGTGCTGGCTGGGTGCGATGTCCACGCCGGTGCAGTCGGCCCCGAGTGTCGTGAGGTGGGCCAGGTTGCAGCCCGTACCGCAGCCCAGTTCCAGAACGGTCAGGCCCTGCAACTCTCCGAGGATCGATTCATCGGGCCCGTGGTCGGGGTACTGCGTCCAGTTCAACCACGTCGCGGCCCCGGAAGCGTTGGTTTCCCTCCGTGGCATCCGCCCTTGGGCGTACCGCTCCCAGGCTTCGACGACCTCCATGCACAACCTTTCCTCATGGTGACAACTCCCCTCGTCTCCGAGGGAAGTTGTCACAGTCCGTGCGGTGTTACTTCCCGCTGTTGGGGCTGTCCGTGCACCCGGCGTGACACTGGGAGCAGTCGGCGGCGTCCTTCATGGTCCACAGCTCCGGGTCGATCTCGAAGCCGGTGGCCCTGATGGTCTTGGTTGTGTCCCCCAGTGCGGGCGGCCCCTGCGTGCCCTCTCCGGGCAGGTGCGGAACGTGGTGGATGTAGCGTCCCGCGTGCTGGTCGCAGAACGCCATGTAGTTCATCGAGTCGAGCACGAACGAGTGGACACCCAGATCCACGGCAGGGGAGGGCCCCATGCGGGTCTCGGGGCGCTCTGCCGAGGTCACCAAGTAGGCGACGGCCTGGCCGAAGGTGCGCTCAGCGAGGCCACGCTCCATGGCGTGGTCCCGCATGATGAGTCGGACTTCCCGGTCCCACACCTGGGTGGGGACGCAGTTCCGAGGGTCTCGGACCTGTACCACAGTTGCCATCAGTGGTTCCCTTCACGTGGTCGTGCTCGGGTGATGGAGGCGCGGGGTCTCAGAGGGCGGGGCTACTCTCGCAGTCTCACCAGTGCTGTCATACCGTCGCGCCTCCGGTAATTCGTGGCGGGATAGATGATCCCCGAGTTACGGAGCGATCCGACGAGATATTCACGTTGTTGATTAAAGATCACCTGCGGCAGTCTTCGGCCCAGGCTTCCAGACGCTCCCTGGCGCCATCCCCGAAAAGGGCGTATCCCTCGTACGAGGTGAAACGAATAATCAGGTCCTGGACATCCCGGTTGTCACGGAAAACAATGGCACCTAGATCCAGTTCAGCCGTCGCCAAAGTCTCATCATAGATGGTGAACGTATTCAAGGCCCCGGAAGTGAAGTGAACTCCCATCGGGATGACGCCCAGTTGAATGTTCGGCTGGCGAGTGAAGGATGCGAGCCGGTCTATCTGCATGGCCAACTCGTGAGGGGAAACGAGTGGGTATCTAACAGCTTGCTCGGTGAGGATGAACGTGAACTTTTTGGACCGATCAAACAGAACTTTCTGTCGGTCCAGTTTCATTGCTACGGCTTTGTCCTGCTGCTCCGGGGATGCCTGGCTCAGACTGGCGCGAACGTATTCAGGCGTGGCGAGGAGTCCGGTAACCATGGAGAGAAGGAAGTACCGAAACCTTCTGGAGGACGCCTCAAGTCCGGCCAGTTGCAACTGCTTCTTGTCCAAGCCCTTCCTTCGGAGCGCCCTCCCGTCCTGCCACTCTGTTTGAGCGATTCGGGCTATAGCCATCGCTTCGGCCGAAACAGCTGGGGAAGCGTCAAGGCCCCGAAGGATCTGTTCAACATCCAGGAGGGATGGACGTCCCTTGTTGCTCTCAATTCGGCTGATCTTGGATTGAGACATGTTGCAACGCGCGGCAAGCCGGACCCCTGAGAGTCCGGCTTGCTTTCGAAGGTGCTTGAGCATGGCCGCGAGTTCACGTCCCGACCGGTCCAGCTCATCAGGCTCGATAGCCACCGCTGACGTACTCCCTGAACGGCACGGATTCCGCGAGGGCGATCCTCTGGTAATCGATGTACGGTGCCGGGTCGCCCTCGTACAGCTCCCGACTGATCTGCGTGCCGTCATCCGCGTAGTTCATGAGGACCACTTCCGACCTATCGAACAGCCAGAAGTCTTGAATCCCCTCAAGGGGGTTGGGGTGATCGGTCACGTCCAGGATTCGGATGTCATCCCCGGCTTGCGAGTGAACCTCGTAGTACATGAACTCGAAGCGGAGATAGTCCGTGAGCGGCTGCCTGACGATGTGAACGCGCCCCTTGGAGCGCCCCTCCACCCTGATCTTCTTCAAGCCCTCTGTGTAGCCGGAACAGTAGTTCCGAGGGTCGATTCGCTGCCCTGCCAGGAAGTCCCGGATATCTCCGTCCTCACCCGGAACCCGGTACCAGGGAAGCGTTTCAAGCCGCCATGCTTCTTGTTTGAAGCCCTGAACCTTGGCGGCCCAATCCTCACCATCCAAGAGCACGAACAGCCTCCCTCAGGACACTCTCAGGGATGCGAACGAGACCTTCACCGGCCGGAGGCTGGAAGGTGGGGTCAGCGTCTCCCTGAACCACGATGGAGCCGTCGAAGGCTCGGTAGACGTTCGGGCAGTCGTCGTTGTTGCAGTTCCCGTTCCCGTTGCCGGTGAGTCGGGTCAGTTCCTCGCGAGCCATAGCTACGAACCCCCTGCCGGTGGCCCCCAGCGGGCCACTTGTCACGACAGTAGGAGCGGGGCGGGAGTACGTCTATGCGGGAACGCGACTATGCGCGTCATTGCATAAACAGCTCCGGAGGAGCGGAACTTGGCGAACAGCCCCCGTTCCACCTGGCACGGGACGGCCCTGGCGTTCATCCCGTCATACGTGGTGCGCCTCCGGCACACGGCCCCGGTTCGACCAGGACGAACCAGACCGTCTTGGCGCGCCCTGCCCGCCCGCCGCGCGTCGTGGTCCCCCAACGATCGGTCAGGCTCTCCACGATGAGGAGCCCGCGTCCTCTCTCCGCATCCGGCGCGGTCCCCGGCTTCGGCAGCCGGTTCGGCTCGTCGTCGGTCACGTAGACCATCACCTGGCGCCGGTTCACCGTCACGTCGACCCGGATGCGCGCCGACTCCGTATGGCAGTGCGCATTGGACACCACCTCGCTCACGCACAACCGGGCGTCGTCGACCAGCCCGGGGTGCTCGGTAGTCCGCAGCAGCGTCCCCACGAAGTCCCGCGCGACACGGGGCGCCGTGGGGCTGTTCGGTGCGACGAGCCGGTAGCGCTCGCCGCGCTGGGGGAGGTACGGGACGGGCGGGGACGGAACGGTTACGGAGGTCATGACGCGGTCTCCCTATGCGAGCGGGTCTCCGGGTACGCCGGCCCGTTCCGGTGAGCCGTGGCATCGGCCGCCCCCGCATGGGATCAACTCACGTGGGATGACTGCACTTCGGGTCACTGGGCCGCTTCCGGCCGACGCGAAGGACGCTAGGGCACAACATTGTTACGGCGCAACAGTGGGACGGCCGTAACACTCATACGAGTGGACCAGTGACGCTGCGGGGCGGCACACTCGTACCCGTACGAAGGGGAGGCCCATGCCGCCGAGGAGCTATCCGACCGCCAGGCAGAAGCGGTTGGGCGCGGAGCTTCGCAAGCTACGCGAGCGCGCTGGAATGTCCGGAAGTGAAGCCGCCGCCTATCTGGGCGGCGAGCGCGCCCAGATCAGCCACATCGAGTCCGGCCGCTACGGAGTGAGCGACCAGCGCGTCCGCCGCCTCGCGGCTCACTACTCAGCCGGTGACAAGCATCTGGTCGACGCGCTCGCGCGTATGGCTGAGGAGCGCACCAAGGGATGGTGGGACGACTACCGAGGGATACTCTCACCGGGATTCCTGGACCTGGCCGAACTGGAACACCACGCCACCTATATCCGCGCCATTCAGATGCTGAACGTTCCGGGAATCTTCCAGACAGAGGCGTACGCACGGGATCTGATCCGAAGCGGCGTTTCCGATCTCCCGACCGCAGAGCTGAACGCCCGCGTAGAGCACCGCGCAAGGCGCCGCGAGATTTTCGACCGGCCCGCGCCCACGTTGTTCGAAGCCTTCATCCACGAGGCGGCCCTGCGCATGCGGTATTGCGACAGCGACACCATGAGAGAACAGCTCGAATTTCTTTACACCGTGTCCGCGTGGCCTTCCGTGACGATCCGCGTCATCCCGTTCGCAGCACGGATCACCGGCTCGGTGCACTCGATGCTGTACGCCGGGGCCGGCATCCCGGCGCTCGACACCGTACAGATCGACAGCGCTTTCGACGCAGGATTTCTGGATGCCGAAGCCCAGCTCGCCAAGTATCGAGAACTTCTTGGTTCTATCGAGTCGATCTCCCTCACCTCGGAGGAGTCGGCTGAATTCATCCAACTCATCGCACAGGAAGTGTGAGTCAACGCGACATGACCGACGCAATCAACTGGCAGAAGTCCTCGTTCTCGGGAGCGGACAACAACCAGAGCTGCATCGAGCTGGCCCCTGTGGATGGCGCGATCAGGATGCGCGAAAGCGACGACCCCGATGTGGTCGTCACGACGAGCGTGGCCAAACTCCGTGCCTTTGTCCTGGGTGTCAAGGCCGGTGAGTTCGACCACTTGATCTGACCGACTCGTAGAGCGCCCTCCACCTGCACGGAAGCCGGCAGGCGGAGGGCGTTCGCAAGGGACGGCGCAACTTAGGGACGTCCCACTGTTGCGCCGCATGGATCGGTGACGCTACCGTCACCGTACGTCGCCGACCCGGCCGAGCGCATCGCTCGACCGCGCTGTGTGTTGCGTCAACGAACCCTGTTTTCACGCCAGTTGAAGGCCACGCCTCGATCGGACGGTCGACCTTGCGTACATCACCCCGAGCCACTTCCGTGACGGCACTCGTAGCGCACGGCTTCCGGTTCGAAGTGCTCCGGTACGGCCCCGCCACCGGATTCGTGCCGGAACCCGTCGACCTCCGCATCTTGCCCGGCCCCCGCGACACGATCCGGATCATCCGCGTACAGCTCCGTACGAGCCACGTCCTGGGGCTGACACCTCGCGAGACGACAAGGGCTCTCCACTGGGTTGACCAGGGCGGCTGGGTGCAGGCTCTGGCCGCACTCCATCGCGGCGAACCGTGCGGATTCACCCTCCTGCTCCGCAAGGGGCGCCACATCGAGTGGCACGTGCGCCCCGTGCGCTACCTGACGCTCGCCCCTTCGGGCCCCCTGACCGAGCAGCCTCCCCCCGGAAGGCATGTGCGCCGACACGCCTGCATGCCGACCGGCCGCAGGGAGCAGGCAGGATCCCGCCGCCCCGGCCGGGGCGGCGGGATCGGCTCGCGCACGGGCGTTACGAGCTGGGTGCCACCTTCGCCAGGCCGTTGATGATGCGGTCCATCGCGTCGCCGCCCGTCGGGTCGGTGAGGTTGGCGAGCATCTTCAGCGTGAACTTCATCAGCAGCGGGTGCGTCAGGCCGCGCTGGGTCGCGACCTTCATGACCTTCGGGTTGCCGATCAGCTTCACGAAGGCGCGGCCCATCGTGTAGTAGCCGCCGTAGGTCTCCTTGAGCACCTTCGGGTAGTTGCTCAGCGCCAGTTCCCGCTGGGCCGGGGTCGCGCGGGCGTGCGCCTGGACGATGACGTCGGCCGCGATCTGGCCCGACTCCATGGCGTACGCGATGCCCTCGCCGTTGAACGGGTTGACCATGCCGCCCGCGTCACCGACCAGCAGCAGGCCCTTGGTGTAGTGCGGCTGGCGGTTGAAGGCCATCGGGAGGGCGGCGCCCCGGATCGGCATCGTCATGTTCTCCGGGGTGTAGCCCCAGTCCTCCGGCATGGAGGCGCACCAAGCCTTGAGGACCTCGCGCCAGTCCAGCTCCTTGAAGGCGGACGAGGAGTTGAGGATGCCGAGGCCGACGTTGGAGGTGCCGTCGCCCATCCCGAAGATCCAGCCGTAGCCGGGCAGCAGCTTCTCCTCGGGGCCCCGGCGGTCCCACAGCTCCAGCCACGATTCCAGGTAGTCGTCGTCGTGCCGGGGGGAGGTGAAGTACGTACGGACCGCGACGCCCATCGGGCGGTCCTCGCGGCGGTGCAGGCCCATCGCGAGGGAGAGCCGGGTGGAGTTGCCGTCGGCGGCGACGACGAGCGGGGCGTGGAAGGTGACCGGGGTCTTCTCCTCGCCGAGCTTGGCGTGCACGCCGGTGATCCGGCCGGTGCGCTCGTCGGTGATCGGGGCGCCGACGTTGCACCGCTCGTACAGCCGGGCACCGGCCTTCTGCGCCTGGCGGGCCAGCTGCTCGTCGAAGTCGTCGCGCTTGCGGACGAGTCCGTAGTCCGGGTAGGAGGCGAGATCCGGCCAGTCCAGCTGGAGCCGGACACCGCCGCCGATGATGCGCAGGCCCTTGTTGCGCAGCCAGCCGGCCTCTTCGGAGATGTCGATGCCCATGGAGACGAGCTGCTTGGTGGCGCGCGGGGTGAGGCCGTCGCCGCAGACCTTCTCGCGCGGGAACGCGGTCTTCTCCAGGAGGAGGACGTCGAGCCCGGCCTTGGCGAGGTAGTGGGCGGTCGTGGAGCCGGCTGGGCCCGCCCCGACGACGATGACGTCCGCGCTGTGTTCGGACAGGGGCTCGGTCACGGTCGGCTCTCCCGAAGACTCGAATTCGCGTGCCGCGCGGCACAGGTCCAAGGCAGTCTATGGGGGGCTGCTGATCAGCCCTCCGAAGGGCTGCCTGATGTCGATCGCGCCTACTGCTCCTCCCGTCGTACAGCTGCGCCGAAGGTGTCAGTCCACGTCGTTGAGCATCCAGGTGGACAGGACGGTGTCGAAGACCTCCCGGGCGGCCACCCAGTCGACATCGCGTTCGGTGACCTGGATGGCGTACTCGGTGCCGTCCTCGGCGATGTAGCTCTGGTCGATCACGTGGATCGTCACACCGCCCTTCTCGTACGTGTACTCCCATCGGGCGCCCTGCCGGCCCTGGAACGTGTTGGCCGAGAGCTGGATCTGCTGATAGCCCCTCCGGTCGGCGTCGGCGGTCTTCTCCAGGGCCTTGGAGTTCTCGTACGAGGTGTGGGGCGCGCCCGCGGTGACGCCGATCTTCAGCTCGGCGTCACCGGCGGACCTGGAGTAGGTGATCTGGTGGTTCTCCTCGCCCTGCCGCTCCCAGAGGTCCGGCACGGCGAGGGCGAAGCCGGCGGTGTCGGCGACCATCCGGTACCCGTCGGGGACGGTGGGGGCGGTGTGGTCACCGACCCGCTCCTGGGCCGGCTCCGCCCCGCTGTCCTCGGTGCTTGTGGTGTTCTCGGTGTTCTTGGTGTCGGAGGTGTCGGAGGTGTCGGAGGTGTCGGAGGTGTCGGGGTCGTCGTTGTGGCGGTCCATCAGGGCGATGACACCGGCGGTCGCACCGCCGCCGAGGACGAGCGCGGCGACGAGCGTGGCACCCCAGACGAGGGCAGGCCGCCGACGCCGGGGCTCGGGCGCGGGTGCGGTCGCCTGCGCGGGGATGTACGGCCCCGGGGGCGTGCCGGTCGGCGGGGCGTACGCCTCCGGGGCGGCGGTCATCCCGGCGGAGGGGTCCTGCGGACCGGGCGGGGGCGTGGCCCCGGGCGGGGGGTTGTACGGGCCGGGCCCGGGGGCCGTGCCCGGCGGCGGGGCGTACGGGGTCTGCGCGGGCGGGTACGCCGGGGCGCCGGGGCCCGGGCCCGGGCCGCCGCCGTGCCCCGTCATCCGCAGCAGGTACGGCGCGACGAGCACCGCGCAGCCCACCCACAGCAGCCCGAACAGCAGCGCGTCCGCCACGCTCGGGGCGAGCTCCATGGTGCCCCGGCCACCGAGGTCGGAGACGCCGCCGGAGACCTCCGAGGACAGGCCGCACATCCCGGTCAGCACCAGGTACCCGAGCAGGAACAGGCCGCCGGCGGTGACCTGTTCGCGCCGGTCGGCCGAGCGGCGGGCGGCGAGCAGGCCGACGACGAGGGCGCAGACGAGGCCGGTGGCCAGGGCGCCGGTCACGGCCCAGCCGCCCAGCCCGTCGCCCAGGTCACCGAGGCCGAACGCGCCGTGCTCTCCGCCGGAGCCGAAGACGTCCGCCTGCCCGCTCAGGTCGTAGTCCACGGTCCCGCCCCAGCTCACCGAGAGCACCAGCAGCGCGATGTTGGGCAGCAGCGGCAGGGCGACCAGCAGGCCCTTGCCGTGGACGCCGTCCGCGTTGGCGTAGCAGATGAACCCGATCAGGGCGCAGAGCAGCAGGACGACGGCGAGGGCGCGGACGGCGGTCCCGGCGGCGCGTACGAGGCTCTGCGCGGCCGGGCGCAGGGCGAGCCACTGCGCCGCGACGTCGCGTTGCAGGACCGCGCCGGTGGTCACGAGGGCGATGAGGAGCGCGCCGAGGGCGGCCAGGACCGGCGAGGAGTGCACCTCGACGCCCTGGATCTCGGGCTGTGCGTAGAGCGCGAGGACCAGCACGGCGGCGGCGGACACGACGCTGATGCGTACCGCCGCCTCCAGCCCGCCGCCCTGTCTGCGGACGGCCCGGGCGCCGAGGATCAGTGCGCCGATCCACAGGACGGTGACGGTGAGCGGGATCAGGGAGAGCGTGACGTGGCCCTGGGCGCCGCCCGGGTCGAAGTCGCCGTACGTGTCCCCGTACGCCGAACCTCCCCCGTACCCGCCGGTGTTCATGCCGCCCGGTGTGGCTGCCCGTACCTCGAAGCCGCCGCCGACCGCCTGGAGCAGCATGGCGAGCGCGATCCGCAGCCGGTCGACGAAGCCGACGTAGTCCTCGTCGCCCTGCCCGTAGCGGGGGATGGCCAGCGCCACCGCGAGGGCCACGATCAGCCCGGCCGGCCAGACGGCGGCCTTCAGCGAGCCCGCCCGGTCACCGCGCGCCACCCGCCCGAAGAAGAGCCCGAGCGGCGAGGGCCCGGCCGGGGCGGCCGGCATCGGCGCGTACCCGGGCGGCGGCGGAGACCCGGGCCCCGCCGCGAAGGGCGGCGCACCGGGAGGCGGCGAGCCGGCGGGCGGTGCGGCGGCCGGGGGCGGGGGCGCGGCGGGTTGCGGCGGTGCCGCAGGGGTGGCGGGGCGTTCGCGTCCGCACTTCATGCAGAAGCGCGCCTCGTCCGGCGCCTGGGCTCCACAAAACGGGCAGTACGACGGCATGAGGGCTCCGCAGCGGGGACGGTGGCGAGCGAAACGGTGACACACGGAAACGGGGAAGACGCGTGCCGTATCAACGACACATCTTCCCCGCCCACCGGTTCCCGTCAACTCGGAATGCGCGCAACCGCTTTCGCGAACGCCAAGAACCCTGCCGAACGGTGCACCGGGCCGTCAGTCGCGCACGCCCCGGTGCAGGGCGACCACACCGCCGGTGAGGTTGCGCCAGGCGACCTGGGACCAGCCGGCCCGCTGGAGCTTCTTCGCGAGGCCGGGCTGGTCGGGCCAGGCGCGGATCGACTCGGCGAGGTAGACGTACGCGTCGGGGTTGGACGACACCGCGCGGGCGACCGGGGGCAGGGCGCGCATCAGGTACTCGATGTAGACCGTGCGGAACGGGGTCCAGACCGGCTGCGAGAACTCGCAGATGACGACCCGGCCGCCCGGCTTGGTGACCCGGTACAGCTCGCGCAGCGCCGTGTCCGTGTCCTGGACGTTGCGCAGCCCGAAGGAGATGGTCACCGCGTCGAAGGACTCGTCGCGGAACGGGAGTTTCGTGGCGTCGCCGGCGGTGAAGGGCAGCCAGGAGTTGCGGCGCTTGCCCTCGCGGAGCATGCCGATGGAGAAGTCGCACGGCACGACGTACGCACCGGTCGCGGCGAACGGCAGCGAGGACGTCGCCGTGCCGGCCGCCAGGTCGAGGACCTTCTCGGCGGGCCGCGCGTCCACCGCCTTGGCGACCTCCCTGCGCCACAGCCGGTCCTGGCCGAGCGAGAGCACGTCGTTGGTGAGGTCGTAGTTCGCCGCCACGTCGTCGAACATCGAGGCGACTTCGTGCGGCTGCTTGTCCAGGGAGGCTCGGGTCACGCACCCCATTCAAGCAGCCCGGTCGGCGCGGCCTCGCGGCGGACGCCCCCGGAAAACCCGGCTTCAACCTTTCCGGCCCGGCGGCACTCAGTACTCAGCGAGAGACCACCGGAGAGAACCGGAACGAAAAGGGAAGGGGGCAGATGTTCACGGGAGCCAGCCGGAGCGCCGACGGCTTCGAGGAATTCGCCCGCGCGGGTCAGCGCCGGCTCTACCGCACCGCGTACCTGCTCTGCGGGGACGCCGACGCCGCTCGCGATCTGACCCAGACGACGCTGGCGAAGCTGTTCCAGCACTGGCACCGGGTGCGTGCCGCCGACCATCCGGACGCCTACGCCAGGACCGTACTCACCCGCACCTACATCGCCGAGCGCCGCAGGCGGCTGCGCGACCTCCTCGCCCACACGCCGATCGCCGCGCCCGCTCCGGCGGTCGGTCCGGAGCTCACGGTCACCCTGCTGGCGGCCCTCGCCGAACTGCCGCCCCGGGCGCGGGCCATGGTCGTCCTGCGGTACTGGGAGGACCTGAGCGTGGAGACGGTCGCCGAGCTGCTCCGGTGCAGCCCGTCCACCGTCAAGAGCCAGTGCTCGCGCTCGCTGGCGACCCTGCGCACCCGCCTGGGCGACGCGCACCTCTACACCACCCGAAGCTGAGGAGATACGTCGTGCACGTGTTCACGGACACCTCCCCGGGCGGCGAGCCCGGCCGGGAGGACCAGGAGCTGCTGATCAGGGCCGCCATGGAGCGGGCCACCGAGGGCGCGCCGCCGCCGCCCGATCTGGTGCCCGGGGCCCTGGTCCAGGGCCGCCGGCGCCGGGCCCGGGCCCGTGCGGCGATCGGTGCGGGGGTGACCGCCGTGGCCGCCCTGGGGGTTCTCGGCGCCACGCTGCCGGTGTGGGGCGGGGGCGCGGAGCCGGTACGGAAGTGGTCCGCCGCCTCGTCGGCCACGGCCACCGACGTCCCGCGCGCCGCCCGCACCCCCGTGCACATCGAGCCGAGCCCCGGCGAGTCGTCCATGGCGGACCTGCCGGCGGCCGAGCGGGCCCGGCAGGAGAAGTTCCAGCAGGAGGCGGCCGCGCTGTTCGACGAGCTGCTGCCCAAGGCGTTCGGCCCGGTCCGCCCGGTCGACCTCGACGTCAGCCGGTACCAGGGCGGGTCGGGCGGTCTGGTCTTCCCCCTCGTGTTCTCGGTCCGCCCGCAGGCCGGGCCGGGGGCGACCCCCGCCGATCCCCCCTGCACTTCGGTCCCGGAGAAGCATCTCCGGTGCAGGGAGGCGACGACGCCGAACGGCATCACGGTCCGGTCCGTCTCCGTGTCGGAGAACGGGGAGAAGGAGGCGAAGACGGTCACCGGCACCGTCCTCACCTTCGAGCGCGGCCACAGCAGCGTCACGCTGTCGGTCGGGGGCGACGACAAGGCCATGGTGTCGGCGCCGGTGACCTCGGCCCAGCTGCTCGACGTAGCCCAGGACGCGCGGTTCCTGGAACTCGTCTATTACGCCGACGTCCGTCCGATGGAGTCCTCGGAGCATGTGGTCCGTGGCGGCTGAGACGAGGCGGGCGCGCCACGGCCGGGGCGGTCGGCGGCGCGCCCGGCGGGCGCGGCGGGCGCGGCGGCGTGGCCGGATACGGGTGCTCGCCGCCCTCGCCGTACCGGCGGCGCTGATCGCTGCCGTCGTGGTCCTCGCGCCCCACTGGACGGGCGGGAACGACACCCGGGCCGCCACCACCGCGCGTGAGCCCTCGGCCGCCGCCTCACCCACGCCCTCCGCGAAGCCCGCCCCGGCCCCGAAGCCGTCCCCCTCCCCCACGCGCACCCGCGTCCGTATCCCGGCCTCCGGCCCCGGCACCTTCACGGCCGCCCGGGCGGGCACCTCGTCGGGCGGGCCGAACGCCTACCGGGTGGAGGTCGAGGACGGTTCGGGCGTCGACCCGGACGAGGCCGCCGCGCGGATCGCCGGCATCCTGGCCGCCCCGCGCGGCTGGGCGCACAGCGGGACGCGTTCGTTCCACCGGGTGGAGTCGGGACCGGTGGGGCTCGTGATCCGTATCGCGACCGCGGCCACCACCGACCGGATCTGCGGGCAGGGCGGCATGGACACGCACGGCGAGGTCAACTGCCGGATCTCCGAGACGGTGATGGTCAACCTGAAGCGCTGGCAGACCGGTTCGCCGGAGTTCGACGGCCCGCTGGACGAGTACCGGGCTCTGATCGTCAACCACGAGGTCGGCCACTGGCTCGGCCACGGCCACGAGACCTGCCCCGGCAAGGGCCGTCCCGCCCCCGCGATGATGCAGCAGATCTACGGGCTCAAGGGGTGCGTCGCCAATGCCTGGCCGTACGACGAGAAGGGGGCCTATCTGGGTGGTCCGTCCGTGCCGTAACGATTCTTCACGCGCCCTCGGCCCCACCTCATAGGGATGTGGACTGAACCAATTCGCCCTGTCACCGGTCCTACAGCGGGGGACGGAACCGCCGATCACTGGGAGGGGCGCGGATGCCCGATTGGAAGGGGCGCCGGGGGAAGCGGGGGGACAGCGGGCGGAGCCGGGTGCTGGTCGTGGCCGTCGTTCCCCTCGTGCTCGCGGCCGTCGCCGTCGTCGGCCTCCGCTGGAACGACGCGCACGGGCGCGGCGACTCCCCCACGGCCGCCTTCGCCGTGGCCCGGGCCGCCGCCACCGACAGCGGTACGGGGAACGCCTACCGGGTCGAGGTGGAGGACGGCTCCGGGCTCGACCCGGACAAGGCCGCCGCCGTCGTCGCGCGCATCCTGGCCGCGCCCCGGGGCTGGTCGCACCACGGGGAGCACAGGTTCCGGCAGGTCGCCGCGGGCCCTGCGGGTCTGGTCATACGGATCGCCACCCCGGAGACCACCGACCGGATCTGCGGAGAGAGCGGGCTCGACACGCACGGCGAGGTCAACTGCCGGGTCGGCGCCGATGTGATGGTGAACCTGAAGCGGTGGCAGACGGGTTCGCCGGAGTTCGACGGGCCGCTGGCCGAGTACCGCGCGCTGATCATCAACCACGAGGTCGGCCACTGGCTGGGCCACGGCCATGAGACCTGCCCCGGCAAGGGCCGTCCCGCCCCCGCGATGATGCAGCAGATCGACGGGCTGAAGGGGTGCGTCGCGAACGCCTGGCCGTACGACACCAACGGGCGGTATCTGGGCGGCCCCTCCGTGCCGTAGCCGCGTCAGCGGCCCCGGTACGCCAGCCGGCCCGCCGCGATCGTCGCCACACAGCTCGCCGCGCCCGCCGCCAGCAGCGCGGCCTCGTCCGGCGCGTCGAAGGCGGCGAGGTCCGCGCGGCCCCCGACGGTGAGCGGGGCCGCCGTCGCGTCGGCCAGCGCCCCGGCGCCGGACAGCGGGTCGAGCCGGGGCCCGCCGCCGGTGGGCGCGGACGGGCCGAGAACGGTGAGGCCGGACCGGCGGACGGCGGTGAGCAGGGCGGGAGGCGCGGTGGGGGCGGCGGTCACCGCGGTCGTGCCGTGCCGGAGCATCCGGTGCAGCCCGCGCCGCACGCTGCCCGCCCGCCAGGTGTCCTCGGGGCCGAGCGTGTCGAGCGCGGCGCCGGTCAGGGGCTCGGTGCCCAGGGTGTCCGCCTCGCGCGGGTCGGGGAAGTACCACTCCTCCAGCAGCCGGACCGCGTCCCGCTGGACCAGGCCCGGAGTCAGGACGCCCGGCCAGTGCCGGACCCGGGCGGCGGGGTGGGCGGCGGCCAGTTCCGCGTACGGTCCGAAGGCGGCGACCGCCGCGTCCCGCACGGCCACCGCACCGCCGGGCACGGGTGCGCGGCCGCCGCCCGGCAGCAGCAGGGCGGCGGCGTGGATCGTCAGCAAGGCGGCTCTAGTTGGCGCCCAGGAGCTTGAGCTCCGGGTGGGCCGTGCCGCCCTCGATCGCGACGGACGAGATGTGCGAGACGACGCGCTCGTCGACCGGGTCGTCCGCCGGGTCGTCGTGCACGACGAGGTGTTCGTACGTGGTGGAGCGCTGGGCCGGGACCCGGTCCGCCTTGCGGATCAGGTCGATGATCTCCAGGCGGTTGGAGCGGTGCTTGGCACCGGCGGAGGAGACGACGTTCTCCTCCAGCATGATCGAGCCGAGGTCGTCCGCGCCGTAGTGCAGCGACAGCTGGCCGACCTCCTTGCCGGTGGTGAGCCAGGAGCCCTGGATGTGGGCGACGTTGTCCAGGAAGAGCCGGGCGATGGCGATCATCCGCAGGTACTCGAAGAGCGTGGCCTGCGTCTGCCCCTTCAGCTTGTTGTTCTCCGGCTGGTACGTGTACGGGATGAAGGCGCGGAAGCCGCCGGTGCGGTCCTGCACGTCCCGGATCATGCGCAGGTGCTCGATGCGCTCGGCGTTCGTCTCGCCGGTGCCCATCAGCATGGTGGAGGTGGACTCGACGCCGAGGCCGTGGGCGATCTCCATGATCTCCAGCCACCGCTCGCCGGACTCCTTGAGCGGGGCGATGGCGGTGCGCGGCCGGGCCGGCAGCAGCTCGGCGCCGGCGCCCGCGAAGGAGTCGAGACCGGCGGCGTGGATGCGGCTGATCGCCTCCTCGGCGGAGACCTTGGAGATCCGTGCCATGTGCTCGATCTCGGAGGCGCCCAGCGAGTGGATGACCAGCTGGGGGAACGCCTTCTTGATCGCGGAGAAGTGCTCCTCGTAGTACTCCACGCCGTAGTCCGGGTGGTGCCCGCCCTGGAACATGATCTGCGTGCCGCCCAGCTCGACGGTCTCCGCGCAGCGGCGCAGGATGTCGTCCAGGTCGCGGGACCAGCCCTTGGCGGTGTCCTTCGGCGCGGCGTAGAACGCGCAGAACTTGCACGCCGTGACGCACACGTTGGTGTAGTTGATGTTGCGCTCGATGATGTACGTCGCGATGTGTTCCGTCCCGGCGTACCGGCGCCGGCGCACGGCGTCGGCGGCCGCGCCCAGGGCGTGCAGCGGCGCCGACCGGTAGAGGTCGAGCGCCTCCTCCGGAGTGATCCGGCCGCCTTCGGCGGCTCGGTCGAGGATGGGCTGAAGGTCGGCCTTCTCGGTCACCGGGCTGTCACCTTTCGGCGGTTTTTCAACGGATCTACGGACCGGTTCAGCGTACGCCAGCGCCGTCGGCGGTCAGCCGCCGGACCGGGTCAGCGTGCCGTACGGGAGTCCGGCGCCCCGCTCCTCGGACCGGAACCGCAGAGTGCCGTCGGCGGTGCGGGTGAAGTGGAGGTCGGCGGGTGTGGTGGTGCAGAGGCCGGCGGTGCCGGGGCGGTCGGGGTCGGCGCGTTCGCGCAGTTCCAGCTCCTGTGCGGTGGCCGAGGTGAGGGTGGCGACGCTGTAGCACGTGAGGTTCACGCCGAGGGTGGAGACCGAGGTGGTCAGGTGGACCACGTCCGTGCCCTTGCGGCCCTTCTCGAAGACCGCCGTCAGCGTGCCGTGCGGTTGGCCGGTCGTCTTCTCGGTGAGCGGCCCCTTCCAGGTGCCGACGAACGCCTCGGGCACCTCGCCGACCTGCTTCGGGCCCGTGGTGGCGGAGCCGGCGGGCGGGGAGGGCTCGGTGGAGGCGGAGGGGCGGGTGGGGGAGGCGGCGGACGGAGTGCGGCCGACATCGCCGTGCCCGACGTTGTTGCCGTCGCCGCCGCCCGGCACCAGGTCCAGCAGGAAGGCGCCGCCCACGGTCACCGCGGCGAGCGCCCCGGCCACCGCGAGGGCGACGGTGCAGCTCACCCGGCGCCCTCGCGCCCCGTCCGCCCCGGGCGCCGCCGCCGTGCCGAGGGTGAGGCGGCGCTCACCGGTGCGCTGCCCGGGCAGCCCGCCCGCCCCGGCGGTGGGCGGGTGCGGGGCGTGCGGCGGGTCGGCGGGCGGGCCGAAGACGCCGAGGGCGGCGGCCGGGGCGGCCGTGGCGAAGGAGGGGTTGCTGAAGGGCACCGGGCCGGACTGGACCGGTGCCTCCTGCGGTTCCAGGTCGAGCAGCGCGACCGCCGACCGGCTGACCTCGCGCACCAGCGGGCCGGGCAGCCAGCCCGCCGCCACCGCGGCCGCCGCCCCGCCGGGCGTCAGCTCCCGGGCCAGCTCGGCCGGTGTCGGCCGCCGGTCCGGGTCCTTCTCCAGGCAGGCGGCGACGATTTCGCGCAGCCCGCCCTCCAGGTCGCCGAGCTCCGGCTCCTCGTGGACCACCTTGTAGAGGAGCACGGCCGAGGAGTCGCCGAGGAAGGGGGCGGAGCCGGTCGCCGCGTACGCCAGGACCGCGCCCAGCGAGAAGACGTCGGCCGCCCCCGAGATGTCCGCGCCCCGGATCTGCTCGGGCGCCATGTAGCCGGGCGAGCCTACGGAGACCCCGGTGGACGTCAGCGAGGCGGTCGCGTCGATGGCCCGGGCGATGCCGAAGTCGATCAGCCGGGGGCCGTCGAGGGCGAGCAGCACGTTGGACGGCTTCACGTCCCGGTGGATCAGGCCCCGCTCGTGGACGGCGGCCAGCGCCTCGGCGAGCCCGGCGCCCAGTACCCGTACCGCGTGCTCGGGCAGCGGGCCGTGGTCGGTGACGGCGGCGGAGAGCGGCGGCCCGGCCACGTAACCGGTGGCGACCCACGGGACGGGGGCGTCCGGGTCCGCGTCCAGGACGGGCGCGGTCCACTGGGCGCCGATCCGCCGGGCCGCCTCCACCTCGCGCCGGAACCGGGCGCGGAACTGCTCGTCGAGCGCGAAGTGGGGGTGGACGACCTTGACGGCGACGGTCCGGCCGCCCGCGCTGCGGCCGAGATAGACCCGGCCCATGCCGCCGGCACCGAGTCTGCCGAGCAGCCGGTAGGCGCCGATGCTCAGCGGTTCCCCGGCTTCCAGCGGCTGCATATAAGGACTCCCCCTGTGAACCGGCCGGACCTCCGACCGAAGCCTAGTTCGTGTCCGGGAAGTCTCGTCCGGACACGGGAGAAACCATCCGCCGATTTCGCCCCGAAGGGAACGAACGACGTCATTCACCGCAACAAAAGGCGTGAATGCACCGGTCATCCGGCGGCGGATTGCGGGAGGTACCGGAGACGATTGCGGGAGACATCGGGGGCGTATCCCCGATGTCTCCCGCAATCGGCCATTCACCGCGCGTTCGCGCGAATCGAAAAGGGCATTCCCCTCAGGGGTGGAGCCCTCTCGTCCGGGTCATCCGCCGAGCAGCTCGACCTTCACGTCCGCCGGGAAGCCCGCCGCCTCGCCGGTCCGGCGGGCGAACTCCTCGACACCCGCCAGCTGCGCCGGGCCGAAGCGGAAGTCGAGCGTCGTGAAGTAGCGCTCCAGGACCTCCGCGTCGAATGCCTCCCAGCGCGCCGCCTGCTCGGCGACCTTGGTGACCTCCTCCAGGGACAGGTCGCGGGAGGCGAGGAACGCCTCGTGCACCTGCTTGACCGCGGTGGGCTCGGCGGCCAGGTAGTCCTTGCGCGCGGCCCAGACGGCGAAGACGAACGGCAGGCCGGTCCACTCCTTCCACATCGCGCCCAGGTCGTGGACCTGGAGCCCGAGGCGCGGGGCGTCGTGCAGGTTGGCGCGGAGCGCGGCGTCACCGATGAGGACGGCGGCGTCCGCCTCCTGCATCATGACGCCCAGGTCGGGCGGGCAGGTGTAGTAGTCGGGGGTCACGCCGTAGCGCTCGGCGAGCAGCAGGCGCGCCAGCCGCACCGATGTCCGGGAGGTCGAGCCGAGCGCCACCCGGGCCCGGTCCAGCTCCTCCAGGGGGCGCTGCGAGACGATCACGCACGACATGACGGGGCCGTCGCAGCCGACCGCGATGTCGGGGAAGGCGACCAGGTCGTCGGCGTTGCGCAGGAACTCCACCAGGGTGACGGGGGCGATGTCCAGGTCGCCCCTGACCAGTTGCTCGCTGAGCTTCTCCGGGGTGTCCTTCGACAGCTCCAGGTCGAGCAGGGTTCCGGTCCGTGCGAGCCCCCAGTAGAGGGGAAGGCAGTTGAGGAACTGGATGTGGCCGACGCGCGGCCGGGGGCGACGGTCGTCGACCGCGGCGTTTGAAACGGTTGAATTGTCCACATCGCGAGGCTAGACCTGTCGCCGCCCGACGGCCCCACCGGGGCGTGCGGCGTCATCCGATCCGCCCCGTCTGCGGCGTCCGCGACCGGGTGCGAAGGCCCTTCCGGAACGGCACCGGAACGGCACCGGGAACGCCGTCCCGGGCCGCTCATCCGCGCGGCAATCAAACATCCGGGTGAAGTGATCTTTCCCTCTACCCCTCCGGACATGCTGCGTGCTAGGCTCGACGCCAAGTTGCAGTTTGGTTTCCCTTGCAGTACAGAGCCTGCGGAGCATGTGACCCCGCAGGCTTTTGTAGTTTTCAGACTTCATTGCAGGTTCTGGAGCAGGGCAACCCTTTGGCCCAAGGAGGGCTTATGGCTACCGGAACCGTCAAGTGGTTCAACGCTGAAAAGGGCTTCGGCTTCATCGCCCAGGACGGCGGCGGCCCGGATGTCTTCGTCCACTACTCCGCGATCAACGCGTCCGGGTTCCGCTCCCTCGAGGAGAACCAGGTCGTGAACTTCGACGTCACTCAGGGCCCCAAGGGCCCGCAGGCTGAGAACGTCACCCCGGCCTAGTTGCCCGGGTCGGCCGATCGCGGCCGGTAAGAGCAGTACCCAAGGAGCCCCGCTCCTCCGCGTCGGCGGAGGGGCGGGGCTCCTGCCCGTGCGGCCCGCTCCGACCGCCCCTTGACCTTCACACCGTGTGAGGCCGTGCAGTGGGAGGCGTCATGTTCACCATCGGAGACTTCGCCCGGTACGGGCGGGTGCCGGCCCGCATGCCGCGTCACTACGACGAGATCGGGCTGCTGCACCCCGACCGCACCGACCCCTCGACCGGCTACCGCTACCACGGCGCCGCCCAGCTCGCCCGGCTCAACCGGATCATCGCGCTCAAGGACCTCGGCTTCACGCTCCAGCAGGTGCGGGCCGTCCTGGACGAGGCGGTCGGCCCGGAGGAGCTGCGCGGGATGCTGCGGCTGCGCCGGACGGAGCTGGAGGCGGCGATGGCCGCGGCGGCCGCACGGCTGGCCCAGGTCGAGGCGAGGCTCCGGTCGATCGAGAGCGAGGGACGCGTGTCCACGAACGAGCAGTGGGTGACCGAGCTCCGGGAGCCGGTGACCCGGGCGACGGCCTGACGGGCGGGGCGCCCGTCGCGTGACGGGCGCCCTCCTCCCCTACGCCCCCGCCCAGAGCCCGTCCGGGGTCAGTCCGAGCAGGTCGATCGCGTTGCCGCGGACGATCCGGTCGACCACGTCCGCGTCCAGGTGGCCCATCTGGGCCTCGCCGACCTCGCGGGACCTGGGCCAGGTGGAGTCGGAGTGCGGGTAGTCCGTCTCGTACAGGACGTTGCCGACCCCGATCGCGTCCAGGTTCCTCAGCCCGAAGGCGTCGTCGAAGAAGCAGCCGTAGACGTGGTCGGCGAACAGCTCAGAAGGCGGCCGGTGGACCTTGTCGGCGACCCCGCCCCAGGCGCGGTTCTCCTCCCAGACCACGTCGGCGCGTTCCAGGATGTACGGGATCCAGCCGATCTGGCCCTCCGCGTACATGATCCGCAGGTTGGGGAAGCGTTCGAACTTGCCGCTCATCAGCCAGTCGACCATCGAGAAGCAGCAGTTGGCGAACGTGATGGTGGAGCCGACGGCCGGCGGCGCGTCGGCCGAGGTGGACGGCATCCGCGAGGACGAGCCGATGTGCATGGCGATGACCGTGCCGGTCTCGTCGCAGGCCCGCAGGAACGGATCCCAGTCGTCCGTATGAATGGACGGCAGGCCGAGATGTGGAGGTATTTCGGAGAATGCGACCGCGCGCACGCCGCGGGCCGCGTTGCGCCGGACCTCCTCGGCGGCGAGCTCCGCGTCCCACAGCGGGATCAGGGTCAGCGGGATGAGCCGGCCGTGCGCGTCGGGCCCGCACCACTCCTCGACCATCCAGTCGTTGTACGCGCGCACCCCCAGCAGGCCCAGTTCGCGGTCCTTCGCCTCGGTGAAGGTCTGGCCGCAGAAGCGCGGGAAGGTCGGGAAGCAGAGCGCGGACTGCACGTGGTTGACGTCCATGTCGGCCAGCCGGTCCGGCACGGAGAACGAACCGGGACGCATCTGCTCGTACGTGATCACTTCGAGCTTGATCTCGTCCCTGTCGTAGCCGACGGCGGTGTCGAGCCGGGTCAGCGGGCGGTGCAGATCCTCGTACACCCACCAGTCGCCGACCGGGCCCTCGTCGCCCTTCGCACCCATCACGGGCGCGAACTTGCCGCCCATGAAGGTCATTTCCTTGAGCGGTGCGCGGACGACGCGCGGCCCCGAGTCCGCGTACCTGGACGGGAGCCGGTCCCGCCAGACATGAGCGGGCTCCACCGTGTGGTCGTCCACCGAGATGATCTTCGGGAAGGTCTCCATGTGTTCCACGGTAGCGCTGATCTGACGAACCGTCAGCTACTCGGACGCGCCCTCGTTCCACAATCGTTGTCGAAGGCTTGTGCAGAGAGTCATCCACTGCTGACGCGTCCACCCCTCACAAGGCAGACTGTTGACGGCGATATCAACGGTATGGAGCAATCCGGATGGTCTGGCACCGATCCGGACGAAGTGACCGTGCCGGGCCGTGCGCAGGCAGGACAGGAGGCAGCAATGGGCCGTGACGACGGGCCACGGGTACGCGTTCCGGAGCAGCGGGCCCCGGAGCGGCGGCCGGCGGACGAGGCCGTGCTGCACTTCTCCGTACTCGGTCCGGTACGGGCCCGGCGGGGCGGCGAGACGCTCCCGTCCGGTTCACCGCAGCAGCGCGCGCTGCTGACGGCGCTGCTGCTGCGCGGCGGCCACACGGCGACGGCCGCCGAACTCATCGACGCCATCTGGGGCGACGAACCGCCCTCCCAGGCACTGGCCGCCGTACGGACGTACGCCTCCCGGCTGCGCAAGGTGCTGGGCCCCGACACCCTGGCCAGCGACTCCGGTGGCTACGCGATGCGGACGGGCCCGGACGCCCTGGACCTGACCGTCGCCCAGGAGCTCTCGGCGGGCGCGGAGAAGGCGCGGGCGGCGGGCGACCGCAACGGGGCGCGGGCCCTGCTGAACAAGGCGCTCGGGCTGTGGGACGGCGAGGCGCTGGCCTCGGTGCCCGGCCCGTACGCCGAATACCAGCGCACCCGTCTGGAGGAGTGGCGGCTCCAGCTCACCGAGACCCGTCTCGACCTGGACCTGGAGGCCGGCTGCCACGCGGAGGCGGTCTCCGAACTGACCGCGCTCACCGCGGCGCACCCGCTGCGGGAGCGGCTGCGGGAACTCCTGATGGTGGCCCTGTACCGCAGCGGCCGGCAGGCGGAGGCGCTCGCCGTCTACGCGGACACGCGCCGGCTGCTCGCCGAGGAGCTGGGCGTCGACCCGCGCGCGGAGCTGGCCCAGCTCCAGCAGCGCATCCTGCGCGCCGACGAGGAGCTGGCCCGCCCGGCGGACGAACCGGCCCCGGCCGCGGCGCCGGTCCGCCCGGCCCAGCTGC
The DNA here is from genome assembly GCF_004795015.1 of Streptomyces sp. A1277. Lineage (GTDB taxonomy): Bacteria > Actinomycetota > Actinomycetes > Streptomycetales > Streptomycetaceae > Streptomyces. Next base: position 10,477 of record NZ_SSBI01000055.1, on the reverse strand, counting down.
CCGCGACCGTCCCCGACTTCACGGGCCGGGACGCGTTCGTCCGCGAGCTGAGCGACCGGCTCGCCACGGCCGAGGGCTCCGTGATGGCCGTCTCCGCGCTGGCCGGAATCGGCGGCGTCGGCAAGACGACCCTCGCCGTCCACGTCGCCCACCAGGCACGCAAGCACTTCCCGGACGGGCAGCTCTACGTCGACCTCCAGGGTGCGGGGGCCAGGGCCGCCGAGCCGGAGACGGTCCTCGGCGCGTTCCTGCGGGCGCTCGGCACGGCGGACTCGGCCATCCCGGACACCCTGGACGAGCGGGCCGCGCTCTACCGCTCCACGCTCGACGGCCGCCGCGTCCTGGTCCTCCTGGACAACGCGCACGACGCCGCCCAGATCCGGCCGCTGCTGCCCGGTACGGAGGGGTGCGCCGCCCTGGTCACCAGCCGGGTCCGGATGGTGGACCTGGCGGGCGCGCACCTGGTCGACCTGGACGTGATGTCGCCGGAGGAGGCGCTTCAGCTCTTCACCCGGATCGTCGGCGAGGAACGCATCAACTCCGAGCGCGAGGCGGCGCTCGACGTGGTCGCCGCGTGCGGCTTCCTCCCCCTCGCGATCCGCATCGCCGCCTCCCGCCTGGCCTCCCGCCGCACCTGGACGGTCTCCGTCCTGGCCGCCAAGCTCGCGGACGAACGCCGCCGGCTGGACGAGCTCCAGGCCGGCGACCTCGCGGTGAAGGCCACCTTCGAACTCGGCTACGGCCAGCTGGAACCGGCTCAGGCCCGCGCCTTCCGCCTCCTCGGCCTCGCGGACGGCCCCGACATCTCCCTGGCCGCCGCTGCCGCCCTCCTCGACCTGGACCCGCACACGGCGGAAGACCTCCTGGAGGCCCTGGTCGACACGTCCCTGGTGGAGTCGGCGGCCCCGGGCCGCTACCGCTACCACGACCTGGTCCGCCTGTACGCGCGCTCGTGCGCGGAGCGGGACGAACAGGCACCGGGCGAGCGGGAGGCGGCGTTGTCGCGGCTGCTGGACTTCTATCTGGCGACGGTCGCCTGTGTCAGCGCCATGGAGAAGCCGGGCGACACCCTGGTCGACCACCTCGCGCCCACCTCGTACAGCGGACTGACGTTCGCCAGCCGGCGCGAGGCACAGGACTGGCTCTACAACGAGGCCGGGACGCTGCTGGCCTGCGCCCGCCAGGCCGCGCACGGACCTGCGCCGTCCCATGCCGTCGATCTCCTCTGGGCGGCCATCGAACTGGCGGAGTCGGGGGCGAACTCGAAGGAGTACGAGGCGACCGTCACCGCGGCCTGCCGCGCGGCCGAGGAGTCCGGTGACACCAAGTCGCAGGCCAGGGCCCTCATCACCCTCGCCAACGTGCATCACGTGTCCGGCCGCTTCGACCTGGCCGAGCACGAGTGCACGCGGGCCCTGCGGCTCTCGGCGTCCGCCCAGGACCCGCTGCCGGGCTGCTGGGCCTCGAATCTGCTGGGCATCGTCGCGCTCTACGAGAACCGGCACACGGACGGCGAGAAGCATCTGACGCGCGCCATCAAGGACTTCCGCGAGCTGGGCGACCGGCCCGGGGAGGCGTCCGCCCTGTGCAACCTCTCGCGCGTCCACCTGGCCATGGGGCGCACGACCACAGCCGTGTCGCTCGCCCAGCGCGGCACGGCCATGTACGACGAGATGAACCACGCGCTCAAGGGCGCGAACGGCCGCTACGCGCTGGGGCTCGCACTGACGCAGAGCGGCCGGCTGGAGGAGGCGGCGGACAGCCTCAAGGAGGCGTACCAGGTCTTCAAGGACAGTCGGCAACGCCTCTGGGAGGGCATGGCGCTGTTCCGCCTGGCGGAACTCGACATAGCGGCCCACCGGCCGGCGCAGGCCGCCGCCAACTCCGAGACGGCGCTCACCGTCCTCCGGGGCATCGGCGGGGAATGGCGTCGTGGCAACGTGCTCACGGTCCTGGGCAGGTCGCTGTCCGGTATCGGGCAGACCGGCCGCGCCCAGGTCTGCTGGCGCGAGGCGCTGGAGATATTCGAAGCGCTCGGCTCCCCGGAGGCCGCCGACGTCCGGCAGCTCCTCATCACCGAGACGGTCTCCTGACCTGCCCTGCCAGGCCGTTCATCGTTCGTTTATCGCGGCAGGCCAGTCTCTGGGTAGTCGATCCGTCGCGTCGGGGGGCAGGCGGGGCGACGTACGGCCGTGGCACTAATGTGAGCGGCCCCGACAGGCCCGTCCGGCAGTCCACGGGGGAACAGCCGGACGGGCCTCGCCGACCCAGCACGACGAACCACTAACGGGAGTAGACGATCATGGCCGACGAGAGCAACGAGCCGATCATCAAGCCGCTCAACACCCACGCCACCAGCGCCCCGGCGGACATCCTGGGCACGGACGGCAAGATCAAGCCGCTCAACACCCACGCCACGTCGGCGCCCGCGGGCGAGACCGAGGACAAGACGGACAACACCCACGCGACGAGCGAGCCGGCCAACTAGAGCCGCAATCCGACGGGGGCACGGGGGGAACGGCCGCGGCGGCGCGGAGGGGAAGCCGTCGCGGCCGCCGCGCGTCCGGGGGCGGGCGCTACAGCCCCCGCACCAGGACCGCCGCCCCGCACAGCTTCTCCATGTCGACCCGGTCCGAGGTGAAGACCACCGTCCGGCCCGGCTGCCGGTTCGCGATGGCCGCGAGGGCGGCGTCGATGGCGTACTTGTGGCCGTGCAGGCCGGTGGTCCCGAGCAGATCGATCGACTCGTCCGCCACCGACTTGGTCACCGGCTCGACGACGACCCGGGACATCGCCCAGTCCCACACGGGCCGCCGGACCTTGCTGTGGTACGCCTCGACAAGCGCCATGGCACTCGTCACCACGCGGACGCCGGACTGGTGGGCCCTGGCCAATGTGACGGCCATCGTCCGGTCACGCTGAACCATCCGGGACAGGGCCTCGCTGTCCAGGACATACGTCATCTCCGGCATCATGCGGCGTCCGCCTGATGCCGAGGGCCGGATTCCCGCGTCTCGAACCAGCGCTCGATCTCGCGCATCTCCTTGTCGGCCGCGGCCTCCTCCTCCTCGGTCAGCGGGCCGCCCTCCTCCAGCAGCCGCGCCACCAGCTCCCCCAGCCGGTCGTGCTCGCGCTGGCGCTCTATGGCCCGCGTGACATACGCGCTGAAGGCCCCCGGGCCGACCTCGCTGCGGATCTCCTCCGCCAGCTCCTCCGGGAGGGTGACGGTGTACTTCTTGGTAGCCATACTTCGCACCATACCCGCCACCCTTTCGGCCGAATAGCCGGATTCATCACATGGGGTGATCGGCTCACCCTCAGGGGTGACCGGCCGGCCCCCGCAGCTCCCCCTTCACCACCTTGCCGCTCGCGTTGCGCGGGAGTTCCGGTACGAACTCCACCGCCCTCGGCACCTTGTAGTTGGCCATTTCGCGGCGGGACCAGGCGATCAGGTCGTCCGCCGTCACCGTCGCGCCCGGGCGGCGCACCGCGTACGCCTTGCCGACCTCGCCCAGGCGGGGGTCGGGGATGCCGACGACCGCGACGTCGGCGACGTCCGGGTGGAGGCCGAGGAGCTGTTCGATCTCCGCGGGGTAGGCGTTGAAGCCGCCGACGATGAACATGTCCTTGATCCGGTCCGTGATCCGCAGGTTGCCCGCCTCGTCCAGGACGCCCACGTCGCCGGTGTGCAGCCAGCCGTCCGGGGTGATCGCGGCGGCCGTGGTGGCGGGGTCCTCGAAGTAGCCGTGCATGACGTGGAAGCCGCGCACCAGGATCTCGCCGGGTTCGCCGGGGGCGGCCAGGACGCGGAGTTCCGTGCCGGGGATCGCGCGGCCGGAGGTGGCGGCTACGGTCTCCGGCGGGTCGCCGGGGCGGCACATCGTGACGATGCCGCTCGCCTCGGAGAGGCCGTACGCGGTCAGGACGGTGGCGATGTTCAGCTCCGTGCGCAGCCGTTCGACCAGTTGCAGCGGGACCACCGCCGCGCCCGTCACCACCAGGCGCAGGGCCGAGAGGTCGTGGGCGGCGCGGGCCGGGTGGTCCAGGAGTGACTGGTGGAGGGTGGGCGGGCCGGGGAGGACCGAGACGCGTTCGGCGGCGATGTTGGCGAGGACCGTGTCCACGTTGAACACCGGCTGCGGGATCATCGTCGCCCCGCGCATCAGGCAGGCGATGACGCCCGCCTTGTAGCCGAAGGTGTGGAAGAACGGGTTCACGATGAGGTAGCGGTCGCCCTCGCGCAGGCCCGCGAGCTCGCTCCATATCGCGTAGCAGCGCAGCGTCTGGGCGTGGCTGATGACCGCGCCCTTGGGGCGGCCCGTGGTGCCCGAGGTGTAGATGATGTCGGAGGGGGCCGAGGGGGCGATGGCGTCCGCGCGGGCGCGGACCGCCGCCGACGACACCCCCTCCCCCGCCGCCAGGAAGTCCTTCCAGGTCACGTAGTCCTCGGGCGCGGTGTCGGCGAGCACCACCACCTTCTCCAGGTGCGGGAGTTCGGCGGACGCGCGGCGCAGGGACGCCACGTACGACGTGCCGAGGAAGGTGCCCGTGACGAAGAGCAGCCTCGCGCGGCACCGCTCCAGGACGTACGCCGCCTCCGCGCCCTTGAAGCGGGTGTTCAGCGGGACCAGGACCGCGCCGGCGGTCACCGCGCCCAGCGCCGAGACGATCCAGTCCAGGGTGTTCGGCGCCCAGACCGCGACCCGGTCCCCCGGCTCCACGCCGGCGGCCATGCACGCGGCGGCGGCCCGCTCCACGCGGGCGCCGAGTCCGGTGTACGTGAGGCGGGTGCGGCCCTCGACCACGGCCTCCCGGTCGCCGTACCGCTCGGCCGCCGCCCGGACCAGCTGGGCGACCGTGGACCATTCCTCGTCTCCGCGCATCTCGTTCCCTCCTGCCGTCCGGGAGCTGACTAACCGTCAGATTAGCTGTAGCCTCCTCGGCTGTCAGCAGTCAGTCACGACGTCCGCGGAGGTGGCGGTGGCGACGCTCAGGGACAGGACGCCCAGGGACAGAACGCTCAAGGACAGGACGGCGATAGCCGGGATCGGGCAGACGGAGTTCGCCAAACGACTGGACGAGCCGGAGAAGACGCTCGCCTGCCGGGCGATCGTGGCGGCGCTCGACGACGCGGGCATCGACGCCTCGGAGGTGGACGCCTTCGCCTCGTACACCATGGAGGAGACCGACGAGGTCGAGGTCGCCAAGGCGATCGGGGCCGGGGACGTCACCTTCTTCAGCAAGGCCGGGTACGGCGGCGGCGGCTCCTGCGCCACGCTCGCGCATCTGGCCGCCGCCATCGCCACCGGCCAGGCGAACGTCGGGGTCGCCTGGCGGGCGCGCAAGCGGGGCTCGGGGCCGCGCCCCTGGCGGGCCACCGCCGCGCAGCTGCCGACCCCCGCCCAGTGGACCCGGCCCTACGGGCTGCTGCGGCCCGCCGACGAGATCGGGATGCTCGCGCGGCGCTACATGCACCAGTACGGGTCCACCCGCGACCATCTCTTCAACGTGGCCCTCGCCTGCCGCAACCGGGCCAACCGGAACCCGGCCGCCGTGATGTACGACCGCCCGCTGACCCGCGAGATGTACATGACCTCGCGCTGGATCAGCGAGCCGCTCTGCCTCTTCGACAACTGCCTGGAGACGGACGGGGCGCTCGCCTGCGTCGTCGTCTCCGCCGAACGCGCCCGCGACCTGCGGCAGAAGCCCGTCTACCTCCACTCCGTCGCCCAGGGCCTGCCCGCCCAGCACCACGGAATGGTCAACTACTGGACCGACGACCCGCTCACCGGGCCCTCCTGGGCCGCCGCCCGCAAGCTGTGGAAGCAGGCCGACTTCGGGCCCGAGGACGTCGATGTGGCGCAGATCTACGACGCGTTCACCCCGCTCGTCCCGCTCTCCCTGGAGGGCTACGGCTTCTGCGCTCGCGGCGAGGGCGGCGCCTTCACCGAGGGCGGGGCGCTGGAGAGCGGGGGGCGGCTGCCCCTCAACACCGGCGGCGGCGGACTCAGCGAGGGGTACGTGCACGGCTTCAACCTCATCACCGAGGGCGTGAAGCAGCTGCGCGGCACCTCCACCTCCCAGGTCCCCGGCGCCTCGACCTGCCTGGTCACCGCCGGGGAGTGCGTCCCCACGTCCGCCGTACTGCTGAGGAGCTGACCCGCGATGGACGACCTCCTGCCGCCCGTCACCGACGAGGACGGCGCGCCCTTCTGGGAGTACGCGGCCCGCGGCGAACTGCGCGTCCAGGCGTGCGCCGCCACCGGCTGCGGCCGGCCGCGCTTCCCGCCCCGGCCGTGCTGCCCGCACTGCCGGTCGTTCGACAGCGAGTGGCGGGCGGTGAGCGGGCGCGGCCGCGTCTGGTCGTACGTGCTGCCGCATCCGCCGCTGCTGCCCGCGTACGCCGCGCAGGCCCCGTACAACGTCGTCGTGGTCGAACTGACGGACGCCCCCGGCATCCGGCTCGTCGGCAATGTGGTGAGCGGGCCGGACGCGCCGCTGGACTCCGTCGATCCGGAGCGGCTGCGGATCGGGGCGCCGGTGAAGGCGGTCTTCTGTCCCGTCACCGCCGATGTGGCCCTGGTGCGCTGGACGCTGGAGCGGTGAGCGGGGACATGGCGCTGCGCGTGGAGAGGGACCGGGAGGCCGGGGTGGCGCTGCTCACCCTGGACCGGCCCGAGAAGCACAACGCGATCGACCTCGCGACCGCCGCCGAACTGGCCTCCGCGTGGCGGGCGTTGCGGTACGACGACGAGGTGCGGGCGGCCGTCGTCACCGGGGCGGGGGGCCGGGCGTTCTGCACGGGCGTCGACCGGGGCGTGGACGTGCCGCAGCCCTCGTCCCCGTACACGATCGACGATCCGCTGCTCGCGATCGGGCCGAAGGCCAACGACCTGTGGAAGCCGGTGATCGCGGCCGTGGAGGGGATGGCCTGCGGCGGGGCGTTCTACCTGCTGGGCGAGGCGGAGTTCGTCGTCGCCTCCGAGGAGGCCACGTTCTTCGACCCGCACACCACGTACGGCATGGTCAGCGCGTACGAGGCGATCTTCATGGCGCAGCGGATGCCGTACGGGGAGGTCGCGCGGATGGCGCTGATGGGGACGGCCGAGCGGGTCGGGGCCCGGCGGGCGTACGAGACGGGGCTCGTCAGCGAACTCACCCCGCCCGGCGGCGCGGTGGCCGCCGCGCTGCGGGCTGCGGCGGTCATCGCCTCGTACCCGACCGAGGCGGTGCAGGGCACGGTACGGGCCGTCTGGTCCGCCGGGGAGGCGGCGCGGGCGCAGGCGCTCGCCCATGCCCCGCACCTGATCGCGCTCGGCAACCTGGCGCCGGGGCGGCAGGCGGAGCTGTTCGGGGCGCGGGGCAGGGGTGGCGGGTTCCGGGTGCGGTGAGGGGCCCGGGGCCCTGGGGGCTCAGTAGCCGAGTGTGGCCGTGACCGTGCACCTGCTCACCCGGGCGACCTCGCTCGGGCGGTCCATCTGCACGGACACGGTCTTCGTCTCGCCGCGCGCCGCCTGCACGGTCGCCTCACCCGTGTCGATCGTGGTGCCGGCCGCGTCGAGGAAGGCCACGTCGACCTCGTAGGTGTGCGTGCCGCTCGCGTTCGCGGTGAGGCGCACGGTCGAGGCGGTGACTGCCTTGCTCGTGCCCTGCGCGGGCTGGGCGCAGCGGAAGACGTACGCCTTCGGCGCGGCCGTCGCGGTGGGGGTCGGGGACGTACGGGTGGTGCCCGAGGTGCCGCCCGAGGTGCGGTAGCGGGTACCGGAGTCGGTGTCGTGGTAGGTGCCGTTGCTCTTCTTGGAGTTGGAGCACCCGCCACCGCTGCTGTGGCTGCTCGACCTCCGGCTCTTGCCGCTCTTGCCGCCGTGGCTGGAGCTGGAGAAGCCGGTGAGCGCGAGTACCACCGCGACCAGGACCACCGTCAGCTTCACATGCTGCCGTCTCATCGATTCCGCCCCCGATTGTGTGGTGTTCTGCCGTGTGGTGTTCTGCCGTGTGGTGTTCTGCCGTTTCGGTGCGTGGCCGGCCGTGGGGCCGGGCGCGCGACACCGTAACGCACAGCATGACGCGCGGGACCGGCGGCCCGGTCATGACCCTGTCACGGTCTCGTCATCGTCTGGTGGCGGGGGTCACGCGGACGGCGTAGCGTCGGAGCGGGAGCGCTGAAATGTACCTGGGGGTCCTGGAAGGTACGGAAATGATCCGCAACGTCCTCGGTGCGATCGTCGCTCTCGCCGGAGCGGCGGCCGCCGTGCTGAGCCCCTTCCGTGACTGGTACGACGGCCGCCTCGGGCGGCACTACCGTCTCGGCGACCTGTTCACCGGGACCGGTGTGACCGCTGCGCATCCCGGGGGACTGTTCTCGTCCCTGTGGCTTCCGTTCCTCTGCGCGGCGGTGGTGACCGCGGTGGGTGTGGTCCTCCGCTCCCGTCTCCTCGTCGCCCTGGCGGGCGTGGTCGCGCTCGGGTTCACGGTCCTGTGGATGGTCCGCCAGGGCCAGGCGACCGGCAGCCTTTCCGTCGCGGGCGACGGGTCGGGGCTGGGGCTGGGCGTGGCGTTGGCCGGGGGTGGCGGGGTGCTGATGTTGCTGGGGGCGGCGCTGATGTCCGGGAGGCGGCGGGGCCGGGCGGGGCGGGTGTACGAGGCGCCTGGGTCCGGCGACCCCGACACGTGGCCGCCCACCCGGGAGCCGGGCCCATCGGTCCAGACGAGCCCTTGGCCGGAGCCGGAGGGGGATGCGCCTTATGCGGGGCCCGGGGCTGAGTCCGGTCGCCCCGGGGCGACTCCTTCGCACCCGTCCGGCGACGACCCGTCCGGCGACGAGTCCTGGCCGCCTGGCGGGAAACCCAGCCCGTCCGGCGATTGAGGACGGAACCGGTAATCGGGCGGGCCCGAGCCCTTGTGCACCGGTCATCACCGCCAGGGTTCCGTCCTCAAACGCCGGACGGGCTGGGAGTGACGGGGCGGGCCCGGGCGGGGGTGACGGGGCGGGCCCGGGCGGGCCGTGGCGGGCCCGGGCAGGGGTGCCGCACGGGCTGGAGGGTCACGCCCTCGCCCTGCCCCCCGTGCCCGTGCCCTTCAGCGCGTCCAGCGCGTACACGCAGCGGTCCTTGCTGCAGGCGTAGACCACGCCGCCCTCCGCCACGGGCGAGCCCGTGATCTCGCCGCCCGTGGCCAGCTTCCAGCGGAGTTGGCCGCCCGCGGCGTCGAGGGTGTAGAGGACGTGGTCCGCGGAGCCGAAGTGGACGCGGCCGGCGGCGACGACCGGCGCGCCGATTACCTCGCCCCCCGCGGCGAAGCGCCACTTCGGGGTGCCGGTGACCGCGTCGAGGGTGTAGAGCGCGCTGCCGCTGCCCACGTGGACGTTGCCCGCGACGACGAGCACCGGTTCGGTGGACTTGCGGGCCTCCGTGGCGATGCGCCAGCGGTCCTTGCCGGTCGCGGCGTCCAGGGCGTACACCGTGCCGAGGTAGTCCGCGAGGTAGACCCCGCCCCCGGTGACCGCCGGGCCCGGCGCGAAGGCGGGCGGGGAGAGGAAGACCGCCGGGCACTCGAAGTGCCAGCGGACATGGCCGGAGACGATGTCCACCGCGAGGACCCGCGTCCCGGCGGAGACGTACGCGTAGCCGTCGGGCGCCGGGGTCACCCGGACCGGCACGCCGCCGCAGGAGGCCGCGTCGCCCACCGGGTAGGACCAGCGCTCGACGCCGGTCCGGGCGTCGAGGGCGCGCAGGCGGGCGTCCTGCCACACGTACACCGTGCCGTCGTGGATCGCGGGCCCGGCCTCCGGCGTCTCGAAGTCGGTCTGCGCGCCGGTGAGGTCCCACAGCTTCTCGCCGGTCGCCGCCTCCCACGCCTGGACGCCGCCGCCCCGGGTGCCGGTGACGACCGTGCCGCGGTCGGCCTTGAGCGCGTACACCCACGCGTCGGTCCGGACGCGCCACCGCTCGGAGCCGGACGCCGCGTCCAGGGCGTAGAGCGAGGGCCCGTCGGAGGCGTGGATGCGGCCGCCCTCGACGGCCATCGCCCAGGCCACGTCCCGGGTCTTGAACTGGCGCCGCCCGTTGCCCGTGTCCAGCGCGTGGACCTCGAAGGACGTGACGTAGAGGAGGTCGCCGACGACGACCGGGGTGCCCCACACGTCATTGGACATCCGGAACCGCCAGGGCCGCCACCGCTCGGGGCCCGACTGCTCGCTGTCGGGGGCCTGGGCCGGGGCGGGCACGGGTGCGGTGGCCGGGGAGGAGCCGTTGGCCCCGGCGGGCGGGCGGATCCAGCCGGTCGCCGGTCCGGCATCGGCGCCGGCCGCCGACGCGCGGACGTCCTGGGCGCGCGGGCCCGGCCCGATCGGCACCTGCGCCCCGGTCAGCCGGACCGGTCCGCCGGCGTCGGGCACCGGGGCCGGGGACACGGGCGGCCGGGTGGCGGGGCCGCCCTGCCAGGGGCCGTCCCAGTCGGCGCCCGGCGGCTGCAGATC
>NZ_SSBI01000054.1 GCF_004795015.1 Streptomyces sp. A1277 | reverse complement strand
CGTCTGGGCGCTCAAGCGGCAGGCCCTGGAACTGCTCGTCGCCGTCCCCCTGACCCCCGGCCGCCGCGCCGCCTACTGCGACTTCCTCGCCGCGCAGGGCCGGGCCCTGGAGGACCACGCCCTGTGGTGCGCGCTGGCCGAGGTGCACGGCTCCGACTGGCACCACTGGCCGGCCGAGCTGCGCGACCCCCGCTCCGACGCCACCGCCCGCGCCCGCTCCGAACTGCTCGACCGGGTCGACTTCCACTGCCGGCTCGCCTGGCTGACCGACGCCCAGCTCGCCGACGCCCAGCGTGCCGCCCGGGAGGCCGGAATGGCCGTCGGCGTCGTCCACGACCTCGCCGTCGGCGTGCACCCCGGCGGCGCCGACACCTGGGCCCAGCAGGACGCCTTCGCCCACGGCATGTCCGTCGGCGCGCCCCCGGACGCCTTCAACGCGCGCGGCCAGGACTGGGGACTGCCGCCCTGGCGCCCCGACACCCTCGCCGCCTCCGGCTACGCCCCGTACCGCGGACTGCTGCGCGGGCTCCTCGCCCACGCGGGCGCCCTGCGCATCGACCACGTGATGGGGCTCTTCCGGCTCTGGTGGGTGCCCGAGGGCCGTCCGCCCACCGAGGGCACCTATGTCACCCACGACGCGGAGGCGATGCTCGCCGTCCTGGTCCTGGAGGCGCACCGGGCCGGCACCGTCGTCATGGGGGAGGACCTGGGCACCGTCGAACCGGGCGTCCGCGAGGCGCTGGCCCGGCGCGGCGTCCTCGGCACCTCCGTCCTCTGGTTCGAACGGGACTGGTCGGGCACCGGCCGCCCGCTCGCCCCCGAGCAGTGGCGCGAGGACTGCCTGGCCACCGCCACCACCCACGACCTGCCCTCCACCGCGGCCCGGCTGACCGGCGATCACGTGACGCTGCGCCACCGCCTCGGCCTGCTCACCCGCCCGCTGGACGAGGAGCGCCGCGAGGACGGGGCCGACACCGCCGAGTGGCTGGCCCTGCTCGCCCGGCTCGGGATGCTCCCGGAGGGCGGCGGCGACGAGGAGGCCGCCGTCCGGGCCGTCCACCGCTTCCTGCTGCGCACCCCCGCCCGGATGGCCGGGGTCTGGCTCCCCGACACGATCGGCGACCGCCGCCCGCAGAACCTCCCGGGCACCTGGGACCAGTACCCCAACTGGCGGCTGCCCATCGCCGACGCGGAGGGCCGCCCGGTCACGCTGGAGGAGTTGGCCGCCTCGCCGCGCCTGCACCGCCTGATGGACGTCCTGCGGCCCCGTCAGGAGCCTCCGGAGACCGGTTCGGCGCTCCCGGGGACCCGTACGGCACCCCCGGGCGCGCGGCCCGCTTAGGCGTTCGCTACGTTTGCACCGTGGACAAGAAGAACGCTATGCGCGCCGGCGCCGTCGCCGCCGGAACGACGCTGATGATGCTGCTCATGTCGTCCCCCGCGCTCGCGCTCACCCGCGACGACGGTGACGACCCGGGCCCCGGCCTGAGCGTGATCGACACGATCGGCCTGTACGTCGCGGCGCCCATCGTCCTGTTCGCGGTCATCGCGGGCCTGGTCATGGTCCTCGACAAGTCCAAGAAGCAGGTCTGACCCACCTGCCCGGTGATCAGGGCCCCGGGCCCCGGTCCCACCCCGCACGGCGCGGACGCGCCGCACGGTGACCCCCACCGCGCGGCGCACACGCATGTCCGGGCCCGCGCGCGGCGGTAGGTTGCGGCCATGACCGAGTGGGACGTCAAGAAGCTCCGCATCCTGCGCACCCTGCGCGACCGGGGCACGGTCACCGCGACCGCCGACGCCCTGCTGATGACCCCGTCGGCCGTCTCCCAGCAGCTCTCCAACCTGGCGAAACAGCTCGGCGTGCCCCTCCTGGAGGCCCAGGGCAGGCGCGTCCGGCTGACCGACGCCGCCCATCTCGTCCTGCGCCACGCCGAGGCGGTCTTCGCCCGACTGGAGCGCGCCGACGCCGAACTGACCGGCTATCTGCGCGGCGAGGCGGGCGAGGTGCGCGTCGCCGCCTTCGCCACCGCCGTGCCCGCACTCGTCGTCCCGGCCGTGCAGCGGCTGCGCGCCGAGCACCGGCCCGGCCCGGACGTCCGGGTCCGGGAGGCGGAGGCCGCGCAGGCGTACGACCTCCTGGCCGCCGCCGAGGTGGACCTCGCGCTGTCGCTGGCCGCCCACGCACCCACGGCCGCCGACCCCCGCTTCGCCGTGCTGCCGCTGCTCGCCGACCCGCTCGACGTGGCCCTGCCCGCAGGCCACCGGCTCGCGGAGGCGCCCGGGCTGCGGCTGGCCGACCTGTCCGCCGAGCCGTGGATCTTCGGCGGATCGGAGCCCTGGTCGGAGATCACCACCGCCGCCTGCCAGGCCGCGGGCTTCGTCCCCGAGCAGGCCCACAGCGCCTCCGGCTGGACCGCGATCCTCGCCATGGTGGAGGCGGACATGGGCGTCGCCCTCATCCCGCGCATGGCGTCGGCGGAACGGCAGGCCCGGCACGGGGTGGTGATGCGGGTGCTCGACGCCGACCGGCCCCGGCGCCATGTGGTCGCCGCCGTCCGGCGCGGGGCGGAAGAGGGGCCCGCGGTCGCCCGGCTGCTCGACGCCCTGCGCGAGGTCGCGGAACCGTTCAGCATGCCTTAAAGACGGGTGCGAAAACTTTCGATGGACCTGATCGCTTCAGTCGTACGACAGTGAACGCATGACCTTCGAACAGAACGACCCGGGCGCACGGAATGAGAACCGCCACGAGACCACCCCCGACGACCCCCACGCCAACGACGCGGCCCCGTACGGCGGCGGAGACCCGTACGCCGACTACCGCACCGCCGACCTCCCCTTCACCGACCTCGTCGACCTCGCCGACCGGCGGCTCGGCGCGGGCGTGATCGCCGCCAACGACGAGTTCTTCGCCCAGCGCGAGAACCTCCTGCTCCGGGAGCGCGCGGTCTTCGACCCCGAGCACTTCGGCCACAAGGGCAAGATCATGGACGGCTGGGAGACTCGCCGCCGGCGCGGCGCCGACGCAGAGCACCCCTTCCCGGCCCCCGACGAGCACGACTGGGCCCTGATCCGCCTCGGCGCCCCCGGCATCATCCGGGGCATCGTCGTGGACACCGCCCACTTCCGCGGCAACTACCCGCAGCGCGTCTCCGTCCAGGCCACCTCGGTCCCGGGCTCGCCCGGCCCGGACGAACTCCTCGCCGACGACGTGAAGTGGGAGGAGATCGTCCCCCCGACACCCGTACGCGGCCACGCCGCCAACGGCTTCGAGATCACCGGCGGGCGCCGCTGCACCCACATCCGCCTCCGCCAGCACCCCGACGGCGGCATCGCCCGCCTCCGCGTGCACGGCGAGGTGGTCCCCGACCCGTCCTGGCTCGCCGCGCTCGGCACGTTCGACCTGATCTCGGTCCTGAACGGCGGCAGCTACGAGGACGCCTCGGACCGCTTCTACTCCTCGCCGACCCAGATCATCCTGCCCGGCACCTCCCGCAAGATGGACGACGGCTGGGAGAACCGCCGCCGCCGGGTCCGCGACACCCACGACTGGGTCCGCTTCCGGCTGCCCGCCCAGGGCGCCGTCCGCGCGGTCGAGATCGACACCGCGTATCTCAAGGGCAACGCGGCCGGCTGGATCGCCCTCCAGGGCCGTGACGGCGAGAGCGGCGAGTGGTTCGGGATCATCCCGCGCACCCGGCTCCAGCCCGACACCCCGCACCGCTTCCCGCTGCCGGCCGAGGCCGTGGTCACCCACGTCCGGCTGGACGCCTTCCCCGACGGCGGGGTGGCCCGGATGCGCCTGCACGGCTCCCTGACCGAGTCCGGGGCCGCCGCACTGACCGCCCGCTACGAGGCATCGGCCTCGTAAACCCCCGGCTCCCGCCCGGCGGACGGCCGCGCGTCAGCGCCTGCCCGCCGGGCGGTTTCCATTCGCCGCGGTTCCCCGGAGATTCCCTGGTGTGAAGGTGCTGTGCAGGGGCAAGTGGATGTGCGTGCTCCCGCCGCTCCGGATTCCCGATCGCCGATCGCACCCGAGGCGGCCGGCCGCCTTCCGGCACGGCCCGACGACGGTGCGACCCACCGGCGCCGGTATCAGGGGAGTCATGGCATACGCTGCGAGCGATTGCAGCGTATGTCTGAATCAGAGGGAGTCATTGCGGTGACAGAACACGATATACCCACCCGGCTCGTCGAGTTGTTGACGGCCGAGCAGGAAGCGCTCGGCGCGGCCTGGGTGGAGGCGGTCTCGCGCACCCTGCGGGGGCGCATCTCCCTCTCGGAGCTCAACCGCGAGCTCCAGGAGCTGTACGCCGCACTCGTGGCAGGTCTGCGCGAGGGCGGGCTCGACTGGCAGGCGGACGCCTTCGCCGAGACGCGCGCCCTTCTCGCCGAACTCTCCCGCGCGCGGGCCCGGCAGGGCTTCACGCCGACCGAGACCGCCACCAGCGTGCTGGCGGCGAAGGACGTCCTGGCGCCCACCGCCGACACCTCGGTCGCGGATCTGCGGTCCTACCTCCAGTTCGGCAAGCTCATCGACGCGCTCGGCCTCTACACCCTTGAGGTGTACGCCAGGACGCGCGAGGAGATCATCAGCGCACAGGCCGAGCAGCTGATGGAACTCTCCACCCCCGTCGTGAAGCTGTGGGAGGGCGTGGTCGCCGTTCCGCTGGTGGGCACCCTCGACTCGGCGCGGACCCAGGTGGTGATGGAGAAGCTCCTCCAGGCGCTCGTCGACACCGGTTCGGACCAGGCGATCATCGACATCACCGGGGTGCCCGCGGTGGACACCGAGGTCGCCCAGCACCTGCTCAAGACGGTGGTGGCGGCCCGGCTGATGGGCGCCGAGTGCATCATCTCCGGCATCCGGCCCCAGATCGCCCAGACGATCGTCGCCCTCGGCATCCAGTTCGGCGACATCGTCACCAAGTCGTCCCTCGCCGACGCCCTCAAGCA
This sequence comes from Streptomyces sp. A1277, assembly GCF_004795015.1. GTDB lineage: Bacteria > Actinomycetota > Actinomycetes > Streptomycetales > Streptomycetaceae > Streptomyces. The sequence goes on along the minus strand of NZ_SSBI01000054.1, from coordinate 51,529 downwards.
CGCCCTGCGCCGCAGCAACGCGGAAGCCGTACGGCCCGGCGGCCAGGCGTGAGCGAGCGCGTACCCGTACTGAAGCTGGGGGACGTGCTCCTCGTCTCCATCCAGGTCGAGCTGGAGGACCAGGTCGTCCTGGAGCTCCAGGACGACCTGGCCGCCCGCATCGTGGAGTCCGGTGCCACCGGGGTGGTCATCGACATCACCGCCGTGGAGATCGTCGACTCCTTCGTGGGCCGCATGCTGGCCACCACGGCGGCCATCTCCCGCATGCTCGACGCGCAGACCGTCGTCGTCGGGATGCGGCCGGCCGTCGCCATCACCCTCGTGGAACTCGGCCTTTCGCTCGGAGGCGTGCGCACGGCCCTCTCCCTGGAGAAGGGGCTGGAGATCCTGGCGCGGCGGGGCGACAGCCGTCCGGCCCAGCGATGAGCGGCTTCGCGCCCGTCCCCGACGCCGACCACGAGACCGTCTCGATCGCTTCCAACGACGACGTGGTCCGGGCACGCCAGCTGGTGCGCACCCTCGGCCAGCGCTGCAAGCTCTCGCTCGTCGACCAGACCAAGCTCGTCACCGCGGCGAGCGAGCTCGCCCGGAACACGCTGGTCTACGGCGGCGGCGGAGTCATGCGCGCGGGCCTGGTGCGCCGCGACGGGCGCCTCGGGGTGACCGCGGTCTTCGAGGACGAGGGCCCGGGCATCCCCGACATCGACCAGGCGCTGACCGACGGATGGACCTCCGGCGGAGGGCTCGGACTCGGGCTGAGCGGAGCCCGCCGCCTGGTCGACGACTTCACCCTGGAGACCGAGACCGGGCGCGGCACACAGGTTGCGGTGACCAAGTGGAGGCGCTGACCCTCCCGGTCCTGGACGCACAGGACGTCCTCTGGCTACGGGACCAGGAGGCGCTGCCCGCCGCGGCCCGCGGCGCGTCGGTCTCGCTGGCCCGGCGCATCGGGTTCGACGAGCAGCGGTGCGCCGAGGTCGCACTCGCCGTGAGCGAGGCCGCGACCAACCTGCGCAGGCACGCCGTCGGCGGAACCTTCCTGCTGCGCACGGTCCGGACACCGGACGACGCGGGCGTCGAATTCGTCACCCTGGACGACGGGCCGGGGATGGCGGACGTCGCGCACTCGCTCACCGACGGCACGTCCACGGGCGGCACCCTCGGCATCGGCCTGGGCGCCATCTCCCGTCTCGCCGACTTCTTCGACCTGCACTCCGTGCCCGGCCGGGGCACCGTACTGACCGCACGCTTCTGGACGAAGGAGGCGGCCCGGCGCATGGCTGCCTGCGGACGCCCCGTCGTGGAAGGGCTGACGAGGACGATCAGCGGAGAGGACGTGTGCGGGGACGCCTGGTTCGCCCGCCGGGCCGGCAGCCCGGTGGACGCCGGCCGGGGCCTGCGAAGGACCGGCGTCCCAGGACCCGCCACCGAGCCGGAGCGCTCGCCGGACGCCGCCCTGGGATGGGCGCAGCTGACCGGATTCCGGCCGGCCGGGAACGCCTCCCGGCCCGCGGCCGGGAACGCCTCCCGGCCCGCGGCCGGGACACCTTCCACACCCGCGGGCGGTGCCGGCTCGGACGAACCCGCTCTCCTGGTCCTGTTCTGCGACGGCCTGGGACACGGACCGCTGGCCGGCCAGGCCGCACAGGCGGCGGTGACCGCCTTCCGCGACTCCACCGCCGAGCAGCCCGACGCGATGCTCATGGACATCCACAGGGCGCTGCGCGGCGGCAGGGGCGGCGCCGTCGCCGTCGTACGCATCGAACCGCGCAGGGAGACCCTGTACTTCTGCGGCATCGGCAACGTCAGCACCTTCGTCGTGGACCCGGCCACCGGTAACAGGCGGACTCTTTCGTCGGCGCCCGGCATCGTGGGGCACCAGATGCCGACGCTGCGGGTCGTACAGCAGTCACTGCCTCGCAACAGCGCCGTGATCATGCACTCCGACGGTCTCACCGAGCGCTGGCAGGCGGCGGGACTGCCCGGCTTCCTGGAGCGTTCGCCGCTGGTGGCGGCCGCGCAGCTGCTGCGCGAGGCAGGTGTGCGCCGGGACGATGCCGGCGTCGTCGTCGCGAAGGGGCCCTGGTGAACATGAACACCTTCTCGGCCCATGAGACCGCCCCTCTGGCGTCCTTCCCCCTGACCACGGAGCAGGACATCTTCCTGCTCCGCCGCAGCGGCAAGTCGGCCGCCGAAGCGCTCGGCGTGGAGAACCAGGACCAGATCCGGTTCGCGACCGCCCTGAGCGAGCTGGGCCGGGACCTGCTGGGCGCGTCCGGGCTGACCGTCACCTTCGGTGTCGTCAGCCGGCCGCTGCCCCTCCTGCGGGTCGGCCTGTCCTGGCAGGACGGCAGCGGCCCCGGGGAGGAGGCCATCCAGGCGGCCTCCCGGCTGGTCCCGGTCCGCTACGTCCCTCCGGAGCGCGGGCTCGCGGTCGAACAGCAGCTCACCGCCGACACCAGCACGTCCGATGCCGCCGAGCAGGTGCGGGGCGCCCTCCTGGCCCACAAGGGCCCCAGCGCACTGGACGACACCCGCGCGCAGACCGGCGACCTGATCGCCGCACTGGTGGAGTCCAGGGCGCAGCGCGAGGAGCTGCGCCGTCTGAACGAGGAGCTGGAGGAGACCAACAAGGGGGTGATGGCCCTCTACACCGAGCTGTCACAGGAGCTGGAGGAGACCAACCGAGGTGTCGTGGCCCTCTACGCGGAGCTGGATGAGAAGTCCCGGCAGCTGCGCGAGGCGAGCGAGGCCAAGACCAGGTTCTGGGCCAACGTCAGTCACGAGCTGCGCACACCGGTCAACTCGGTCGTCGGACTCGCACGGCTGCTCCTGGAATTCGACGAGGACCGCCTCGACGAGGAACAGCGCCGGCAGATCGGCCTGATCTCCGCGTCGGGCGGCACCCTCCTCGCCCTCGTCGACGAACTCCTGGACGTCGCCAAGGCGGAATCCGGGCGCCTGGAACCCCACTGGACGACGGTGGACCTGCGGGCCGCACTCGGCCAGCTGCGGGGCACCCTGCGGGGCTACGCGGTCGCGGGTGGCGCCGAACTGATCGTGGCCGAGCCCGATCTGCGGATCGTCAGCGACGAGGTCATGCTCACCCGCGTCCTGCGCAACCTGCTCTCCAACGCCCTGAAGTTCACCTCCGCCGGGACCGTGCGCCTCGACGTCTCCCGGGAGGACGGGCCCGACGGCGGCCACGTCGTCTTCACCGTGTCGGACACGGGCGTCGGCATCCCGGAGGAGGAACAGCAGCAGATCTTCGAGGAGTTCTACCAGGTGCGCGGACCCCATCAGCGCGGCCGCTCCGGTACGGGCCTGGGCCTGCCCTACGCGCGCCGGCTCACCGAGCTCCTGGGCGGCAGCCTCTCGCTGGCCAGCAGCCCCGGGGCCGGCACCGAGGTCACCGTACGGCTGCCCGTGGCCGGTCAGTCCCTCTGCGGGACCGGCCGCCACGAACCCCACGCACCCGTGGTCGCCGTGCTGGTCACCGTGGACGACGACGGGGCCTTCCGCACCGCGATCCGACCGCTTCTGGACCGGCTCGCGGGGCGTGTGGTCGAAGTGGCGGAGGGCGGCCTGGCCGGCTCCACCGTGCGCCGCGAGCGGCCCGACGCCGTGCTCCTCGACCTGCACCTGCCCGACCTCGACGGGTACGCCGTGCTGGCGGAACTCGCCGCGGACCCCGAGCTGCGCACCGTCCCCGTCCTCGTCCTGACCTCGACACCCGGTGAGGATCTGGACCGGGAGCGGCTCACGCACGCGCGGGCGATCCTCGAGAAGTCCACGCTGAACCTGTCGAAGCTGGCCGCGGCACTCGCGGAACACACAACGCCCGCCACGCCGGGAGCGGACGAGAAGGACGACATGGCATGACTGCGCATTTGCGCCGGGACAGCGCCGCCGCCAAGGTGCTGGTACTCGACGACAACGAGACGAACCGGTACATCGTCGGCAGCTGGCTCCGCCGGGCGGGTCACACCGTCGTGGAGGCCGCCGACGGCACGGGGGGCCTGGCCCTCCTCGCCGACGCCCCCGACGGCGAACTGCCGGAACTGGCCATCGTAGACGTGAAGCTCCCCGACATGAGCGGCTTCGAGGTGTGCGAGCGGATCAAGGCCGATCCCCGGACCGCCTCACTGCCCGTCATCCACGTCTCCGCGACGGCCATCGAGCTGAGCGACCGGACCCAGGGCCTCCACCGCGGCGCGGACGCCTACCTCACCGAGCCGATCGCCCCGGACGAGCTGCTGGCCACGGTCACCGCGGCGTTGCGTTACGCCCGCGCCCGGCGCCGCGCCGAGCGGCTCGCCACCCGGGTCGCCGCGCTGAACAGCAGCACCCTGGCCGTCTACGCCGCCATGGACGGGGAATCCTTCACCGCCGAGGCGGCGGCCGGCGCGGCCGCGCTCATGGAATCGGCCGCCGTCGCCGTCTGCCTCAGCCCCGACAACCGTACGCTCCACCTCGCCGCGGTCGCCCGGAGCCCGAGGGCGGGCAGCGCCGGGACCGGCGCTGACACGGCGGTCAGCGAGGCGGGCGACGGGGGGCGGCTCCTCGACCTCCTGGCCGAGCGGGCCCTCGGCGACCGGACCGGCACGGAGACCGTGCTGCTGTCCGGTGCCGAGTGGCGGGCGCTCGTCTGCCACGACGGCGACCGGGCGGACGTGTTCCCCGCCGGGGTCGCCCTCACCCTGGCCCGCACGAAACGGGGCCGGCCCCCCGTCGCGTTCGCGGTCGGCGCCGACGCCCTCGACGGCGTGGACGACCGGGACCTGCTCTCCCAGCTGGCGCAGGCATGCGCCCTGGCGCTGGAGGCGCTGCGCTCACGCAGCGAGGAACACGCGCTCGTCCTCACCCTCCAGCGGACCTTCCTGCCGGACCGGCTGCCCGAGACACCCGGTGTGGACCTGGCCGTGCGCTACGAGCCCGCCGCCGACCACACCGAGATCGGCGGAGACTTCTACGAGGCCCTACAGACCCCGGACGGCCTGCTGCTCGCCATCGGGGACGTGGCGGGGCACTCGCTGAAGGCCGCCATGATCATGGGAGAGGTCAGGCACGCCCTGCGGGCCTACGCCATCGAGGGCCACGCCCCCCAGTCCCTGCTCACGAACCTGGACGCCCTGCTGGTGCGCGTGCGGCCGTCGATGACGGTCACCGTGTGCCTGGTGCTGGTGGAGCCCGGAGGGCGACGCATCCAGGTGGCCAACGCCGGACACATCCCGCCCCTGCTGCGGCACCCGGACGGAACCACCCGCTATCTGACCGAGCACGGCCCCCTGCTGGGGCTCAACCTCCCGCATCCGCCGGTCGTGAGCCACGAGGTGCCGGAGGGGTCGACCCTCCTGCTGCTGACGGACGGCCTCGTCGAGGTGCCGGGTGAGGACCTCGACGACAGCATGCGGATGCTGGGCACCACCTTCTCCCGGGCGCCGGCCGGGATCGAGGAGCTGTGCGACGAACTGCTGGCGACGTTCGGCAAGGGAAAGACGGACGACATCGCCCTGCTCGCCGCCCGCCTGCACTGACCGGTCCCGGCAGCCCCGGGCAGCGCGAAGGGGGCGCCTCGTCGCAGGCGCCCCCTTCTTGCTCCTTGTCCGGACCCGGTTACGCGGTGGCCGCCGCCGCGTCAGCCGCCCGCGCCCGCAGCGCCCGCTCCACGCCCGAGCGGGACTCCGAGACCAGCCGGCGCAGACCCGCACCCGGCTCGGCCGAGGCCAGCCAGGCGTCCGTGGCGTCCAGGGTCTCCTGCGAGACCTGGAGCGCCGGGTACAGGCCGATGGCGACCTGCTGGGCCATCTCGTGGCTCCGCGAGTCCCAGACGTCCTTCACCGCGGCGAAGAACTTCTCCGTGTACGGGGCCAGCAGCTCCTGCTGGTCCGCCTGCACGAAGCCGGCGATGACCGCCTCCTGGAGGGAGTTCGGCAGCTTGTCGGACTCCACGACCGACGCCCACGCCTCGGCCTTCGCCTCCTCGGAGGGCCGCGCCGCACGGGCGGAGGCCGCGTGGCGTTCGCCCGCCGCCGTCCGGTCGCGCGCGTACTCGGCGTCGATCTCGTCCTCGTCCAGCAGCCCGCCGGCCGCCAGCCGCTGCACGAACGCCCAGCGCAGCTCGGTGTCGACGGTCAGGCCCTCGATCTCCTCGGTGCCGTCGAGCAGCGACTGCAGCAGGTCCAGCTGCTGGGGGGTGCGGGCGGTGGCCGCGAAGGCACGCGCCCAGGCCAGCTGGTGGTCGCTGCCCGGCTCCGCCGCACGCAGGTGCGCGAGCGTCGCCTCGGTCCACTGCGTCAGACCCGCCTCGCGCCACTCCGGCATCGCGTACAGGTCGAGCGCCATCTTCACCTGGCGGTGCAGCGACTGCACGACACCGATGTCGGACTCCTTGCCGATCCCGGACAGGACCAGCGCGAGGTAGTCGCGGGTGGCCAGCTCGCCGTCCCGGGTCATGTCCCAGGCCGAAGCCCAGCACAGGGCGCGCGGCAGCGACTCGGTGAAGTCGCCCAGGTGCTGCGTGACGACCCGCAGCGACTCCTCGTCCAGGCGGACCTTCGCGTACGACAGGTCGTCGTCGTTGAGCAGGACGACGGCCGGGCGGGCGGTACCGGCCGGGAACGGCACGGTGGTGCGCTCGCCGTCCACGTCCAGCTCGATCCGGTCCGTACGCACCAGCTTCCCGGCCTCGTCCAGGTCGTAGCAGCCGATGGCGATCCGGTGCGGCCGCAGCGTCGGCTCGCCCTTCGCGCCGGCGGGCAGCGCGGGGGCCTCCTGGAGCACGGTGAAGGAGGTGACGTGACCGTTCTCGTCGGTCTCGATCTCCGGGCGCAGGACGTTGATGCCGGCCGTCTCCAGCCACGCCTTCGACCAGGTCTTCAGGTCGCGGCCGGAGGTCTTCTCCAGCGCGCCCAGCAGATCGGCCAGCCGGGTGTTGCCGAAGGCGTGCGCCTTGAAGTACGCCTGGACGCCCTGGAAGAACTCGTCCATGCCGACGTACGCCACCAGCTGCTTCAGGACGGAGGCGCCCTTGGCGTACGTGATGCCGTCGAAGTTGACCAGGACGTCGTCCAGGTCGCGGATGTCGGCCATGATCGGGTGGGTCGAGGGCAGCTGGTCCTGCCGGTAGGCCCAGGTCTTCATGGAGTTGGCGAACGTGGTCCACGAGTGCGGCCACTGCGAGCCCTCGGCGTACGCCAGGCAGGCGATCGAGGTGTACGTGGCGAACGACTCGTTGAGCCAGAGGTCGTTCCACCACTCCATCGTGACGAGGTCGCCGAACCACATGTGGGCCAGCTCGTGCAGGATGGTCTCGGCCCGCGTCTCGTACGCCGCGTCCGTCACCTTGGAGCGGAAGACGTACTGGTCGCGGATGGTGACCGCGCCCGCGTTCTCCATCGCGCCCGCGTTGAACTCCGGGACGAAGAGCTGGTCGTACTTGGCGAACGGGTACGCGTAGTCGAACTTCTCCTCGAACCAGTCGAAGCCCGTCCGGGTCACGTCGAAGATCGCGTCCGCGTCCAGGTACTCGGCGAGCGAGGGCCGGCAGTAGATGCCCAGCGGGACGGTCCGGCCGTCCTTCTCGTAGCTGCTGTGCACCGAGTGGTACGGGCCGACGATCAGCGCGGTGATGTACGAGGAGATGCGCGGCGTCGGCTCGAACGACCAGACGTCGTCCCTGGGCTCGGGCGTCGGCGAGTTGGAGATCACGGTCCAGCCGGACGGAGCCTTCACGGTGAACCGGAAGGTCGCCTTCAGGTCCGGCTGCTCGAAGTTGGCGAAGACGCGGCGCGCGTCCGGAACCTCGAACTGGGTGTACAGGTATGCCTGCTCGTCCACCGGGTCGACGAAGCGGTGCAGCCCCTCGCCGGTGTTGGTGTAGGCGCAGTCGGCGACGACCTTCAGCTCGTTGGAGCCCGCCAGCAGGTGCGGCAGGGCGATGCGCGAGTCGCGGAAGACCGCCGCGACGTCCAGCGCCTTGCCGTTCAGTTCGACCTCGTGCACCGCGGGGGCGATCAGGTCGATGAAGCTCTCCGCACCGGCTTCGGCGGAGTCGAAGCGCACGACGGTGACGGACCGGTAGGTCCCGCCCTCCTGCGCTCCGGAGAGGTCGAGATCGATCTCGTACGCGTCCACGGTCAGCAGGCGCGCCCGCTCCTGTGCCTCTTCGCGGGTCAGATTCGTGCCAGGCACGCGGTCATCTCCTTGCTCTGTGATGTTTCCCGTCATCCTTCCACGGGACCCGCACCCAGGGCGATGTCCGTTTTCCGCCGGACCGTGGCGCCGCGCCGAGGGAGGCTCGTCGTATGACCGCATACGAGGCACGCGCGATCGAACCGGACGCGCTCAAGGAACTCCGCGAGACCGACGACGCGGGACGCCCCTGCGTCCCGTACACCGCCACCGAGGCGGGCAGCCCGCTGCGGTGCTGCCTGCGCGGCACCGAGGCGGGGGAGCGGATCGCCCTCGTCTCCTACGCCCCGCTGCGGCGCTGGGCGGCGGCGGCCTGGGCCCGCCCGGGGGCCTACGACGAGCAGGGCCCCGTCTTCGTCCACGCCGAGGAGTGCGAGGGGCCGGAGCCCGGCCGGAAGGGCTACCCGTTCTCCCGCGCGGGCGCGCTGCGGACCGTGCGGCGCTACGACGCGGAGGGGCACATCGTGGGCGGCCGGCTCCTGGAGATCCCCGCGGACGAGGAGCGCGGGTACGACGAGGCGTTCGCGGAGGCGTTCGCGGACCCGGCGGTGGAGCTGGTCCACGTACGAGCCGTGGAGTACGGCTGCTGGCACTTCGAGGTGCGGCGCGGATGAAGCCCCGCCGCACCATCCAGCCCCGCCGGCGTTCGAGGCGCGGGGCCCGGGGCGGAGCGCCGGTTTCGGGAAGGGGCGGGGAAGGGGGCAGCCCCGCGCAGCGGCACTGCCCCGGCCTCCGGCTTCAGCCGGCGAGCTCCGCGGCCACCAGCTCCGCGATCTGGACCGCGTTCAGCGCCGCGCCCTTGCGCAGGTTGTCGTTGGAGACGAACAGCGCGAGGCCGTTCTCCACGGTCTCGTCGTTGCGGATGCGCCCCACGAAGGACGCGTCCTGCCCGGCGGCCTGGAGCGGGGTGGGGATCTCGGAGAGCTCGACGCCCGGGGCGTCCTTCAGCAGCTCGTACGCGCGCTCCACGCCGATCGGGCGGGCGAAGCGGGCGTTGACCTGGAGCGAGTGGCCGGAGAAGACCGGCACCCGGACGCAGGTGCCGGAGACCTTCAGCTCCGGGATCTCCAGGATCTTGCGGGACTCGTTGCGGAGCTTCTGCTCCTCGTCCGTCTCGAAGGAGCCGTCGTCCACGATGGAGCCGGCCAGCGGCAGCACGTTGAAGGCGATGGGGCGCTTGTAGACGCCGGGCTCGGGGAAGTCGACGGCCGACCCGTCGTGGGTGAGCTTGTCGGCGTCGGCGACGACCTTGGACGCCTGGCCGTGCAGCTCGGCGACGCCGGCCAGTCCGGAGCCGGAGACCGCCTGGTACGTGGCGACGGTCAGCGCTTCGAGCCCCGCCTCCTCGTGCAGGGGGCGCAGCACGGGCATGGCGGCCATCGTGGTGCAGTTCGGGTTGGCGATGATGCCCTTGGGGCGGTCGGCGATCGCGTGCGGGTTGACCTCGGAGACGACCAGCGGGACCTGGGGGTCCTTGCGCCAGGCGGAGGAGTTGTCGATCACGACGGCACCCTGCGAGGCGACCTTCTCGGCCAGTGCCTTGGAGGTGGCGCCGCCGGCGGAGAAGAGCACGATGTCCAGGCCGGTGTAGTCGGCCGTGGCGGCGTCCTCGACGGTGATCTCGCGTCCCTGCCACTCGATGGTGGAGCCCGCCGAGCGCGCGGAGGCGAACAGCCGCAGTTCGTCGGCCGGGAACTTCCGCTCGGCCAGGATGCTGCGCATGACTGTGCCTACCTGACCGGTGGCGCCGACGATTCCGACCTTCACGGGAACTCCCTCAGACGTACGAACGGGCTCGATTGCCGGTCCATGATGCGTATGTCCACGGCCGCCTTGTCCAATCCATTGTCCGACCTGCGGACGGGGGCGTGCGGGCCAGTGGGGCGGGCGCTCGGCGAGCGCCCGCCCCACTGTCGTACGGATCACATGTTCAGCACCGTGTGGCTACGGCGTGACCTTCTCGATCACGACGCTGCCGGTGCCCGCCGCGGTGCCCCGGGCGTTCACGAGGCTGATCTCGCCGAAGAACTGCCGGCCCTCGGGGGCCGCACCGGCGACCTTCACCTCGGCACCGACCTTGGCCGAGGCGCCGGGGGCCAGGTTCACGGCCTTCGACGCGTCGACGGAGATCGTGCCGAGCGACGCCGAGTAGAACACGTCGCGGTAGTCGAACGCGGTGGTCCCGGCCGGTACGTCGTACCCGTCGATGACGACCGTGTACGTGCCGGCGGCCGGCTTCACCAGGCTGACGGACTCCTCGGAGCCCGCCGTGGTGGAGGCGCCCACCTGGGCGGAACCCTTGAAGACGTACAGGTCCAGGTCGGCGTTGGCGTCCGCGGTGTTGCCGATGGCGACGTCCAGCTTCTCGACGCCCGCACCGATGGTGACCTCCTTGACGTACTCGCCGCCCGTGGAGATCGACGGACGCTCGACGTCGGCCGAGCCCAGCGAGCCGCCCGCGAGCTTGCCCTCCAGCGCGCCCGCGTTGTTGGTGACCTTCCAGTCCACCGCCGCCGGGGTGCCGATCTTCGCCTCGGCGAGGGTCTGCACCGCCGGGTCGAAGGTCGCGCCGAGCAGCGCGACGTCCAGCTTGTACGGGTTGTCCAGCAGCGGCGACGTGCGCCGGGCCTCGACCTCGATCTCCCAGACACCGGGCTGCGGGTCCGGGTACGAGCGGACGTCGGGGCGGCAGGTGTTGGCCGGGTTCTCGTAGTTCGGGTAGCAGTACGGCGTACCGCTGTCGTCCACCGCGACCCCGTAGGGGTGGATGGAGATGAAGCGGGTCTGGCTGCCCGAGCGCAGCGCGCTCATCGCGACCTCAAGGGTCTTGGCGCCCTCCGGCACGGTCACGAAGTACGACGTGGTGCCGTTGCGCTGCACCGAGCCGGACGCCTTGAACGCGTAGGACGGCTTGGCCAGCTCCTTGGAGACGACGACCGTGGTCAGGATCTGCTGGTCCGTCCCGGCGGTCTTCTTGTCGTCCAGCTGAAGGATCGCGCTGTGCACGCCCGCGCTGCCCGGCTTCGCCTGGACCTTGACCGTCACCGGCTTGCCCAGCGGCAGCGCGACCTTGTTCGAGCCGACGAGCTTGAAGGTGCCGTCGTTGTACTTCCAGGACAGCTTGTGCTCGACCTTCTTGTCCGGGCCCGTGGTGCGGGTGACCGTGACGTCGTAGGTCTTCTTCTGGCCGGCCTTGAGGCCGCCCTCGCGGTCGTAGAGGCCGGTGCCGAAGCCCGGGGTCTTCAGCGCGAAGTCGATCGCGGTGTCGACGGGGGCCTTGACCGAGTACTCGTGCGCCGGGGAGCCCTGCTTCTTGATCAGCTTCCAGGCGTCCACGATGTTGATCAGACCGGCGCCCTGGGCGTGCGCGGGCACGCCCTTGATCTGGGTGGCGGTGCTGGTCAGCGCGGTGCGCAGGTCGGCCGGGGGCAGCTCGATGTGCTTCTGCTTCGCGGCGGACAGCAGCAGTGCGGTCGCGCCGGCGGCCTGCGGGGAGGCCATCGAGGTGCCCTGGAGCATGGAGTAGCCGGCCGGCAGCGAGTAGCCCGCCTCGGCGACCGGCGAACCGGGCAGCCAGGTCTGCGTCGAGTTGATCGACGCGCCGGGCGCCGTCAGGGTCGGCGTGAAGCCGCCGTCCTCACGCGGGCCGCGCGAGGAGAAGGGCAGCATGTCGTACTTCTTGGTGACGTTGGAGCCGTAGTTGGCGGCCCAGGTCTCCTTGGAGATGGACGCGCCGACCGAGATGACGTGGTCGGCGAGGCCGGGGTCACCGATGGTGTTGACGCCGGGGCCGTCGTTGCCGGCCGAGATGACCAGCTGGACGCCGTAGATGTCGACCAGCCGCTTGTACAGCTCCGCGCGGGCGTTGTTGCCGTCGTTGAGCGGCGGCAGACCGCCGATCGACATGTTGACGACGTCCACGCCGCGGTTCACGACGAGGTCGATCATGCCCTCGGTGAGCGCGATGTTGGTGCAGCCGCCGGACCAGGTGCAGGCGCGCGAGGAGACGATCTTCGCGCCGGGCGCGGCGCCGTTCATCTTGCCGCCGAACAGGCCGTTGGCGGCGGTGATGCCCGCGACGTGCGTCCCGTGCTCGGACTCGATGACCCCGATGGAGACGTAGTCGGAGGTGTCGCCCGCCGCGTTGTACACGACGTTCTCGCGGTTCTCCACGACGAACGGGATGCGCTCGACCACGTCGGTGCGCGGGTCGTCCTTGCCGAAGTAGGAGACCTGGTGCTTCTCCTTGTACGGCTTGAGGGCGGTGTCGTCCCTGAAGTCCGCGTTGTCGTTCAGGTCGACCCGGGTGGTGCCGGTGACCGGGTCGTAGAGCACGGCCCAGGTGTCGGTGGTGTCGCCGTCGCGGTTCAGGTCGCCCGCCATGTCGCCGCCCTTGGTGGCGGCCTCGGCGAACACGCTGATCCGGTACGAGCCCTTGGGGGCGGAGTAGGTGCGCCCCTTGTAGGTGAACACCGGGCCGGACACGGCGTCCGTCATCCGCAGCCAGGTGCCGTCGCCGTCGCTGACCGGGTCGGTGGCGGTCACCCAGTCGGTGATCTTGCGCTCGCCGGTGGTGGTCTTCTGCAGCGCGGGGTGACCGAGGTCCACACCCGCGTCCAGGACGCCGATGGTGATGCCGCGGCCGTCGGCCTTCGGGTGCTGCTTGACGAAGTCGACCGCACCGGTCTCGAAGGACGGGTTGTACGGGTTCTTCGCCGGCGTCTTCTTCCCGGGGGCCGCGTAGGTCCCGGTCGACTTCACCTTGGCCTTGCCGCCGGTCGCCCGGTCGGCCGCGGGGGTCGGGTCGTCCAGCATGATCTCCTGCTTGAGATCGATGCCGTGGACGGAGCTGAGCTTCGACGCCGCCTTGATGGTGGCCTCGGCGGCGGAGGTCGGCACGGTCGCCCGTACGTACCCGAGCTTGTCGTACGCACGCCCCAGCACGGAGCCCTTGACGGCGTCCAGCTGCTTGGTGACCTGCTCGGTCGCACCGGGGGCGGTGGCGACCATCATGGTGATGTTCTTCTCGCCCTTGGCCTTGGCCTTGGTCAGGATTTCGGCGTCGGCCGTGCCCAGCTTGTCCGCCGGGCTCGTGCCGGCGGCCTTCACGGGTGCGGTGGCCGGGTCGTCGGAGGCGAAGACGGGGGTGACGCCGGTGGCGGCCAGTGCGGCCACCAGGCCGGCGGCGGCCGCCACTCGGGCCGCGCGTCTCGCTCCGGATATGTAACCGGGGGATTCGGAGGTCATCAGCATCCCTGTATGTGAAAGAGAGAGTCCGGAAATCGGTACCGGATGACCGCTCACCCTTTCGTAGATGACAGGGCTTTGTGGAGAGTTGTGGGGGGCTTGTTGCGGACATGGCGGAATCCCGCCAGTGGGGCCGAAGCGTCAGCGGGGACGAACACCCCCATACGTGACGGAACTCCGGCCTCGGCGGGGATTCGGCGCGGTTTCGCGGGGATTCGGGACCGTCTCAGCGGGGCAGGATCACGACATACGCCGGCGGCTCCCGGTCCGCCGACGCCATCAGCGCTGTCCGCACCATGGCCGCCTGCTGCTCCCGCGCGTCCCGCAGCTTCTTCGGCGTGAGGTGGACGACGGTGACGCCGAGCCGCTCCAGGTGCTCGCGCCGGGCGGCGTACGCGGACCACTCGGCCTCGTGCTCCTCCTGCCGGCGGCCCTCGTCCAGCCGGCTGTGGCGCGGGGCCCGGGTGTCCAGCTCCACGGCGACCGCCTCATCGGGCCAGTAGGCGTCCACCCCGCCCAGGTGCGGGCCGCCGGGCAGCCGCAGATCCACGTTCCACAGGGGCTCCTTGAGCCCGTGCGTCCGCACCATGCCGTACAGCCGCTCCTCCGCCATGGCCCGCCCCTCGGCCAGCAGGGAGTCGACCGCGTTCACCACCTGCGGCCGCCCGAGCACCTTGGCGCGGTTCAGCTCACCGACCACCACGGCCGGTTCGCAGTGGCCGCCGCGCACCGCCTCGGTGAGCAGCCGGCGCACCGCGAGCGCGTCCCCGAGCCCGGCCACCGCGTCCGCCAGCGCCCGGGCCACCGGCGCCACCGGCAGCCCGTCCCGCCGCTTTGGGCGCGGCAGTTCGGCGGTGCGCAGCAGCCGGGCGTACCCGGCCGAGCGCAGCCGCCGCACCCGGGGCACCAGCACGTCGATGCGCTCCACGGCGGAGGCGGGCGGCACGGCGGCGAAGCCGTACAGCGAGAGCGCGGCGAGCCCGGTGAGCATCGCCTCGCCGTACGCCGGGTCGGCGGCCCGCGACGGGGCCGGCCGCCGACCGGACGCCGGTGGCCGGCCCGCGTACAGCAGGGCGGACCGCAGCCGCTCCCGGCCGCTGAGCGGTCCGGGGTGCAGCACGAAGACACCGGGCAGCGGCTGCTGCCACGGACCACCGGCCCGGCACTGCTCGGCGGCCTGTCCGGGCGGGACACCCATCGCCTTCAACTGCGCGGCCGACACCACGCGTTGACGCATACCGGCGGTGGGGAGGTGACAGGGGGAGAGCGGGGTGTTCTGGGTCATGCTCCGGTGTATCCCGCCGGTGGCCGTTTCCTTGACCGTTGTTACAGGCTCGTCGACATACCGGGACAACAACACCGTCCCGCACCACGACCCAGCCCGTCCGGCGTTCGAGGACGGAACCCTTGCCCGGGACGGGGGCGACCGGGCAAGGGCCCTGAGCCGGAGGTCCTCCGCCTACGCCACCGTGTCCGCCGCCTGGGCCCGCAGCCCGCGCGCGAGGTCGTCGCGGGCCTCCAGCACCAGCCTGCGCAGGGCCGGCGCCGCGTCCGCGTGCGACTCCAGCCACGCGTCGGTCGCCGCCAGCGTCGCCGGGTCGTCCTGGAGCGCCGGGAACAGGCCCTTGACCACGGCCATCCCGATCTGGATGGACCGCTCGGCCCACACCCGCTCGATCGCCTCGAAGTACCGCTCGGCGTACGGCGCCAGCAGCTCCCGCTGCGAGGACTGCGCGAAGCCCGCGATCGTCGCCTCCACCAGCGCGTTGGACAGCGCGTCCGACTCCACGACGTCCGCCCACGCCCCCGCCTTGACCTCGGCGGACGGCCGGGCGGCCAGGCACCGCACCTGGTGCCGCTTGCCGGAGGCCGTGTCGTCCCGGGCCAGCTCCGCGTCCACCGCCGCCTCGTCCGCCGCCAGGTGGGCGACGAGCGGGGCCAGGAGCGCCCAGCGCAGCTCCTGGTCGACGTCGAGCCCGTCGATCCTGGCCGTGCCGTCGAGCAGCCCGGACAGCAGCTGGAAGTCGGTGTCCGATGCGGCGACCGACGCGAAGAACCGGGCCCAGGCGAGCTGGTGCTCACTTCCGGGCTCCGCGAGCCGCAGCTCACCGAGCGCGCCCTCGGCCAGCGCCCGGCCGCCCTCCTCGCGCCACTCCGGCGCCGCGTAGTGCGTCAGCGCGGTACGGGTCCAGGCGTGCAGCATCTGGAGCACCCCGATGTCCGTCTCGCGCCCGGCGAAGGCCAGCACCAGCGAGACGAAGTCACGGGCCGGCATCAGGCCGTCCCGGGTGAGGTTCCACAGCGCCGACCAGCACAGGGCGCGCGCGAGAGGGTCCGTGATGTCGCCCAGGTGCGCCCGCAGCGTGGCCAGCGACACCTCGTCGAAGCGGACCTTGCAGTAGGTGAGGTCGTCGTCGTTGACGAGGATCAGCTCGGGCCGCTCGGCCCCGGCCAGCTCCCCGATCACCGTGCGCGGGCCCGACACGTCCGCCTCGGCGCGCGCGTAACGCACCAGGTCGCCTTCGGGGGTGCGCCGGTACAGGCCCACGGCCACCCGGTGCGGCCGCAGCTCCGGGTGCGACTCGGCCGCCTCCTGGAGGACGGCCAGCTCGGTGATCCGGCCGGCCGCGTCGTAGGTCGCCATCGGGGTCAGCGAGTTGACGCCCGCGGTCTGGAGCCACGAGCGCGACCAGGCGGTCATGTCCCGCCCGGACGTCTCGGACAGCACCGACAGCAGGTCCCCGAGCCGGGTGTTGCCGTAGGCGTGCTTCTTGAAGTAGCGCCGGGCGCCCTCCAGGAACGCGTCCCGGCCCACGTACGCCACCAGCTGCTTCAGCACCGAGGCGCCCTTGGCGTACGTGATGCCGTCGAAGTTCAGCTTGGCGTCCTCCAGGTCACGGATGTCGGCCGTGACGGGGTGCGTGGACGGCAGCTGGTCGGCGCGGTAGGCCCAGGACTTGCGGTTGTTGGCGAAGGTGATCCAGCCGTCCTGGAAGCGGGTCGCCCCGACCATCGCGAAGACGCCCATGAAGTCGGCGAACGACTCCTTCAGCCACAGGTCGTCCCACCACTGCATGGTGACGAGGTCGCCGAACCACATGTGCGCCATCTCGTGCAGGATGACGTTGGCCCGGCCCTCGTACGCCGCCTGCGTCACCTTGCCGCGGAAGATGTACTCCTCGCGGAACGTGACACAGCCCGGGTTCTCCATCGCGCCGAGGTTGTACTCCGGCACGAACGCCTGGTCGTACTTCCCGAACGGGTACGGGTAGTCGAAGTTGTCGTGGAAGAAGTCCAGGCCCTGCTTGGTGATCAGGAAGACGTCGTCGGAGTCGAAGTGCTTGGCGAGCCCCTTGCGGCACATCGCGCCGAGCGGGATCTCCAGTGTCGTGCCGTCCTCGAAGGTGCGGCTGTAGGAGTCGGTGACGTAGTGGTACGGACCGGCGACGACCGCCGTGATGTACGTCGAGATCGGCTCGGTCTCCGCGAAGCGCCAGACCCCGCCCTCGCGGGACTCCTCGGCGCCGTTGCTCCAGACCGTCCACTCGGCGGGCGCCGTCACGCGGAAGCGGTAGGGCGCCTTGAGGTCGGGCTGCTCGAAGTTGGCGAAGACGCGGCGCGCGTCCGCCGGCTCGTACTGGGTGTAGAGGTAGACCTCGCCGTCCTCCGGGTCGACGAACCGGTGCATGCCCTCGCCGGTCCGGCTGTACGCGCACTGCGCGTCCACCACCAGGACGTGCTCGCCCTCCGCCAGATCCGCCAGCGCCACCCGCGTGCCGTCGAAGACGGCCGCCGGGTCCAGCGCCACGCCGTCCAGACTGACCGCGTTCACGGACGGCGCGATCAGGTCCGCGAAGGTCGACGCGCCGCCGCGCGCCGCGCGGAACCGGATCGTCGTCACCGAGCGGAAGGTCAGCGGACCGGCGGTCCGGTCGTCCCGGCCGGGCTCACCGACCGCGGAACGGACGTCGAGTTCGACGTCGTAACCGTCGACGGTCAGCAGCTCGGCCCGCTCGCGGGCCTCGTCTCGGGACAGGTTCTCACCGGGCACGAGCACACTCCTTTGTGTCACGTTCGAATACTTTGATCCTCCCATGCCGTCTCCCGGCCGAGCACTCGGGAATGGCCGGAGCGCCCCGCGGTGTTCTCGCGCACAGAGTGAGATCGGTCCGCTTGAGGAGAGACATGTCTGACAACAGCACGGCAACCGGCAAGACCCCCGCCGATTTCTGGTTCGACCCGCTCTGCCCGTGGGCCTGGATGACCTCCCGCTGGATGCTGGAGGTGGAGAAGGTCCGCGACGTCGAGGTCCGCTGGCACGTGATGAGCCTGGCCGTACTCAACGAGAACCGGCTGGACGAGCTGCCCGACGAGTACCGCGACATGCTGGAGAACAAGGCATGGGGCCCGGTCCGCGTGGTGATCGCCGCCCAGCAGAAGCACGGCGACGACATCGTCGGCCCGCTCTACACGGCCCTCGGCACCCGCTTCCACAACAAGGGCGAGGGCCCCACCCGGGAGGCGGTCGTGGCCGCCCTGAAGGACGTCGGCCTGCCCGTCGAACTCGCCGACTACGCCGACTCCGACGCCTACGACACCGAGCTGCGCGCCTCCCACCAGGAGGGCATCGACAAGGTGGGCCAGGAGGTCGGCACCCCGGTCATCGCCGTGCCCGGCGCCGACGGCGAGCAGGTCGCCTTCTTCGGCCCGGTCGTCACCCCCGCCCCCAAGGGCGAGGAGGCGGCGAAGCTCTGGGACGGCACCCTGCTCGTCGCCTCGATCCCCGGCTTCTACGAGATCAAGCGCACCCGCACCCAGGGGCCGGTCTTCGACTGAGCGGACACGGCAGCGCGGGGCCCGTCCGTCCGGCCGGGCCCCGCGCGGGCTGTGACGCCGCTGTGACGCTGGATGTGACCTCGCGCACAGCCCGGCGCGGCGCTCTTTGATCTTCTGGGCGGATGCGCCCCGCCACCGCCCTCGTCCTGTGTGCCGCCCTCGCGAGCACCGCGCTCCTGACCGGATGCGGGAAGGAAACGGCCGGGTCCGAGGCCGCCTCGCCCGGCGCCACCTGCGCCGCCGCCCCGGTCGACGACCCCTCCGGCCGGACCTGGGACAACGTCCGCGTCGTCACCGGCACGTGCGGGCCCTCCGGCGCCCCCTCCACCGGGTTCGAGGTCACCAACACCGAGAGGGAAGCGCTCACCTTCACCATCACCCTCACCCTGGTGAACGGCTTCGGCGAGGCCATGGACAACACCACCCGCACGGTCGAGAACGTGCGCCCCGGCCAGACCGTGCGCCGCCCCCTCGACACGGAGGACGGGCCCGGCTCCGCCCGGATGCTGCGGGCCAGGATCGCCAAGGTGCGGGCCGTCCCGGCCGGCGAGGCGCCCGCCGCCGACGCCTGCCCGCCCTCCGGGGTCCGCATCACGAACGACCGGGGCGACGCCGCGATGGGGCTGCGCGTCATGGGCATCCACCTGGTCAACTGCGGCACCGCCGACTACCGCCTCGACGGCTACCCCGCGCTCCGGCTCCTCGGCGAGGACCGCGAACCGGTGACCGGGGTGAACGTCCTGCACGGCACCGACAAGATCTCGACCGGGGTCGGCGGGAGCGCCCCGCCCCGGCCCGTCAGCCTGCGGCCGGGGGAGTCAGCGCGCGCGATCCTGGCGTGGCGCAACACCACCACGGAGGGCGACCCGGTGAACGCCCCCTATGCCGAGGTCACGGCGAAGCCCGGGGCCGCGCCCGTGACGGTGACCCCGGAGCTCGACCTCGGCACCACGGGCCGGCTCGGCGTCGGCCCGTGGACGAAGGACGACGCGGCGGCCCGGTGAGCGCCTGGCTCAGGAGTAGAAGTTGCGCTGCCACCGGTGCCGGGCGAGCACGGCGAGCTGGTCGGCGCTGAGCGGGCACCCGTCGCCGACCGCGGTGTTGCGCTCCACGTTGCGCACGCTGCGCATGCCCGGGATGACCGTGGAGACGGCCGGGTGGCTCAGGACGAACCGCAGCGCGTGCTCCGCGACCGCGTCCTGCTCGATGCCCAGGTCCGCGACGATCGCCGCGACGCGCTGCTCGACCTGGGCCGGGCGGTCGTCGCGGAAGTACCGGTTGCGCCAGTCGCCCTCGGGGAACGTCGTGTCCGCGGTGATCCGGCCGGTCAGCCCGCCCTCGTCCAGCGCCACCCGCACGATCACCCCGACCCCGTGCTCCTGGCAGGCCGGCAGCAGCGCGTCGGCCGGTGCCTGGTCGAACACGTTGTAGATGACCTGCACGCTGTCCACCACGCCGCTGCGGACGAGCGCGAGGGCGCTGTCGGGCACGTGGTCGTTGACGGAGACACCGAACAGGCGGACCTTGCCCTCCTGCTTCAGCGCGGCGACCGTCTCCAGCCAGTCCCCGCGCCCCACCCACTCGTCGTTCCAGACGTGGAACTGGAGCACGTCGAAGTGGTCCAGACCGGACGTGCGCAGGCTCGTCTCCAGGCTGGTGCGGATGTGCTCGCCCGGGAAGGCGTCGGCCGGGTCGATGCCGTCGTGGGCCGGCCACGCCCCGTTCTCCGGCGGCACCTTGGTCGCCACCAGCACCTCGTCGCCGGCCCGTTCGCGTACGACCTGCCCGACGATGCGCTCGCTCTCGCCGTAGCCGCGCGCCGTGTCGATGAAGTTCACACCGAGGTCGATCGCCCGGTGCAGGGCGCGCACGGACTCGTCCTGCGTGGCCCCCACCCAGCCGGACTCACCGATGCCCCAGGCGCCGTAGCCGATCTCCGACACCGAAAGTCCGCTGCGTCCCAGCTCGCGGTAGCGCACAGTCATCCTCCACGTCCACGTCGTCGTCCCGTACCGCCCGGAGCCTAGGCGACCGGCCCGCCCGGGTCAGGTGGATTTACGGGCGCTCAGCCGCCGACCGGGCTGCCGACCGAGACCCGGTCGCCGACCCGCACCACGCCCTCGCGGACCACCGCGTTCTTCGCGCCGAAGCTGACCTTGTTGCCGAACTCCGGCTCGCGCCGGTACGTGGCCAGGGTGCGCAACGGCTCCGGGCCTTCGCGGCGGCCGGACGGCTGGTCGACGAGCGTGACGTTGCACCGGGTCGCCCGTGTGGAATGGGCGAGTTCGACGGTGCCCAGCGACATCCGCGCCACCCGGTCCTCGAAGTGCGGCTCGTCCTCACCGGTCAGCACGATGTTGGGGCGGAAGCGGTCCATGGGCACGGGCGCGGCGTCGCCCCGGGCGGCGATCCGGGCGTTGAGAGCGGCCAGCGAGGCCGTCGAGGTGACCAGGACCGCGTGCGCGTCGGCGAAGTTGAGCTTGCCGGGGGTGTCGCCCCAGCCGTCGCGGTCGAAGCCGGGGACCGCCCGGACCAGCCGGGACGGGGCCCCGAGTGCGTCGGAGAACCACTGCGCGGCCTCGTCCCCCTGGTCGACGGCCGGCCCGAGGTCCTTGCCGAACATGCTGACCTCGCGGCGCGGCCCGTCCCGGACGACGTCCAGGCGCAGCGGCCCCGCGCCCTCGGCCGACAGGGCCAGCACGGCCCCGGAGTCCAGGACCTCGGCCCTGAGCGCGGCCATCGCGGGGTGGGTGCGCTGGCTGCGGAAGGTGCCGTGGGCCGCGTCGACCACCATGAACGTCCGGTCGTGTTCGAGGCCGGTGGTGGTGACCCGTGCGCTGTCGAGTGCGACGCCGGCACAGCCCTTGACCGGGTAGCACGCCAGCTGCTGGACGGTGATCGTCATGATCTGCTCCTCATGGCGGACATCATGCAGCAGACAGGCCCCCGCCTGTCACGTCCAGGCGGGGGCCTCTCCTTCATCCGCCTGCCCGGTGAAGGTTGAGAAGACGATCACGAGGCAGGACGCTCGATGCGCCCCCGGCCGGGAGCGCCCCGGGTCAGGGGGCGAGCAGCAGGACGTCCGCGCGCTCCTTGGCGGCGGCGTAGCGCTTGGCCACGTCCTGCCAGTTGACGACGGCCCACATCGCCTCGATGAAGTCGACCTTCTGGTTCTTGTACTGGAGGTAGAAGGCGTGCTCCCAGGCGTCGAAGACGAGGACCGGGACCGAGCCCTGGCCCACGTTGCCCTGGTGGTCGTAGACCTGTTCGACGATCAGCTTGCCGCTGACCGGCTCGTAGGCGAGGACGCCCCAGCCGGAGCCCTGCGTGGTGGCGGCCGCCTTCGTCAGCTGGGACTTGAAGCCGGCGAAGGAGCCGAAGGACTCGGTGATCGCGTCCGCGAGGTCGCCGACGCCGTCCGCCGCGAGGGGCTCGCCGCCGCCGTCACCGGTCATGTTGTGCCAGTAGATGGAGTGCAGGATGTGGCCCGAGAGGTGGAAGGCCAGGCTCTTCTGGAGGCCGTTGACCGCTCCCCATGCCTCCTTGTCGCGGGCCTCCTCCAGCTGCTCCAGGGTGTCGTTCGCGCCCTTCACGTACGCGGCGTGGTGCTTGTCGTGGTGGAGCTCGATGATCTGCGGATTGATGACCGGTTCGAGCGCGGCGTAGTCGTACGGGAGTTCCGGGAGCGTGTACGTGGCCATTGGTTTCGAACCCTCCAGCTGCTGAACCGTTGTTATTGCAACCTATATGCAAGAGCAGGCTAACAGCAGGAGTGGCTGAGAGAGGGTCAGTCCTTCGTCCTGGTCCCGGCGCGCCGCCCGCGTACGGTCCCGACGGCGGCCAGGGCCGCCGTCAGCGCGCCCGACGCGAGCAGCTGGTCGCGGGTGCCGGGCTGGCGGAGCATCAGGACGAAGATCCCGGCCATGGCGAGCAGCGCCACCACCGTCAGCCCCGGGAACCACCGCCAGCACGCCCAGCACCAGGAACAGCGCGATCGCGGTGACCTTGAGCGCGGCGAACCAGAACTCGAACTCGCCGAACTTCGACACCGAGGCCAGGTTCGCCCCCAGGGACACCACCATGAACAGCGCCACCCAGGCCCACTCCGGGGTCCCGGGCAGTCAGCCGGTGACGATCCGGGCCGCGCCGATCCCTTCGAGCCCGACGGCCACACAGAGCAGCACCCAGAACGCCCAGCCCACCGTGAAACCGGCCCACGGGCCGATCGCCCGCTCGGCGTGGACGGAGAACGAACCGGACGCCGGATCGGCCGCCGACATCTCACCGAGCATCCGCATCACGAGCATGGCCAGCAGCCCGGAGGCGGCGTACGCGACGACGACCGAGGGGCCCGCGGCGGCGATGCCCGTACCGGAGCCGACGAAGAGCCCGGCGCCGATGACACCGCCCAGCGCGATCATCGACAGACGGCGCTGCTTCAGCCCGTGCGAGAGGGAGGTGTCGGGCGCGGTGTCCGGCGCGGTGGCCGGCGAGCCGGTGGGGGAGGAGGTCCGGGACATGGACGAACTCTGTCCGGTCGGTGAGACGGGGGACGTCCTCAAGCCTGAACACGCGCCCCGATCACCGGGAACCACGGTCCGCTATACGGTCACCGGATCCGCGCCGCGGCCCTGTGGAGCGGCAGGCGACGGGCCGCCGTCACGGGGCGGAGTTTTAGAGGGAGTTCACAGTCCTGCCCCCGCGCCCCTTCCCGGCCCAGCCCGGAAGAATCCATTCCCACCTCCGTGACAAGCATCACGCCCCGCGATGATTGCGCGTCGTTCGTTGTGTGAATCCCACCAACGCCCCAACCGCCGCTTTGTGGGCCGCTGATGGTGATCGAGCGCGACTCCGTCGGCTAACGTCAGGCTCAGTCCGTCCCTCTGTCTGCCCTCACCCCCGCGGAGTCCCGATGAGCACTGCTGCCGCCCCCGTCCGTACCGGAGCGGTCCTCGCCGACCTGCTGCCCGCCGTCCGGCACCGCTACGCCGTGGACACCGCCCTGGTGCTCGGCGGCGCCGCGCTCACCGGCATAGCCGCGCAGATCGCCGTGCCGGTCCCGGGCTCCCCGGTCCCGGTCACCGGCCAGACCTTCGCCGCCCTCCTCGTCGGCACCGCGCTCGGCGCCCGCCGCGGCTTCCTCTCCCTCGCCGTGTACGCGCTCGTCGGCATGGCCGGCATGCCGTGGTTCTCGGCCGGCAGCTCCGGCGCGGGCGGTGCCTCCTTCGGCTACGTGCTCGGCATGCTGCTCGCCGCCACCGTGGTCGGCGGCCTGGCCCGGCGCGGCGGCGACCGCTCGGTGCTGCGCACCGCGGGCACGATGGTGCTCGGCTCCGCGATCATCTACGCCGTCGGCGTGCCGTACCTGGCGCTGTCCACCGGCATGTCGGCGAGCGCCGCGATCGCCGCGGGCCTGACGCCGTTCCTCCTCGGCGACGCGCTGAAGGCGGCCCTCGCCATGGGCGCGCTGCCCGCCTCCTGGAAGCTCATCGGCCGCCGGGGCTGACCCCGCCGCCCCCGCTTCCGTAAGCAGGGACCTCCGAAGAGGCTCGCCGGGTCGTACCGCGACACCAGACCGGCGAGCCTCTCGGCCGTCCGGGGCCGTGGAAGCCGTCCATGCGGCCGCCGCCGCGCGCCACCCCGTCACCCGTCACCACGTCGAGCGCGCGCACCCGGTCGGCGGCTTACCCGAACTCCCGGGCCGGCCCCCCGTCGACGGGGCCGGGCAGCCCGTGCGGCCGCACCCCGTCGTCGGCCACCCGGCTCCGCTCGTGCCACACTCCTCCCATGCGCGTGTACCTCGGATCCGACCATGCCGGTTACGAACTCAAGAACCACCTCGTCGAGTGGCTCAAGGCACAGGGCCACGAAGCCGTCGACTGCGGTCCCCACATCTACGACGCCCAGGACGACTACCCGCCGTTCTGCCTGCGGGCCGCCGAGAAGACGGCCGCGGACCCGGACAGCCTCGGCATCGTGATCGGCGGCTCCGGCAACGGCGAGCAGATCGCCGCCAACAAGGTCAAGGGCGTCCGCGCCGCACTCGCCTGGAGCGAGCAGACCGCCGCACTGGGCCGTGAGCACAACGACGCCAACGTGATCTCCATCGGCGGCCGGATGCACACCGTCGAGGAGTCCACCAAGTTCGTGGAGATCTTCCTCGCCACCCCGTACTCCGGCGAGGAGCGGCACACCCGCCGCATCGACATGCTCACCGCGTACGAGAACACCGGCGAACTCCCCCCGGTCCCGGCCCACCACCCGCAGCAGGGCTGACCCCCGACCCCCTGTGCCGCCGGTCCTTCCGGCGGCACAGCCATGTCCGCCCCCGCCCCCACCGAGGAGACCCGCCACCGTGCCCGAGGGACACACCATCCACCGCCTCGCCGCGGACCACCGCGAGCGCTTCGCCGGCCGGCCGGTGCGGGTCAGCAGCCCGCAGGGCAAGTTCTCGGACAGCGCCGCCCTGCTCGACGGCCAGGTCCTCGAAGCGGCCGACGCCCACGGCAAGCACCTCTTCCTCGGCTTCCCCGACACCGGCTGGGTCCACATCCACCTCGGCCTGTTCGGCAAGCTCGGCTTCGGTACGGTGCCGGCCCCGCCGCCCACCGAGACCGTCCGGCTGCGCCTGCTGAACGACGCCCACCACGCGGACCTGCGCGGCCCCACCACCTGCGCCCTGATCACCGACGCCGAGAAGCGCGCGATACACGACCGGCTGGGCCCCGACCCGCTGCGCGGCGACGAGGACGGCGAACGGGCCTGGCAGCGGATCTCCCGCAGCCGGACCACCGTCGCCGCCCTCCTGATGGACCAGAAGGTCGTCGCCGGAGTCGGCAACGTCTACCGCGCCGAAGTGCTGTTCCGGCACGGCATCGACCCCTACCGGGCGGGCAAGAACCTCACCCGCCGCGAGTGGGACGCGATCTGGGCGGACCTGGGCGCGCTGATGCGCGAGGGCGTACGGAACAACCGGATCGACACCGTCCGCCCCGAGCACCTGCCCGAGGCGATGGGCCGCCCGCCACGCGTGGACGACCACGGCGGCGAGGTCTACGTCTACCGGCGCGCCCGCCAGGGCTGCCACATCTGCGGCACCGAGATCCGCACGGCCGACCTGGCCGCCCGCAACCTCTTCTGGTGCCCGGGCTGCCAGTCCGCGTGAGCGCACCCGGCTACCCGCAAGTACGGCCCCGGACGGGCCGATTTCGAACACATTGTCATGGGGTCCCCCTGCA
Organism: Streptomyces sp. A1277; assembly: GCF_004795015.1. Classification (GTDB taxonomy): domain Bacteria; phylum Actinomycetota; class Actinomycetes; order Streptomycetales; family Streptomycetaceae; genus Streptomyces. The sequence continues at coordinate 26,015 of NZ_SSBI01000054.1, read as the reverse complement.
CCGGAGGCCGCCGGGTGGATAAGGTCCCCGCAATGGCCCGACGCGCAGGAGCAGAGACGTACCCGGCCCGATTGCGGAAATCGGCGCACCGGGTCCGCAGCACGCTGCGCAGGTCCGGGGTCGACTACTTCCGCGGCGACGGCTCCGACTGGATCGCCCTGGCCGGCCTGCTGCTCGTCATCCCGGCCATCACCTGCGCCACCCTGGCCGACCCGGTCTGGTGCGCGCCCACCATGCTCGTCCTGCCGATCGTCGCCGGCGGCCTGCTGCTGCGCCCCGCCAGCCTGCTCGGCCTGTACGCGGCGGCCGCCGCCGCCCTCATCGTGGAGTCCATCTGGCTCGGCCCCTACGAGAATGGCCCGGCCAGGGTCACCCCCGGCACCGTGCTGACGGTCGCCGCCTGCGGGTTCTTCGGGCTGATCCTCGCCCAGTTCCGCGCCCGGGTCGGCGTGCCCTGGCGGCGCGGCGGCACCATGCTCTTCGACCTGCGCGAACGCATCCGGGTGCAGAGCTCGCTGCCCCGCCTCCCGCAGGGCTGGCACCGCGAGATGTCGCTGCGCCCGGCCGGCGGGCAGTCCTTCTCCGGGGACTTCGTCGTCGCGGCCCGCACCCACGGCGGGCGCACCCTGGAGGCGGTCCTGACCGACGTCTCCGGCAAGGGCAGGGACGCGGGCTCCCGCGCCCTGCTGCTGTCCGGCGCCTTCGGCGGGCTCCTCGGCTCACTGCCGCCGCACGGCTTCCTGCCCGCCGCCAACGGCTATCTGCTGCGCCAGGACTGGGACGAGGGCTTCGCCACCTCGATCCACCTGGTCCTCGACCTCGAAACGGGCGACTACGAACTCCTCTCGGCGGGCCATCCGCCCGCCCTCCAACTCCACGCCGGCAGCGGCCAGTGGGAGGAGATGGCGGCGGAGGGCCCGCTGCTCGGGGTGTACGACGGCGCCGAGTTCGACCCGGTGAAGGGCCATCTGGCCCCCGGCGACGTGCTGATGCTGTTCACCGACGGGCTGGTGGAGGCATCGGACCGGGACATCGCGGAAGGCATCGACCGGCTGACCGGCGAGGCCGACCGCTATGTCGCCACCGGCTTCGAGGGCGCCGCCTGGCACCTGATCGAGGCGTGCGCCAAGGACGTCAACGACGACCGGGCCCTGCTGCTCCTGTCACGGAAGTCCTGAGCCGACCCGAACGGGACCGGGGAGCGCCGGTTCCGGCCCGCCCGGCAGGAAGCGGCCCAGCCAGTACGAGCGCCCGGCCGCCATCGTGGCGAGGATCAGGGCGAACTCGCCGCGCGCCACGAGGGTGGTGGAGATGTTCGCGGTGGCCTGCGGGCCGAACGCGTACACCTTGGCGGCGGCGATCCCGGCGAAGACGTTCATCGCGAGGGTGACCGCGGCGGCGGCCGGCACCGGCCCACAGGACGGTCGGCAGGCCGCCGGGGTCGATGGAGAGCCCGAAGGCCCGCAACTCTGAAGGCTGTGGACGGGGCGCTCTGGAAGCTGCCGGCCGAACGGCGGGATTGAGCCAACACCGGCCGATACGACGAAGCCCGGCCGCTCCCCCACACGCGAAGCCCGGCCACGCCGGGCCGGGCTTCGCGTGTGGGGGAGCGGGGGGCTCAGATCTTGGCGGCGTCCCGGCGGAACGCCCAGTCCATGTCCGGCTCGGTCACGCAGCGCAGGACCCGCCGCACCGGCGGCGTGCACAGCAGGGTCACGGCGGCGGAGGCGACCACGGTCACGATCACCAGACCGGTCGGCGAGACCAGCCAGGCGTGGTCGTCGAAGACGCCCGCGTAGTCGGCGCCCTTCACCAGGAAGCCGTGCAGCAGGTAGCCGCAGATCGTGCCGGCGCCGAGCACCGTGAACCACATGTGCCGGCGTGGCACCAGCGCCAGGAACGCGGCGGTCAGCAGCGTCGCGCAGGCGAACATCGCGAGCGTCATCACGGCGCCCGACCACCACGGCGCGCCCATGTCCTGGGCGCTGGAGTCCCGCAGGAACCAGCCCAGTTGCATGCGGGGTGCCGCCCAGTACGCGAAGACGACGGCGACGGCGAACAGCGGCAGGGCGATCAGCCGCGCCTCGCGGCGGCGCACCAGCTCGAAGTGCTCCGGCTTCAGCTGGAGTCCCAGCACGAAGAACGGCAGGAACTGCAGGACGCGCGGCAGGTCGAGGTCGTCACCGATGCCGGGGGCGAGCGAGGCGAGGACGGCGATCACGAGGGAGACGGCCAGCGGGTGGCGGAGATTGCGCCACAGCGGGGTGGTGAGCCGCCAGATGAACAGGGCGGCCAGGAACCAGGTCAGGTACCAGGGCTCCAGCAGGCTGATCGGGGCGTCCGGCTGGTCGTTCGCGTACCGCCGGAACAGCGAGTACGCCGTCTCGAAGACCACGTACGGCACGGCGACACCGGTGACCAGCCGCTTCACCTTGGCGGGGCTCAGGTCGAACGACCGTGAGAAGTAACCCGAGATGAGGATGAACGCGGGCATGTGGAAGGTGTACGTCACCATGTACAGCGCGCGGGCGGCCCGGCTCCCGTCCATGACCGGGACCCACGAGTGCGCCACCGCGACCAGCACGATGGCGAGGTACTTCGCGTTGTCGAAGAAGGCGTCACGCTTCTTGGCGGGGGCGCCCTGCGCGGCCTCGTTCGCTACCGGAGCGGGTGCCTCCGCGGTCGCCGCCGACGCAGGGGGTCTGGGCTCCGGCTCCCCGGTCGCCGGGGAAAGCGCGGCCCTCTGCATTGCGTTCGGAGCGTGGAACATCTCAAGCACCCTAGACGTCTCGATTGCCATCCGTAAAACCGCCGTCGAATAGCGCGTGTTCCCTGCATATCAAATGCCAAACCAACAAAGCGTGCCCGTTGTGGCCGGTTTCATCCGTATCAAATGGTGCATACCGTCAGTGAGTTGGCCGAAGTGAATTACGTCGCGTTCGGCGACGAATTTCCCTGTGAATAAACTGTGTGGATACAGAAACGATCACCGTTGCATATCGCTCCGAGGCGCGGATTCACAGAAACGGGCCGATGCGGCGGCAGCGGTGCGGGGCCGGGCGGGGGTGCCTGTGCATGACGGGGCCTCAGCCGTTCGAGTCATCGGGCGCACAGGGGGCGCAAGGGGCGCAAGATGGCGTGATATCGACAGGTCGATTCGTCACCTGGCAGCGACCCGGGGGGAGTTGGTGGCACGATGGACGGAACGGAGGGGTGCACGGCCGCACAGCTCCGGGCCGGCAAGGCGGACCGACCGAAGGTGTGATCAGTCGTGGCCATTTCACTGTCTGTGGTGCTTCTTCTGGCCATCATCCTGGTGGTCATGATCCGAGGCGGTTCCATCAAGGCCGGGCCCGCGGTCGTCGCGGTGCTCTTCGGCTTCTTCCTGGCATCGACCGGCATGGCGCCGTCGATCAACAGGTTCATGAACTCGATAGCCGAGACGATCAACCAGATCAGCTTCTGAGCCCGGGCCCGGGCCGGTGCCGAACCGGTGCCGGTCCCGGGACACGACGAGGGGCCCGGTCCACCGGACCGGGCCCCTCGTCGTGCGTGGAGCGGGCGACGGGAATCGAACCCGCGTAGCTAGTTTGGAAGACTAGGGCTCTACCATTGAGCTACGCCCGCGTGCGGCGCGCCGCAGGTCACGGGGACCGCGGCACGAGAAGCATCGTAGCGGGTCGCGGGCGCTGCCCGCACACCCCATACCGAGGCGGACGGTGCCGCGCCCGGCCGACCGGCGCAAAGCTGCGGGTCCGGTGCCCGTCTGCATGTACCCTACGTGTCGCACCGACGGGGTGTGGCGCAGCTTGGTAGCGCGTCCGCTTTGGGAGCGGAAGGTCGTCGGTTCGAATCCGGCCACCCCGACCACCGGCGAGGACCAGCGGCAAGATCGCGTTGTGGGAGTCCTCCCCCTTGCCGTTACTATGCAAAATGCGTGCCCGTGTGTCTGATGTACCGGGCTCGGTCCGCGAAGCCGCCTCCTGTGCGGCCGAGCAGAACCCCAAGAAGTCAGCCACCAAGGAGACCGAACCGTGAAGAGCGCCGTGGAGACCCTGAACCCGACCCGGGTTCGGCTCAGCATCGAGGTGCCCTTCGAGGAGCTCAAGGACAGCCTCGACGCGGCGTACAAGAAGATCAACCAGCAGGTCACGGTGAAGGGGTTCCGCAAGGGCAAGATCCCCAGCCGGATCATCGACCAGCGGTTCGGCCGTGGTGCTGTGCTGGAGGAGGCCGTCAACGACGCGCTCCCGAAGTTCTACACCGAGGCCGTCAACGAGGGTGAGCTCAACGTCCTCGGCCAGCCCGAGGTCGACATCACGGAGCTGAAGGACGGCGAGCTGCTGGCCTTCACCGCCGAGGTGGACGTGCGCCCCGAGATCGAGATCCCGGACTACTCCGGCATCGAGGTCACCGTCGACGCCCTCGAGGTCAGCGACGAGGACGTCGAGAAGGCCGTCGAGCAGCTCCGCGAGCGCTTCGCCTCGACCAACCCGGTCGAGCGCGCCGCCGCCGCCGGCGACGTCGTCACGATCGACCTGCAGGCCAAGGTCGAGGGCGAGGTCCTGGAGGACGGCGTGGCCGAGGGTGTCTCGTACACCATCGGCTCCGGCGAGCTCCTCGAAGGCATCGACGACGCCGTGACCGGCCTGGAGGCGGGTGGCGAGGCCACCTTCACCTCCGAGCTGAAGGGCGGCTCCGCCGAGGGCAAGGAGGCCGAGGTCACCGTCAAGGTCACCGCCGTCGCCGCCCGCGAGCTCCCCGAGCTGGACGACGAGTTCGCCCAGATGGCCAGCGAGTTCGACACGCTGGAGGAGCTGAAGGCGGACAGCCGCAAGCGCCTGGAGAACACCAAGCAGTACGACCAGGCCACCCAGGCCCAGGAGCGCGTCCTCGAAGAGCTGCTCAAGCTCGCCGAGGTCCCGATCCCGGAGAAGCTGCTCGCGGACGAGGTTCAGACCCGCAAGCACAACCTGGAGCACCACCAGCTCGGCCAGATGGGTCTCACCCTCGAGAAGTACCTGGAGATCCAGGGCAAGACCCTTGAGGAGTTCGAGGCCGAGACGTCCGAGCAGGCCGTCAAGGGCATCAAGACCCAGTTCATCCTGGACGAGCTCGTCAACAAGGAGAAGCTGAACGTCAACCAGGAGGAGCTCACCGAGCACCTCATGCGGCGTGCCGCCTCCTCCGGCATGAGCCCGGACCAGTTCGCCCAGGCCGTGGTCGAGGGCGGCCAGGTGCCGATGCTCGTCGGCGAGGTCGCCCGCGGCAAGGCGCTGGCCGTGGTCGTCGAGGCCGCCAAGGTCGTCGACACCAACGGCGAGGTCGTCGAGCTGGAAGACGACGAGGACGCGGCGGAGGAGACCACGGAGGCCGCCGAGGGCGCCGCCGAGGCCGCCGCCGAGGAGAAGACCGAGGTCTGAGCCTCGCGCTGACCCCGTACGACGGGCTCCGGACGCCACCGCGTCCGGAGCCCGTCGTCGTACCGCGGACGATTCGCCACAACCCTTGTGCCAACTGCGGACCTTGCGCTCCCAGCGAACAGTTGCGGAAGCGGGATGGCGTTGTCCCACCTGCGCGTTAGGGTCCATGAAGAGGAAGGGTCGGGGAGTCCCGGCCCACCCGGTACGAAGACGCTGAGACGGCCGGAGCCGTCAGAGACGAGCAGGTGGATACGTGACGAATCTGATGCCCTACGCCGCCGGAGAGCCGTCCCTCGGTGGAGGCCTCGGTGACCAGGTCTACAGCCGACTGCTCGGCGAGCGCATCATCTTCCTCGGTCAGCAGGTCGACGATGACATCGCCAACAAGATCACCGCGCAGCTGCTCCTCCTTGCCGCCGAGCCGGACAAGGACATCTACCTGTACATCAACAGCCCCGGCGGCTCGGTGACGGCCGGCATGGCGGTCTACGACACCATGCAGTACATCCCGAACGACGTGGTCACCATCGGTATGGGCATGGCCGCCTCGATGGGGCAGTTCCTGCTCACCGGCGGCACCGCCGGCAAGCGCTTCGCGCTCCCGAACACCGACATCCTCATGCACCAGGGCTCGGCCGGCATCGGCGGTACGGCGTCGGACATCAAGATCCAGGCCCAGTACCTGCTGCGCACCAAGCAGCGGATGGCGGAGATCACCGCCCGCCACTCCGGCCAGACCGTGGAGACGATCATCCGCGACGGCGACCGCGACCGCTGGTACACCGCGGAGGAGGCCAAGGACTACGGCCTCATCGACGAGATCATCACCGTCGCATCGGGCGTTCCGGGCGGCGGCGGCACCGGCGCCTGATCCGGTCCCCCGGACAGCGCCGCACCGCACCGCGCATCTCTCGTACGCCGAGACACCCAGCCACAGAACGCCACCAGGATGGTGAACACCCACATGAACAACTTCTCCGGCGCCTCCGCGAGCGGCCTCTACACCGGCCCGCAGGTGGACAACCGCTACATCGTCCCGCGCTTCGTGGAGCGCACCTCGCAGGGCGTGCGCGAGTACGACCCGTACGCGAAGCTCTTCGAGGAGCGCGTGATCTTCCTCGGCGTGCAGATCGACGACGCCTCCGCCAACGACGTCATGGCGCAGCTGCTGTGCCTGGAGTCGATGGACCCGGACCGGGACATCTCCATCTACATCAACAGCCCCGGCGGCTCGTTCACCGCGCTCACCGCGATCTACGACACGATGCAGTTCGTGAAGCCGGACATCCAGACGGTCTGCATGGGCCAGGCGGCCTCCGCCGCCGCCGTCCTGCTCGCCGCGGGTACACCCGGCAAGCGCCTGGCGCTGCCGAACGCGCGCATCCTCATCCACCAGCCGTCCTCGCAGACCGGCCGTGAGCAGCTCTCCGACCTGGAGATCGCGGCCAACGAGATCCTGCGCATGCGGACCCAGCTGGAGGAGCTGCTGGCCAAGCACTCCACCACGCCGATCGAGAAGATCCGCGACGACATCGAGCGCGACAAGATCCTGACGGCCGAGGACGCCCTCGCCTACGGTCTGGTCGACCAGATCGTGGCGACCCGCAAGAGCGCGGCCGGAGCGGTCGCCTGACGTGGGGCCCGGCCCCTTGGCACGGAACGGACAGCCGGTCACGGCCGTGTGAACCGTGCCAAGGGGGGCCCGCATGGGGGGCCAGGCAAGGTACCGTCGGATAGAGGCACCAGGAGCCGCTGAACCAGGCGTCTCCCAGGCGAAGGGGAAGCACCTCGTGGCACGCATCGGTGATGGCGGCGACCTGCTCAAGTGCTCGTTCTGCGGAAAGAGCCAGAAGCAGGTGAAGAAGCTCATCGCGGGTCCCGGTGTGTACATCTGCGACGAGTGCATCGATCTCTGCAACGAGATCATCGAGGAGGAGCTCGCGGAGACGAGCGAGGTCCGCTGGGAAGAGCTTCCCAAGCCGCGCGAGATCTACGAGTTCCTCGAGGGGTACGTCGTCGGGCAGGAGCCCGCGAAGAAGGCCCTCTCGGTCGCTGTGTACAACCACTACAAGCGGGTCCAGGCCGGCGAGAACGGCGGCGGCGCGGGCCGCGACGACGCGATCGAGCTCGCCAAGTCGAACATCCTGCTGCTGGGCCCCACGGGCTCCGGCAAGACGCTGCTCGCGCAGACGCTGGCCCGCATGCTCAACGTCCCGTTCGCCATCGCCGACGCGACGGCGCTGACGGAGGCCGGCTATGTCGGCGAGGACGTCGAGAACATCCTGCTGAAGCTGATCCAGGCCGCTGACTACGACGTCAAGAAGGCCGAGACCGGGATCATCTACATCGACGAGATCGACAAGGTCGCCCGCAAGAGCGAGAACCCGTCGATCACCCGCGATGTCTCCGGCGAGGGCGTCCAGCAGGCCCTGCTGAAGATCCTGGAGGGCACCACCGCCTCCGTACCGCCCCAGGGCGGCCGCAAGCACCCGCACCAGGAGTTCATCCAGATCGACACGACGAACGTGCTGTTCATCGTGGGCGGCGCCTTCTCCGGCCTGGAGAAGATCATCGAGTCCCGGGCCGGCGCCAAGGGCATCGGCTTCGGCGCCACGATCCGCTCCAAGCGGGAGATCCAGGCGAGCGACCAGTTCCAGGAGGTCATGCCGGAGGACCTGGTGAAGTTCGGGATGATCCCCGAGTTCATCGGCCGCCTCCCCGTCCTGACCTCGGTCCACAACCTGGACCGCGAGGCCCTGCTCCAGATCCTCATCGAGCCGCGCAACGCCCTGGTCAAGCAGTACCAGCGCCTCTTCGAACTCGACGGCGTGGAGCTGGACTTCGAGCGCGAGGCGCTGGAGGCCATCGCCGACCAGGCGATCCTGCGCCAGACCGGCGCGCGCGGCCTGCGCGCGATCATGGAGGAGGTCCTCCAGTCGGTGATGTACGAGGTGCCGTCCCGCAAGGACGTCGCCCGCGTGGTCATCACCGCCGACGTGGTCCGCAACAACGTCAACCCGACCCTGGTCCCGCGCGAGCCGCGCACGATCGGCAAGGGCGACGAGGGCCGGCACGAGAAGTCCGCGTAGCGCGGTGCGGTAGTCCGCACGTACGCGAAGGGGCGCCCCGCCGGAAGAACCGGCTGGGCGCCCCTTCGCGTTGTCGCGCTCAGATCTTGGTGCGGGAGGTGTTGTAGAGCTTGGCGGCGAGGTCGGCGACGTCCTCGGTCGGCATGCTCTTGCCTGTGGTCATGGCCGCGCCCAGGTCCACGGCGAAGACGATGCCGACGGTGCTGTAGTCGGTCCAGATGCAGACGGGGATGTTGACCTCCTTGGGGCCGTTCTGGAGCGAGCCGTCGGACTTCTTGTTGACCGTCTTGATCGTCTGGCACTTCATCAGGGCGCCGTCGAAGCCCTTGGGCGTGACGCTCTCGGGCGAGCCGACGAGGGTCGCCTCGCTGTCGTCGTCGCCCTCGTCCTTCGCCATCTCGTCCTTGGCCCCGGCGAAGGCCGCGTTCAGCGTCTTCTCCGGGTCGTCGACCTTGCCCCAGATGCCCTTGAGCATGAGCATCTTCGTGGTGAGCGGGTTCTTCTCGATGTCCCCGCTGGCGTAGACGGCGCTGGCCTCGACGGGCGACTTGACGCCCATCTCCTCGGTCTCGGTCTTCTCCTTGCCGGTCAGCGGCCCGGTCTTGTTGTCGGAGTCGGACTTGTCGTGCTTGTACTCGCCCACCGCCTCCGGCGGCGTCAGCTTGTAGCCCTTCGTGGAGGACGCGACGGAGGTGCTTCCCCCGTCCGAGGTGAGGTAGTACACGCCACCCGCGATGACCGCCAGGGCGAGGACCGCGGCGCCCACGATCAGACCCGTCTTCTTCTTCGGGGGCTCCGCCGGCGGGAAGCCCGGCTGCTGGCCGTAGACCGGCTGGCCGCCGTACGGGGGAGTGGGGGGCTGCTGGCCGTACGGGCCGGGCTGCTGGGCCTGCGGGTAGCCGTAACCGGGCTGGGGCTGCTGCTGGGGCGGGACGCCCTGGGGGGCCTGCTGGGGGTAGCCGTAGCCGGGCTGTCCCTGCGGCGGACCCTGCGGCGGCTGCCCGCCGTACGGGCCCGGCTGCTGTCCGTACGGTCCGGGCCGGCCCTGCGGCGGCTGCCCACCGTACGGGCCCGGCTGGTTGTAGCTCATCTGCGGTGTCCCCTGTTCGTGATACTTACGCGTTCCGAACATCCTGGCGGAAGCACCCCGCGCACGGACCACCGGGAGGCACACCGTTACGGAACAAACCGGTTTCAGTGCATGACTGTGACGGCCCTAAACTGTCCGCGTGACCGAGAACCCAGCGCAGCAGCCAGCCAGCAACCCCGAACTGCCGACCCAGTACACGCCGGCCGAGGTAGAGGGGAAGCTGTACGAGCGCTGGGTAGAACGCGGGTACTTCGAGGCGGACGCGAACAGCGGCAAGCCGCCGTACTCCATCGTCATCCCGCCGCCCAACGTCACCGGTTCCCTGCACCTGGGCCACGCCTTCGAGCACACGCTGATCGACGCCCTCGTCCGCCGCAAGCGCATGCAGGGCTTCGAGGCGCTCTACCAGCCGGGCATGGACCACGCCGGCATCGCCACCCAGAACGTCGTCGAGCGCGAGCTCGGCAAGGAGGGCAAGTCCCGCCACGACCTGGGCCGGGACGCCTTCGTCGAGCGCGTCTGGCAGTGGAGGAACGAGTCGGGCGGCCAGATCTCCGGCCAGATGCGCCGCCTCGGCGAGGGCGTCGACTGGTCCCGCGAGCGCTTCACGATGGACGAGGGCCTGTCCAGGGCCGTCCAGACCATCTTCAAGCGGATGTACGACGACGAGCTGATCTACCGCCGCGAGCGCATCGTCAACTGGTGCCCGCGCTGCCTCACCGCGATCTCGGACATCGAGGTCGAGTACCAGGAGGACGACGGCGAGCTCGTCTCCATGACGTACGGCGAGGGCGACGAGACCATCGTCGTCGCCACCACCCGCGCCGAGACGATGCTCGGTGACACCGCCGTCGCCGTCCACCCCGACGACGAGCGGTACAAGCACCTGGTCGGCAAGCAGATCAAGCTGCCGCTGACCGACCGCACGATCCCGGTCGTCGCCGACCACCACGTCGACCCCTCGTTCGGCACCGGTGCCGTCAAGGTCACGCCCGCCCACGACCCGAACGACTTCGAGATCGGGCAGCGCCACGACCTGCCGTTCCTCACCGTCCTCGACGAGCGCGCGGTCATCACCGTCCCCGGCCCCTTCGAGGGTCTGGACCGGATGGAGGCCCGCTCCGCCATCGTCGCCGCACTGCGCGCCGAGGGCCGGATCGTCGCCGAGAAGCGGCCGTACGTCCACTCGGTGGGCCACTGCTCGCGCTGCAAGACCACCGTCGAGCCGCGGCTCTCCATGCAGTGGTGGGTCAAGGTCGCCCCGCTCGCCGAGGCGGCCGGTGACGCCGTCCGCGACGGCAAGGTCAAGATCCACCCGCAGGAGATGGAGAAGCGGTACTTCGACTGGGTCGACAACCTCCACGACTGGTGCATCTCGCGCCAGCTGTGGTGGGGGCACCGCATCCCCGTCTGGCACGGCCCCGACGGCGAGATGGTCTGTGTCGGACCGGACGACGAACCGCCCACGGGCGAGGGCTGGACGCAGGACAGCGACGTCCTGGACACCTGGTTCTCCTCCGGCCTGTGGCCCTTCTCCACCCTCGGCTGGCCCGAACAGACCGACAGCCTCGCGAAGTTCTACCCGAACTCCGTCCTGGTCACCGGCTACGACATCCTCTTCTTCTGGGTCGCCCGGATGATGATGTTCGGCCTGTACATCGACAAGGACGTCCCGCCGTTCGGGACGATCGTCCTGCACGGCATGGTCCGCGACGAGCACGGCAAGAAGATGTCGAAGTCCTTCGGCAACGTCGTCAACCCGCTGGACTGGATGGACAAGTACGGCTCCGACGCGCTGCGCTTCACCCTCGCGCGCGGCGCCAACCCGGGCACCGACGTCCCGATCGGCGAGGACTGGGTCCAGGGCTCCGCGAAGTTCTCCAACAAGATCTGGAACGCCACCCGCTTCGCCCTGATGAACGGCGCGACGATCGAGGGCGAACTGCCGTCGGCCGACGAGATGTCGGTGACCGACCGCTGGATCCTGTCCCGGCTCAACAAGACGGTCGCCGAGGTCGACGCGTACTACGACGACTTCCAGTTCTCCAAGCTCAGCGAGGCGCTTCGGCACTTCGCCTGGGACGAGGTCTTCGACTGGTACGTCGAGCTGTCCAAGACCACGTTCTTCGGCGGCGGCCGCCCGGCCGAGGTCTCCGGCCGGGTCCTGGGCGAGGTCCTCGACGTGATGCTGCGCCTGCTGCACCCCGTCGTCCCCTTCGTCACCGAGACCCTGTGGACCGCGCTCACCGGCCGCGAGTCCGTCGTCATCGCCGACTGGCCGAAGGACTCGGGCTTCCGCGACGACGCGGCCGAGCAGGAGATCGAGCTCGTCCAGCAGGTCGTCACCGAGGTCCGCCGCTTCCGCTCCGACCAGGGCCTCCAGCCCGGCCAGAAGGTGCCGGCCGAGCTCACCCTGACCGGCACCCCGCTCGCCGCGCACGAGACGGCGATGCGGCAGCTGCTGCGCCTCCAGCCGGCCGGCGACACCTTCCAGGCCACCGCCTCGCTGCCCGTCGCCGGGGCGACCGTCGCCCTCGACCTGTCGGGCACGATCGACGTCGGCGCCGAGCGCAAGCGGCTGACGAAGGACCTGGAGGCCGCGCGGAAGGAGAAGGCCCAGGCGACCGGGAAGCTCGGCAACGAGGCGTTCCTGGCCAAGGCCCCGGACAACGTGGTCGACAAGATCCGCGGCCGGCTCGCCAAGGCCGAGGCCGACATCGAGCGGATCACCGGTCAGCTGGCGAACCTGCCGCAGTCCTGAGCCACCGCCGCGAAGCCCCCGCACCCCTCGCCCGAGGGACGCGGGGGCTTCGCCGCGACCCCGCCGTGTCCGGCCCCCGGGCGGCTGCGCGCGTTGTCCGTGCCCATCCGTAGACTGGCCCCGTGAGTGAGCCCCGCCCTTCCGACCGGCCCGACGCGTCCGATCCCGACGACACCTTCGCGGAGATCGTCGACGAAGCGACCCAGCGCGACCCCGACCTGGCGGTGATCGAGGCCGGGAGCCGCACGCTGCGCGCAGCCTCCGGACCGCCCCGGGCCGACGAGGTCCCCGCCCGCCCCGCCGACCCGGAGGTGGACAAGGCGCTGCGCGCGGTGGAGCAGGAGCTCGCCGGGCGCTGGGGCGAGACCAAGCTGGAGCCGTCCGTGACGCGCATCGCCGCGCTGATGGACGTGCTCGGCGAGCCGCAGCGCGCGTACCCCTCGATCCACATCACCGGCACCAACGGCAAGACGAGCACCGCCCGCATGATCGAGGCCCTGCTCGGCGCCTTCGACCTGCGCACCGGGCGCTACACCTCGCCGCACGTCCAGTCGATCACCGAGCGGATCAGCCTGGACGGCGCGCCGATGGACCCGGAGCGGTTCATCTCCACGTACGAGGACGTCAAGCCGTACGTCGAGATGGTCGACGCCCAGCAGCCCTACCGGCTGTCGTTCTTCGAGGTGCTCACCGGCATGGCGTACGCGGCGTTCGCCGACGCGCCGGTGGACGTCGCCGTGGTCGAGGTCGGCATGGGCGGCACCTGGGACGCGACCAACGTGATCGACGCGACGGTCGCCGTCGTCACCCCCATCTCGCTGGACCACACCGACCGCCTGGGCTCCACGCCCGGCGAGATCGCCACGGAGAAGTCCGGGATCATCAAGCAGGGTGCCACGGTCATCCTCGCCCAGCAGCCCGTGGACGCCGCGCAGGTGATGCTGAAGAAGGCCGTCGAGGCCGACGCGACCGTGGCCCGCGAGGGCATGGAGTTCGGCGTGGTCTCCCGGGAGATCGCGGTCGGCGGCCAACTGCTGACGCTGCGCGGCCTCGGCGGCGAGTACACAGACGTCTTCCTGCCGCTGTACGGCGCCCACCAGGCGCACAACGCGGTGGTGGCGCTCTGCGCGGTCGAGGCGTTCTTCGGCGTCGGCGCCGAGCAGGCCGGTGCGCTGGACGCGGACATCGTGCGCACGGCGTTCGCCTCGGTGGTCTCGCCCGGCCGCCTCGAAGTCGTCCGCTCCAGCCCGACCGTCGTCCTGGACGCCGCGCACAACCCGGCCGGCGCCCGCGCCACCGCCGAGGGGCTTTCCGAGGCGTTCGGCTTCTCCCGGCTGATCGGGGTGGTCGGCGCCAGCGGTGACAAGGACGTGCGGGGGCTCCTGGAGGCATTCGAGCCGATCTTCGCCGAGGTCGTCGTCACGCAGAACTCCAGCGAGCGCGCGATGGACGCCGACGCCCTCGCGGCCGTCGCCGTCGAGGTCTTCGGCCACGACCGGGTGCAGGTCGAGCCCCGGCTGGACGACGCGCTGGAGGCGGCGATCACCCTCGCCGAGGAAGAGGACGAGTACGCGGGCGCCGGGGTGCTGGTGACCGGTTCCGTGATCACGGTCGGCGAGGCCCGGCTGCTTCTGGGAAGGCGCTGACCCATGCGCACGCTCTGTGCATCGACGCTGATCGGTGAGTTCTTCGTGATCGGGTTCGCCGGACTCGTCGCGATGAAGTCCGACGACCTGACGAACGCCGCGGTCTGGACGGTGTGCGGCATCGGGATGCTGTTCTCCGTGCTGCTGTGCGGGATGATCACCCGGCCCGGGGGCGTCCAGCTCGGCTGGGCGTTGCAGATCGCGCTGGTCGCGAGCGGCTTCGTGGTGCCCACGATGTTCGTCCTCGGCGTGGCCTTCGGCGCGCTGTGGTGGGCCTCGGTGCACTACGGCCGCCGGATCGACGCGGTGAAGGCGCGATGGGCGGCGCAGGCGGAGGCGCAGGCACCCGCCGGCAGCTGACCGGGCGGCATCACCCACGCGGCGGACACCGCGGCAAACCCGGCCGCGGGCCCGTCGCCATGCCCCTGTAATCTCGCCTCACCGCACCCGTATGCCTGCAAGGAGTCCCGCATGACCCAGCGCACCCTCGTTCTTCTCAAGCCCGACGCCGTCCGGCGCGGTTTGGTCGGCGAGATCGTCGGCCGCATCGAGCGCAAGGCCGGCTGGAAGATCACGGCGCTGGAGCTGCGTACCCTGGACCGCGCCACGCTGGAGCAGCACTACGCGGAGCACGTGGGCCGCCCGTTCTACGAGCCGCTCATGGAGTTCATGCAGTCCGGCCCGATCGTCGCCCTGGTGGCCGAGGGCGAGCGGGTCATCGAGGGCGTCCGCGCCCTGGCGGGCCCCACCGACCCGATCGCCGCCGCGCCCGGCTCGATCCGTGGTGACTTCGGCACGATCACCCGGGAGAACCTCATCCACGCCTCGGACTCCGAGGAGTCCGCGGAGCGGGAAATGAAGCTGTTCTTTCCTGGACTTTCCTGAGCCGCACTCAGCCGAACAGCGCTCATGACCTGGGGCGACCGAAGTAATTCGGTCGCCCTTCGGCATAGGGTCCCCGATCGCGGGAACGCATCCCCCCGACGTAACGTCACCATGAGTGGAACGGCCACCCGTTCTGCCCAGCACGGCGGCGGACCCTCGCGCTGTGTCGGTGCATCCGGCACTACGATGGAACCTTCCACGCCCGCAGCGCTCATCTCGCCTACCAAAACAAGCCATCGACGCTTTCACTTGGGAAGGCCCGACGCATCCTCATGGGGAACAAGGGGAACTCAATGTCGTTCATCGGCCGTGACATGGCTATCGACCTCGGGACTGCCAACACGCTGGTGTACGTCAGGGGGCGCGGCATCGTCCTGAACGAGCCGTCCGTCGTGGCCATCAACACCAACACCGGCGGAATCCTGGCGGTCGGCGCCGAGGCCAAGAAGATGATCGGCCGTACGCCGGGCAACATCGTTGCCGTACGGCCCCTGAAGGACGGCGTGATCGCCGACTTCGAGATCACGGAGCGGATGCTCCGCTACTTCATCCTGAAGATCCACAAGCGCCGCTACCTGGCCCGCCCCCGGGTCGTGGTCTGCGTGCCCTCCGGCATCACCGGGGTCGAGCGACGCGCCGTGATCGAGGCGTCCACGCAGGCAGGCGCCCGCCAGGTGCACATCATCGAGGAGCCCATGGCGGCGGCCATCGGCTCGGGCCTGCCGGTCCACGAGGCCACCGGCAACATGGTCGTGGACATCGGCGGCGGCACCACCGAGGTCGCGGTGATCTCGCTCGGCGGCATCGTCACCGCCCAGTCCATCCGGGTCGCGGGTGACGAGCTGGACA
This sequence comes from Streptomyces sp. A1277, assembly GCF_004795015.1. Classification (GTDB taxonomy): domain Bacteria; phylum Actinomycetota; class Actinomycetes; order Streptomycetales; family Streptomycetaceae; genus Streptomyces. Next base: position 10,272 of record NZ_SSBI01000054.1, on the reverse strand, counting down.
ACGCGATCATCCAGCACATCAAGAAGGAGTACTCGCTCCTCCTCGGTGAGCGCTCCGCCGAACAGATCAAGATCACCATCGGTTCCGCGTTCGAGCTGGAGAAGGACGAGCACACCGAGATCCGCGGCCGCGACCTCGTCTCGGGCCTGCCCAAGACCGTGGTCATCTCCGCGACCGAGGTCCGCAAGGCCATCGAGGAGCCGGTCAACGCGATCGTGGACGCGGTCAAGACGACCCTCGACAAGTGCCCGCCGGAGCTGTCCGGCGACGTCATGGACCGCGGCATCGTCCTCACCGGCGGCGGCGCGCTGCTGCGCGGCCTGGACGAGCGGCTGCGCCACGAGACGGGCATGCCGATCCACATCGCCGAGGACCCGCTGGACTCGGTCGCGCTCGGCTCCGGCAAGTGCGTCGAGGAGTTCGAGGCGCTCCAGCAGGTGCTGGACGCCCAGCCCCGACGGTAGTAATCCCACGGCCCTCCGCGCGGACGCTGCCGCTCCGCGCGGGGGATCGTTGATATACAGGCACGAACATTCCTACGAGGAAGGCACGGCCGCCGCACGTGAGGGACACACGAGAGAGCCGGCTGCTCCTGGTGCTGCTGATCGCCATCGCATTCGCACTGATCACGGTGGACATCCGGGGTGGTGAGGAGTCGCCGGTGGACGGCGCCCGGCAGGCCGCCGCCACGGTCTTCGGACCCGTGGAGAACGGCGTGGCGTCGGCGGTCGACCCGGTGGGCAACGCCATAGGAGCGGTGCGCGCCTCCGGCGCCCGGCACGACAAGATCGCCACGCTGGAGAAGCAGAACGCACAGCTGAAGGCCGAACTCGGCAGCGACGACCGCAACCGCAGCCGGGTCCGCGAGCTCGACAAGATGCTGAAGAAGTCGGCCACCGGCCAGTACGGCATCAAGGCCGCCGAGGTCATCGCCATAGGAGCGGCCCAGGGCTTCTCCTGGACGGTCACCATCGACGCGGGCTCCAAGGACGGCCTCAAGCGCGACATGACCGTCCTCAACGGGGACGGACTCGTCGGCCGCGTCACCACCGTCGGCCCGGACACCGCCACGGTGCTCCTCGCCAACGACCCCGACTTCACCGTCGGCACCCGGATGGAGTCGACCGACGAACTCGGGTTCGCCACCGGCCAGGGCTCCCGGCCGCTGGCCGTGCAGTTCCTGAACGGCAAGGCCAAGGTCAAGAAGGGCGACCGGCTCGTCACCTTCGGCTCCAGCAAGGACAAGCCGTTCGTGCCCGGCGTCCCGGTCGGCGAGGTAGTCCGCGTCGACCCCTCCGGCGGCGACCTGACCCGTACCGTCTACGTCCGCCCGTACGTCGGCTTCACCAAGCTCGACATCGTCGGCGTCGTCGTCCAGGCCCCGCGCGAGGACCCCCGCGACATGGTCCTGCCGAAGAAGCCGAAGGCGCCCGCGAAGCCGAAGCCCACCCCGACCGTCACCGTCACCATCTCGCCCAACGGCGACATCGTCGACACCGAGGGCAACGTCGTGGGCAACATCCACGAGAGCCCCGGCCCGGACCCCAGCGGGAACGCCACACCGAACGCCGACAACGCGGTCAACGAACAGAGGTAGAGCTGATCCCCATGCACGTCAACCGGACCCTGCTCTCCATCGTTCTGGTCGTCTTCGCCCTCGTCGTCCAGGTGTCCGTACTGGCCCGGCTCCAGCTGCCCGGCGCCGTGCCCGACCTGCTGCTCATGGTCGTCCTCGGCCTGGCCTTCGTGTACGGGCACGTCAGCGGCGCCCTCATCGGCTTCGGCGCGGGCCTCCTCGCCGACCTGGCACCCCCCGCCGACCACGCCGCCGGGCGCTACGCCCTGGTGCTCTGCCTCATCGGCTACCTCGCGGGCCTGGCGCGGCCGGAGAACGGGCAGCTCAAGTCCGCCTTCCTGCCGATGGCCGCGGTCGTCGCGGCGGCGATCGGCTCGACCCTGCTGTACGCGGGGGTCGGCGCGCTCGTCGGCGACACGGCGGCCCGTCACGTGGGCCTGGGCAGCCTGCTGTTCACCGCCGCCGTCTACGACCTGCTCCTCGCGCCGTTCACGGTGCCGCTGATCATGGCGCTCGCCAGACGTACGGTGAACGACCCCGTCGCCGAGTCATCCTCCGGCCGCGGCGACGTGGCGGCCGGCTGGCTCGCGGCGGGAACCGGGCTGCGGATCGGCAGCCAGCGCGGCGGACTGCGCGTGAAGGCGGCCCGCAACCGGGCGGCACGCGCCGGACGGATCAAGGGAGTCAAGCGACTGTGAGGCTGCATTCCACGGGGCACACCCCCCGGACCACGACGGGGGGCGCCCGGTGAGCAACATCCCCGAGACGGGCCGGACCCAGCGGGTCCAGATCCGCCTCATCGTCATCCAGGTCCTCGTCTTCTCCCTGCTCCTCACCCTCGGCGGCCGCCTCTGGTACCTCCAGATCCGCAACGGCCAGGAGTACTCCGACGAGGCGAAGAACAACCACGTCCAGCAGGTCGTCCAGCCCGCCGCCCGCGGCTCCATCCTCGACGCGCGCGGCGTGCCCCTCGCCGACAACGAGACCCGCCTCGTGGTCTCCGCCAGCCGCACCGACCTGATGAAGATGGCCGACGACGGCAAGGCCGTGCTGACCCGGCTCGCCGACGTGCTCGACATGAAGCCGAAGGACGTCTTCGACAAGGTCCGGCTCTGCGACGCCAAGACCCCGCAGCCCTGCTGGAACGGTTCGCCCTACCAGCCCATCCCGGTCACCGACGAGGCCACCACCCAGCAGGCCCTGACGATCCGCGAACGCGCCGAGGACTTCCCCGGCATCACCGCCGAACCCACCGCCGTGCGCCGCTACCCCGCACCCGGCAAGGCCAACACCGCCCAGGTCCTCGGCTACCTCTCGCCCGTCACCGACGAGGAGATCACGAAGGCCCAGGACAGCGACTCGCCCTACCTGCGCTCCGACATGGTCGGCCGCTCCGGCCTGGAGCGCACGTACGACAAGGAGCTGCGCGGCAAGGCGGGCGTCACCCGCTACGAGGTCGACAACCTCGGCCGGGTCATCGGCCAGGCCAAGAACGACGAGGCGGAGGCCGGCGCCAGCGTCGTCACCTCCATCGACGCCCGCGTCCAGGCCGTCGCCGAGTACGAGCTCAACGAGGCCATGAAGGCGGCCCGCAAGGAGTTCGACACCAACACCGGCGAGAACTACAAGGCGGACTCCGGCGCCGTCGTCGTCATGGAGGCCAAGACCGGCCGGGTCGTCTCCATGGCCTCCCTGCCCAACTACGACCCCAACTCCTGGGTCGGCGGCATCTCCGCCAAGGACTACGCCAAGCTCACCGGCAAGACCAGCAACTTCCCGCTGCTGAACCGGGCCATCCAGGGCCAGGCCGCCCCCGGCTCCATCTTCAAGGTCATCTCCTCGACCGCGGCGGTCAACGCCGGATACCCCTTCGACGGCCACTACCCCTGCCCCAGCTCGTACTCCATCGGCGGGCAGACCTTCAAGAACTTCGAGTCCCAGGGCTACGGCGACATCACCATCGGCCGCGCCCTGGAGGTCTCCTGCGACACCGTGTACTACGGCATCGCGCACAAGGAGTGGCAGAAGGACGGCGGCAACAACCCCAAGAAGAACCCCAACGACTGGTTCTACAAGACCGCCCACCAGTTCGGCCTCGGCAAGGAGACCGGCATCGACCTCCCCAACGAGGTCAGCGGCCGCGTCCCGGACCGCCAGTGGAAGAAGAACTTCGCCAAGGCCAACCACGACTCCTGGTGCAAGCAGGGCAAGAAGGACGGCACGTACGTCGAGAAGATCGCCTACGAGAACTGCCTCGAAGGCGACAGGATGCGCGCCGGTGACTCCGTCAACTACTCGATCGGCCAGGGCGACACCCTCGTCACCCCGATCCAGATGGCCACCATCTACGCGGCCATCTCCAACGGCGGCACGCTCTACGACCCCACCGTCGGCAAGGCGATCGTCAGCGCCGACGGCAAGACCGTCCAGGAGATCGCGCCCAAGTCGCACGGCAAGCTGCCCTTCACCCAGAAGACGCGCAACGAGATAGACGAAGCCCTCGCGGGTGTCGCGACCCGCGGCTCCGCCGCCTGGCGGTTCGGCGGCTGGCCGCAGGACAAGATCCCGATGCACGCCAAGACGGGTACCGCCGAGGTCTACGGCAAGCAGACGACCTCCTGGTTCGCCACGTACACCAAGGACTACACGGTCGTCATGACGATCTCCCAGGGCGGTACGGGTTCCGGCGCGTCCGGGCCCGCCGTCCGCAACATCTACAACGCCATCTACGGCCTCGACGCCACCGGCAAGCAGGACGTGAAGAAGGCCCTCCTGCCGACGCCCCAGAAGGGCCTGCCGAAGATCGGGACGGACGGCACCATCGACGCCCCGACGATCAAGCCGTACACCCCCGCCTCGGAGAATCCGGCCACCGAGCAGACGCTCGCCGCGGTCCTCGGGAGGCGTGACTGATGGCCGGCTTCTCCGTCCAGCGCTACGCCCCCGAGCGCTCCACCTGGGGCCGGCTCGTCGCGCGCGACTCGCTCGTGCGCCGGCTCGACTGGCCGCTGCTGGGCTCGGCGATCGCGCTCTCCTTCATCGGCTCGCTGCTCGTCTGGTCGGCGACCCGGGGACGCGACTCGCTGACCCACGGCGACCCGTACTACTTCCTGTTCCGGCACGCCCTCAACACCGGCATCGGCATCGCGCTGATGATCGGCACGATCTGGCTCGGCCACCGCACGCTGCGCGGCGCGGTGCCGGTCCTGTACGGGCTGTCCGTGCTCCTCGTGATGGCGGTCCTCACCCCGCTGGGCGCCACCGTCAACGGCGCCCACGCCTGGATCCTGCTGCCGGGCGGGTTCTCCCTCCAGCCCTCCGAGTTCACCAAGATCACCATCATCCTGGGCATGGCGATGCTGCTCGCCGCCCGCGTCGACGCGGGCGACCAGCTGCACCCCGACCACCGGACCGTGGCCAAGGCCCTCGCCCTGGCAGCGCTCCCGATGGCGGTCGTCATGGGGATGCCGGACCTCGGCTCCGTCATGGTCATGGTCGTCATCGTGCTCGGGGCGCTGCTGGCCTCCGGCGCCTCCAACCGCTGGGTCTTCGGACTCCTGGGCACCGGGATTGCCGGCGCGGTCGCCATCTGGCAGCTCGGGCTGCTCGACGACTACCAGATCGCCCGGTTCGCCGCCTTCGCCAACCCGGCGCTCGACCCGGCGGGCGTCGGCTACAACACCAACCAGGCGCGCATCGCGATCGGCTCCGGCGGCCTGCACGGCACCGGCCTCTTCCAGGGCACCCAGACCACCGGGCAGTTCGTCCCCGAGCAGCAGACCGACTTCGTCTTCACGGTCGCCGGCGAGGAACTCGGCTTCCTCGGCGCCGGGCTCATCCTCGTCCTGCTCGGCGTCGTCCTGTGGCGCGCCTGCCGCATCGCCCGCGAGACCACCGAGCTGTACGGCACGGTCGTCGCCGCCGGGATCATCGCCTGGTTCGCCTTCCAGTCCTTCGAGAACATCGGCATGACGCTCGGCATCATGCCGGTCGCCGGCCTCCCGCTGCCGTTCGTCTCCTACGGCGGTTCCTCGATGTTCGCCGTCTGGGTGGCCATCGGGCTGCTCCAGTCGATCCGGGTGCAACGGCCGATAACGGCCTGAGCGACCACTTCGACGCGCGCGGCACTAGATTCGGTACATGGCGGACACCAAGCGCGAGATCGAGCGGAAGTACGAAACCACCGACGCCACCCGGCTGCCCGACCTGAGCCGGGTGGCCGGGGTCGAGGCCGTCGACCACGAGGGCGTCATGGAACTCGACGCCGTGTACTACGACACCGAGGACCTGCGCCTCGCCGCCGGCCACGTCACCCTGCGCCGCCGCACCGGCGGCTCGGACGCCGGCTGGCACCTCAAGCTCCCGGTCGCCGCGAACGTCCGCGACGAGATCCGCGCCCCGCTCTCCGACACCCTGCCGCCCCGCCTCGCCGCACTGATCCGCTCCCGGGTCCTGGACACACCCGTCGTCCCCGTGGTCCGGCTGCGCTCCGCCCGCGACGTCCACGTGCTCACCGGCCCGGACGGCACCCCCCTCGCCGAGCTCAGCGTGGACGAGGTCCACGCCGAGCGGCTGTCCGGCGGCGACCGCACCGCGACCTGGACCGAGATCGAGGCCGAACTCGCCGACGACGGCGACCCCGCCTTCCTCGACACCGTGGAACAGCACCTGGGCGAGGCCGGCATCCGGCCCTCCACCGCCCCCTCCAAACTCGCCCGCGCCCTCGCCGAGACGGCGCCCGCCGGCTCGCGGCCCCAGGACGACGAGCCCGCCGAGCCGCGCACCGCCGAGCCGCGCACCGCCGAGCCGTGCACCGCCGGCGACCACGTCCTGGCCTACGCGCGCCGCCAGGCGGAGGCGATCGTCGCCCTCGACCCGGCCGTCCGCCGGGGCCTGCCCGACTCCGTGCACCGGATGCGGGTCGCCACCCGCAGACTGCGCAGCGCCCTGCGCACCTACCGCCGCGTCCTGGACCGCGAAGCCACCCGCCCCCTCGGCACCGAGCTGAAGTGGCTGGCCGCCGAACTCGGCGTCGACCGGGACCAGGAGGTCCTGGACGCCCGGCTGCGCGCCCGGCTCGACGCGCTGCCCCGCACCCTGGTCCTCGGCCCGGTCCGGGCCCGGCTGCGGCTGTGGTCGGCGGGCGGGCGCAGCGGCTCGCACCGGCGCACGGCCGCAGTCCTGGACTCCGAGCGCTATCTGACGCTACTGCGCGCCCTGGAACGGCTCCTCGCGGACCCGCCCCTGCTGCCGGCGGCCGCCGCCGCGCCCGGCAAGGAGCTGGCCCGGGCCGTGCACAAGGACCACAAGCGCCTCGCCGGCCGTATCGCGCACGCCCTCGAACTGCCGCCAGGACCGGACCGCGACGCGGCCCTGCACCGCGCCCGCAAGGCGGCCAAACGCGCCCGGTACGCGGCGGAGGCGGCCCGCCCCGCCCTCGGGAAGCCCGCCAAGAGGTCCGCCAAGCGGGTGAAGGCCGTACAGAGCCTCCTCGGCGACCACCAGGACGGCGTGGTCGCCCGCGAGACCCTGCGCGCGCTCGCGGTCCGGGCGCACGCGGCGGGGGAGCCTTCGTTCACCTGGGGACTGCTCTACGGGAAGGAGGAGGCCGCCGCCGCCGAGGGCGAGCGCGAACTGCCCGGTGTGTGGCACAGGGCCGCCCGGGCGGACATCCGGCGGGCGTCCGGAGGCTGAGCGTCGCGGTACGCTGGATGGTCACCCCTGCCGGCTCTCGAAAGTTCGCGATGTCTGTCGATTCGGTCTTCCCACAGCTCGAAGCTCTGCTCCCGCATGTGCAGAAGCCCATCCAGTACGTCGGCGGTGAGCTGAACTCCACCGTCAAGCCGTGGGACGAGTGCGACGTCCGCTGGGCTCTCATGTACCCGGACGCGTACGAGGTCGGGCTGCCCAACCAGGGCGTCATGATCCTCTACGAGGTGCTCAACGAGCGCCAGGGCGTCCTCGCCGAGCGCACCTACAGCGTCTGGCCGGACCTGGAAGCGCTGATGCGCGAGCACAAGGTGCCCCAGTTCACCGTGGACAGCCACCGCCCGGTCAAGGCGTTCGACGTCTTCGGGCTGAGCTTCTCCACCGAGCTGGGCTACACCAACATGCTCACCGCGCTCGACCTGGCCGGCATCCCGCTCGCCGCGAAGGACCGGGGCATCGACGACCCGATCGTCCTCGCCGGCGGGCACGCCGCGTTCAACCCCGAGCCGATCGCGGAGTTCATCGACTGCGCGGTCATCGGCGACGGCGAGCAGGCCGTGCTGGAGATCACCGAGATCGTCCGCGCCTGGAAGGCCGAGGGCCGCCCCGGGGGCCGCGAGGAGGTGCTGTTCCGCCTCGCGAGGACCGGCGGCGTCTACGTCCCGGGCTTCTACGACGTCGAGTACCTCCCGGACGGCCGCATCGGCCGCGTCGTACCGAACAAGTCGGGCGTGCCGTGGCGGGTCTCCAAGCACACCGTCATGGACCTGGACGAGTGGCCCTACCCCAAGCAGCCCCTGGTCCCGCTCGCCGAGACCGTCCACGAGCGGATGTCCGTGGAGATCTTCCGCGGCTGCACCCGCGGCTGCCGTTTCTGCCAGGCCGGCATGATCACGCGCCCCGTGCGGGAGCGAAGCATCACCGGCATCGGCGAGATGGTGGAGAAGGGCCTCAAGGCGACCGGCTTCGAGGAGGTCGGCCTGCTCTCCCTCTCCTCCGCCGACCACACCGAGATCGGCGAGATCGCCAAGGGCCTCGCCGACCGCTACACGGACGACAAGATCGGCCTCTCGCTGCCCTCCACCCGCGTCGACGCGTTCAACGTGGACCTGGCCAACGAGCTGACCCGCAACGGCCGCCGCTCCGGTCTCACCTTCGCCCCCGAGGGCGGCTCCGAGCGCATGCGCAAGGTCATCAACAAGATGGTCTCGGAGGAGGACCTGATCCGCACCGTCGCCACCGCGTACGGCAACGGCTGGCGTCAGGTGAAGCTGTACTTCATGTGCGGGCTGCCCACCGAGACCGACGAGGACGTCCTCCAGATCGGCGACATGGCGGTCAACGTCATCGCCAAGGGCCGCGAGGTCTCCGGGCAGAACGACATCCGCTGCACCGTCTCCATCGGCGGTTTCGTGCCCAAGCCGCACACCCCCTTCCAGTGGGCCCCGCAGCTGAGCGCGGAGGAGACCGACGCCCGGCTCGCCAAGCTCCGGGACAAGATCCGCGGCGACAAGAAGTACGGCCGCTCGATCGGCTTCCGCTACCACGACGGCAAGCCCGGCATCGTCGAGGGCCTGCTCTCGCGCGGTGACCGCCGGGTCGGCTCCGTCATCCGTGCCGTCTACGAGGCCGGCGGCCGCTTCGACGGCTGGCGCGAGTACTTCAGCTACGACCTGTGGATGAAGAGCGCCGAGGCGACGCTGCCGGACTTCGGCGTGGACGTCGACTGGTACACCACCCGCGAGCGGACGTACGAGGAGGTCCTGCCCTGGGACCACCTGGACTCGGGCCTGGACAAGGACTGGCTCTGGGAGGACTGGCAGGACTCGCTGGACGAGACCGAGGTGGAGGACTGCCGCTGGACGCCGTGCTTCGACTGCGGCGTGTGCCCGCAGTTCGATACATGGCCACAACTGAGTGAGAGCGGCAAGAAGATGCTTCCGCTGACGGTCAAGAAGCCGTAGTGACCAGCGGGGATGCCGTCCGGCGGATGGCTGAGGCGCTGGCCGGCATGACCGATGCGGAGCGGGCCGAGACCCTCCGAGGGCTCGGGGCGAGGGAGCGTGAGCAGGCTTCTCGCACGCTGCGGCGAACGCCGCTCCCTGCCCCTCCGCAAGACGGCGGGCGCATCGTCTCGGCCGTGGAGTGGGTGTAGGTAGGTAGAGGGCGTCCGGCCCGACACAGAGCCGGACGCCTTCTGCGTGCCCTCCCTGGGCCGCACTTGTGCTTGGCCCGGCCGGGGTGAACACGCCCCCTTGACCAGCGCTGTCCGGCAGGGTGAGGGTCGTGCAACCAGGCGCAACGCGCTCGGCAGGGAGGGACCTCATGGCCTTACGGTTCGTTGGTAAAGATCCTGAGTCCGGAGATCACGGATCACCTGCTGTGTGGGTGGATCAGGAGTCGAAGGATCTCGTGATCCAGGGGTGGACAGCAGACGAACAGACCACGGGCGAGAGCTCGCGAGATGTTCTGATCCCTGGCATGAGTCGGTGATCAGGGTTCCGAAGCGGGTGGTCCCGCTTCTCAGGGAGGCGCTACGTGTCGCAGAGTCTGACTGACTTCTCTGACCTCATCCGGTCAGTGCGGGAGTGAGGTTCCCCCGCAGCGCGGGAGTGGCTGACTAGCTGGTCAGGGCGGGTTGACGTGGTTTCAGGTTCACTGGTTCGGCCGCTGCCTGGTCGGCGTAGTGCTTCTCCTCGTACTCGATCGGGCTGAGGTAGCCGAGCCGTTTCTGGATGCGGCGGGGATTGTAGAAGCCGTCGATGTACTCGAAGAGAGCGAGGTTCGCCTCGGCGTGTGTGGCGAAGACGCGGCCGCGGATGCACTCGGTCTTGATGACCATCCACAGGTTCTCCGCCAGGGCGTTGACGCTCCTATAGTTGTCAACTCGCTGTGGGGAGGGTCCGTGGTGCGGGTCGGATCAGGTGGTAGACCTCGCGGATGACGTAGCGTTTGAGGCATCGGATGATCTCGCGTTTCGTCTTGCC
>NZ_SSBI01000053.1 GCF_004795015.1 Streptomyces sp. A1277 | reverse complement strand
GGCCACCGCCCTCGATGCGGACACGCGGGTACGACCCGATACGCTTCTTCACCTGGAGAGTGCTTCTTTCCGTGCAGCCACAGGACCCTAGACAAGTCCCATCGTTGCAGGTCAGGGGCACTCTCCGTTTATTTGATCAAGCATCGGACACCCCACCTCGCGAAAGCGCGAGGTTAACCTCGATGTGTGCCCGCTCAGAGACAGAGCGCGCTGCTTCTATGTCATACCCATAGGCGTCAGACTCCGCGGCCACATGTCTGACGTGCGGCACGCCGCCGTCACGGAGCAGCCGGAGCAGCGCCTGTTCGCCCGCAGCTCCGACGGCCTTCCTCGCTTCCTCCGCCGTCCGGCTCCACACCACACGAGGGACCGATGCAGGCCCCGCGCCATCCGTCACCTCACTGTCGCTGAGGTCCACAACGGGCCGGCCCGCCATGGTGACCATCCCTGTCCGCCTGAGCCAGGCAAGGCCCTCGGCGTACTGAGCCGGCGTGAGGTCCGAGTAGCCCGGATGGTGGGTGAAGAGAGCCCGTACCCGCGGGATTCCAGCCACGCGCAATTCAGCCAGCCAGCGAAGCGCCGCCCGGCGCGTCGCCTCAGTGGGCGGCGACAGCACTGACGTGGCTCAGCAGGGCGCGGACATCGGCCATGTCCATACCGGCGGCACCGGACGGTTCGTCCTCCAGGTCGGCAAGCTGCTGTACAGCGGGGTCGTCCAGAATCCGCCCCATGAATTCAAGCTTCTCCTCAAGCCGCATAGCCACCACCTCATCGATCGTGCCCTCGACCGCCAGCACGGTGACGCGCGTCTGCGTATCGGGCGCCAGCCCGAGCCGGTGAATGCGGTCCAAGCTCTGCAGGAACCGTCCTGCCATGAAGTCGCGGTCGACGTAAACCGCGTCATGACATACGTGATGCAGGCTGATGCCCTCGCCAAGCGTGGCCGGATTGGACAGGAGAACGTGGCAGTCAGGGTCCTCGCGGAACCGCCTGATCTGCTCCTCCCGGTCCGGTGTGCCGCCGTGAACGACCGCCGGCTGGTACGCGCTGAATAGGCTCTCCATGGTGGTGATGCTGCGCACAAAGGTCGCCCATACAAGGGTTTTGCGCCCCATCGCAGTGTTCGTCGCAACGATATTTAGAGCTTCCTTGTACTTCGGAGAAAGCTCGTGCGCAGGCAGGTTCCGCATGAGCGCATACAGGGACTCGCCTTCTGGCACTTCGAGCGGCGGCACCTGATAGGTCAACGGTTCATAGCGGCTCTCGCCCTCAATGAGCAGCGCGGGACTAGTGGCCGCCATCAGCAGGCGCAGCATCGCCTTGCCCAGGGCGTCGAACTCATCACGCGATGTCTCAGCCCTCGGGGTAAACCGGCCCACCAGCGCGTCGTACACCTCACGGTGCAGCTCCGGCATTTTCAGCCTCCGGATCCGCGTCTCGAAGGAAGGCAGGCCCAGTTCCTTCTTCGTCGTCCGCGTGAACAGCGGCCGCAGCACAGAACTCGCGTACGCGAGATCACCGCCGGCTACAGCCTGCGTCACCACTCTGCGCCCATGACCGGGCCAGACGAACGACAGAAGATTCTCCAGGTCCCGCGCTCCATTCGGAGCCGGAGTCCCCGTGAGGATCAGACGTCGGCGGGTCAGGGGACCCAGTGCCATGCAGGCGCTTCCGTACGTTCCCCTGGCCCCCAGCTTCATCCGGTGCGCTTCATCGAGGATGATCATGGAGGGCGTGCCGCGCAGCCAGTCCGCCAGTGCGGCCAGCGACCTGTCCAGACGCTCGTAATTGACGATCATGATCTCGGCCCTGTGGTCAGGGCTCTTCCCCATCACGACTGTGTGCGGCGGTTCCTTGAAGCAGTACTCACTCTCCGAGAGCCACGACTCGTACGCGGACTTCGGACTGACCACCAGCAGTCGGCATACATCCCCGCACTCGCGCATCGCGGCATACACCGCCAGTCCGACGCGGGTCTTCCCGGCGCCCGGGACGCTGAAGTTGGCGCCGTGCCGGAGGGACAGCAGCCGCGCGATATCCCGACGCTGGAACTCCGTGAGGCCAGCGCGCCAGCTGGCCCCCAGCGCTGCTTCCACAGCGCTGTCGTCCCACGCCTCGGCCGGGCGGGGAGACTGGAGCTGCTCTTCAGCGCGGTCGGCATCATCCAGTACCTCCCCTACCAGAGCACTCAGTTCGTCCGCCCACACCACAGAGTCGGGGTGCGGCCAGTCAGCCAGCGCATCGATGCCTACCAGGAAGTCATCGAGATCCAGCTCCAAGGCGAGGCGTCCACGCGGACTGCCGCCAGGGAATCTGGCCGCGAGCCGCGTCAGATCGCTGCGGTAAGGCTCGCCGGCGCGCAGGAGGGCTTTGGTCCGCGTGACATCGAAACTGATATGCAGGGACGATTCGTCAGGTGTCATGGTCACGAGGGGTCCCGCCGTACGGCCTCACGCAACCACTCGACGCCCTCGCCGGGCACCTCGATGGTCTGAGCCGTGGCCTGGGCCAGCTTCTTCAAAGTGGCCTTCAGCTTGAGAACAGCCTCGTCCAGAGCTTCCTCATCCAGGCTGCGGGCTCCGCTCGCCAGCACCATGTCGGTGATGCACTGTTCGATGTCCTGGCAGGCATCGTTGAGACGGTCGGGGGCAGCCTGCTTCCTCTTGCGGACCCGGGCGTCCTTGCCAGCGGGCTCAAGCGCGTCCTCGACCGCCTTGCGCGCTGTGTCGAAGACGGTGGACGCCGCTTCCAGCTGGGCCGAGGGCACCTTTTTCTTTGCCCGGACCACCGCCTTCGCCCGGAGCACCGAGTCAGTGAAGGCACGGGCCGCAGCGACCTTGGGCTCTTCAGCCTTCACCGCACGGTTGATCCCGGGGATCACACGCCCGGAGGACGCAGCTGTGGCCGGCTTCAGTCCTTCCGGCAGGCGCTGCTCCAGGTACCGCTCGCGGAACTCCGCTTCGATGAGACGGACATCGGTCTTGGAGAAGTCCATCACGATGGCCGCGAGACGGTTCTCCTTCAGCAGCTCGGCCTTCTGGACGTGGTTCTTGGATTCCTTGGCGTAGGCGCGGTGCACCTCGCGCAGCCTCTCCTGGGCGTCCTCGAAGTCGAGGAGCCGGAGCCGTACGCCATCAGCCGCCGACCTGTCGCTCAGGTCCCGGAGGCAGGAGAGCACCCACAGGTCCTGTTCGGCCGTCGACTCCCGGATACGGAAGTCCCGCGCGACCTCCTTCAGCGGGCGACCAGCCTCAACCTGCTCGTCGATCGTGAGCAGCCTGTTGATGTACGAGTAGGGCCGACGGGTGTCGTGGCGCAGCTGCAGTGACAGCTCGACACGGTTGATGTCCGCCCAAGTGCAGGAGTCCGGCAGAACTGCCACCCGGATCTCGGCCACGGCAAGCTCACGCAGTGCTGCGGCCCTGGTGTTGCCGTTGACCAGAATGCCCTCACGGGTAATCAGCCCAGGTTCGTTCTGGCGGAAGTCCGCGAGGCTCTGCTTCAGCGCATCGAAGTCCTTGTCCCGCTTCGAGGGGTCAGAGGGCTCAGCCTTCAGAAGGTGATCGAGATAATCCTGGCTCTCGTCGCTCCACGGGTCTTCGTCGAGCCGGCGGTCCAGCTGCGGGTCGTAGCTGCGCTGCGCCCGGATGCGGTGTGTTCCGGGGTTGTAGTACAGCGCGTGCACTGGCATATCGATGACCTGCACCACCTGCGGCTTCGTCCGCCACTCGATGGTCAGGGTTTCCTGCAGTCCGCCGCCGGCGGACACGTCCCTAAGACGCTGCTCGACGGTCACCTTGTTCTTTGCGGCATGCGGCGGCAGGCCGAATTCCCCGGCGTTCACGGTCACGGTCCGTTCTCCTCTTACTCAAAGGGTTCATCTCAGCTCATGGCGGGGCCGCCGGCCGCAGCGGCCCCGCCATGAGCTGAGAGCGGGTCTCAGGCGGCCGGAAGCCCGAGGGCCTTGCGAACCTCGTCGCGGGACTCAGCCGGCAGCGTACGGAAGTCGGCCCAGAGCCGCTCCACAGTGCTGAACTCACGCTCGTCAGCGGCGACCCAGTCCGTGAGCGTCTGCTTGTGCAACCCGCCGAGCTTGGAGATGCCTTCCAGTACGGCGCTCAGGTCCGCTTCCAGTGAGCGGCCACCCACGCGGCAGCGGTTGCACTCCGCGATGGGCTGCACCGAAGAGGTGCCGTTGGGCAGCTTCACTTTCCGTCGGGCGATGTCAATCTGAGCGGTCTCGAAGGTGTCGGCGTACTCCTGGCCGGGCGTGATTCCGCACGACCGGCAGCGGTTGCCGTCGCGGGTCAGGATCTTCCGGCGCTGAGTGTCCGTAAGGGCCGAGCTGCTCTTGGTGGCCTTGCCAGGCTCCCAGACGGGCTGCCCCTGCGCGACGAACCGCTGTTCGTGCTGGCCCAGGAGAGCGTCTTCCCGGTGGGTGTCAATCTTCCAGCCGTAGTCGCGCAAGTCGCGGACCCGGCGGTCCGCCTGACTGATACCGGGAAAGGCGTTCTTGACCTCCTCCTTGGTGAAGACGTTGCCCTCCTCCACGACAGTCAGCAGCCAGAGCGCAGCGCGCTTCATCGTTCCGAGCTTTTCGTCCTGCCACGACGGCAGAGTCATGCAGAGGCCCCCTTATGTCAGGTACACGGCAGTCGAAGGGTGTCGGGTAGTCGGCGCCCTTCGCGGACACCACCACTCTGACCGCATGACGGCCCGCCACGCCAGGTTCCATAGGGTTTCGAGGGCTTACAGAAAACATCCACACACTCCCGAAATGCCACCGCCTCAGACACAATTAGTGTCCGCCTGGCACCACCAAATGAACGGAAGGCATGCGTGGCCGTCAAACGCAGGACCTGGAAAGAGCTGCCGTCCCACATCACCGCCGCCCACCGGTCTCTGGTGACGGCCTTGCGTGAGATCCGGGAATGCAGCCCGCGAACTCAGGCGGACATCGCGAAGGACGCCCACCAGGAGCCGACAACTCTCTCAAACCACCTAAATGGTGGCCGCATCCCTGACGAAACGCTACTGCGGGGCTTCTACGCGGTAGTGGAGAAGGATGCCACCGCATCCGGTCAGGGGCGGCTTCCCCACACGCTGGACGCGCTCCTCGAATTCCGCACCCGCGCCAAGGAGAAGCACTGCGAGTGCTGCCTTGTCGGCCACCCGGCGGCGTCAGAGCAGTCCGGACAGCCGCAGCCGGCTTCGCCCATCGTTGCGAATCCTGGGCTGGCACGGGCACGACGCCTCCGCCGCCGTGCCCGGCGGCGCGAGATTTCGTTGCCGCAGGAACGCGTCAGGGTGCCGGTCCCCCGCCCGATGGGGGACCGGCACCCCGCAGACGCTGCGGAGCTCACCTGGCCGGAGACTGAACTGGTGGCCAGGTACCTTGCCGATGACCGAAAACACGACGCAGGCTTCCTGCTCTGGCAAGCGGGAGCGTCCTACTCCGCCCCGGACATCGTCAACGCTGTCGGCTCCTGCCGGACTGCTGGCCTGCACGAGGCCGCCGACGCGATACTGATCAACGTTGCTGAACGAACAGACCGACAGGCCGTCTTGAACATCGCGGCGGCGCTGGGCGACGCCGGCCAGCACGAGGACGTCACCTTCATACTGACGGCCGCGATGCGGGCCCCGGAGCCATCCGCCGTCCCGTAGAGCAGGGGTTTGCGCAGGGGCTGGCGACGGGGCAACGCGCAGAGTCAGGGCATGGGGCTGTACGGGGGCTGCGTTGCCCCGCCCCGCTCGCATGCGGGCAAGCCGGCCGACCTCAGCGCCCCACCGCCCCCACCGCCCCCACCAGCCGCCCCAGCGCCGCCCGGGCCGGTGGTCCCCACGTCGGCTTGCCGTTGGGCAGGCCCCGGTCGCCGTCGTCCGCGATGAGCAGGGCGGCCAGTGCGCGCAGGGCCGCCCAGCCTCGGGCGCGGCGGAGGGTTGCCGCGTCCGGGGTCGGGCGGTAGGCGGCGTGGAAGTGGTCCACGGCGGTGGGCGGGAGCAGGGTCCAGGCGGCGGCGAGGTCGTTGGCCGGGTCGCCTGCGAAGAGGTCGCCGTAGTCGATCACGCCGCAGAACGTGCCGTTCGACGTCAGCACGTTGGCGGGATGCAGGTCGCCGTGGAGCCAGAGCGCCGGGCCCGTCCAGTCCGGGGCGGCGACCGCGTCCGTCCAGACCGCGCGGACACCGTCCGGGTCCGGGGTCAGGCCCCTCTCGGTGACCGCGGCGAGGCTGTGGGCGAAGTGTTCCGCGTACGGGGCCAGCGGGCCGCCGCGTCCCCGGCCGGCGGGCGCACCGGCGGGGGCCGGGCGGTGCAGGGCCGTCAGGAACGCGGCCAACGCGTCGGCCGCCTCCTCACCGCGCGTGGCCGGGGCGCGGTCGGCCGGGTCGCCCGGCACCCAGGTGGTGACCAGCCAGGGACGGGGGAAGCGCGCGGTGGGTACGCCCAGGCGTTGGGGGACGGGGACCGGCAGGGGAAGGTGCGGGGCGAGGGCGGGCAGCCAGGTGTGTTCCTTGAGCAGCAGCTCGTCCGCGGACTCCGTCGCCCACGGCAGCCGCACGGCGAGGTCGTCGCCCAGCCGCCACAGCTGGTTGTCCCAGCCGCGCGCCCCGAGCTTCAGAGGTTGGTCGGCCAGGTCCGGGTGCTGGTCGCGCAGGAGGTCCCGGATCAGGTCGGCCGTGATCTCGATGGCGGCGCGGGTAGGGCTCATGCCGGGCCAGCGTAGCCGGGCAACGTCACGGTCACTGCCTTCGGCCGGCCGCTCCCGCCGCGGCCGATCCGGTACACGATCACCGCGGCGCCCGGGCGCCATTGCTTCCCGCCGCTGAAGCAATGGCGCGCGGGCCGGCGGAGCCGTGCCGGGAGCGCTGCGTGTAGCCGCTACACGTAGCCGCTACACGTGCGCCTTGCCGATCACGGCTGGTTTCGTCTGGACGCGAAGTACTGCGGGAGGCGTAGAACGATCGGCGGTTCGCATACGGGATCACCCTGTGGGCACCGGGCGCACATCTGACGTATGCGTTTCGAATCGGGGAGGGTTCCGTAATGGCAAGTGTGAAGTTCCGGGTGTCGAAGGCGGCCGTGGGCGGGGTGGCCGGGGTGCTGGCCGCGGCAGCGCTGACGGGCTGCGGTTCGGACGACAAGGCCGGCTCCGCGGCGGAGCCGTCCGGGTCCGGTGGCGGAGCCGAGCGGTCGCCTTCGCAGGTGGTGCAGGCGACGAACGCGAACACGACCAAGGCCGGGTCGGCGCGGGTGAAGATCACGACCTCCGTCAGTGCGGACGGCCGGAGTCAGACGGTCAAGGGCTCGGGTGTCATGGACTTCGACGGCGGGAAGAGCAGGCTGACTCTGGAGCAGGGGGGCCAGCGGCTGGAGCAGCGCGTCGTGGACCAGGTGATCTATCAGAAGCCGCCGGAAGGCGAGGGTGCCCTCCCCGAAGGCAAGAGCTGGATGAAGATCGATCTGCGGAAGCTGCGCGATTCCGGGGCTGCCGGCAGCAGCGACGTGAATGACCCGTCCGACTCCTTCGCCTACTCCAAGTCCCTCTCGGAAAAGGACGTGAAGAAGGTCGGCAAGGAGAAGGTCGGAGGCGTCGAGACGACCCACTACCGAGTCGATCTCGACATCGACAAGCTCGCCAAGGGGGACGCGAAGCAGGCCAGGAAGCTGCGTGAACAGCTCGGGACGTCCGTGCCCGTGGATCTGTGGATCGATGGCAAGGGCCTGACCAGGCGGCAGCAGATCGAGATGACCGCGCAGCCCACCGGGGGCAGCAAGGCATCCGGCTCGGCGGAACACGGCAAGGCCAAGGTGGTCATGGACTTCAGCGACTTCGGGACCGATGTCACCATCGGTACACCTGCTTCCGGTGACACGGTCGACGTGACGGACAAGATCGTCAAGCAGACCCAGCAGAAGTCGTGACCCATGCCCCCGCACCGGTCCGGTCCGGTCCGTCCTTGTCCGCTCGTCCGCCCGTCCGGGCGGTCGGGCGGTCGGGCGGTCGGGCGGTCGGGCGGACGAGCGGGAGTGCGGGCGGGACCTGCTGAAGCGCGAGTGGCAGCGGCGGCCGGACACGGCGACGGCACGGCCATGGGGTGCGGGGACGGAAACGCGCTGAGGTGCGATTGACGTCCCCCCGGTCGCCGCGGGTGGCTGGTGGACGCCGGGTACCCCCGGCGCGCGATGCGGCCATTGTCGCGAGCGACGGCCGCCGCGAGCCCGCGCCGAACCGGGGGCCCGGGCCCGTACGCCGCCCTACAGCAGCCAGTTCCCCGGCTCGTCCAGCCACACGCGTTGGCCGGCGCTGCTGACCGTGAGCCCGAAGCGGGGCCACTCCGGGCGGCCTCGGGCCAGCCACCAGCCGTGGGCGGCTCGCACCTCGTCCCAGAGGTGGCGGGGGCCGTGCTGCCAGACGCGGGTGTCCTGGCCGTCCTGGGTAAGTGCGCAGGCCCAGGAGCGGTCGTTGCGGCTGTAGAACCAGTGGGGCTGGGCGCCGTGCTGCTTCCGCGCGGCGATGTACGTGCAGTCGGGTACGCGCAGGCCCAGCGCGAACGTCAGGGCGCTGAAGCGGTCGCCGGCCGCGAGGTCCGCCGGTGCCGGGCCCGATTCCAGTGACGGGGCGGAGTCCGGCGGGCGGGGCGCGTACGCCTCGTGGTCGATCGGGGCCGCCCGCTGCGCCCGTAGCTTCATGAACTCGACGGGCCCCGTGAAGTGACCGCTCGCGCTGTCTCCGTCCGGCCCCACCCTGAGCTTGACGAGCCCGTCCGCGTTCGTGAAGTCCGTTCCCCACGGGGCGACGACGATCCCGCCCGGGCGGGTCTGCGCCACCCAGGCGAAGGGGAGTTCGCGGACTGCGCACGTAGCGATGACACGGTCGAAGGGGCCGTGGCCCGGCGCGCCCGCGTAGCCGTCGCCGTGGATGATCTCCATCGGGGCGCCGAAGAAGTGGACCAGGGCCTCTCGTGCCCGTACGGCCACGGCGGCGTCCACTTCTACGCTGACGACGTTCTCCTCACCCACCTTGTGGGCCAGGAGGGCGGCGTTCCAGCCCGTCCCCGTACCGATTTCCAGCACGCGGCAGTAGTCGTCCACCGTGAGGGCGTCGAGCATCCGGAAGACCACGCTCGGCATGGAGGCTGACGAGGTGGACATGCGTCCCGGCTCCCTGCCCTCGTGGTCGCCGTCGTCCCACTGCGTGACGATCGGCACGTCCGCGTACGCGTACCCACGCCACGCGTCCACGTCGTCGGCCCGCGAGACGTGGACCGTCCTGCCCGTCGCCATGTCGAACGGCCACATGCTCTCCGGCAGGAACGCTTCCCGGGGTACGTGGGCGTACGCGTCCAGCCACTCCGTCTTCAGGACGCCGGCGGCCGAGAGGGCGTACCCCACCTCCTCGCGGGTGGGGTACGCCGTTGCCGTCTTCCCGCTCATGCCGCGGACACGGACTTGGGCGGGTTGGGGACGCCGGGGCCGCCGTCCGGCGACGGCGGGTCCTTCGGGCCGGGCCACGGGGTGCCGGGCAGGCCGTCCCCGCCGCCGTCCGCGAAGGTCGTGGTGCTGTGCGTCGTGCGCATGTGTTCCGTCCTCTCGATGAGTGGTCTCGTGGTCGTGGCGGTGTTACAGGCGGTATCTCGCGTGCCTGCTGTTCGTCTCCCGTACGCGTTCGCGGATGCCGTCCGGCGATCCCGTCGTCCCCGGTGGCTTCGGCGGCGGCGCGTCGGGGCAGATGGCCGCGCCGCACCGGCACGGCGGGAAGTCCGCGAGCGAGGCGTAGCGCGTGAGGTCGGGCCCTCTCCGCAGGTCGCGGCTCGGGGGGTCTTCGCCGGCCCGGATGGTAAGGGGGCCGGGGGCCGGGGCGGTTCCATGCTCGTCAACAGGCACGCTTTCGTGTCCCTCCGTAGCGGTTTCACTACCAGGAGCACTCAGCGTGGCCTAGCCTCACACGGTCAGCAACGTGGCTGCCAGGGAGGGCATGTTGGTCAACATCAAGGAGCTGAATCCGGACGCGTCGCCGCAGGCGGCCTACGGCGCGCGTTTACGCAGAGTGCGCGAGCAGCGCGGCTGGATTCAGGATCATCTTGCCTCTCTGGTCGGCTGCACCGGACGGCACATCTCGGCGATCGAAACTGGTCGCAAGTCAGCAACCCTGCCGTTCTCGCGCAAGGTTGACGTTGCGTTCGATCTGGTCGGTACGCCCGACTCGTTCGAGCGCGAATGGCGGGAGATGAAGCACGGCAGCCTGCTGGAGGGCTTTCCGGAGTACGTCGGGTACGAGGGTCGGGCAGTGGAGATCAGGCTGTTTGACATCGGGCTCGTCCCCGGCCTGATGCAGACACCGGAGTACGCACAGGCCGTGGCTGACGGTGCCGTGCAAAGGGGCTCCATCACCTCCGAACAGGCTGAGGAGCGCGTCTCGGTCCTGATGGAACGGCAGGCGGTGCTCGTGCGACCACGGCCGCCCATGCTCTTCGTCGTCATGGACGAGAGCTGCCTTCATCAGGCCGTCGGTGGCCCGGAGGTCATGAACGCCCAGCTACAGCGGCTGGAGGAGCTGGCCTCGCGCCCCAACTGGTTCGTACACGTATCGCCGTTCGCCATAGGTGCGCGAAGGGCGTTTGACCTCCCCGTCAACGTCCTCACACTGGCTGATCGTTCCGTCGTCGCATACGCGGAATCGCAGGCGCAGGGGCGCGTCGAACGGGAATCATCGTTCGTGATGCCCATGCTCATGACCTACCATCAACTCCAAGGCGAGGCGCTGTCTCAGGCAGCCTCAGTGGCCAAGATCAGCCAGTTGCGAAAGGGCACACCGTGACTACCGAATCCCCCCGTTGGTACAAGTCCTCGTACAGCTCGAACGGTGGCAACTGCATCGAGATTGCCGCCAACCTCGCCGCCACGCGCGGGATCGTCCCCGTCCGTGACTCCAAGCAGGCGAACGGCCCCATCGTGAACGTCTCCGCCGACGCCTTCTCCTCGTTCGTCGCAGGCGTCCAGGCCGGCACCGTCTGACCCGAGCGTTTCGGCATTCGCCCCATCGTGCCGAGCGCGGTGGGGCGTCTTGCTGCCCGTTCGGGCACCGTGCACGCGAAAGCCCTCGTGCGCCCGTCCCCGCGGCCTACCATCGGCGCCAGTACCGAGATCAGCCGACTGCGAAGGGGCACCCCCGTGACGAACGAATCCCCCCGTTGGTACAAGTCCTCGTACAGCACGAACGGCGGCAACTGCGTCGAGATTGCCGCCAACCTCGCCGCCACGTCCGGCATCGTCCCCGTCCGTGACTCCAAGCAGGCGAACGGCCCCGTCCTGAACGTCTCCGCCGACGCCTTCTCCTCGTTCGTCGCAGGCGTCCAGGCCGGCACCGTCTGACCCGAGCGCTCCGGCAGCCGCCCCTTCGGGCAGACCGTTCACGGCGCGTGCTGGATGGCCTCGCGGGCTGCCCGGACGAGGGCGGCGTTGTTCGGGGCGGGGCTGCTGTCGGGGAGGTGGAGCGTGTCCTCAAGGCCGATGCGGGTGTCCAGGCTGCGGGAGGCCGCGAGGTGGAGGAGGGGCCAGGCGGTGGCGTCCTCGCCGTGCAGGAGGACCGGCGCGGCAGCCGATGCGAGGTCGTCCAGCAGGCCCGCCGCCGCGTGCACCGCGTCCTGCGGGGCGGTCTCGGTGATCTCGGCCAGGACGCGCAGGACCCGGTGGGAGTCGGGCCAGGCAAGGAACCGCTGTGCCGCGGGGGTACCGGAGAAGACGCCGGCCTCGATGCCGATCCCCCGGTCCAGCAGGGCGGCGGCGACGTGGTCGGCGCCCTCCTCGTGCCAGTTGACGGAGGCGTGGTCGGGCAGCACGGTCCAGGCCCGGACCTGCGCGGCACGGGCCCGGGGGTCGGGCGTGGCCCAGGCGCCGGTGGTGACCCCGAGGGGGACGCCCGGGACGGCGGCCCGCACCGCATGGACGGCGGCGGCGACTGCGGTGGCGTCCAGCGTGTCCTGACCGTGGCGGTCCTTGGGGTGCAGATGGATATCGGTGGCGCCGGCGGCGACGGCCTCCCGGGCCGCTGCGGCGAGCTCGTCCGGGGTGACCGGCAGATGGGAGCACTCGGCGCGGCTTCGAGCGCCGTTGAGACAGACCTGCAACATGCCGCCATCCTCGCACCGCAGCCGCAGCCGCAGCCGCAGCGGCCGGCGGACAACCGGGCGCGGGGCCCGTCTGCGGCGCCGCCGCGCGTAGGGTGCCCGGATGGTCGTGATTCCGGAGGAGTTCGCGCGGACCACCGTCGCGCGGGAGGGTGAGGCAGGCTCGGCCTGGCTCGGGGAACTGCCAAGGCTGGTGGAGGAGTTGACCGGGCGCTGGGCCTGCGTGCCGGACGGGGAGGTCATGTACGGGGGTGTCGGCCTCATCGTTCCCGTACGGCGGCCCGGTACGCCGCCCGCCGTGCTGAAGGTGTCCTTTCCGCATCCCGGCAACGACCACGAGCCGGACGCGTTCGTCGCGTGGGGCGGGCGGGGGGCCGTCGCGCTGTACGAGAGGGACGACGCGCGGTACGCGATGCTGCTGGAGCGGGCCCGGCCGCAGACCCTGGCGGAGGTGGCGGACGGGGACGAGGTGGTGACCGTCGCCGCGCGGCTCGGGCGGCGGCTGGCCGTGCCCGCGCCGGCCGGGCTGCCCCGGCTGAGCGACCGGGCCGGGGAGTGGGAGGAGGAGCTGCGGAAGGACGCCGCCGAGCTGACGCACGCGTTGCCTCGGCCGGTGCTGGAGGCCGCCCACGCGACCGTGCGGGAGCTGGGCCGGGACCAGCCGGACACCCTCGTGCACGGCGACCTGCACGGCCGCAACATCCTGCGGGCCGAGCGCGAGCCGTGGCTGGCCGTCGATCCCAAGGGGTACGTGGGCGACCCCGCGTACGACGGCGGTACGTTGCTGAAGTCCCGGGCCTTCAGCCTCGCGGAGGCGGATGACCTCGGCAGGGCCGTTCACCGCATCGTGGACGTGTTCGCGGACGCGGCCGAGCTCGATCGCGAACGCGTGCGGCGCTGGGCGCAGTTGCATGCCGTGCAGGCCGCGTTCTGGGCGCGGCGGCACGGCTTCCGGGTCGCGCGGGGCGGGCCGGAGCTGGAGTGGATCACCGCGTTCGCGGACCGGCTGGCGGAATTGCTCACCGAGCGTCCGTAGGGCCTGACTTCGATGGCCCCGGGCGGGCGGCTCGCGCGGCCGGGCCCGAAGGTGTGTCCGTGATCACGACCTCCCGGACGGTCCGCGACCTCACGGAACAGGGGCGTCGATCGTCAGGTCGGGAGAGCGACGTCCCTTCTCGGGGCGACCGGCGGCACCTCCCCCTCAGAAGCGGAGAAAATTCATGCGCACCGCATACCTCACGGTCACCATCCTCGGCATCTTCTTCAACGGCGCGGCGGCCGTGACCTACCTGATCGGCCACGAATACCCCAAGTCCCAGGCCGACATGAAGGGCATCCCCCGCAAGTACGTTCCGCTTCTGGGCATGTTGCTGGCCGCCGGGACCGTGGGGCTGCTGGCCGGACTCGCCGTGCCGCTGCTCGGCACCCTCGCCGCGTCCGGGCTCATCCTCTACTTCATCGGCGCGATCATCGCCCATCTGCGGGTGGGCTCCCGCAACATCGTCGGCGGGATCGTGTTCCTCGCCACGGCGGTGGCCGCCCTGATCCTGGGCGTGCTCCACCACGGGGCCTGGTAGGGCCTGATCCGGCACCCACGGGCCGCGCCGCCGCTTGACAGCATGCGGCGGCGGGCCATGGGATGAGTGGCACTCGTCGCGGGTGCGCGCCCCGGCGGGATCGGCTGCTACGTGTCGGCTCAACGGGGGAATGTCGTGCAGGAGTTGCGTGCCACTGATCCAACGGTGGTCGGTGGCCGGTACCGGCTGCTCGGGCGGCTGGGCAGCGGCGGGATGGGCACCGTGTTCCTGGGGCGGTCGCCGGGCGGGCGGCTGGTCGCCGTGAAGTGCGTACACCGGGAGCTGGCCGCCGATCCCGAGTTCCGCCGGCGCTTCGTCCACGAGTCGGCGGCCGTGCGGCAGGTCGGCGGGTTCCACACCGCCCAGGTGGTCGACGCGGACCCCGAGGGCGATCCGCCCTGGCTGGTCACCGCCTACATCCCCGGGCCTTCGCTCGCGGAGGCCGTCGCCGCCCACGGGCCGCTGCCGGAAGCGGCGTTGCGGGTGCTCGGCGCGGGGCTCGCCGAGGCGCTGGACGCCATCCACGCCGCCGGGCTCGTGCACCGCGACCTCAAGCCGTCCAACGTCCTGCTCGCCGACGACGGCCCCCGCGTCATCGACTTCGGCATCGCGCGGGCCCTGGACGGGACCGCGATCACCCGTACGCAGGTGGTCGTCGGCACCCCCGGCTACATGGCGCCCGAGCAGATCGCGGGCAGGGAGATCGGACCCGCCTGCGACGTGTTCAGCCTCGGTCACGTCCTCGGCCACGCCGCCGGGTGCGCGCCCTTCGGGCAGGTCGGGGACGCGCAGGTGATGCTCTACCGGGTCATGCACCACGAGCCCGACCTCGCCGCCGTCCCGGAGAGCCTGCGTCCCACGGTCGCCGCCTGCCTGGCCCGCTATCCCTCCGACCGGCCGACGCCGGCCGAGCTGCTGGAGCGGTTCGCCCTGCCCGCCGACGACGCGGAGACGGCCGGGGGCGCGTGGCTTCCGCCGCGGTTCCGGGCGGTGGCGGGCGGGGTGCCGGGTGCGGAGGGGCCGGGGGCTCCGGAGGTCCCGGGTGCTCCAGCGGCGGAGGTCCCGGGTGCTCCGAAGGTCCCGGGTGCTCCGGCAGTCCCGGCCGCTCCAGCA
Organism: Streptomyces sp. A1277; assembly: GCF_004795015.1. Classification (GTDB taxonomy): domain Bacteria; phylum Actinomycetota; class Actinomycetes; order Streptomycetales; family Streptomycetaceae; genus Streptomyces. The sequence continues at coordinate 43,780 of NZ_SSBI01000053.1, read as the reverse complement.
GTCCCAGGCGCTCCGGCGGCGGACCCCCCGGCCCCGCCGCCCCCGACCAACGTGAAGCCCGTCTCCCCCACCCCCGCGCCCGCCCTCACCCCCGCCCCCGCGCCGCAGCCCGGCGTACCCCCGTACACCCCCACCCTCACCGCCCCCGCCGCCTTCCGCGACAACAGCCCCTCCCCCGGCCCCAGGCGCCGCCTCCCCCGGCTCCTGATCCCCCTCGCGCTCGTCCTCGTCGCCGCCGCCGCCGTATGCGTACCCCTGCTCCTGCGGGACGGCGACGACTCCGGCTCATCCGCCAAACCCGGCGCGTCCGCCGAACCCGGCGCGTCCGCCAAGCCCGGCGCGTCCGCCAAGCCCGCGGACTGCTTCCCCTCCGACGGCGACGGCGGCAAGGACTCCTCGACCCCGGGGCCCCTGGTCGAGGTGCCGAGCGGGACGCCGCACGCGCCCGTGCCCCTCGGGCCCGCCGACCGGACGGTCATCGGGCTCGGCGAGTCGGTCACGCTGCGCTGGGACCACGTGGCCGGGAGGTCGAGTGTGGCCGTCTCCCGTGACGACGAGCACCAGTTCTCCGCCTGGATGACCAGCACGTCGTGCGCCTTCACCCCCACGCACGAGGGGCTGTACCGGTGGCAGGTCAACACCGCGCGTACCGGCGACGCCGAAGGGAAGCCCTCCGGCGGGTGGTCCGAGGACCGGTATCTGTTCGTCCGCGCGAAGGGGGCTTCGACGGCCAACCCGGTCCGCGACGCCCCGGACGTTCCGCGTCCCGTGGCGCCCGCGGACCAGGCCGTCGCCAGGGCCGGGGAGCCGGTCACCCTGCGCTGGGAGGCGGAGGGCGACCAGTCGTACGTCTCCGTGCAGCTGCCGGGCGGTGAGTGGAAGAACCTCCCCTGGCAGGAGGGCGCGTCCTCCACCTCGTACACCCCGCCGTCCCCCGGCATCTACCTCTGGATCGTGCACACCGCGGACACCTCCACCTGCAACAGCACCGTCTGCGTCAGCGGCGGCAGCGCACAGCGGTATCTGATCGTGAAGTGACGGGCGGCCCGTGGCGCAGCGGGCTACGGGCCCGTCGTACGCGCGGCCAGGTCCTCGTCCGTGACGGGGCGGACCACCCGGCAGGGCGTTCCGAGGGCGACACTCATCGGAGGGATGCTGCGGCTGACGACGCTGCCGGCGCCGACGACCGACCCGTAGCCGATGCGGACGCCGGGCAGGACCACCGCGTTGCTGCCGATCCACACCTTGTCCTCGATCACGATCGGTTCGGAGAACCGGCCGAAGTCCGCGCGGCGCGCGGGGTGGACCGGGTGGCCCGTCGTGGTCAGGGTCACGCTGGGGGCGATCATCACGTCGTCGCCGATGCGGATGTCCACGTCGTCCACGAACGTCAGGTTCACGTTGCCGAAGAAGTCGTCGCCGATGTGGACGTTGCTGCCGAATGCCGCGTGGAACGGGGGCAGGAGCACGGTGCGTTCGCCGACGGAGGCGAGGATCTCGACCAGGAGCTCCCGGCGCTTCTCCGCTTCGCTCGGGGGTGTGTGGTTGTAGGCGAAGATCTGGTCCTCGCGGCGGCGGGGGGCCAGGAAGGCCGCCTCGGTCTCGGTGTAGACGAGCCCCTTGGCGATCCGGGCGAGCACTTCCTCGTGGTGGGCATCGGCCACGGCGATACGTTTCCCTTCAGTGGGTGCTTCCGTTCGGCCCGGTACGACCGGGGCCGGTGGGCTCGGCGAGCCGCCGCGCGTACTCCCGCGCGACCGCCTCGTTCGGGGCGGCGGCCCTCGCCGCCTCGTACATCCGCGCGGCCTCCCCGGTACGGCCGAGGCGGCGCAGCGCGTCCGCGCGGACGGCGGGCAGGGCGTGGTGGCCGGTCAGCTCCTTCGGCGTGCCCAGTGCGTCGACGGCGTCCAGCTGGGCCTGCGGGCCGTCGCGCATGCCGAGGGCGACCGCGCGGTTGAGGGCGACGACCGGGTTCGTACGCAGGGCGAGGAGGCGGTCGTACAGGGCCACGATCGCCGCCCAGTCGGTCGCGGCGGCGGCCGGGGCGAGGGCGTGCCGCGCGGCGATGGCCGCCTGGAGCGCGTAGGGGCCGCCCGTTGCCTCCGCTTCCCGGGCGAGGGCGGCGCCCTCGGTGATCAGGGCGCGGTCCCAGCGCGTCCGGTCCTGGTGTTCCAGCGTGACGAGGCCGCCGTCCGCGTCGAGCCGGGCGGCGCGCCGGGAGTGCTGGATCAGGAGCAGGGCGAGCAGGCCGCGCGCCTCCGGTTCGTCCGGTGCCTCGGCGGCGACGAGCCGGGCGAGCCGGACGGCCTCCTCGGCGAGCCGGTCGCGGGTGGTGCTGCCGTCGCTGGGCGCGTACCCCTCGGTGAAGACCAGGTAGATGACGGCGAGGACCCCGCCCAGCCGTTCGGCGCGTGCCCCGGGGGGCGGCACCCGGTATGGGATTCCGGCCGCCGCGATCTTGCGCTTGGCGCGCAGGACGCGCTGCGAGACGGTGTCCTCGCCGACCAGGAAGGCGCGGGCGATCTCGCGCGTCGTGAGGCCGCCGACCGCCCGCAGGGTGAGGGCCACCCGGGCTTCGAGCGGGAGCGCCGGGTGGCAGCAGGTGAAGATCAGCCGCAGCCGCTCGTCCTCGGCGGGCCGCGGTCCGCGGGCGGCCTCCAGCGCGGCGGCCTCGGCGCTCTCCGCGACGTCGGAACTCTCCGCCTCCGCCAGCTCCGCGACCTCGGCCAGCTTGCCGCGCTCGGTCGTGCGGCGGCGCAGGACGTCGACGGCTCGGTGGCGGGCGGCGGTCACCAGCCACGCGCCCGGCCTGTCCGGCACCCCGTCGCGCTCCCAGGCCGGCAGGGCGCGGGCGAACGCGTCCTGCGCGCAGTCCTCGGCCAGCTCCCAGTCGCCGGTCAGGCGCACCAGCGTGCCGAAGACGACGCCCCACTCGTCGCGGTACGCCCCGGCGAGCGCCGCCCGCACCTCTGCCGGCCCGGAACTCACGAGAAGTCCGTCCAGAACTCCCGCAGTTCGGCGGTCCCGGACCGGGCCATGGGGCAGCGGGCGAGGTAGTCCACCGCTTCCTGCCAGGTCCCGTCCACGAAGACGAGGCCGGTCACCCACTCCGGCACGTCCGCGTAGGCGCCGTCGGTGATCAGGAGTTCGCCCTCGCGGCGGCGCACGAGGGTGGCGTCCTGGACGGGGCGCAGGTGCTCGCCGCCGAGGTAGCGGCCGGAGGCGAGGCCGTCGCGGACCCAGGCGGCCACCGCGGCGGGGTCGGGGGTGAAGGGCGGTGCGCTCGGGTCCGTCCGCAGGATGCCGAGGAAGCGGGAGGCCGGTGCGTCGCCCTCGTGCGGGACGTTCCCGGTGCCGGGGCCCAGGTCGAGCGGTTGGACCGGGCGGATCTCGATGCGGCCGGCGGCCGCCATCGGGTGCGAGGCGGCGACTTCGATCGCCTCGTCCAGGTCCGCGGCCTCCAGGAGGTCGTACCCGGCGATCCACTCGGTCGTCTCGGCGAACGGGCCGTCGGTGACCAGCACCCGGTCCCCGCGCGCGCGGACCGTCCTGGTCTCGGTGACGGGCTTGAGCGGCATCCCCTCCAGGCGGACACCGCGGCCGTTCCACTTCTCGACCCACGCGCCGGGGTTCTCGTCGGCCGGCTCTCCGGCGGGGTCGGTGGCGATGAACAGCACGTACTTCATGACCGTTCTCCTTACGAGCGTTCCGAACGTTTCATGAGGACGACGAACGGAGTCCGCCGAATCCGACAGGACGACGAGGGTGACCAGGGTGATCAGGGTGACGAGGACGACGAGGGTGACCAGGGTGACGAGGACGACGAGGACGACGAGGACGACGAGGACGACGAGGACGACGTGACGATAGCCCTCGCGAACCCGAGTCGTCCGATCTATTGACGTGCTCCTGACTGAATCGCTTTCATGGGGCGCACCGGGGTGGGAGCGCTCCCACCCCGGTGATCCGCCCTCTCGTCCCCCTTCTCCTCCCCCTTATGGAGCCGCAGTGAGAACAACGAGACAGTCAGCCAAGCGCACCACTTCCGTGATCCTCACCGTCCTGTCCACCCTCCTCGGGTTCCTCGCCCTCGGCGGCCTCGCCCCGGCGCGGGCCGCGTCCTCGGCCGCCACCGGTCTCCACATCAGCGACGGGCGGCTGGTCGAGGGCAACGGCGACGACTTCGTCATGCGCGGGGTCAACCACGCCCACGCCTGGTACCCGGGTGAGACCCAGTCGCTGGCCGACATCAAGGCGACCGGCGCCAACACCGTCCGCGTCGTGCTGTCCGACGGCTACCGCTGGAGCAGGAACAGCCCCGAGGACGTGGCGGCCGTCATCGCCCAGTGCAAGGCCAACCGGCTCATCTGCGTGCTGGAGGTGCACGACACCACCGGGTACGGGGAGGACTCAGCCGCCGGCACGCTGGATCACGCGGCCGACTACTGGATCAGCCTCAAGGACGTCCTCGACGGCCAGGAGGACTACGTCGTCATCGACATCGGGAACGAGCCCTGGGGCAACACCGACCCGGCCGGCTGGACCGCCCCCACCACCGCCGCGGTCCAGAAGCTGCGCGCCGCCGGGTTCGCCCACACGATCATGATCGACGCGCCCAACTGGGGCCAGGACTGGCAGGGCGTCATGCGGGACAACGCCCAGGCGCTCTACGACGCCGACTCCACCGGCAACCTCCTCTTCTCGATCCACATGTACAGCGTCTACGACACCGCCCAGAAGGTCACCGACTACCTGAACGCCTTCGTGGACGCCGGGCTGCCCCTCGTCATCGGCGAGTTCGGCGGGCCCGCCGACCAGTACGGCGACCCGGACGAGGACACGATGATGGCCGACGCCGAGCGGCTCGGGCTCGGCTGGATCGCCTGGTCCTGGAGCGGCAACAGCGACCCCGTCCTCGACCTGGCCATCGACTTCGACCCGACGCGGCTCAGCTCCTGGGGCGAGCGCGTCTTCCACGGCGCCGACGGCATCGCCCGGACCTCCCGCGAGGCGACCGTCTTCGGCGGCGCCTCCTCCGGGGACACCGAGGCCCCGACCGCGCCCGGCACGCCTGCCGCCTCCGCCGTGACGGACACCTCGGCGACCCTGACCTGGGCCGCGTCCACCGACAACGTTGCCGTCGCCGGGTACGACGTCGTCCGCGTCAGCGGTGCCGCGGAGACCGCCGTCGCCTCGTCCACCACCAACGGCGTCACCGTCACGGGCCTCACGGCCGGCACCGCGTACTCCTTCGCGGTGTACGCGCGCGACGCCGCCGGCAACCGCTCGGCGCGCTCGGCCGCCGTCGCGGTCACCACGGACGAGGGCGGCACCGCACCGGCCGGCAGCTGCTCGGTCGGCTACAAAGTCGTCGGCGAGTGGCCGGGCGGCTTCCAGGGCGAGATCACCATCCGCAACACCGGCGCCTCGGCCATCGACGGCTGGACGCTCGGGTTCGACTTCGCCAACGGGCAGACCATCACGAACATGTGGGGCGGGACGCCGACGCAGACCGGCGGTTCGGTGAGCGTCGTGCCGGCCTCGTACACCTCCGCGATCGCCGCCAACGGCTCGGTGACCGTCGGCTTCACCGGCGGCCAGAGCGGTACGAACACCGCGCCGGCCGCGTTCACCCTCAGCGGCGCCGCCTGCACCGCCGCCTGACACGGTGCCGGCCGGCGGGGCTCCCGCCCCTGCCGGCCGGCACCCGGGGTTCAGTCGGTGACGGTGAGGGTGACCGTCGTGGTGGCGCGCTCGTACGTCAGGTACGCCGCTCCGCTCGCCAGGAGCGTGTGGTCCGTGAGGGACCAGGCGCACGGGTCGAAGGTCGCCTTCCGCCCGAACAGCGGGATGCCCGCGCCGATCGTCGTCGGGCTCAGCTTCAGGATCAGCCTGTCGATCTCCCCGTAGAGGGAAGCGGCCAGTTCGCCGCCGCCGACCAGCCAGAGGTCCTTGCCGTCCTCCTGCTTCAGCTCACGTACCCGTGCGACCGGGTCACCCGCGACGAGCTCCACGGCCGGGTCGGGGCTCTCGCCCAGGGTGCGGGAGAACACCAGGTGCCGCAGGTGCGGGTAGGCGTTGGTGAGGCCGGCGTCGAGGCCGATCTCGTACGACCGCCGGCCCTCCAGCGCCGTGTCGAAGTGCGTGCCCTGCGCCGTCACGCCGAGCGCGGCCCGCGCCGGGCCGGGCAGGGTCTCCGGGTACGTGGCGATCAGGTGCTTGACGTAGTCCTCCGGAATGGGCCAGAAGCCGTCCGGCCCGGAGGGATCGGCTCCGTCCGGGCCGGCGATGAAGCCGTCGAGGGTGGAGGCGATGAAGTACACGAGCTTGCGCACGTACGGCCTTTCGTCCGGTGGCGGCCTCCGCGCGTCGGGGCCGTCGGCCGCCATGGTCGGACAGGCGTTCCCGGACGTGCAACGGGAATCCGGCCTTCCGGGGCCCCGGCCCGGGTTCAGCCGTTCCTCGGCCGGTCGAACCACATCGTCGCCACCGACGGCACCAGGCCCGCCCAGAAGAGCACCAGCGGAATCGTGCGTTCCGTCCAAGGGACCTGGGTGATCAGCAGCGCGCAGAGCATGGTCCACGCCGCCTGGCCCAGGACGATACGGGCCCAGGCCAACCGCCTTATGAGCGAAGGCAGGTTGACCCGGATACCGGCACGAAGACGGCGGTAGCGCAGCAGGGCGCCCAGTGCCCAGACGGCCGCCATGAGGACGAGGTCCCACAGCCGCTGGCCGAGGACCAGGGGCAGTTCGCGCTGCGTCTCGCCCTCCGTCTGGAACAGGTCGATGCCCACGGCGGCCAAGGCCAGGCAGAGCAGGGCCGGCCAGCGCAGGCCGCGCAGCAGGCGGTACGAGGCCGCGTCCAGGCCCTGCCGCATCGGCGTGGAGCCCGGGGTGGCGGCCAGCGCGTCGGCGTACAGGGTGGCGGCCTCGGTCGCCTTGACGCCGGGGGCGGTCGCCGCCTTCCGCGTCCGCCGGGTCAGGGCGCGCTCGTGCTGCGGGTCGAGCCGGAGGATGACCTCGTCCATCCGGTCGGCGGTGGCGCGGTCGCCGGACATGTCGGCGATGAGCCACGCCACCTCGTAGGGGTACACCTCCTCGGGGGCCAGCCGGATGGCCTCCTGGGCGATCAGGTCGGCCTCCCGCAGCCCGGCCGTCATGTCCTCGCGCCGGACCTGCCCGCCGTTGGCCTGGCCGGAGCTGATCATCCGGATGCGCCAGAGCCAGTCGGCGAGCCGGGCGTAGCCGAACCAGTAGTCGGGGGCCAGGCGTATCGCCTCGCGCAGCACGCCCTCGGACTCCGGGAAGCGGCCCCCCACGCGCAGGGCGTTGGCGTGCACGAGGAGCGCCCCGACGTGTTCGGGGTTCAGAGCGAGGGCCCGCTCGGTCGCCTCCAGGGCCTTCGCGCCGTTCTGCTCGTCCCCGAGGTGGCTCCGGGCGAGTTCGGTCCAGGCCCGGACGTCCTCGGGGTCCTCCGCGAGCCGCTGGGCCAGCAGCTCCCTGGCCTCCTCGTACCGCTTGAGGTCGATGAGCAGGTCGGCCCGCTCCACGGCGGGATGCGGGGAGGTGGTCACAGCTTGCGCCTCTTCTTCAGGTACGCCACCAAGTCGTCGTACATACCGCCCTCGTTGGCGAACATCGCCACGTTGCGCGCGGAGGCGAACCACGGCTCGGCGGAGGGCACGGTCTCCTTCGCGGCGGCCAGCAGGTCCCTCGTGTTGATCATCCGTACGGTTCCGGTCCGCACCGAGTCCAGCAGGGCCCGCTCGGCCGCCGCCTCGCAGACATGGGCCAGGTCCGCACCGGACAGACCGTCGGTGGCCTTGACCAGCTTGCCCACGTCGACGTTCTCGATGGGCCGCTCCCGCAGGTGGTAGCGGAGGATCGCCTCCCGGGCGGGCCCGTCGGGCGGGAGGACGAGGATCGTCCGGTCCAGCCGGCCGGGACGGCGCAGGGCGTTGTCCACGTCCCAGGGCACATTGGTGGCGGCCAGCACGAACACGCCCTCGTTCGCCGCCGATTCGATGCCGTCCAACTCGCTGAGCAGCTGGTTGACCACGTTGCGCATGCCGCTGTGCGCGGTGCGGCTGCGTTTGGCGCCGAGGGCGTCCAGCTCGTCCAGGAAGACCACGCAGGGCGCCTGGCGGCGGGCGGTCTCGAAGACCTCGTGCATGTTGCGCTCGGAGTTGCCGATCCACATGTCGAGCACGTCGTTCACGGAGACGGACAGGAACGCCGCGCCGAGTTCACCGGCCACCGCCCGCGCGATGAACGTCTTGCCGCAGCCGGGCGGGCCGTACAGCAGCAGCCCGCCGCGCAGGCTCTTTCCGTACAGCTTGCGCAGTTCGGGGTTGCGGAGCGGGGCGAGGAAGGCCGCTTCCATGCGGTCCTTGACGTCCTGCATGCCGCCGACGTCGGCCAGTCGTACGGTGCCGGGCCCCTCCACGTCCCACGCCTCGGCGTCGCCCGGGTCGTCCTGCCCGTCCGCGCGGACCGGCGTCTCGGCGAACCGTGGCGGAACGACGTCCGCGACCTGGTCCTCGGCGGCCTTCCAGTCGAACCCGGTGCGCGGGCGGGGCCGTTCCGCCGGGGAGGGGGCCGGGGGCACAGGCGCGGGCGGCGCGCCCATCGCCCGGAGCATCAGGTCCCTGGCCAGGGCATCGCCCGGCGCGTGCTGAAGGGCCACGGCCGCCTCGGCGACGGCCTCGTCGGCCCGGTCCGCCTCCAGCAGGAGCTGGGCCAGGTGGAGGCGCAGGGGTACGTCGGCGGGCGCGGCGGCGACCGCGGTCCGCAGGCTCTGTATGAGAGGGGGGTCGTCCGACATGATCCACAGCCTAGTGCGGCCCTGCGACACCTCTCGGGGCGCTCAGGCGGACCCCGGTCGCGCGGCCGGAGGGGGCGGCGGCTGCGGGAGGTGGCGGAGCAGGCCACGGGTGTGCGGTTCGCGCTGTCCCCGGCCCGCTGAACGTTACTGCTCCGGTAAGTCCGCAGAGGCCCCTCGGACACGGGACTTCGATACGTGCCGGGGCCCTCGCTCGCGGACGCGGTGACATCGACTTCTCCCCGCGTACGGTGTCACCGAACGACTACGTGGAGCAGATGCGTGCCGGGCGGTGGGACTGGCAACGCCCCGGCACAGCGCTGAGGGTCCTGGGGGTGGATGGTCAACTGGTGTCGTACGACAATCGAGGGCTTGACGCCGCGCGCGAAGTGGGGCGGCCTGTCATCAGCACGTGCGCAACGGAAAGCGCAAGAAGAATGACCACGATCGAACGGCTGTGGGAGGGGGACTACGAGCTTCCCGCCGAGGACGGGCTCTACTTCGCCGACGGGCCTTCCTACGACGTAGACATCGCTCCCGGAGCGCCTGCGGGCCTCACGGCGCTCGGGCCCTTCGACGTCGGCGCGATGCTGGCGGACGATCCGTCCCGGGTCTCCGCAGTGGGCGTGCTCGCCGTTGCGGAACTGGGAGACGGGGGGCTGCTGTGGTGCGGCGAGGGCTCGATGGGCGCGGACGGCTTCCTCGCCCGTCTGACTGCCGCCCGCAAGCTGATCTGGGCGGTGTTCTTCTCGGACTCCAATCCCTTCGACCGGATCCGAGTGTCTGGAAACGTCGCTACGTTCCACTCGACCGCCGAGTTCGATCTCGCCGTCGACATCGACGATCCGCGAACCCCCGGGGGCGGTGCCCCCGGAAGCCTCAGCCCGTGATCAGCCGCTGGAGCGCGGGCGCGTACAGGTCCGCGATGCGCTCCGGCGTCGCGGACGCGCCCGCGCCCTCGCGGTGCAGGCTGAGCGTCGCCCCCAGCCCCAGCAGGTGCCCGGCCAGGAGCTCCGCGCGCAGGGCGCGGTCCTCGCCGGGGAGTCGGGCGGTCAGGGCGTCGGTGACCTGTTCGTGGAAGCGGTCGCGCAGCAGGGAGCGTTCGTCCTGGTTGCCGAGGGAGAAGACGACGCGCAGCAGCGGGTCGGACTGGACCGCGCGGCGGCGGGTCACCAGCGTGACGACCATATGGCGGCCCAGTACGTCGAGCGGGGCGTCGAGGAGTTCGGCGGCGGCCGGTCCGAAGTCGGCCACGGTGTTGAAGAGTTCCTCCTTGCGGCCGAAGTGCTTGACCACCAGGGACGGGCTCACCCCCGCGTCCGCCGCGATCCCCCTGATCGTCACCTCCGCGTACGGGCGCTGCGTGAACGCCCGCCGGGCCGCCCGGAGGATCGCCTCCCGGCCCGTGCCGCTGTCCGTGGCCGGGGTCGTCGCGATGGCCTGGCCGCCGGTCATGCGCCCTCCTGGATTCCCGCCGGCCGCGCACCGCCCTTCCGGGTGCCCGGCGCCTCGCGGCTCTCCCCGACCGTACCCGCCCCGGCGGGCTTGCGGCCCGGCAGGAACAGTGTGACGGCCAGGGCGGCGAGCGCCGCGCCCGCAGCGATGACGAAGACCAGCTGGTACGCGTGGAGGGTCGGGGCGGTCCTGCCCCCGGCCCGGAAGGTGATGTTGGCCAGGACGGCGGCGACCGTGGCGCTGCAGAACGCCTGGCCGATCGAGCGCATGAGGGTGTTCAGGCCGTTGGCCGCCCCGGTCTCGCTGACCGGGACTCCGCGCATGACGAGCGCGGGGAGCGCCGAGTACGCGATGGCCGTGCCGGCGGCGACGACCGTGGCGCCCGCGATGATCAGCCACAGGCTGTGACTGGTGAAGTACCGCACGCCGTAGCCGGCGGCGATGATGCCGGCCGCCAGCGCCAGGCTGACCTTGGGACCGTGCTTGGCGGATATCCGGGCCGATACGGGCGACAGCGCCACCATGGCCACACCGCCCGGCAGCAGGCACAGGCCGCTGACGACGAGCGAGGCGCCGAGCCCGTAGCCGGTGGCCTTCGGCTCCTGCACCATCTGGGCGGTGACGAGCGAGTTCGCGTAGAAGGCGAAGCCGATCAGGAGGGCCGCGATGTTGGTGAGCAGGACCGCCGGGCGGGCGGAGATCCGCAGGTCGACCATGGGCGTCGCGACGCGCAGCTCGTACGCCCCCCACACCAGCGCCACCACCACGGCCGCCACGAGCAGGCCGAGCGTGCGGCCGGAGGTCCAGCCCCAGTCGCCGCCCTGCGTCACCGCGAGCAGCAGGCAGACCAGCGCGCCGGTCAGACCGAGGGCGCCGAGCGCGTCGAAGCGGCCGCGGGTGCGCAGCGGGGACTCCGGGACGAAGACCAGCACGAGCGCGATGTCGATGAGGCCGATGCCGCCGGAGACCCAGAACATGGTGTGCCAGTCGAAGTTCTCCACGACGAGCGCGGCGATCGGCAGGCCGACGGCGGCGCCGATGCCGAGGGTGGAGCTCATCAGCGCGACGGCGGACAGGACGCGCTCGGGCGGCAGTTCGTCGCGCAGGATGCTGATGCCCAGCGGGACGACGGCGATGGCGGCGCCCTGGAGGGCGCGGCCGGTGATCAGGACGCCGATGTGGGAGCTGGCCCCGCACAGCACCGAGCCCACCACCAGGACCGCGAGCGAGGCGACGAGCACCCGGCGCTTGCCGTACATGTCGCCGACCCGGCCGAGGACCGGGGTGAAGACCGCGCCGGTGAGCAGGGTGACGGTGACCAGCCAGCTCGCGGCGGCCGGGGTGGCGCCGGTCAGTGCGGGGATGTGCGGGAGCAGGGGGACGACGATCGTCTGCATGACCGCGACGACGACCCCGCAGAAGGCCAGCACACCCACCGCGAAGCGCGGATGCGGGGCCTGGGCCGCTGGGGTCGTGGGGGCGGGGGCGGGTATGTCCGCGGGCATGGTTCTCCGTTGCGGTGATCGGCTGCGTGGCCAGGGGGTGCACAGTTGTTCACCTCCAGGGTAAACGCCTGTGCACCCCCTCCGCGACGGGATGCCGGAAGCGTTGGTTAGCCTCGGTCGGAGCGCCGGTGCGGCGCTGGGTGCGGGGCGCGCGGGAGTGCGCCCGGCGCGCATCCCATGACGTTGACGAAGGCGGAGGTGGCTGCGATGGCGAAGGTGCCGGCAGCGGCGGTGGCGGCGGGCGGACTGGTCGGCGGTTACGCCGTGGCACGGTGGACCCGCAGGCGGCCGCTGGGCGGGGTCGCGCTCGCGGCGGCGGGCGGCGTGGCCGCGTACGAGTGGAACCGGCAGGCGGGCCCGCGCGCGGCCGTCGCCCTGACCACCGCCTACGTGGCCGCGTTCGCGGGCTCGCACCCGCTGGCGAAGAAGGTCGGCGCCTGGCCCGCCGTGTTCACCGTGGCGGGCACCGTGGCCGCCGCGTCCTGGGCGGTGACCCGCCGGGCCGCCTGAGGTGGGAGCCCCCCGCGGCCCCGGCCCGGGGGGACCCCCCTCACCCCCACAGCGCCCGCGGCCCCGGCCCGGGGGACCTCCTCACCCCCACAGCGCCCACGACACCGTGTAGATCGCCAGGCCCGCCAGCGCCCCCACCACCGTGCCGTTGATCCGGATGAACTGCAGGTCACGCCCGATGTGGGCCTCGATCTTGCGGGAGGTCTGGTCCGCGTCCCAGCCGGCCACCGTGTCGCTGATCAGCGACGTGATCTCCGCCCGGTACGTCGTCACGACGTACACCGCCGCGTCCTCCAGCCAGCCCTCCAGCTTCGCCTGCAACCGCTCGTCCGTGGCCAGCCGGGCGCCCAGCGACATCAGGGACGCCCGGGCCCGCAGCCGCAGCTCGCTCTGCTCGTCCTCCGCCGCCGCGATCACCATCGCGCGCACCGACGCCCAAGCCGAGGCGATGACGTCCTGGACCTCGCCGCGGCCCAGGATCTCCGACTTCAGCCGCTCCACCCGGTCCCGGGTCTCCGAGTCGGTCTGGAGGTCGGCCGCGAAGTCCGCCAGGAACGTGTCGATCGAACCGCGCGCCGGATGCCCCGGCATGTCCCGCATCTCGGTGACGAAGCGCAGCAGCTCCTTGTAGACCCGCTCGCCGATCCGCTTGTCGACGAACCGGGGCGTCCAGCCCGGCGCCCCGCCCTGCACCGCGTCCATCACCGAGTCGCCGTGCAGGACGAGCCAGTCGTGCGCCCGGGCGCAGACCAGGTCCACGAGCTTGCGGTGGCCGCCGTCCGCGACGACCTTGTCCAGCATCTTGCCGAGGCCGGGGCCGATCTCCGCCGCGTTCGCCCGCCGGGTGATCGCCTCACCGACCACGGCCTGCACATCCGCGTCCCGCAGGACCGTCAGCGCCCCGCGCAGCGCGGTCGACAGCTCGGCCGTGACCCGGTCCGCATGGGCCGGCTCCGCGAGCCACCCGCCGACCCGGCCGCCGATGCCCAGCGAGTGAATCCGGTCACGTACGACGTCCCCGGAGAGAAAGTTCTCGCCGACGAAGGAACCGAGGGAGGCCCCGAGCTGGTCCTTCTTGGTGGGAATGATGGCGGTGTGCGGAATCGGCAGACCGAGCGGACGCTTGAAGAGGGCCGTGACGGCGAACCAGTCGGCGAGCGCACCCACCATGCCCGCCTCGGCGGCCGCCGCGACGAAACCCGGCCAGCCGCTCACCCCCTCGTTCTTCGCCCAGGTGGCGAGGACGTACACGAGCGCGACCAGCAGAAGGAGGCCGGTGGCCGTGGTCTTCATGCGGCGTACGCCACGACGCTTCTCCTCGTCCGCCGCGGTGTACGCGAACGAGGCGAGGCCCGCGGGCCGCTCCGGCGCGCCCGCGTCCCGCGACTTCCCACCGGGCCCCGGAGGCAGTTCGCCCCGCTCGGTCCGCCCGGTCCCATCGATCCGTTCCATCCGCTCCACCCGTCCGCGTACGCGCAGCCCCAGGCGCCCGCTACGCATTGTGCCTACCTGACCTACTCCCGGACCGCACGTCGAGTTCCCCGCGCCCTGCCGCATCATGGGAACCGGTCCACACCGTTTCTTCGAGGAGACACACCGCCCATGCCCAGGCGCCAGGGGTACACCCTGCTCATAGCCCTAGTGGCGGGTACCGCCGCACTCGCCGCCGCCGTGGCGTTCGCCGGTTCCCTGCTGTTCTCCGGGCCCCGGGCGACGGCGGCCGGCGCCACGGCACCCCAGGGTGTGGCCCGTACCCCGGCGGCGCCGGCGCACGCCTCCGGGCTCTGGCTCGCCACCTGGGCGGCGGCGCCGGTCCTCGGGGTGGCCGACCCGGCACAGGCCCGGGACCAGAGCCGGCGCACCATCCGCAACGTCGTGCACACCAGCGTCGGCGGCAAGGAAGCCCGCGTCACCCTGTCCAACCTGTTCGGTACGCGGCCCCTGCTCATCGACCACGTCACGGTGGACACCCGCCCGGTGACGTTCGACGGCGCCTCGTCGGTCACGGTCCCGGCGGGCCGGCAGAGCGTCAGCGACGCCGTCGTCGTCCCGGTCGCCGCCGACAGCGACCTCGTCGTGACGCTGCGCACCCCGACCGCCGAGGGCCCGGTCACCTCGCACCCCAACAGCCACCAGACCTCCTACACCGAGGACGAGCAGGGCACCTGGAGCACCACGCAGTGGCGCTACCTCACCGCCGTGGACGTGCGGGGCGGCGCCGCGACCGCGACGCTCGTCGCGTTCGGCGACTCGCTCACCGCCGGTACGGGCTCCACCACCGACGCCAACACCCGCTGGCCCGACACCGTCGCCGACCGGCTGCGCGGCCGGTACGCGGTGGTCAACCAGGGCATCGGCGGCAACCGCCTGCTGCGCGACGGCATCGGCCCACGCGCCCTCGACCGCTTCGAACGCGACGTCCTCGGCGTCTCCGGCGCGAAGACGGTCGTCATCGCGCTCGGCATCAACGACGTCCAGGCGTTCCCGCGGGAGACCGACGCCATGCGGATCACCGGCGCCCTGCGCACCCTCACCGAGCGGGCCCACGCGCGCGGCCTGCGGGTCGCCGGCGCGACCCTCATGCCCTACCGGGGCACCCGCAACTGGACACCCGCGCAGAACACGGTGCGCGAGCGCGTCAACACCGAGATCCGGGCGGGCGGCGTCTTCGACGAGGTCCTCGACTTCGACCACTCGCTGCGCGACCCGGCCCACCCGCAGCGGCTGCGGCCCGCCTACGACTCCGGCGACCACCTGCACCTGAACGACGCGGGGTACGCACGCCTGGGAGCGCTGATGGACATCGACGCCCTGCTCGGGACCAAGGCCCGGGCCACGACCGACGCCCTCTGACACCGGGGGCGGCAGAAGAAGGTTCGAAGACGGGGGCTACCGGCCGCCGCGCCCGTCGCCCTTCTCCAGGCGGCCGCGCTGCTTCTCCGCCTCGCGCAGCCGCTGCTTCTCCGCCTTGGTGCGCTTGTGCTCCACGCCGACGCCGCCCATCAGAGCCAAGCCGGTGATCCGGACCCGGGGCGCGTCCGGCGCGGGCAGCACCTCGTCCTTGGCGTGCTCCCCGAAGCCGCCCATGATGCCGATGCCCCGGACGTCCACGTTGAGGTCCGGGGGAACCGTCACATGGATGCCGCCCATGATCGTGAAGCAGCGGATGACGGTCTCGCGGTCCTCGAAGTTCGCCTCGCGCAGGTCGATGTCGCCGCCGCCCCACATGGCGAACGCGGTGAAGACCCGGCCGACCGTCCAGTTGCCCCGGCGGCGGAACCCGCCCCAGAACGCGAAGGCGCCGCCCGAGGTGGCCGGCCTGCCGATCCGCTCCGGCCAACGGGCCGCCGAGCCGGACCTGGGCCGCACGACCGCCGGCGCCGCCGAGGACGAACCAACTCCCGGGAGATCGCGGACGAGCGGTTCCAGCTCCCCGTGCGTCCGGGCCCGGTACGCGCGGTCGAGGCGCTGGTCGAACTCCTCCATCTCCAGCCGGCCCTCGGCCACCGCCTCGCGCAGGATCTCGGCAATACGTTCACGCTCGGCGTCGGAGGCCCGCATATCCGGGAGTTCGCTCGTCATACCGAGCAGCCTATTGAACGCACACGCTCACGTCACCGGCCTACGAAGCGGTGGCGGAGGCGTACATCTTCGCGATCACCGCCTCGATGTCCGGCTCCCGCACCGAGAGATCCACCAACGGGTACTCCGCGGCGATCCGCGCCACCAGCGGCGCCGCCGAGGCCGACGCCGGGAAGGCCAGCCACTGCCGCGGCCCCTCCACCTTCACCGTCCGCACCGACGGCTCCGACTCCATCCGGATCGGCGGGAGTTCACGCTCCAGGTCCACCACGAGCGTCCGCTCGCTCTCCCCCACCTCGTGCAGCCCCGCCAGCGCACCGTCGTACATCAGCCGGCCGTGGTCGATGACCATCACCCGCCGGCACAACTGCTCGATGTCCGTGAGATCGTGGGTCGTCAGCAGCACCGTCGTCCCGCGCTCCGCGTTCAAGTCCCGCAGAAAACCCCGCACCTTGGCCTTGGACACCACGTCGAGGCCGATCGTCGGCTCGTCCAGGTACAGCACCTCCGGATCGTGGAGCAGCGCCGCCGCGATGTCGCCGCGCATCCGCTGCCCCAACGACAGCTGCCGCACCGGTACGTCCAACAGCTCACCCAGGTCCAGGAGTTCGACGCACCGCTCCATGTTGGCGCGGAACCGGGCGTCGGGCACCCGGTACATCCGGTGCATCAGCCGGTACGAGTCACGCAGCGGCAGGTCCCACCACAGCGTCGTGCGCTGCCCGAAGACCACCCCGATCCGGTGCGCCAGCCTCGTACGCTCCCGCGAGGGGTCGATGCCCGCCACCCGCAGCGAACCACCGCTCGGGGCGAGGATGCCCGTCAGCATCTTGATCGTCGTGGACTTCCCGGCCCCGTTCGGCCCGATGTAGCCGACCATCTCACCGCGCTCCACCCGGAAACTGATCCCGTCGACCGCCCGCACCTGGCGGCGCTCGCCACGCAGGAAGCCCGTCCTGCGGCGGACGTCGAAGACCTTCTCCAGGCCGTCGAGTTCGATGAAGGCCGTACCGGTGCCTGTTTCCCTGGTCGTGTCCGTGTCCGTGCTCATCCCGCTGCCTCTTCTCGCCCGTTCCTCGTCAACTTCCCGTACTCCGGTACGCCCGCAGCCCCGTCCGCCACGCCAGCCCCGCCCCGGCCGCGCACACGGCCGCCACCAGCGGCGGCAGGAACGCCACCCAGCGCGGCAGCCCCAGCGGATAGTCCCGGTCCAGCACGTACAGCGCCGGCAGCCAGTTCACGAAGGCCAGCGGCACGACGAACGTCACCCCGCGCACCAGGTCCTTCGCGAAGACCGTCGGCGGGTACTGGAGCAGCGTGTTGCCCCCGTACGTGAAGGAGTTCTGCACCTGCGACGCGTCCTGCGCGATGAACTGGAAGGCCCCGCCCGCCACGAACACCGCGCCGAAGATCACCGACCCGCTCAGCACCATCAGCGGCAGCACGGCCACCTTCGCCGGGGTCCAGTCGATGTCCAGGGCGACCAGCCCGTAGCCGAGGACCAGCAGCCCCTGCGTGATCCGCCCCAGCCTGCGCAGCGCGAACCGGTCGGCCGCCACCTGGGCGAGCACCGGGACCGGCCGCACCAGCAGCGTGTCCAGGGTGCCGTCGCGCACCCGGCGGCCCAGCCGGTCCATCGACCCCATCAGCAGGTCCGCCAGGCCGAACGCCGTACCCGCGGCCCCGTACAGCAGTGCGATCTCCGGGAGCGTGTAGCCGCCCAGCGCGTCCACGTGCCCGAACATCAGGACGATCGTCACGAAGTCGAACGCCGTCGCCGCGAAATTCCCGAACGCCGTCATCAGGAACGACGCCCGGTACGCCATCGTCGAGCGCAGCCACATCCCGACGATCAGCCCGTACGCCCGCACGCCCTCGACCAGCCGCGGCCTGGGCGCGAACACCTCATCGGGCACCTGCGCCACGGCACCCTCCACCACATCAGCCACCCTGGACCACCACCCTCCGCGTCGCCACCGACTGCACCATCCGCCCCGCCAGCAGCAGCACCGCGGCCCAGGACGCCTGGAACACGTACACCCGCACCAGACCCCAGCCCGTGTACTTCCCGAGGAACACATCCGCCGGCACCTGGAGCAGCGCCGACCACGGCAGCAGCCGCGCCACCTCGCCGAGCAGCCCCGGGAACAGGGTCAGCGGCAGCAGCATCCCGGAGAAGAACAGCCCCGCCAGGAACGCGATCTGCGCCGCCCCCGCACCGTCCATCAGCCAGAAGGCGGACAGCGCCACCAGATAGCGGATCGCGAAACTCACCACCACGCCCAGCGCCACCGCGACGAGGAACGCCAGCCAGGTCCCCGCCTCCGACGGAAGCGCCAGGTCGAAGGCGAACCCGCCGAGGACCATCGGCACGATGCCGCGCCCCAGCAGATGGAAACCGGCCCGCCCCAAGTCACCCGCCAGCCACCACATTTGCAGATCGACCGGCCGGTACAGATCAACCGCGATATCGCCCGTACGGATGCGCTCGATCAGCTCGTCCTCGAAGCCGCCGCCCATCATCACGCACGTCATCAGCAGCGCCTGGCCCAGCCAGGCGAACGTGAGCGCCTGCGGCATGTCGTACCCGCCCAGCCGGGGCCGCTCGTCCCACAACGCCGTGTACGTATAAGCCAGGATGAAACCGAAGACGGTATTGGTGAACACCCCCGCGACCGTCTCGATCCGATAGGTGGCATAGCGACGGAAACCGCCCGCCGCCACCACCGCGTAGACCCGCACAGCAACCGCCTCCCCGATTCACGGGTGCCGCACCGTGCGCGGACACCAAAGCGCAAGAGCCTAGTCAGGCGGGGACGGCCGCCGCGACCGCTTTTCGGCGGGCGATCCGAGGGTTATTCCGAGGCTTATGCAACAGAAAGGGGCACTATGGGGTGACTGACCGCGGCCGAGGAGTCTGCACCGACATGAGCGACGAGCCACAGCAGCAGAACGGGGACGCCGAGCCCGGGGGCTGGCCCCCCAGGGACCTGCCTGCCGACGCCGCCGCCCCCGGCTCCACCCCCCAAGGACAGGGCGCCACGGCCGGCACCGGCGGGAAGAAGCCCCCGAAGGCCAAGCGCCCCAAGCGCACCGGCTGGCGCCGGCTCATCCCCACCTGGCGCATGGTCCTCGGCGCAGTCCTGCTCATCGCCGTGCTCCTGGTCGGCGGCTTCATCGCCGGCTACCAGCTCGTGGACATCCCCGCCGCCAACGCCAGCGCCACCGCCCAGTCCAACGTCTACCTCTACCAGGACGGCAGCGTCATCGCCCGCGACGGCGACGTCAACCGGGAGAACATCAAGCTCGCCCAGGTCCCCCGCACCATCCAGCACACGGTCCTGGCCGCCGAGGACCGCGACTTCTACTCCGAACGCGCCGTAGACATCAAAGCCATGTTCCGGGCCGGCTGGAACACCCTCACCGGCAAGGGCAAACAGGGCGGCTCGACCATCACCCAGCAGTACGTCAAGAACTACTACCTGGGCCAGGAACAGACCGTCGTCCGCAAGATCAAGGAATTCTTCATCGCGATCAAGCTCAACCGCGAACAGTCCAAGAACCAGATCTTCGAGGGCTACCTCAACACCAGCTACTTCGGCCGCAACGCCTACGGCATCCAGGCCGCCGCCCAGGCGTACTACGGCAAGGACGTCGGCGACGTCACCACCGCCGAAGGCGCGTACCTCGCCTCCCTGCTCAACGCCCCCAGCGCCTACGACGTCGTCACCCACCCGGAGAACAAAGCCGCGGCCGTCGCCCGCTGGAACTACGTGCTCGACGGCATGGTCAAGGAGAACTGGCTCAGCGCCGGCGCACGCGCCGCGATGACCTTCCCCGCACCCGGCCCCGTCAAACCCGCCAACAGCCTCTCCGGGCAGCGCGGCTACATCGTCCAGGCCGTCGAGGACTACCTCGTCGCCCACGACATCCTGGACGAGAAGACCATCGCCACGCGCGGCTACCGCATCACCACCACGCTGGAGAAGAAAAAACAGGACGCCCTCGTCAAGGCCGTGGACGACAAGGTCATGTCCAGGACCGACGACGAGCGCGGGCCCGACCGCAACGTCCGCGTCGGCGGCGCCTCCATCAACCCCGCGGACGGCCACGTCGTCGCCCTCTACGGCGGCATCGACTACACCCGGCAGTACGTCAACAACGCGACCCGCCGCGACTACCAGGTCGGCTCCACCTTCAAACCGTTCGTCTTCACCTCCGCCGTGGCCAACGACTCCACCACCCAGGACGGCCGCCGCATCACCCCCAGCACCATCTACGACGGCACCGACAAACGCATGGTCCAGGGCCCCGACGGACCCACCGGCTACGACCCGTCCAACGAGGACGACGTCAGCTACGGCCCCATCACCGTCAGCACCGCCACCGACAAATCCGTCAACGCCGTCTACGCCCAGATGGCCGAGGACGTCGGCCCCGCCAAGGTCCGGCAGACCGCCGTCGACCTCGGCATCCCCAAGGACACCCCCGACCTCACCCCCACCCCCTCCGTCGCCCTCGGCGTCGCAACCGCCAGCGTCCTCGACATGACCGACGCCTACGCCACCCTCGCCAACCACGGCAAGCACGGCGACCACGTCCTCGTCACAAAGATCACCAAAAACGGCGAAAGCATCGCCCTGCCCGGCCGTACGGTGAAGCAGGCCGTCAGCCGCGAGGCCGCCGACACCACCACCTCCATCCTCCGGAGCGTCGTGGACGGCGGCACCGGCACCGCCGCCCAAGGCGCCGGACGGCCCGCCGCCGGCAAAACCGGCACCGCCGAGGAGGACAAGGCCGCCTGGTTCGCCGGCTACACCCCCGACCTGGCCACCGTCATCGCCGTCATGGGCCAGAACCCCGACACCGGCGCCCAGAAACCCCTCTACGGCGCGCTCGGACTCCCCCGCATCAACGGCGGCGGCGCCCCCGCCGAGACCTGGGCCCAATACACCGGCGCCGCCCTGCGCGGCACCCCCGCGAAGGAGTTCGACCTCCACCTGGAAGACGGCACCGACAACACCGCCCTGCCCACCGAGGAGGACACCGCCCCCGGCGACACCGGCCGCCGCCCCTCCACCCCCGCACGCACCCCGTCCACCACCCCGTCCCGCACCCCGTCGGCCCCGCGGACCACACCCGGCACCACCGACACCCCCGCCGGAGGCGCCGGCAACGGCGGCACGACGGACGGCGGGGCGGACACCGGAGGCGAGGACGGCGGCGCGAACGGGGGCGGCGGGAACGGGGGCGGCAGCACCGGCGGGAACGACGACGGGAGCGGCGGCAACGGGGACACCGGCGGCTTCCTCGAAGGCCCCCGCGGCACCAAGGCCCCCACCAGCCACCCCTGAGCCGCCGCGTCAGTGCCCCGACGTCGCCTTCAACCCCACCACAGCCACCAGCAACAGACAGACGAAGAAGATCCGGGCCGCCGTCACCGGCTCGTGCAGCACCACCATCCCCAGCACCGCCGCACCCGCCGCACCGATGCCGACCCACACCCCGTACGCCGTACCGATCGGCAGGGTCCGCGCCGCATGCGACAACAACAGCATGCTCGCCACGATCCCCACGCCCGTGAACACACTCGGCCACAGCCGGGTGAACCCCTCGGTGTACTTCATCCCGATCGACCAGGCCACCTCCAGCAGACCGGCGACGACCAGCAGAACCCACGCCACGACAGCACCTCCGACGAGACAGAACACGCGAACAACACGGGTGCGTCGTCTTTGCGGAACCCGGTACGGCGCGTCTCGTCGGGTCCTTCCACCGTAGCAAAGGACAGACAAAAGGCCCGGTGACCACGGTCACCGGACCCTCAGGGCCTTCCGGCGCGGTGACCACGGCCACCGGGCCCCCAGGGCCTTCCGGCGCGGATTACAGATACAACCCGGTCGAATCCTCCGAGCCCTCGAACCGGTCCGCCGCCACCGCGTGCAGATCACGCTCGCGCATCAGCACGTACGCCACACCCCGCACCTCGACCTCCGCCCGGTCCTCCGGATCGAACAGCACCCGGTCACCCGGCTCGACCGTCCGCACGTTCTGCCCCACCGCGACCACCACGGCCCACCCCAGCCGACGGCCGACCGCAGCCGTCGCGGGAATCAGAATGCCGCCGCCCGAACGCCGCTCGCCCTCGGGCGACTCGGACCGGACCAGCACACGGTCGTGCAGCATCCGGATGGGCAGCTTGTCGTCGGTGTTCTCGCTCACGCCCCGCAACCTACCGGGCAGCGGGACGGCCGTGCGCCAGGGGGTGCCGTACCAGGCACCGCCGACCCGGCCGCGACCGGCAAGGCACCGCCCAGGGCGTCAGCGCTTGCCGCGCCGCCTGGACACGACCACCAGACCCACCACACCGACCGCCAGCAGCGCCACCGGGACGACCCGCTCCAGCCGGGGCGAACCCTCCTCCGAGACGAACTGCGCCTTCACGTCCGACACCGCCCGGTTCACCGCGACGTACGCACGCCCGGCCGTCCGGTCCACGGTCCCGGCGACCTTCGCCTTCGCGTCACCGATGATCGTCTTCGGGTGCACACGCACCCCGATCTCATCGAGTACCACCGCAAGCCGCTCACGCCTGCTGATGATGTCCGCCTCGATCTGCGCAGGGGTCCTGGCATCCGACACCGCGCCGCCTCCGTGGTCCTCGTCCGGTAAACCTTCATCGACAGTCTGTCAGTTCCGCCGCATCCGCACCCGGCGGCACCCCTATTACCCTCGGTCCCTTACACCCCACGTACCAACGAGGAGAACCATGAGCGAGCGCCTCAAGCCCGGCGACACCGCCCCCGCCTTCACCCTCCCCGACGCCGACGGCAACGACGTCTCGCTCGCGGACCACAAGGGCCACAAGGTCATCGTCTACTTCTACCCCGCAGCACTTACCCCCGGCTGCACCAAGCAGGCATGCGACTTCACCGACAACCTCGACCTCCTGGCCGGGGCCGGCTACGACGTCATCGGCGTCTCACCCGACAAGCCGGAGAAGCTCGCGAAATTCCGCGAGAAGGAGAACCTCAAGGTCACCCTGGTGGGCGATCCCGCCAAGGAGACCCTGGAGGCGTACGGCGCCTACGGCGAGAAGAAGCTCTACGGCAAAACGGTGACGGGCGTCATCCGCTCCACGATCGTCGTCGACGAGAACGGCAAGGTCGCCCACGCCTTCTACAACGTGAAGGCGACCGGCCACGTCGCCAAGATCATCAAAGACCTCAAGATCTGAGACCCACCCGCCCGCCCGGAGCGAACCGAAACCAGCCGGCCGTTGGGCCGAACGGCCGAAATCATGTGAGCGACATCCCAATCCTCCGCCGAATCGGTTTGCGACCGCCATGTCCGCGCAGAAGCCTTTCCTGAAACACTCGCCGAGGAAAGGAACCGGCCATGGCGGCCTCCGACCCCCACCAGGTGGCCGACCCGGAAGCGGTCAAACGCCACCCCGCCCTCTTCCGTGCCATCCGCAAGCGCCAGAACCCCAAGCTGCGCCGTACGGACATCACGATCACGGACGACCAGGCGGTCAAGCGCGCGGTCAAGGCTGCCTCACTCGGCAACGCCATGGAATGGTTCGACTTCGGCATCTACTCCTACCTCGCCGGAACCCTGGGCCACGTCTTCTTCCCGTCCGGGAACGACACCACCCAGCTCCTCTCCTCCTTCGCCACCTTCGCGGTCGCCTTCCTCGTCCGCCCCCTCGGCGGCATGTTCTTCGGACCCATGGGCGACAAGGTCGGCCGCAAGAAGGTCCTCGCCCTCACCATGATCATGATGGCGATCGGCACCTTCGCGATCGGCCTCATCCCCTCACACCAGTCGATCGGCATCTGGGCGGCCGTCCTGCTGATCTTCTTCCGCATGCTCCAGGGCTTCTCCACGGGCGGCGAGTACGGCGGGGCCTCGACCTTCATCGCCGAGTACGCCCCCGACAAGCGGCGCGGCTTCTTCGGCAGCTTCCTCGAATTCGGCACCCTGGCCGGCTACGTGGGCGCCGCCGGCCTCGTCACACTGCTCTACGCGCTCCTCAGCGACGCCCAGATGGACTCCTGGGGCTGGCGCATCCCCTTCCTCGTCGCGGGCCCGCTCGGCCTCGTCGGCCTCTACCTGCGACTGCGCCTGGACGAGACCCCGGCCTTCCAGAAGCTGGAGGGCGGCACCGCGCACGCCACGGAGGCGGCGGACAGCGTCGAGACGACCGCCAAGGGCGACCTCGCCAAGATCTTCCGCGACTACTGGCCGACGCTGATCCTCTGCATCTGCCTGGTCGGCGCGTACAACATCACCGACTACATGCTGCTGTCGTACATGCCGACGTACCTCTCCGACGAGCTCGGCTACAGCGAGACCCACGGCCTGCTCATCCTGCTGGCCGTCATGGTCTTCCTGATGCTGATCATCAACCAGATCGGAAAGCTCTCCGACCGCTTCGGCCGCAAGCCGCTCCTGATGACCGGCATGCTGGGCTTCCTGATCTTCTCCCTCCCCGCCTTCCTCCTGATCCGCCAGGGCAGCATCCCCGCCATCACCATCGGCATGCTGCTGCTGGGCCTCTCCCTGGTCTGCATGCTCGGCACGATGTCGGCCGCCCTCCCGGCCCTGTTCCCCACGAACGTCCGCTACGGCTCCCTCTCGGTCGGCTACAACCTCTCCGCGTCGCTCTTCGGCGGTACGACCCCGCTGGTGATCACCGCCCTGATCAGCGTCTCGGGCACCAACCTGATGCCGGCCTACTACGCGATGGCGGCGGCCCTGGTCGGCGTGATCGCGGTGGCCTGCATGAAGGAAACCGCCAACAAGCCCCTGGCCGGCTCCCCGCCCTCGGTGGAGACGACGGCGGAAGCGGAAGAACTGGTGGCCTCCCAGACCCCGGACCCGAAGTTCTGACCCTTTCGGCCCCCGCTGCGGCCCGTACGGCTTCCCCTCGAAGCGGTACGGGCCGTTCCGCATCTTGTCGGATATCGGACGTGACTCTCCGATAGTCGGTCCATTGCTCCGTAATGGATCCGGCCTCTCGCAAAGTGCGACAGCGAGGAGCTCATCCGCATGGGCGCAGAAGAACGATGTGCGAGGTGTGGCACGGGCACCGTCTGGAACTCTGCCCGCCCCTCCATGCGGGGCGGTAAGCTCGTTCTCGTTATGCGCCCGTACGCCAACTGGTGAGCGGCGATCTTTAGGTGGTCGTGTTTGTGTCGGTTCGAATCCGACCGGGCGCACACATCACACTGATGCCCGGCCCCTCCGGAGGGGCCGGGCATCAGTGTTACCCCACCAGTTCCCGCACCACCGGCACCAGCGCCCGGAACGCCTTGCCGCGGTGGCTGATCGCGTTCTTTTCGTCCGGGGTCAGTTCCGCGCAGGTGCGCGTCTCGCCGTCCGGCTGGAGGATCGGGTCGTAGCCGAAGCCGTAACCGCCGGCGGGGGTGTGGCGCAGGGTGCCGGTGAGGCGGCCCTCGACCACGCGTTCCGTGCCGTCCGGGAGGGCGAGCGCGGCCGCGCAGGCGAAGTGGGCGGCGCGGTGGGGGGCGTCGATGTCGGAGAGCTGGGCGAGGAGCAGGTCCAGGTTGGCGCGGTCGTTGCCGTGGGTGCCGGACCAGCGGGCCGAGAAGATGCCGGGGGCGCCGCCGAGCACGTCTACGCAGAGGCCGGAGTCGTCGGCGATGGCGGGGTGGCCGGTGGCCCGGGCGAGGGCGTGGGCCTTGAGGAGGGCGTTCTCGGCGAAGGTGACGCCGGTCTCCTTGACGTCGGGGACCTCCGGGTACGCGTCGGCGCCGACGAGTTCGTGGGTGAGGCCCGCGTCGGCGAGGATCGCGTGGAGTTCGGTGATCTTCCCGGCGTTGCGGGTGGCGAGGATGAGACGGGTCATGGGTCGATTATCGCCGCGCCCGCCCCGGTGGGTCACGGGGTGCAGACCTCGGCGATCTCCACGGCCAGTGCGGTGCGGTGGTGCCGGTGGCGCGCGGCCATGGTGTGGTCCCTCCCCGGGTGCGGATACGTGGACGGGCGCACGGTTGGACCCGTGCGCCCGTATGCGTATCGACGCCGTGGGAGAGGGAGTTGGTTGCTCTCGGGGTCTGCCCTACGCGCCGAGGGTGGCGGCCAGGGCTTCGGTCTGGAGCCGCGCGAGGTCTACGCAGCCGGCGGTGGCGAGGTCGAGGAGCGCGTTCAGTTCCGTGCGGTCGAAGGGCTCGGCCTCGGCGGTGCCCTGGACCTCCACGAAGCGGCCGTCGCCGGTGCAGACGACGTTCATGTCGGTCTCGGCGCGGACGTCCTCCTCGTAGCAGAGGTCGAGGAGCGGGGTGCCGTCGACGATGCCGACGCTGACGGCGGCGACGGTGCCGGTCAGCGGCTTGCGGCCGTGCTTGATGATCTTCTTTCCCTGGGCCCAGGCGATCGCGTCGGCCAGCGCGACGTAGGCGCCGGTGATGGCGGCGGTGCGGGTGCCGCCGTCGGCCTGGAGGACGTCGCAGTCGAGGACGATGGTGTTCTCGCCGAGGGCCTTGTAGTCGATGACGGCGCGCAGGGAGCGGCCGATGAGGCGGCTGATCTCGTGGGTGCGGCCGCCGATCTTGCCGCGTACGGATTCGCGGTCGCCGCGGGTGTTGGTGGAGCGGGGCAGCATGGAGTATTCGGCGGTGACCCAGCCTTCGCCGCTGCCCTTGCGCCAGCGGGGCACGCCTTCGGTGACGGAGGCGGTGCAGAAGACTTTGGTGTCGCCGAAGGAGATGAGTACGGAACCTTCGGCGTGCTTGCTCCATCCGCGTTCGATGGTGACGGGGCGGAGCTGGTCGGGGGTGCGGCCGTCGATACGAGACATGGCGTCGAGCCTATCGGGTGCGGGGCCGGGTGAATTCCGGCGAGGAGGCGGTGCCTGCCTGGGCGCGGGGCCGTGGGTGGCGGCGGGCGTGAGACCCGGGATTTCCGGCGCGGAGCCTGTATCGCCGGTGTGCGGGGTGCCCCACAGGAGCCCGTTCCCTCCGGTGTGCGGGGTTGCCCGACCGGAGCACCCCGGTGGGGCGGGCGCGCGGCAGGCCCCGCCCTGGTGGGCGGGGCCTGCGGGTGCCGGCCGAGGGGCCGGCGGGGTTCGGCGGGTGTCGGCCGAGGAGGCCCGACGGGTTCAGCGGTGGGTCACATCATGTCTTCGATGTCGGCGGCGATCGGGTCGGCGTCGGTGCCGATGACGACCTGGATCGCGGTGCCCATCTTGACGACGCCGTGGGCGCCGGCGGCCTTGAGCGCGGCCTCGTCGACCTTGCTCGCGTCGCGGACCTCGGTGCGCAGGCGGGTGATGCAGCCCTCGACCTCTTCGATGTTCTCGATTCCGCCGAGCCCGGCGACGATCTTCTCAGCCTTGCTGGCCATGGCCTTCTCCCTGGTTCCTCATGTGCATGCGACGGCCCACCATGGGTCCGTTTCGTCACGGTAACGCACGGTTGGCTCAACTTCGCTAGCGAGCGCTCCGGCTGTCGCCAATGATGACGATCACCGGTGCCCTGCCTTCCGGGCGGGCTCCGCACCGTACCGCAACTGGTCTACACCAGTCTGCAACACCCATCAAACGTGGCTTGTTCCGGGAGGACGCCGATGAGCTCCAGCAGCGAAGCCGCCATCCCACAGAAGCGGTGGTGGAACGGTCTTTTCCAGGGCCTCCAGAAGATGGGGCGCAGCCTTCAGCTCCCGATCGCCGTGCTGCCGGCCGCCGGTATCCTCAACCGGCTCGGGCAGCCGGACGTCTTCGGTGACGAGGGCCTGGGCTGGACGAATGTCGCCAAGGTCTTCGCGGCGGCCGGTGGTGCGCTGCTGGACTCGGGGCTCGGGCTTCCGCTGCTGTTCTGCGTCGGTGTGGCGATCGGGATGGCGCGGAAGGCGGACGGTTCGACGGCGCTGGCCGCCGTGACGGGTTTCCTCGTGTACTACGCGGTGCTGCACGCGTTCCCGGTGGACTGCGACAAGGGTTCGACGTTCGTCTCGGGCGGCACCTGGTTCGGTACGTGTGTCGCGGGCGACGCGACGGTGACGCCGGCGGCGTACCAGAACCCGGGGGTGTTCGGCGGGATCGTGATGGGCCTGATGGCGGCCTGGTTCTGGCGGCGGTTCCACCGGGTGAAGCTGGTGGACTGGCTGGGCTTCTTCAACGGCCGCCGGCTCGTCCCGATCATCATGGCGTTCGTCGGTCTACTCTTCGCGGCGCTGTGTGCGTGGCTGTGGCAGCCGATCGGTGACGGTCTGACCAGTTTCTCGAAGTGGCTGGTGGACCTGAACTGGCTGGGGTCGGGCATCTTCGGTGTGGCCAACCGCGCGTTGCTGGTCATCGGCATGCACCAGTTCCTGAACACGTTCGTCTGGTTCCAGTTCGGTGACTTCACGAAGCCGGACGGGACGGTCGTGCACGGTGACATCAACCGGTTCCTGGCGGGCGATCCGACGGCCGGGCAGTTCACGACGGGCTTCTTCCCGATCATGATGTTCGCGCTGCCGGCGGCGGCGCTGGCGATCTACCACTGCGCGAAGCCGCATCGGCGCAAGGCGGTGGCGGGCATGATGATCTCGGTCGGTCTGACGTCGTTCGTGACGGGAATCACGGAGCCGATCGAGTACTCGTTCCTGTTCGTCGCGCCCATCCTGTATGCGATCCACGCGGTGCTCACCGGTGTGTCGATGGCGGTGACGTGGGCGCTGGGTGTGAAGGACGGCTTCAGCTTCTCGGCGGGGTTGATCGACTACGTCATCAACTGGAGCCTGGCGACGAAACCCTGGCTCATCATCCCGATCGGGCTGGCTTTCGCCGTCGTGTATTACGTGATCTTCCGGTTCGCGATCACCAGGTTCAATCTCCAGACGCCGGGCCGGGAGCCCGAGGAGGTCGAGGAGGAGATCGAGCAGAATCTGACGAAGTAGCTGATCGGCGGGGTGGCGGACCCCGTCGGCACAGGCCCCCGGACCCTGCGGTCCTGGGGCCTTTCGCATGTCACGGTGCGTATGCGATGACTACTGCGAAGTAGTCGGAAATTGCAGGTTCCTTATCTAACCCTCACCGTGCTACAACTGGTCTACACCACTCAGTGGTCCAGACCATGTGACGTTCCCGCGTCACATTCCTCGAGTCGTCGCCCACCCGAAACCCCTGTCCCTGGCGGCGCCTTGCCTACTGGAGGAAGTTGATGAGTACGGCCACCGCCTCGGCGGCCCCCGCGAAGAAGCGGGGCTCCGGCCTGTTCCAGGGCCTGCAGAAGGTAGGACGCAGCCTCCAGCTGCCGATCGCCGTGCTGCCGGCCGCAGGCATTCTGCTCCGTCTCGGCCAGCCCGACGTCTTCGGTGACGACGGCCTCGGCTGGGACAAGGTCGCCTCCGTGTTCGCCACGGCAGGCGGCGCGGTCTTCGACAACCTTCCGCTGCTCTTCTGCATCGGTGTCGCCATCGGCTTCGCCAAGAAGTCGGACGGCTCGACCGCCCTGGCGGCCCTGGTCGGCTTCCTGGTGTACAGCAACGTGCTCAAGGCCTTCCCGGTCACCGAAGCGGTGATCCAGAAGGGCGAGGACACGGCCGCCACGTACAACAACCCGGGTGTCCTCGGCGGCATCCTGATGGGTCTCGTCGCCGCGATCCTGTGGCAGAAGTTCCACCGCACCAAGCTGGTGGACTGGCTCGGCTTCTTCAACGGCCGCCGGCTCGTCCCGATCATCATGGCCTTCGTCGGCGTGGTCTTCGGTGTCTTCTTCGGCCTGATCTGGGAGCCCATCGGCGACGGCATATCCAGCTTCGGCGAGTGGATGACCGGTCTCGGCTCCTTCGGTGCCGGCCTCTTCGGTCTGATCAACCGCGCGCTGATCCCCGTCGGCATGCACCAGTTCGTCAACACGGTCTCGTGGTTCCAGCTGGGTGACTTCACGGACGCCACCGGCGCGGTCGTGCACGGTGACCTCAACCGCTTCTTCGCCCACGACCCGACCGCCGGTCAGTTCATGTCGGGCTTCTTCCCGATCATGATGTTCGGTCTCCCGGCCGCCGCCATCGCCATCGCGCACTCCGCCCGCCCCGAGCGCCGCAAGGCCGTGATGGGCATGATGGTCTCCCTGGCGCTGACCTCGTTCGTCACCGGTGTGACCGAGCCGATCGAGTTCTCGTTCATGTTCATCGCGCCGCTCCTCTACGCGATCCACGCGGTCCTCACCGCGATCTCGATGGCCGTCACCTGGGCGCTGGGCGTGCACGCCGGGTTCACCTTCTCGGCCGGCTTCATCGACTACGCGCTGAACTGGAACCTCGCGACCAAGCCGTGGCTGATCATCCCGATCGGGCTCGTCTTCGCGGTGATCTACTACGTGGTGTTCCGCTTCGCGATCACCAAGTTCAACCTCACCACCCCGGGCCGCGAGCCCGAGGAGGAGATCGAGGACCTGACCAAGTAGGCCCCGGTCGGCGACCCGTACACGACGAAGCCCCTCACCTTCCCGGGCGGAAGGCGAGGGGCTTCGTCGTGCGCGTACGGGCCGGTCGCTCAGACCTCGTAGACCGCGCCGGGCACCGCCAGCTCCGTCGGCCCGGTGAACACCTCGCGGGCGTCGGCGAGGTTGCGCTCCGCGTCGGTCCACGGCGGGATGTGGGTGAGGACCAGGCGGCCCGCCTCCGCCCGCGCGGCCACCTCGCCGGCCTCCCGGCCGTTGAGGTGGAGGTCCGGGATGTCCTCCTTGCCGTCCACGAACGACGCCTCGCAGAGGAAGAGATCCGTGCCCTCGGCCAGCTCGTCCAGCCCCTCGCAGGTGCCGGTGTCCCCGGAGTACGTGAGCGAGCGGCCGCCGTGCTCGATGCGGATGCCGTACGTCTCCACGGGGTGGCGGAGCTTCTCCGTGCGCACCGAGAAGGGGCCGATCCCGAACCAGCCCGGCTTCAGCGTGTGGAAGTCGAAGACCTCGCTCATCGCGTGGTCGGACGGGGTGTCCGCGTGCGCGGTGGTGAGCCGCTGCTCCGTGCCGTCTGGGCCGTAGACCGGGATGCGGGCGGGGCGGTCGCCGCCGTGCGGGTAGTAGCGGACGACGAAGTACGCGCACATGTCGATGCAGTGGTCGGCGTGCAGGTGGCTGAGGAAGATGGCGTCGAGGTCGTACAGACCGACGTAACGCTGCAGCTCGCCGAGGGCGCCGTTGCCCATGTCGAGGAGCAGCCTGAAGCCGTCGGCCTCTACGAGGTAGCTCGAGCATGCCGATCCCGCGGAGGGGAACGAGCCGGAGCAGCCGACGACGGTGAGCTTCATGGAGCGTGAACCTCCGAGACGTGGGAACGGGGAGGGTTCGTGCGGTTCTCGCGGTGCGGTTTGTTGAGCGTAAGGCGCGAAAGTGCGGGTCGCTCCTTCGGGGCGTGTCGTTGTGGGGGAACTCACCTGTGCTGTCACCGGTTCGGGTGGCGGCGAGTGGCTCCTGCGACGGGCCTGTTCCCCATCCCGCCCCTTCCCGGGACCGGGGCCCTGCCCCGGGGCGGCGCTCCGGGAACGACGACGCCGGGGCCGGACCACGATGGTCCGGCCCCGGCGTCAGGGGTACGACGTGCGCAGCGCGACTACGCCCAGAGCTGCCCCTGCAACGTCTCGATCGCCGCTTCCGTCGTCGGCGCGGTGTACACGCCCGTCGACAGGTACTTCCAGCCCCCGTCGGCGACGACGAAGACGATGTCCGCGGTCTCGCCGGCCTTGACGGCCTTGTTGCCGACCCCGATCGCGGCGTGCAGCGCCGCCCCGGTGGAGACGCCCGCGAAGATGCCCTCCTGCTGGAGGAGTTCGCGGGTGCGGGTGACGGCGTCGGCGGAGCCGACCGAGTAGCGGGTGGTGAGGACGGAGGCGTCGTAGAGCTCGGGGACGAAGCCCTCGTCGAGGTTGCGCAGGCCGTAGACGAGGTCGTCGTAGCGCGGCTCGGCGGCGACGATCTTGATGCCTTCGACGTGTTCGCGCAGGTAGCGGCCGACGCCCATGAGGGTGCCGGTGGTGCCGAGGCCCGCGACGAAGTGGGTGACCGAGGGGAGGTCGGTGAGGATCTCCGGGCCGGTCGTGGCGTAGTGGGCGCCCGCGTTGTCCGGGTTGCCGTACTGGTAGAGCATGACCCAGTCCGGGTGTTCGGCCGAGAGCTCCTTGGCGACGCGGACGGCGGTGTTGGAGCCGCCTGCGGCCGGTGAGGAGATGATCTCGGCGCCCCACATGGCGAGCAGGTCGCGCCGTTCCTGGGAGGTGTTCTCCGGCATCACGCACACGATGCGGTAGCCCTTGAGCTTGGCCGCCATGGCGAGCGAGATGCCGGTGTTGCCGCTGGTGGGTTCGAGGATGGTGCAGCCGGGGGTGAGCCGGCCGTCCTTCTCCGCCTGTTCGACCATGTGGAGCGCGGGGCGGTCCTTGATCGAGCCGGTGGGGTTGCGGTCCTCCAGCTTGGCCCAGATGCGGACGTCGTCCGACGGTGACAGCC
Source organism: Streptomyces sp. A1277 (assembly GCF_004795015.1). Lineage (GTDB taxonomy): Bacteria > Actinomycetota > Actinomycetes > Streptomycetales > Streptomycetaceae > Streptomyces. Next base: position 11,451 of record NZ_SSBI01000053.1, on the reverse strand, counting down.
GCGGCAGGCGGACGAGCGGGGTGTTGCCCACCGCGGCGAGCGGGCTGTCGAAGCGCATCAGTTCATGCCGCCGGCGACGGCCGGGAGGATGGTGATGCTGTCGCCGTCGTTGAGCTTGGTGGAGATGCCGTCGAGGAAGCGGACGTCTTCGTCGTTGAGGTAGACGTTGACGAAGCGGCGCAGCTGTTCGCCGTCGACGATGCGCTCACGGATGCCGGTGTGGCGGCTCTCCAGGTCCGTGAAGAGGTCGGCGAGGGTGTCCCCGTTGCCCTCGACGGCCTTGGCGCCGTCGGTGTAGGTGCGGAGGATGGTCGGGATGCGGACCTCGATGGCCATGGCGTGGGCTCCTGTCGAAGCGGAGTGGTGGCGGTGGGCGTGGGGCGCGCGGCTCTGCCCCCGCGCGGGGGTCGGTGCGTGGTGTGTGGCGCCCGGGCGGGCGGCGCCGGTACGGGCGCGGGCTCAGCCCTCGCGGCCGGCTGACCGGTGGTTCGTACAGATCGCGCTGGAGAGGCGGCACAGGTCGACGTGCAGGCGCGCCACGAGCAGCGTGCCCGGCGTCTTGTCACTCACGTCATGGGGAACCATGCGGTCATCGTATCGATTCCCGGTCGGGGATTCGGAGTGTGATCTCACCTGGTGGATGTTTGGTGTTCGCCAGGCGGACAGGGCCGGGGCGCCCGGCCCTGTCCGGGGGCTGCGGAGGTGGTGCGGGCGAGGTCAGGCGGCCGGGTACGCCTCGACGACCTGGACCTCCTCCTCGGTGATCTCGCCGTCCACGATGCGGTACGAGCGGAACTGGAAGGGGCCCGCGTCGTCGGTGTCCGCGGTGGACACGAGGACGTAGTGGGCGCCGGGCTCGTTGGCGTAGGTGACGTCGGTGCGCGAGGGGTATGCCTCGGTCGCCGTGTGCGAGTGGTAGACGATCACGGGCTCCTCGTCGCGGTCGTCCATGTCGCGGTAGAGCTTGAGGAGGTCGGCCGAGTCGAACTCGTAGAACGTGGGCGAGCGGGCCGCGTTGAGCATCGGGATGAAGCGTTCGGGGCGGCCGGAGCCGGCGGGTCCGGCGACGACGCCGCACGCTTCGTCGGGGTGGTCGGCGCGGGCGTGGGCGACGATCTGGTCGTAGAGCGTCCGGGTGATGGTCAGCATGGCGCCCAGGATAGGACGGCGGGCCCCGGTGTACCGAGGAGTGGTACGCCGGGGCCCGCATCGTGGGACCGTCCTGGTGGGGGCCGGTGGCTCAGCGCTTGGCGAACGCCTTGCCCTGCGGGTTGCGGGACTTCAGGACCAGGTAGGAGACGCCGAGGATCAGCGCCCAGAGCGGGGCGCAGTACAGGGAGATCCTGGTGTCCTTGTCGATGCCCATCATGACGACGACCACGGCGATGAACGCGAGCGCGAAGGCGCTGGTGTGCGGGGCTCCGGGGGCCCGGAAGGTGGACTGCGGGAGGACTCCGCGGTCGGCCAGGCGGCGGTAGCGGAGCTGGCTGGTCAGGATCATGATCCAGGCCCACATGCCGGAGATCGTGGCGAAGGAGACGACGTAGGTGAAGGCTTCGCCGGGCCACTGGTAGTTGATCCAGACGCCGACGAGCATCAGGGCGGCGGAGAACGTGGTGCCGACCAGCGGGGTGCCGCTCCTGGTCAGCGTGGTGAAGAACTTCGGGCCCTGGCCGTTGAGCGCGAGGTCGCGGAGCATGCGGCCGGTGGAGTACATGCCGGAGTTGCAGGAGGAGAGCGCGGCGGTCAGGACGACGAAGTTGACGATGCCCGCGCCGAGGCCGAGGCCCATCTTCTCGAAGGCTTCGACGAATGGGGAGACCTTGGGCGAGAACTCGGTCCAGGGCACCACCGAGAGGATCATGATCAGGGCGCCGATGTAGAAGACGGCGATGCGCCAGGGCACGGTGTTGATGGCCTTGGGCAGGACGGTCTTGGGGTCCTTGGACTCACCGGCGGTGACGCCGACGAGCTCGACGGCGAGGAAGGCGAACATCACGATCTGCAGGGTCATCAGGGTGCCCTTGATGCCGTGCGGGAAGAAGCCGCCGTCGGACCACAGGTGGGTGACGCTCGCGGTGTCCCCGGCGTCGGAGAAGCCGAGGGTGAGGATTCCGGCGCAGATGAGGATCATGCCGACGATGGCGGTGACCTTGACCATCGAGAACCAGAACTCCAGCTCTCCGAAGAGTTTCACGGAGATGAGGTTCACGCCGTAGAGAATGATGGTGAAGACCAGGGCCGAGACCCATTGTGGAATGGTGAACCAGAAGGTCATGTACTGGGCTGCGGCGGTGACTTCGGTGATTCCGGTGACGACCCAGAAGAGCCAGTAGGTCCAGCCGGTGACGAATCCGGCGAAGGGGCCGATGAATTCGCGGGCGTACTCGGAGAAGGAGCCCGAGACCGGGCGGTACATGAGGAGTTCGCCCAGGGCCCGCATGATGAAGAAGATGACCAGGCCGGCTATGGCGTAGGCCAGGATGAGGCTGGGTCCGGCCTTGGCGATGGCCTTGCCGGCGCCGAGGAAGAGGCCGGTGCCGATGGCCCCGCCGATCGCGATCATCTGGATCTGGCGGGCGCCGAGAGCTCTCTGGTATCCCTCGGCGGAAGTGGTGGCATCCGCGGCTGCGGCGTGCGGGCCGTCCTGCCCTTTGTCGTCGATCTGCGCCGATGTCATGTGGTTGCGCCTTTCTCCACGCCGATCCGCGCCTGTCGGCCGCGGATCAGGTCCTGATCCCCCCGGATATGGATGGAGTGCCGCCGGTGGTCACCGGCTGATAGCGCCTGCCCGGGGACATGGGTGGCGTCCCCGAGTGGTCGTGAAGATTTATCACGGGCACAACGGTGATCCAGCGGACGTTTTGTGGCGCACACCACAAGTAAAAGCGGACAAGGCGGTCCGGGCGCTGCAAAAAAGGCCGTTCAGGTGACGTGATCGTTATGTGGATTTGAGTGTCCGTTGAGCGAACGCTCCCCGGCGCTCCCGGTCACGGCATCAGGGTCTCGACCAGGGTTTCCTGGAGGGCGCCGAGCCAGAGGTAGGCCATGACCATGGGCTTGCGCGGGTCGCTGTCGGGGAGCCGGTACAGCGAGCCCTCCTCGCCGTCGTCCTCGTCGGAGACCTCCAGGCGGGTGCCGATGGTGAGCCGGAGGTCGTTGAGGGAGCCGAGCCAGCTGCGGCACTCGTCGGCGGTGAGCGTGAGCACGGCGGCGCCATCGCCTGCGGGCGTGAGCGCGTCGAGGGTGCGTACGACGACGAGGGCGTCCTCGCGCTTGCGGGTGCGCAGGTCGTTTTCGGTGAACCGGCGGAACTCGGAGGAGGCGGCGCGCAGTTCGTCGTCCTCGTCGCCGTACGCCTCGGGGAAGAGGCGGGCCAGGGCCGGGTCGGCGGGCGGCTCGCTGGGGCCCTCGGCGAACAGGGCGGCGAGCGGATCGTCGCCTTCGGCGGGTTCGTCGCCGGGCCCGATGAGCTCCAGCAGCTGGACGGCGAGGGAGCGCAGGATCGCGATCTCCACCTCGTCGAGCGCGACGGCCGCGCCGCCGCCGGGGGTGGCCTCGAAGTGGCCGGCCATGGGTTGTCTCCGATGGTGGTCGGGCGGGACGGACGGGGGCGGTGCGGAGCGGGTCAGTTGCGGTCCTGGGTGAGGGTGGCCCACAGTCCGTAGCCGTGCATGGCCTGGACGTCGCGCTCCATCTCCTCGCGGCTGCCGCTGGAGACGACGGCGCGGCCCTTCTGGTGGACGTCGAGCATCAGCTTGTGCGCCTTGTCCTTGGAGTAGCCGAAGTACGCCTGGAAGACATAGGTCACATAGCTCATGAGGTTGACCGGGTCGTTGTGGACCAGCGTCACCCAGGGGACGTCGGGCTCTGGGACGACGAGGCTGTCCTCGGCCGATTCGGGACGTTCGATCTCTACGGGGGCGACGCTCACCTTCCCCATGCTGCCACTCGCGGTGGCCCCTCGCACAAACGGCCCCCGCGCCGCGCCGGGCCCCGGACCCCCATCTCGTCACTCTGACGAAATAGGGGTAGCATCCCCGGCATGAACTCTGCGGACCTTGGGCGACGGGTCGGCGTGCCGTCGACAGCGCTCTTCACCGACCAGTACGAGCTCACGATGGTGCAGGCCGCGCTGAAGGCCGGCACCGCCGACCGGCGCTCGGTCTTCGAGGCGTTCACCCGCCGGCTGCCCGAGGGGCGGCGCTACGGCGTCGTCGCGGGCATCGGGCGGGTCCTGGACGCGGTGGAGAACTTCCACTTCGACGACGAGATGCTCGCCTTCCTGCGCGACCAGGACGTCGTGGACGGGCCGACGCTGGACTACCTGGCCGACTACCGCTTCAGCGGCGATGTCTGGGGCTACCCGGAGGGCGAGGTGTACTTCCCGGGCTCGCCGATCCTGCGGGTCGAGGGCTCCTTCGCCGAGTGCGTGCTGCTGGAGACGGTGATCCTGTCGATCCTCAACCACGACTCGGCCATCGCCGCCGCGGCCTCCCGGATGTCGGCGGCGGCGGGCGGGCGCGGGCTGATCGAGATGGGCGCGCGCCGCACCCACGAGCTGTCGGCGGTGGCCTCGGCCCGGGCCGCGTACATCGGCGGCTTCGACACCACCTCCGACCTGGCCGCCGGCTTCCGCTACAACATCCCGACGGTCGGTACGAGCGCCCACGCCTTCACGCTGCTGCACGACTCCGAGCGCGACGCGTTCCGGGCCCAGGTGGACTCGCTGGGGCGCGGCACGACGCTGCTGGTGGACACGTACGACGTGACCGAGGCGGTCCGTACGGCGGTCGAGCTGGCCGGTCCCGAGCTGGGGGCGGTGCGGATCGACTCCGGCGACCTGCTGCTGGTGGCCCACCGGGTGCGCCAGCAGCTGGACGAGCTGGGCGCCACCGGGACGAAGATCGTGGTCACCTCGGACCTGGACGAGTACGCCATCGCCTCGCTGGCCGCCGCGCCGGTGGACGCGTACGGGGTGGGCACCCAGCTGGTGACCGGCAGCGGGCACCCCACGTGCTCGATGGTCTACAAGCTGGTCGCCCGCGCGGGGTCGGCCGATCCGGCGGACGAGCTGCGGCCGGTGGCGAAGAAGTCGATGGGCGCGAAGTCCTCGAAGGGCGGCCGCAAGTGGGCGGCGCGCCGGCTGGACGACGAGGGCGTGGCGGAGGCCGAGGTGATCGGCACCGGCTCGGTGCCGCAGGAGCTGGCCGGCCGGCAGCTGCTGGTGGAGCTGGTCCGGGGCGGCGAGGTCGTCGCCCGGGAGCCGCTGGACGCGGCGCGGGAGCGGCACATCGCCGCGCGGGCGGGGCTGCCGTTGTCGGCGATGCAGTTGTCGCGGGGCGAGGCGGTCATCCCCACGGAGTACGTGTGAGGGCGGGGCGGCGGTGCCGGGTGCGTCCGGGTGCCGCTTCGTCCTCAATCGCCGGGCGGGCTTGATTTGCCCGTGTGCGCCCGGCTTTGCCTGCGCGCGCCTGACTTTGTCCGGGCGGGCTTGATTTGACCGCGCGCGCTTGATTTCGCCCGGGCCCGTTTGATTTGCGGGGGCACCCCCTCCCTAACGCCGGCCCGAGTCTCTAGGCTCGGTGCCATCCCCGTAACCGTGTGATCACCGCTCACTCCCCCACCGAAGGACACCCAGCATGCACCGCGCCTTGATCGTCGTGGACGTTCAGAACGACTTCTGTGAGGGCGGGAGCCTCGCCGTCGCGGGGGGTGCCGACGTCGCCGCCGCCATCACGGACCTGATCGGCGAGAGCCGGCCCGGCTACCGGTACGTGGTGGCCACCCGGGACCACCACGTCGATCCCGGTGACCACTTCTCGTCGGCGCCGGACTTCGAGCACTCCTGGCCGCCGCACTGCGTCGCCGGTACGGAGGGGGTGGGCTTCCACCCCAACTTCGCCCCGGCGGTCGCCTCGGGGGCCGTCGACACGGTCTTCGACAAGGGCGCGCACGCGGCCGCGTACAGCGGTTTCGAAGGGCTGGACGAGAACGGCACCGGGCTCGCCGAGTGGCTGCGCGCGCACGAGGTCGCCGAGGTCGACGTGGTCGGCATCGCGACCGACCACTGCGTGCGGGCCACCGCACTGGACGCCGTCCGTGAGGGCTTCGCCACGCAGGTGCTGCTCGACCTGACCGCGGGCGTCGCCGAGGCGACGACGGACCGGGCGCTGGAGGAGATGCGCGGCGCGGGCGTGGCGCTGACGGGCAAGCCGGTGGTCTGAGCGGCCCCGGGGCCCCTCAGACCTGTCCGGCCGCCACGGCGGGCCTCAGCAGGGCGCGGATGGGGTGCCAGAGCTCCTGGGCCCGCTCCGGCCTCGCGCGCCACAGGAGGCCGTCCGGGTGGTGCAGGACGGCGGTGATCTCGTCCGGGGTGGGCGGCTCGGCGTTGCCGCGCAGGTAGACCGCGCGCAGGCCCAGGTTGCGCAGCCGGGTCAGGGCCCGGGCTCTGTTGCCCGCGTGCACCAGGACGCGGACCGGGGTGCCCGGTCCCGCGCTCTCCGCCGGGCTCGGCAGGGTGATCGCGACGACCACACTGCCGTTCGGCAACTTGCTGAATCCTCCGCCTGCCATGCTTCCGCGCTCCCCCGTGAGACATCGTGTCAATAAGAAAGTGAACAAGAGGCACCTAAACACGATCGGCCGCCGCCCGCTAGAGGGCGACGGCCGATCATGCTGTGACCTGCGGTGATGCTGGACTACTTGGTCGAGGTCCCCACCTGGACGGTCATCGTGGAGCCGTTGAGCGGCTCGCTGACGATCGTGATCTTGGTGTTGGTGTCAGGAACCTTGACGCTTCCGGTCGGGTTCTCCTTGTACCAGTAGGTCCCCTTGTGGTCGTCGAAGGCCGGCACGCCGAGCTGCGGCTTGATCTTCGTGGCCACGTCGGCGTTGTGCAGCGTGAAGCCGTCCGTCGGGTACCAGCTGAACGGGGCGTCGAAGGGCTGGATCTTGTTGCGGATGACCGTGCCGTTCGACCACGTCAGCGGCTTGGCGTGCGCGTCGACCGGCAGGATCAGGCCCTGGCCCGGGTGCTGCGAGACGTTGTTGTCCTTCTGGGAGGTGTCCCAGAGCCAGACGAGCAGGCCGTTCTGGTACGGGAAGTGCTCGACCCAGTCCGGACGGGTCGTGGAGAAGCCGAAGTTGTACGGGCCGACCTTGAGGGTCTCGTCGTAGCTGACGTACTGGCGGTTCTCCGCGAGGTAGTACTGCGGGTAGTCCTTGGCGAACGACTTGCCGACCCGCGAGAAGCCCTTGCTGGTCCAGCCGTTGTCGTCGCCCTCGGCGTTGTCCGTGAACAGCGCGGTGCCGTCGGCGGTGACCGAGATGGTGTCGGCCGCGAAGCCCACGCCGCCCGCGCCGCCGTCGGTGGCGTAGCGGAAGCGGATGTCGATCTTCTTGCCCGCGTAGGCGTCCAGCGAGTACGAGAGCTTCTGGTACTTGCCGGAGACGTCGGTCAGGGCCGGCTTGTCACTGGCGTCGCGCGGGATGGCCTTGCCGTCGGCGGTGCCGTCGATCGCGGTCCAGCTGGTGCCGCCGTTCGTGGACACCTCGGTGTAGAGGTAGTCGTAGTCGGCCTCGATGTCCCACCAGCCCTGGAGGTCCAGGGACGCCTTGGTCTTGCCGGTCAGGTCGACCGGACGGGACAGCGTGTTGCTGAGGTTGTCGCCCATGTCGCTCCACCACTGCTTGGCGCCCTCGGCGGGCGTCGTGACGGGGGTGGTGACGGGCTTGGCGGGCAGCGTGACGAGGAGCGCCTGCTTGTCCTTGGTGTTGTACTCGGAGACGCCCAGCTTGTGGGTGGACTTCGTCGCGGCCTTGGCCTCGGCGTAGTTGAGCCAGCCCAGCTGGAGCTTGTCCCAGGCGGTCATGTCACCGGGCATGTCGCCGATGCTGTCCTTGCCGGTGCCGAGCCAGGAGCCCGCCGACATCAGCGACCAGAAGCCGACCGAGTTCTCGGCGGTGTTGGTGGTGTCGTAGAGGTCCGGGAGACCGAGGTCGTGGCCGTACTCGTGGGCGAAGACGCCCAGGCCGCCGTTCTCGGGCTGCGCGGTGTAGTCGCCGACCCAGATGCCGGTGTCGCCGATCTGGGTGCCGCCGGCCTTGTTCTCGTCCGGGCCCGTGGCACCGACGTTGGTGCCGTACGCGTACCAGCGGTGCGCCCAGATGGCGTTGGTGCCCTCGACGCCGCCGCCGGCGGACTCGTCCTCACCCGCGTGCACGATCTGGAAGTGATCGATGTAGCCGTCGGGCTCGTCGAAGATGCCGTCGTTGTCGTAGTCGTAGCGGTCCCACTTGTCGTACTGGGCGAGGTCCGCCTTGATCTGCTCGGCGGTACGGCCCTTGGCCTTCTGGTCGGCGGCCCAGGCGTTCACGCCGTCCTTGATCATGTCCCAGGCGTTGGAGCAGTTGGTCGAACCGCAGAAGTTCGAGCCGTAACGCGCCTCGTTGTACGGGACCTTGACCCAGTCGGAGACCTCGCCGTCGACCGAGTAGCGGCCGGAGGAGGTCTTCTCGTAGTACGTCTTGAGGGAGTTCTTGCCCGCGCCCTCGCCGAAGTACAGGTCCTGGAAGTGGGCCTGGTTGTAGTCGGCCTGCCAGGCGGTGCTGTTGTCCTTCTTCGGGTCCGGCTTGGCTATCTTGTTGTGCGCCGGTCCCGGCGTGCCGCCGTACTTCTTGACGGGGGGCTTGGGGCCCGCGCCGTCCGGGTCGTACATGGTCGTGTTGTCGACCTGGTCGCCGAACTCCACCAGGATGGTGAAGATCTTGTCGGTCTTCTCGCGGCCGAGCTCGACGTACTTGTTGTCGTCGAGCTTGACGACGTTGGAGCCGCCGCGCGACGACACCTTCTTGTCGCCGGATATGACCTGTTCCAGAGCGGCCTGACGCTGGGCGTCCTGCTGCTTGCTGAACGGGCCCTCCAGATTATGCGCGTTGCCCTCGGCCGACCCCGGGTCCCGGCGGTCGATGGAGGCAGGAGCGCTTGACGCCTGGTCATCTGCCTGAGCGGTGGCGAAGGCGGATGCGGTGGCGGCCGTCGCGGCCATGGCCACGACAACCGCTCCGGTGCGAAGCGCCCGTCTCTTAATGATCACGTGATGCAGTCCTCCCCGGCGCCCGCGGCGACGGCCCGGGAGTGTGGAGAGGCCGCGCGCGGAAACGCGTCACAAGTGACGACATTCGACCGGAGTTAAGGAAGAAAAGACAGACCTTGACTTGAGCACAGCAAGTGCACTATGCAGGAGCGCCATTCCGGAATCCGGACGAGGCGTCCGCGATCCACCGGCGCGTCAGACCTCCACGAGGGCGCGCGAGATGACTCCGTGCGCCCCCCATGCACCGGCACTGTGGGTTAGGTTACGCTTACTACCCGTTCCTCGCGGGCATCCCCCGTCATAGAGTCGCTCGACAGTACGACCGTGTTGAGAGATCGCCCATCCGACGTCCCGAGGACTGGAAAACGCCATGCCGCGTCCCACTGCCGCACAGCTCTCCTACGGTTCGGTCACCGTCGTCTTCTCGACCCTGGCCATGTTGCTGCTGTTCCGGACCGGTTCGGGCATCGGAATCGCCGCCGTCTGCACGGCCGCGCTCGTTCTCGGGCTGCTGGTGTCCGTCACCGTTCCCGCCCCCGCCCGCCGCCACACGGCGAAAGCGGCGAGGCCGGGCGCCCCGGTGTCCGCGCACCGTGGCACCGCCCCCGCCGCCGGGGACGAGGGCCGCGCCCCCGTCTCCGTACAGAGCAGGATTCCCGCCGCCCGCACCGCCGCGCAGCGGGTGGGCGAGCACTCGCTGAGGCGCTGAGGCACGTCAGTTGACGGTCACCACCACCGTCTTGGCCGCCTTGTCCTGGAGGCCCTGGCGGTAGGGCTTGTCGGTGAACATCAGCACGATGTTGATCAGCCACCACAGGCACGGGCAGCACAGCAGCGCCGGCAGCCACAGCACCACGGCCCGCAGGAACGCGGCCCCGGTGTCCGGCACCCGGCCGTCGTTGAGCATCGCGACCCGCATCTTCAGCAGCCGCTTGCCGAAGGTGCGGCCGTCCTTGTGCGTGAAGTACGTGTCGTAGCCGACGTAGACCACCAGGCCGATCAGCGACCAGAGCAGCTGATGCCCGCTGTAGGTCTGGGCGAAGATGTCGCCGACGTTGTCGTCGTTGCCGTTGCCGTCCGATCCCCCGACCGCCCCGCCCCAGGGCAGCGAGATCAGATACAGCGGGATCGAGATGATCAGGAAGTCGATCAGCCGGGCCAGGATGCGCTTGCCCGGCTCCGCGAGCGGCGGCATCCCCGCCAGCGGGTCCGCCCCGCCGTAGGGCCCGCCGCCCCCGTAGGGCCCCGGACCGTACGGCGGCGGAGGCGGCACGCTGTCGTAGGGCGAGCCCGACGGCGGCGGCTGGTCACCGGGCGGCCTCTCGCGGAACGGGTCGTCACCGGGCGGCCTCTTGCGGAACGGGTCGTCACCGGGCGGCCTCTTGCGGAACGGGTCGTCACCGGGCGGCCTCTTGCGGAACGGGTCGTCACCGGGCGGCCTCTTGCGGAACGGGTCGTCATCGGGCGGCGGACCGGACGGCGGCTGATCGTTGCTCATGGAGGCCAGTGCATCCCGGTGTCCGGGCCCCCGCAACGGCTCAGGTGCGTTCGGGGGACGGCCCTCAGCCCGCTACGAAGGTGCGCGCCGCCTTGTCGTGCCAGCACTGGCGCCACGGCCGGTCGACCAGGCACCACAGCACATCGATCACGCCGACCACCAGGATGCCCAGCACCCCGTACACCAGCCACCGGCGCAGCGCGGCGCCGAAGCCGGGCGCCTCGTGGGACTCGATGTCCCGTACGTCGAGCCCGCACAGCTTCTTGCCGAGCGTACGGCCCCACTTCGCGGTGGGCAGCGCCTCCAGCAGGACGCCCAGCACCAGGAAGACACCCAGCACCGCGCCCGCCAGTGCGCCCGTGGTGGAGTCCAGCAGCCACACGGTGACGGTCTCGCCGGACAGCTTGGCCGCGTCGATCTTGTCGTTGACGTGGTCCGCGGCCCGGCCCGCGAGCGGCACGGCGGCGGCGCCGGTGAGCGCGCCGAGGACGACGGTGTCGATGAGCCGGGCGGCGAGCCGCTTGCCGAGCGGGGCCGGGCGGCCGGAGGACCGGGCCGCCGCGAGCTGCTGGAAGTGGTCGTCGACCGGCGGCTTCCACGGCACGACCGGCTCGTCGGTCCGGCCCTGCTGCGGGAAGCCGGGCTGCGCGGGCGCCTGCCCCTGCGGCGGACCCGCCGCCTGCCCGGGGCCCGGTTGCGGCTGATGGCCCAGGACGCGCGGGTCCGCTTCGTCGCCACGGCCGCCGGGCACGCGCAGGCGGTGGCGTCGGCCGGGAATCCGCCGGTGTTCCTGGTGGACGCGCCCGCTCCGGAGGCCGGGGCGGCGGAGCACGAGGACGTGGCGGTCGGCGGGGA
>NZ_SSBI01000052.1 GCF_004795015.1 Streptomyces sp. A1277 | reverse complement strand
GCCGCCGCACTCGCCTCGGCCACCGCCCCCGCCTCGGCCGCCGCACCCGTGGCTGCCGCGCCCAAGGCCGTCGCCGACCGGGGGGCGCGTACCGGGCCGTGGGCCGCCGCCGAGCATCCCCGTACCGCACACCAGCTGCCCCCGCCGGGCCCCGGCGGGCTGGTCCCGTGCCCGCCCGGCATCCCGCTTCCGCCCCCCGTCCCCTGGTCCGTACGCGCCCTTCCCTCCGCCGCCGCCGAGCGCCTGCGTGTCGCGCTCCCCGGTGTGCGCGGGCCTCCGCGGGCCGGTCCCCACCGGTCCGGGGACCTGTCGCAGGTCCCGCTCCCCACCACCGCCGTGCCCTCCTCGCCCTCCTGACGGGCGCGGGGGCGCTCGGCGTCCCCTCGGAGGAAACCCGCAATGACGCGCGCCACCACGGTGCGGGCGGTTCTGGCTGCGGCCGTACTGCTCGTCTCCGTGTTCATCACGCTGACCATGTCACCCAGACTCGGCCTCGATCTCCAGGGCGGCACCCGCATGGTGCTGCAGGCCAAGGACTCCGACACCGCGAAGGCCGACCGCGAGAGCACCGACCGCACCCTGGAGGTGCTGCGCCGGCGCATCGACTCGCTCGGTGTCACGGAGCCGACCCTGACCCGGTCCGGCGAGGACCGGATCATCGTCGAACTCCCGGACGTCCAGGACCCCCGCAAGGCTGCCGAGGTCATCGGCAAGACCGCCCAGCTGACCTTCCACGCCGTCCAGGGCCCGGGCACGGCCGACGGCGCCGAGGGCGGCAAGGAGGGGCTGACGCTCCCCGACGAGCAGGGGCGCGAACTGGCCCTCGGCCCCACCGCGCTCTCCGGGGCGGGCGTCAAGAAGGCGTCCGCCGAGTTCGACGCCCAGCAGGGCGCGGGGTGGACCGTCTCGCTCGACTTCCACAAGGACGCCGGGCGGGACTGGACCCGGCTGACCGGGGAAGCGGCCTGCCACCCGGTCCAGGACGAGCGGCGCCGGGTGGCCATCGTCCTGGACCAGCAGGTGATCTCCTCGCCCCAGGTGTCGCCGACCGTCTCCTGCGGCGCCGGCCTGCCCTCCGGCTCCACCCAGATCACCGGTTCCTTCAGCGCGGACGAGGCCCGCGAACTGGCCCTCCTGATCGAGGGCGGCTCCCTGCCCGTGCCCGTGGAGATCGTCGAACAGCGGACGGTCGGCCCGACGCTGGGTGCCGCCGCCATCGACGCCAGCGCCCGCGCCGCCCTGATCGGCGCCGCCGCCACGGCCCTGTTCATCACCGTCGTCTACCGCCTGTTCGGCGCGCTCGCCGCCGTCGCCCTGGCCGCCTACGGCGTCATCTCGTACGCGGCCCTGGTCGCGCTCGGCGTCACCCTCACCCTGCCGGGACTCGCCGGTTTCGTCCTGGCCATCGGCATGGCCGTCGACGCCAACGTGCTCGTCTTCGAACGGGCCAGGGAGGAGTACGCGGCGCGCCCCGGCCGGACCCTGCGCGCCTCGCTCACCGCCGGGTTCAAGGGCGCGTGGAGCGCCGTCGCGGACTCCAACGTGACGACGCTCATCGCGGCCGGGCTGCTGTTCTTCCTCGGCTCGGGCCCGGTCAAGGGCTTCGGCGTCACGCTCGCCATCGGTGTGCTGGCGTCGATGTTCTCCGCGCTCGTCATCGCCCGCGCACTCACCGAGATCGCGGCCCGCTCCCGGTTCGTCGGCGACTACCGGGGCATCAACGGCATCGCGATCCCGGGCCGGGTGCGGACGTGGCTCGGGAGGCGCGACCCGCAGCTGATGCGCCGCCCGCGCCGCTGGCTTATGGTCTCCACACTCCTGATCGCGGTGGCGGTGGCGGGCATCGTGGTGCGCGGGGTGAACTTCGGCGTCGAGTTCACCGGCGGCCGGCTCATCGAGTACTCGACGAGCCGGCCCGTGGACGTCGAGACCGCGCGCAGCGCCCTGGCGGGTGCCGGGTTCGGCGACGCGGAGGTCACCACGGCCGGTGCCGGCGACATCTCGGTGCGGACCGGGGACCTCGACAACAACGGCGAGCACACCTTGCGGGCCGCCCTGGCCGCCGAGGGCGGTGAGACCACCAAGGTCCGCGACGAACTGATCGGCCCGAGCCTCGGCGACGAACTGCGGCGCAACGCGCTGATCGCCCTGGCCATCGCCGTACTCGTCCAGCTGGCCTATCTGGCGATCCGGTTCCGCTGGACGTTCGCCGTGGCCTCGGTGGGGGCACTGCTCCACGACGTGATCATCCTGGTCGGGGCGTTCGCCTGGCTGGGACGGACCGTGGACGGCATCTTCCTGGCGTCGCTCCTCACCGTCATCGGGTACTCCGTCAACGACTCGGTGGTGGTCTTCGACCGGGTCAGGGAGCTGTGGGCGAAGGCCCGCAAGCGCCCCCTCGCGTCCGTGGCGAACCAGGCGGTCCTGCAGACCGTGCCCAGAACGGTGAACACCGGGATGGGCGCCCTGTTCATCCTCGTCGCGCTGGTCGTGCTCGGCGGCGACTCCCTGGAGGACTTCGCCCTCGCCCTGCTGATCGGCATCGTCGTCGGTACGTACTCCTCGGTCATGACCGCCGTACCGGCCGCGCTCCTGCTGGAACGCACCAGCAAGGTCCCGCCGCCCGCCCGCACCCGCGCCCCGCGCGCCAGGAAGGGGGCAGGGCGCCGGGACCCGCACGACAACGGGGCGCGGGTGTAGCCCGCGACATGGCCGTCAGGCCGCCCCCGCACCGGCCGACCGGTGCGGGGACGGCCGTCAGGGCACGAGGGAGCGCAGATGGGCGGCGGTCTCCTCGTCGGCCGGCAGCAGCGTCTCGATGGCCAGCTCCGCCACCGTCACGTCCATCGGCGTGTTGAACGTGGCGATCGACGCGACGAACGACAGGAGCCGACCGTCGTGCTCGATGAGCAGAGGCAGCGCGAACGGCACCGACGACGAGGGCGGCTCCCACTCCTCGTGCCCGCCCGCGCCCGCCGCCACCGGGTAGCCGGCGACCTCCTCGTACAGCTCGCGCAGCTCCGCCGAACGGACCAGGGCGATCTGCCGCTCCATCTGGGCGAGCAGATCGGCCCGCCACTCCCGCAGGTTGCGGATGCGCGGGGCGAGGCCCTCCGGGTGCAGGGTGAGCCGCATGGCGTTCAGCGGCGGGGCGAGCAGATGCTCCGGCACCCCCTCCAAGAGCCGGATCAACCCCTGATTGGCCGCCACCACCGTGTACATTCCGTCCACCACGAACGCCGGGTACGGGTCGTAGCCGCGCAGCAGCCGGTCCAGGCCGTCGCGCAGCGCCCCCATCGCCGGGTCGTCGAGCGCGGTCTCCGTGTAGTGCGGGGCGTAACCGGCCACCACCAGCAGGGCGTTGCGCTCCCGGACCGGCACCTCCAGGTGCTCGGCCAGCCGCAGGACCATCTCCTCGCTGGGGCGCGACCGCCCGGTCTCGATGAACGAGATGTGCCGGGCCGACGAGCCGGCCCGCAGCGCCAGCTCCAGCTGGCTGATCCGCCGCCGCTCCCGCCAGTTGCGCAGCAGCGGCCCTACCCCCGTGTCGAGCGCGACAGTTGTCATACGAAGACCGTAACGTCACCGGCACCGCCGACCGGCATCGACCACCAGTGAGGGAGCCGCCGTATGCCCGCCGCACCGCTGCCGCCCAACGAGATCGAGGACCGGCTGCGCGAGCTGCCCGGCTGGACGCTGGAGGGCGACCGGATCACCCGCACCTACCGGCTGCCCTCGCACTTCGCCGCCGCCGCGTTCACCGTCCACATCGCGCGGATCCAGGACGAGCTGAA
This sequence comes from Streptomyces sp. A1277, assembly GCF_004795015.1. Classification (GTDB taxonomy): domain Bacteria; phylum Actinomycetota; class Actinomycetes; order Streptomycetales; family Streptomycetaceae; genus Streptomyces. Next base: position 55,678 of record NZ_SSBI01000052.1, on the reverse strand, counting down.
CCACCACAGCGACCTGACGCTCGGCTACAACACGGTCGCCCTGTCCGTGAACTCCCACGACGCGGGTGGCAAGGTCACCGAGAAGGACCTCGGTCTGGCCGCCCGGGTGGCCGCAGTGGCGTCCGGCCACGGGGCGCAGTAGCACCCCGCCTGTCAGGGCGCCGCGCCGAAGCGGGGATGCGCGGCGAGCCAGCGGGTGTAGCTCTCGCTGCGCTCCACCGCCTGGGCGTACGCCGCCCGGGTGTGCCCGCTCACCGCTCCGGCCGCCGCCGACGCCGCAGCCGAGCGCGGATGCCAGCCCAGCAGATGGCGCCAGCTGAGCGGCGCCCCGGCGACCGGCCGGGTGACCACACCCGGCGTCGGCGGGAACGTCGCCCGGCACAGCCCGACCGCCCGCCCCACCTGGACGAGATGGACGACGGACGTGGTGTCGGTCTCGTACACCGACGCCGGGCTGAAGCCGGCCCGCGCGCAGGCCGCCACGAAGCAGTCCGCGAAGCAGCCGTCGCCCGGCACGTCCGCCCAGCACTCGTCCGCCAGCTCGGACAGCCCCAGCTCGGCGCGCCCGGCCAGCGGATGGGTCTCCGGCAGCATCACGAAGACCGGATCGACGCCGATGACCTGCCACTCCAGCCGGTCCGCGTCCGGCGGGGCGCTCTCGCCACAGGTGCCGATGAGTGCGAAGTCCAGTCTGCCGCCGACCAGTTGCGAGGCGATCTCGGCCACCGACCAGGAGGTGTACGTGGACACGGGCGCGGCCGGATGCGCCGCCGCCAGCCGGTCGACCAGCCCGCCGAGCAACGGGCCGTGCGTGCCGCCCAGCCGGAACCGCTCCATGTTCCCCATGGCGTTGGCGAACCGCACCGCCTCCTCCTGGAGTTCGCTGACGGCGGGCAGCACCACCCGGGCCCGCTCCAGCACCAGTTCGCCCAGCGGTGTCGCCCGCGCGCCCGTGTGGTCCCGGTCGAAGAGCGGGCCGCCGAGCGCCTTCTCGATCCGCCGCAGCTGTGCGCTGAGCGCGGGCTGCGCGAGACCGAGCGCGGCGGCGGCCTTGGTCAGGCTGCCGGTGTCGGCGATGGCACGTACGGTTCGCAGATGGCGCAACTCCAGCTCCATCACCGCAAGTTATGGCCACCGGGGTCTCACGGCAATACGTCGTTGGTTTAGACCTCCAGGCGGACGCGCGCGGCCGGAACCGTGGCCTATCGTCGCCCGGGTGCTGGACTACGGCAAAGAAGCCGCCCTCCACGACGCCACCCGTGGCGGGGTGCCGCGTGCCGGGGCGGCCGCCGGACACCCCGCCCGGACAACACCACCAGGCGGCGCACCCCGCACCGCCGCGCCACCGCCCCGAAGGCGGTCATAGCGGGTACGCGGCGTCAGCCCGCAGGAGTACCGCAAGAGCGGAGCCTTGCCGGAACAGCAACGAAGTTTGCGCGGTGAGCAGGGCTCGGTGAGGCTGGACCCATGACCAGCAACCACACCGGACACGGGCACCACGACGACAGCCACCAGGGCCTCCACCACGAGCGCGGCGCGGGCCACGGGCACGGGCACGGCGGGACCGAACCCGACTGGGACGTCATGGCCCCGCTCCTGGAGCGGAACGCCGAGATCAGCAGCGCGCAGTACACCGAGGCGGCCCGCTGGATCGCCTCACTGCCCACCGCACCGAAGGTGCGCCGCGTCCTGGACGTCGGCAGCGGCCCCGGCGTGATCTCCTGCCTGCTCGCCGAGGTCTTCCCCGAGGCGGAGGTCGTCGCCGTCGACGGCACCCCCGCCCTGCTGGAGCGCACCCGCGCCCGCGCCCAGCGGCTCGGACTCGCCGACCGCGTCACCACCCTGCACGCCACCCTCCCCGCCGGCCTCCCGGACCTGGGCGAGGCCGACCTGATCTGGGCCGGCAACGCGCTGCACCACATGGGCGACCAGCGTGCCGTCCTCGCCGGATTCGCCGCACTGCTGCGCCCCGGCGGCACCGTCGCCCTGGTCGAGGGCGGCCTCCAGCCCCGGCAGCTCCCGCGCGATCTCGGCTTCGGCAAGCCCGGGCTCGAAGCCCGGATGGAGGCGGTGGAGGCGGAACTCTTCGAGGAGATGCGCGCCGAACTGTCCGATGCCCGGCGGGAGGTGGAGGACTGGGCCGCCCTGTTGGGTGCGGCGGGCCTCACCCCGCAGGGCACCCGCAGCTTCCTGCTCGACCTGCCCGCACCGCTCGGCGACGCGGCGCGCGAACAGGTCATCGCCGACTTCACCCGCCGCCGCGCCGGGCTGGGCGAGCACCTGCGCGCCGAGGACACCGCCGTGCTCGACCGGCTCCTGGACCCCGAGGACCCGGCCGGACTGCACCGGCGGACCGACACCTTCCTGCTCCTGGCCCGCACCCTCCACCTGGGCCGCCGCGCCTGAACCAGGCCCCGTACACAGCGGAACCGCCGCCCCGGCTCGTGAGCCGGGGCGGCGGTTCCGTACTGCTTCAGCGCTCAGGCGCCCACGTTGAACTCGCCCGGGTTCGGGCCGAGCCGCTTGCCCTCGTCCAGCGCCGCGAACGCGGCCAGGTCGTCGGCGTCCAGCTCGAAGTCGAACACGTCGATGTTCTCCGCGATCCGCGACGGCGTCACGGACTTCGGGATCACCACGTTGCCCGTCTGCAGATGCCAGCGCAGGACCGCCTGCGCGGGCGTACGGCCGTGCTTGCGGGCGACCGCGAGGACGGTGGGCACCTCCAGCAGGCCCTTGCCCGAGCCCAGCGGCGACCACGCCTCGGTCGCGATGCCGTGCTCGGCGTGCAGCGCACGCGACTCGGCCTGCTGGAGCTGCGGGTGCAGCTCGATCTGGTTCAGCACCGGCACCACGGACGTCTCGCCGAGCAGCCGCTCCAGGTGCTCCGGCAGGAAGTTCGACACACCGATGGCCTTCGCGCGGCCGTCGGCGTAGATCTTCTCCAACGCGCGGTAGGTGTCGAGGTACGCGTCCTTGGCCGGCACCGGCCAGTGGATCAGATACAGGTCGACGTGGTCGAGGCCCAGCTTCTCGAGCGAGGAGTCGAAGGCACGCAGCGTCGAGTCGTATCCCTGCTCGGTGTTCCACACCTTCGTGGTGACGAAGAGCTCGTCACGGGCGACGCCGGAGGCGGCGATGGCCTTTCCGGTGCCCGTCTCGTTCTGGTAGATCGCGGCGGTGTCGATGCTGCGGTAGCCCGACTCGATGGCGGTGGTGACCGCCTTCGTGGCCTCGTCGTCCGGCACCTGCCAGACGCCGAAACCGAGCTGGGGCATCTCGACGCCGTTGTTGAGAGTGAGGGAGGGGACCTGGCTCACGAGCAGTCGATCCTAACGTTGGTGGGTGGGACTCCCCACGACAACGATCAAGGGCGCCCGCGCATTCCCGCCGCACCGCACCCGTTCCCGCACCTCAGCGGTACAGCGCGTCCACCTCGGCCTCGTACGCCGCCTCGATCGCCTTGCGCTTCAGCTTCAGCGACGGTGTGAGCAGCCCGTGCTCCTCGCTGAACTGGTGGGCCAGGATGCGGAACGTACGGATGGACTCGGCCTGCGAGACCGCCGTGTTCGCCGCCACCACCGCCCGCCGCACCTCCATCTCCAGATCCGGGTCCCGCACCAGCTCGGCCGGGGTCAGCGGCCGCCGCCCCTGCATCGTGAGCCAGTGCTCAACCGCCTCCCGGTCGACGGTGACCAGCGCCGCGATGTAGGGCCGGTCGTTGCCGACGACGATGCACTGCGCCACCAGCGGGTGCGCCCGCACCCGCTCCTCCAGGGCGGCCGGCGACACGCTCTTGCCTCCGGACGTCACCAGGATCTCCTTCTTCCGCCCGGTGATCGTCAGATAGCCGTCCTCGTCCAGCGCGCCCAGGTCACCGGTGGCCAGCCAGCCGTCGTTTACCACCGCGTCGGTCGCCTTCGGGTCGCCGAGATAGCCGCCGAACACATGGGCCCCGTACACCCACACCTCGCCGTCGTCCGCGATGTGCACCGTCGTGCCGGGGATCGGCTGCCCGACCGTGCCGTACCGGGTGCGCTCCGGCGGGTTCGCGGTGGCCGCCGCGGTCGTCTCGGTCAGCCCGTACCCCTCGTACACCGTCACCCCGGCGCCCGCGAAGAAGAGGCCGAGCCGCCGCTCCATGCCGGAACCGCCCGACATGGCGTGCCGTATCCGGCCGCCCATCGCGTCGCGCACCTTCTTGTACACGACCTTGTCGAAGAACTGGTGCTGCATCCGCAGCCCGGTGGAGGGGCCGGGACCGGTGCCGAAGGCCCGCGCCTCCATCGCCTCCGCGTACTTCACCGCGATGTCGACGGCCTTGTCGAACGGCCCCGCCCGGCCCTCCGCCTCGGCCTTGCGCCGGGCCCCGTTGAAGACCTTCTCGAAGATGTACGGGACCGCCAGGATGAACGTGGGACGGAACGAGACCAGATCCGGCATCAGGGCCTTCGCGGACAGCTCCGGCTGGTGCCCGAGCTTCACCCGGCCGCGGATCGCGGTGACCTCCACCATCCGCCCGAAGACGTGCGCCAGCGGCAGGAAGAGCAGCGTCGCCGCCTCGTCGCCCGGCCTGGAGTGGAACACCGACTCCCAGCGCGACGCCATGGTGTCCGTCTCGAACATGAAGTTGGCGTGCGTGAGGACACACCCCTTGGGGCGGCCCGTCGTGCCCGAGGTGTAGATCACGGTCGCCACCGACTCGGGGGTCACCGCACGCCGGTGCCGGTGCACCACCTCGTCCTCGACGTGCGTGCCCGACTCGACCAGCTGCTCCACCGCGCCGGCGTCCAGCTGCCACAGCCGCTTCAGCTGCGGCAGCCGGTCGATGACCGACGCCACCGTCATCGCGTGGTCCTCGTGCTCCACCATCACCGCCGACACCTCGGCGTCGTGCAGCATCCACAGGACCTGCTCGGCGGAGGACGTCGGATAGACCGGGACGGACTGCGCGCCGACCGCCCACAGGGCGAAGTCGAAGAGGGTCCACTCGTAGCGCGTACGCGACATCAGGGCGACCCGGTCGCCGAACCGCACCCCGTGGGCGATCAGCCCCTTGGCCAGGGCCAGCACCTCGTCGCGGAACGCGGCCGCCGTGACGTCCTGCCAGCGGCCGTCCGCATCTTTTCGGCCGAGCGCGACCCGGTACGGGTCCTCATCGGCATGGTCGAACACGACGTCGGCGAGGCCGCCCACGTGGGGAGCGGCGGCCATGGGTGGGACAGTGAACTCGCGCAATGACCTGCTCCTTGTGGCGCTCCGCACAGCGCCGCGACGCTACCCCACCGGGCGCCCCGGCGGGAGGGCTCGGAGCGGTCCGTTCCCCGTGGTATCTGCACTGGTCAGGGGCCGAAATCCGGCCAGATGGGCAAGGCTCGGGCGCGCTTGGGACCACGGGGTAAGCGGCTCGCGCGGGAATCTCCACCGAATCTGTACGCCGCGATCACTGCCGTTGTGGGCAGGTACGGGCGGATCGTCCCCGCGCGACTGGTCCGGTGGGATCGGTCCGCCCGGCGCCGGACGTCGCGTCCTGGGGATTCTCCCCCTCCCGGCGCCGGACGGCGCGTCCCGGGGATTCTCCCCCTCCCGGCGCCCCGTCATGCCTGCTCGCGCCCCCGGACCGCGCCGGCCCCGCCCGGCGGCCGGATCAGCCGGTCACCGCCCGCCAGGACGGCCGCCGCCAGCGCGTCCGCCGCCTGCTGCGCACCGCCCCGCCGCCTCCCGTGCAGCAGGACGAAGTCCACGCCGCCCGGCTCGGGCAGCCCCGCCCTGGCCGAAACGGGCACCAGCCCGGGCGGCACCAGACCGCGCGTGTGCACCATCACGCCGAGCCCCGCCCGCGCGGCGGCGATCAGACCGCTCAGGCTGCCGCTCGTGGACGCCACCCGCCAGGAGCGGCCCTGCTCCTCCAGGACCTCCAGGGCCCGCGCCCGGGTGATGCCCGGCGGCGGGAAGACGACCAGCGGCACCGGGCGGTCCGGGTCGATCCGCAGTCCCGGCGCACCGATCCAGACCAGGGTGTCCCGCCAGACCAGCTGCCCATGGGTGTCCCCGGCCCGCCGCTTGGCCAGCACCAGATCGAGGCGGCCCGCCTCCAGCTGCCGGTGCAGGGTCCCCGACAGCTCCACGGTCAGCTCCAGCTCGACCTCCGGGTGGTCGCGGCGGAACGTCTGGAGGATCTCCGGCAGCCGGGTCTGCACGAAGTCCTCCGAGGCCCCGAACCGCAGCCGCCCGCGCAGCCGGGTGCCCGTGAAGAACGCCGACGCCCGCTCGTGCGCCTCCACCTCACGGTCCTGACCTGCACCTCCGTCGTCTTCCCTGTACTGGGTCCGGCGAGCGCGGAACTGGTGCGCGGCGACCTGGTACGGGGTGAAACGGCTCGGCTCCGCCCGCGAGGACCGCATCGCGATCCAGTTCGCCGGCTCCAGGAAGAGCCTGGCCTCGGGGCTGCCCATGGCCGGTGTCCTGTTCGGCGCGCAGGCGAGCCTCGCCGTCCTGCCGCTGATGCTCTTCCACCGGATGCAGCTCATGGTCTGCGCGGTGATCGCCAGGCGGCGCGCCCACGACCCGCGCGAGGACGCACCCGCGCAGAGCGCGCCAAGGGACGCCGTCGCGGTGGGCTAACCCGCGTCCAGCGCGATGCGGTGCTCTCCCGCGTACACGTTCATCGAGGGCCCGCGCAGGAAGCCGACCAGGGTGAGGCCGGTCTCGGCCGCCAGGTCCACGGCGAGGGACGAGGGCGCCGAGACGGCCGCCAGCATCGGAATGCCCGCCATCACCGCCTTCTGCGCCAGTTCGAACGAGGCCCGTCCCGAGACCAGCAGGATCGACCGGGACAGCGGCAGCCGGCCGTCGGTCAGGGCGCGGCCGACCAGCTTGTCGACGGCGTTGTGCCGCCCGACGTCCTCGCGGATGTCGGCCAGCTCGCCCGTCTCCGTGAACAGCGCCGCCGCGTGCAGGCCCCCGGTCCGGTCGAAGACCCGCTGGGAGGCCCGCAGCCGGTCGGGGAGCCGCGCCAGCAGCGCGGGCTCGACCCGGAGCGGGGGCGCGTCGGCGACCGGGTGGCGGGTCGTGGTGCGGACCGCGTCCAGGCTCGCCTTGCCGCACAGCCCGCAGGAGGACGTCGTGTAGACGTTGCGCTCCAGCGTGATGTCGGGCACCTCGACGCCGGGCGCGAGCCTCACGTCCACCACGTTGTACGTGTTCACACCCTCGGCCGTCGCGCCCGCGCAGTACACGATCGACTGGACGTCGGAGCCGTCACCGATCACCCCCTCGCTCACCAGGAAGCCGGCCGCGAGCGCGAAGTCGTCGCCCGGGGTGCGCATCGTGATGGCGAGCGGCCTGCCGTTCAGCCGTATCTCCAGCGGCTCCTCGGCGACGAGGGTGTCGGGGCGGCTGGAGACGGCCCCGTCCCGGATGCGGATGGTGCGGCGGCGCTCGGTGACCCGTCCCATGACCGTTGGACCCGATTTCTGTACGTGGGAGGGCCGAAGCGGCCCAGGGCGTAGGCTGCCGGCGCGCCACCGGTCCGGCCTGCGGCGGAGGGCCCCGACGGTCACATTGTCCTGCACATCGGAAGCGACGTCGCGACCGGATGGCGTAATCGAAGGTTGCGGGCCGCTGTTGCCAAGCCTCCAACCTTGAGCCGGTATTCCTGTGGGATCACCTGCCCCCCTACCGGGCGGTAGCGACCAAGACTGGTTGGTTCCTGCCAGATGTAACGAGGGGACCCTGTAGATGACCGGCTCACGTGTCGCGGCGCTCGGCCACCACCAGCCCGCCAAGGTGCTCACCAATGAGGACCTGGCGGCCATGGTCGACACCAGTGACGAGTGGATCACCAGCCGCGTCGGCATCAAGACCCGTCACATCGGCGGCCCCGACGAGCCGGTCGACGAGCTCGCCGCGCACGCCGCGGCCAAGGCCCTCGCCGGGGCGGGCCTCCAGCCGGCCGACATCGACCTGGTGCTGGTCGCCACCTCCACCGCCATCGACCGCTCGCCGAGCATGTCGGCCCGGGTCGCCGCCCGCCTGGGCATGGAGTCGCCCGCGGTGATGGACATCAACGTGGTCTGCTCCGGTTTCACCCACGCCCTCGCCACCGCCGACCACGCGCTGCGGGCCGGCGCCGCCACCCGTGCCCTGGTGATCGGCGCCGACAAGATGGGCGACATCGTCGACTGGACCGACCGTTCCAGCTGTGTGCTGATGGGCGACGGCGCCGGCGCGGCGGTCGTGGTCGCCGACTCCGAGGACGCGGAGGTGCCCGGGATCGGACCGGTGCTGTGGGGGTCGGTCCCCGCCATGGGGGACGCGGTACGGATCGAGGGGACGCCGCCGCGCTTCGCCCAGGAGGGCCAGTCGGTCTACCGCTGGGCCACCACCCAGCTGCCGCCCATCGCCCGCAAGGTGTGCGAGAGGGCGGGCCTCACCCCGGAAGACCTCGCCGCGGTCGTCCTGCACCAGGCCAACCTGCGGATCATCGAGCCGGTCGCCAGGAAGATCGGCGCGGTCAACGCCGTCGTGGCGCGCGATGTGGTGGACAGCGGCAACACGTCCGCCGCCTCGATCCCCATGGCCCTGTCCAAGATGGTCGAGCGGGGCGAGGTCCCCAGCGGCGCCCCCGTGCTGCTCTTCGGCTTCGGCGGCAACCTCAGCTACGCGGGACAGGTGATCCGCTGCCCCTGACAGGGGCGGGCCCGGCCCCGGCAGCGGGCTTTGTCCTCGGAGTGGAGAAAGTTCTGCGGATTTCCGCGCGACTTCTTCCCGCCCGGACAACCGCTGCTACGTTCCCGTGCCAAGCCCGAAGCACAGGCCGGTGAGGCGGGGAGGGGCGCGTGAGACGTATGACCGCACGACCCGCGAACGCCCACCAGGCGCGCCTGCTCAGGCTGTTGCGTGACGGCGGGCCCAACTCCCGGGCGCAGCTCGGGGATCAGGTCGAGCTCTCCCGTTCCAAGCTCGCCGTCGAGGTGGACCGGCTGCTGGAGACCGGCCTCGCGGTGGCCGACGGACTCGCCGCGTCACGCGGCGGCCGCCGCTCGCACAACATCCGCCTCGCCCCGCACCTGCGCTTCCTCGGCGCCACCTCCGTCGACGTGGCGGTCACCAACGCGGAGCTGGAGGTCCTGGGCCACCTCAACCACCCCATGGACGTACGCGAGGGGCCCGTCGCCGTCTTCGAACAGGTGCTGTCCATGGCGGCGAAGCTCCGGGACTCCGGGCTCGCCGAAGGCTTCGACGGCGCCGGGATCGGCGTACCGGGACCGGTCCGCTTCCCCGAGGGCGTCCCCGTCGCACCGCCGATCATGCCCGGCTGGGACGGCTTCCCGGTCCGCGAGGCACTGAGCCAGGAGCTGGGCTGCCCCGTCACGGTCGACAACGACGCGAACCTGATGGCGATGGGGGAGCAGCACGCGGGCGTGGCCCGCTCCGTGGGCGGCTTCCTCTGCGTCAAGATCGGTACGGGCATCGGCTGCGGCATCGTCGTCGGCGGCACCGTCCACCGGGGCGCGACGGGCAGCGCCGGCGACATCGGCCACATCCAGGTCGAACCCGCCGGCCGCCTCTGCGCCTGCGGCAACCGGGGCTGCCTGGAGGCGCACTTCAGCGGCGCCGCCTTGGCCCGCGATGCCGAAACGGCGGCCCGCGCCGGACAGTCCGCGGAGCTCGCGGCCCGGCTGGCGGCGGCCGGGAGGCTCACCGCCGCCGATGTGGCCGCCGTCGCGGCCATGGGCGACGCCACCTCGCTCGGCCTGATCCGCGAAGGCGGCAACCGGGTCGGCCAGGTCATCGCGGGGCTCGTCAGCTTCTTCAACCCCGCCCTGGTGGTGATCGGCGGCGGGGTGACCGGCCTCGGCCACACGCTGCTGGCCGGCGTCAGGGCCCAGGTCTACCGGCGCTCCCTGCCGCTGGCCACCGGCAACCTTCCGATCGTCCTGGGCGAGCTGGGGCCCGCCGCCGGAGTCACCGGCGCGGCCAGGCTCATCAGCGACCACCTCTTCTCACCCGTCTGACCTTCCGCCCGTCTGGCCTTCCCGCCCGTCCGACCGTGAAAGACCCCATCCGCAGAGGACTGCTTTTCGGCACCGCAGCGGTCTCCGCGGGCGCCTTCCTGACCGCCTGCACCGCAATGAGCCCAAGGAGAAGAACACCGCCGCGACGAGCGGCGCGCCCGCCGCCGACGACCGGCCGGGCAAGGCCGTCACCATCGGCTTCGCCGGACCGCAGGCCGATCACGGCTGGCTCAACTCCATCAACGAGAACGCCAGGTCCCGCGCGAAGAAGTACTCCGAAGTGACCCTGGAGACCACCGAGGGCTCCCACGACACCGCCGGCCAGATCGGCCAGGTCAAGACCCTCTTCAACAAGAAGGTCGACGTCCTCGTCGTCCTCCCGGCCGACGGCAAGGCACTCACCCAGGTCGGCCTGGAGGCCATGCGGGCGGGCATCCCCGTCATCAACCTCGACCGGATCTTCGCCTCCCCGCAGGCATACCGCTGCTGGGTCGGCGGCGACAACTACGGCATGGGCCTGAACGCCGGCACCTACACCGGCGAACAGCTCAAGGACAAGCCGGGCGCCAAGGTCGTGGAGCTCGCCGGGATCGACAACCCGGAGCTGACCAGACAGCGCAGCGAGGGCTTCGCCGACGCCCTGAAGAACCACCCCGACACCAAGCTGGTGGCCTGTCAGGCGGCCGATGTCACCGTCGAGTCGGGGCAGGCGAAGATGGCGCAGCTCCGCCAGGCGCAGAAGAAGTCCGACGCCCTGTGGACCACGACGACGACCAGGGCGTGGGCGCGCTCCGCGCCATCCAGCAGGCCGGCCGCGACGAGTTCCTGATGGTCGGGGGCGCCGGCGCCAAGTCCGCCATGGACGCCATCAAGGCCGACAACATCTCGTCGTACGCCCGCTCGCCCTGCAGATACGAGATGATCCGCTCGTCCAGCGCCGATGCGGCCAACCACAGCACGCACGCACAGACCAGCGTCAGGGCCGGAGCGAACCAGAACGTGTCGCGCAGGTGCTCACGCAGCGGTGACAGCGCGGGGCGGACGGGAGCGGCGATCACTCATGCAGGCGAACGTAACCCGCCTCACTCATCCGCCCGTGGAACCGGCCGCCGACCCTCCGACGGCACGGTCCGTACGTGGTCCGCGACGGTCCGTACGCGAGCGGCGGGCGCTCGGCCCGGAAAGCGCCCCCGGCGCCCCCGCACCGCGCTGACCAGCGCAGGGACGACCGGATGGTCACCGGATATGCGGGTGAGAGGTACCCCGAACCCCTGGTATTGTTTTCTTTGTCGCCACGGGAGACCGCGGCGGATCACCTGGTCCGGGTGGCGGAATGGCAGACGCGCTAGCTTGAGGTGCTAGTGCCCTTTATCGGGCGTGGGGGTTCAAGTCCCCCCTCGGACACTCATCCAGTTCCCACGGTTCATCGCGAACCGTGGGAATTTCTGGTTTCCGGGGGCGGCCGTCGCCGCCGGTGCCGCGATCACCTCCTGAAAGGACCACCGGTGGCTGTGCAGCGGATCTCGACCCGCAACGCCCGCTTTCAGCAGTTCCAGACGCTGCTCACCAACCGGACCAAGCGCGGCCGCGCCCGCGAGTTCCTCGTCCAGGGCGTCCGGCCGGTCACGATGGCCGTGGAGCACGGCTGGACGGTCCGCTCCCTGCTGTACGACGCGAGCCGTCCGCTCTCCCGCTGGGCCGAGGAGCTGATGCGCGGCGTGAGCACCGAGCGCATCGCGGTGGCCCCCGAGCTGCTGGCCGAGCTCAGCGAGAAGCCCGAGGGAGCCCCCGAGGTCCTGGCCGTGGTCGAGATGGCACCGGACGACCTGTCCCGGATCACGGTCGGCGAGGACTTCCTCGGCCTGGTCTTCGACCGCCCGACACAGCCGGGCAACATCGGCAGCATCGTGCGCTCCGCCGACGCCTTCGGCGCGCGCGGACTCATCGTCACGGGGCACGCGGCGGACCCGTACGACCCGAAGGCCGTCCGCGCGACCACGGGCTCGTTCTTCGCCCTGCCCGTGGTCCGCACCCCCTCGCACCGCGAGGTCGCGCAGTGGCTGGACGAGGAGCGCGACCGGGGCCGGCCGGTAGTCGTCGTGGGCACCGACGAGCACGGCGAGTGCGACGCCTCGGACTTCGACCTGACCCAGCCCGTCCTGCTGGTCATCGGCAACGAGACGGCGGGCCTGAGCGCGGCCTGGCGCGAGCGCTGCGACCACGTGGTCTCCATCCCGATGACCGGCTCGGCCAGCTCCCTCAACGCCTCCAACGCCGCGTCGATCGTCCTCTACGAAGCCCGCCGCCAGCGCCTCGCGAAGGGGCGCGGCTAGGCCGTCAGGTTGCAGGCGTCCTGGACGCCCGTGTTCATATGCGCTCGGTCTCGTACTGCGGAAGCGAGGCGAAGCCGTACGGCACCTCGGGTGGCAGCGCGAGCTCGATATGGGCCCCCTCACTTCCTCTTCGCGTACACGATGAGGTTGTCCACGGGGTGCCCGTCCGCGTCGAACGCGCCGTCGCAGGTGACCAGTCGCAGGGCGCGGTCCGTGGTGTGGCCGTAGACCCGGACGGTCGGGAATGCCTTTTTGCTCGCCGTCTCGCGGCCCGTGACCTCGAAGTGGACGTCGGTGCCCCGGCCGTTCCGGACCACGATGTCCGCGCCCTGGGCGATCTTCTTCAGGTCGTGGAAGACGGCCCGCCCGTAGCGGGTGTCGTTGTGGCCGATCAGCACCGCCGCGCCGGGCTCGCCGGGTGCGGCGCTGCCGGTGTACCAGCCGACCGTCATGCCCTTGTCGGCCGGCGGCACCTCGACCGTGCGGTCGGGGTTGAGGCCGAGGCGCATCACCTCGCTGTCCACCCCGAGGGACGGTATGGAGACGTGGACGGGCGGTTGGGCGGTAGTGGGGGCGGGGGAGGGCGGTGCTTTCACGGCCGCCGCCGGGGGCTTGGCCGGTGACTTCTCCGGGGCGGTGCCGGAGCAGCCGGTCAGTGCGACGAGCGCGGTCAGGGCGAGACAGGCGGACACCGGCAGCGCGGTGCGGCGAACAGGGTGCTTACGGGACACGGGAAGGTACTCCAGAGGGTCGTACGACGGCAGTGGCGCCGCCCGGGGAAGGGCGGCGCCACTGCCTGCTCATCGGCTGCGGGACGGGTCAGCCGTCGCGGCGGGCGGTGCGGCGGCGCAGGACTACCGTCCCGGCGCCGGCGACCAGCAGCGCGGCCGCCGCGGCGGAGCCCGTGACGGTGCCGGTGTGGTCGCCCGAAGTGCCGGCCGGGTGCTCACCGGCCGCGACGCCGCCGCGCGGTGCCTCGGAGGGTATCGCCGAGGGGGCGACGGTCGGCTCCCCCGAGGGCATGGGGGACGGCTCGGCGGACTGCTCCGCCGGGGGCTGGGTCGGCGCGGCCGACGGGGTGGCGGAGGAGTCGGCGAAGGCCGATGTGGCCGGTACGCACACCGCGCCGGCCACGACGGCGGCGAGGAGGGCGGTACGCAGGGACGTGCGCAGGGGCATGGGCAGAGCTCCGTTCGGATCGGCCTCGGGGGCGGCCGCGGTGCGGGGCGCACCGCGGTGCGAGGCGTGTGGACAGGCTCGCGCCAAGTTGTGAGGAAGCTGTCAGATCGTTGTGGTCATCGCATCAGGGTCGCCGGGCCCGTCCCCCGCCGCCCCCGCCGGGGAGTTGCCGTCGGCGGGGAGCCGGAGCGTGAACACCGAACCCTGCCCCGGCACGCTCGCCGCGGTGGCCGCCCCGCCGTGCGCCTCCACGAGTTTGCGCACGATCGCCAGGCCGAGCCCGCTGCCGCCGGTGCGGCGGTTGCGGGACTTCTCGCCGCGCCAGAACCGGTCGAAGACATGGGCCAGGTCATCGGCCGGTATGCCGCTGCCGGTGTCGGCCACGTCCACGAGCACCGCGTCCCCGTCCGCGGAGCCGTACGGCCGCAGCGTGACCCTTCCGCCCGCCGGGGTGTGCCGGACCGCGTTGGACACCAGGTTCCCGACGGCCTGGCGCAGCCGGACCGGGTCGGCCGTCAGCCCCGGCAGCGGGCGGCCCGGTGGCGGCGCCTGGACGCTCAGCACGACGCCCGCCGTGTCGGCGCGGGCCTGGTGCGCGGCGGCGACCTGGCCGAGCAGCTCCTCGATCCGTACGGGTTCGGGGTGCAGCCGCAGGGCGTCGGCGTCGGCCTGCGCCAGGTCCTGGAGGTCGTCGATGATGTGCTGGAGCTGGACCGCCTCGTCGTGCAGGAAGGCGATGAACGCCGGGTCGGGTTCGGCGACCCCGTCCTGCGCGGCCTCCAGCCAGCCCCGGATGTTGCTGAGCGGGGTGCGCAGTTCGTGGGCGACGTCGCTGACCATGGCCTTGCGCTGCACTTCCAGGCGGGCGCGGTGGGCGGACATGTCGTTGAACGCGGCGGCGAGCCGCCCGATCTCGTTGTCCGCGGCGACCACGACGGGCGCGGTGTCCTCCCCGTCACGCATCCGCTGGGCCGCACCGGTCAGGGCGCGCAGCGGCCGTACGAGCCGGGCCCCGACGAGGACCGAGGCGCCGACGGTGAGGGCCAGCACGAGGGCCGCAGCGCCCGCGATCCGGGCGGTGTTGGCCGGCGAGAGGTCGAAGCCGGGCACGGTGGCGCCGCCCGTGTCGCCGATGAACAGCAGCGCGGGCGAGGCGACGTACGAGCTGAGCTGCTCGCGGCGGGCGGTGCCCACGCAGGAGGCGATGGCCCGGTCGTCCTCGCTGTTGCCGGCCGCCTGCTGGGGGCCGGGGCTCGGCGCGGCACTCGGCGTCGCGCTCTGCCGCTCGCGGGGTACGGAGGTCGGGGCGACGCTCGGTACGGCGGTCGGTGGCAGCGTGGGGAGCGCGCCCGGGGGCATCGGCACCGCTTCCGCGGGCACCGGCTCGGCCGCCTGCCCCCAGGACAGGCCCAGCTTCAGCTGGACACCGTCGCGGCCCTGGCGCTTCAGACAGGCGTCGGCCAGCTGGTTCAGCGCCTTGAGCGCCTTCTTCTCGGTGGCCGTCGGGGTGTCCAGCGCGTCGACGGCGCATCCGGTGCCCTGCACACGTTCGGGGTCGTTGCCGCCGACCACCTGGATCAGGGGGCGCCCGCTCGCGCTCGCGACCACGTCCGAGGCGATCCCGGCGTCGCTGAGGCAGGCCACGCTCCGGTCGGCGACCTTGCGCAGCCGGGTACGCTCCGACGCCGGCAGCCGGAAGGGCCCCACCGCTCGCGGATCGACCCGGTCGGTGGTGGTGCCGGACGCCCCGGCGTTCTCCGCCGCCAGCGCCGTGTCCACCGCCAAAGGGTCCACGACGGCCGACGCCTGGGCCGGAAGCGCGGTCGCGGGCTCGGGCTCCGCCGAGTCGGCGAGCGGGGCGCGCGCCTGCGTCGTCAGCGCGATCCGCCGGCCGGACTGCTCGGCCAGCTCCCGCACGGTCTCCTCCACACCGTCCCAGGTGGGGTGGGCTGCCGCGTAACCGAGCAGGCGGTGGTAGATCCGGGCGTCGGCGGTGAGGTTCTGGCCCTGCTCCTGGCGGATCGCGCCGGACGTCGTCTGCACGGCGAGCCAGGCGGTCGCCGCCACCGAACAGGCCGCGACCAGCGCGGAGACGGCCAGCAGCCGGGCGAACAGGCTCTTGCGCAACGCGACGGGCCGCCGCCCCCCGCCCGGACGTCCCGTGCCCGCGCCCGGAGCACCCTCGCCCGGACCTTCCGTACCCGTGCCCGCGCCCGGAGCGCCCCCGCCCGAACCTCCCGTGCCCGCGCCCGGAGCGCCCCCGCCCGGACCTTCCGTACCCGTGCCCGCGCCCGGAGCGCCCCCGCCCGGACGCCTCGCGCTACGACGAAGCACGCGCCGCCGCCTTCGCCGGGTCCGTCAGCTTGTAGCCGACACCGAAGACGGTGAGCAGCCGGACGGGCCTGCGCGGGGCCGGTTCGATCTTTTTGCGCAGGTTCATCACGTGCACGTCCACGGTGCGGTCGCTGATGTAGCGGTCGAACCCGTGCAGTTCGGCGAGGAGTTGCTGCCGGGAGAACACCCGGTCGGGCTCGGCCGCGAGCGCGGAGAGGATCCGGAACTCGCCCGGGGTGCACTCCACCGCCCGACCCTCCACCGACACCACGTGCCGGGCCGGGTCGACGACCAGCGCCCCCACCGTCAGCACGCCCGCGCCGTCCGGTTCGCCGCCCGTTCCCCGCCGGTTGCGGCGCAGCAGCGTACGCACCCGGGCCATCAGCTCACGCGGGCTGTACGGCTTGGTCACGTAGTCGTCGGCGCCCAGGTCGAGGCCGAGCAGCAGATCGTCCTCCGTGGTGCGGGCCGTGAGCATCAGGACCGGCAGCTCCCGCTGCTCGGCGCGCAGTACCCGTACGACGTCGAGGCCGTCGGCCCGCGGCATCATCACGTCGAGGACCAGCAGGTCGGGTTCCCGGTGCCGGACCGCGTCGAGGGCCGCGAGTCCGTCGGGGGCGACGGTCACGCGGTGGCCCTCCCGCTCCAGGTAGCGGCGGAGGAGTTCGGCCTGATTCTCGTCGTCTTCGGCGACGATCACGTTTGCGCACACGTGCTCGATCGTAGAGGGGGCGGGCCGGGCGGCCGGCCCGCCCTACTCCGCGTCCCCGCCGCGGCGGGCCTCCATGAGTTCGTCGTGCGCGGCGACGATGTCCCAGGCGAGGACGGTGACCATCTCCTGCCGGGTCGGTGTGCCGCCGGCGTGCGCGGAGTACAGCCGCGGGTCGCGTTGCGCCGATGCCTTCGAGCAGAGCTCGCGCGCGAACCGCGCGTTGCCCACGGTGTCGGCCATACCGCGGTCCACGATCGCCGTGCAGAGGGAACCGAGGACGTCGAGGGCCCCGGCATCGGGTTCGTCACCCTGCGACGCCAGCACGGACCGGGCGATGAGGACCAGTTCGCCGGCGGAGTACGAGCGCGAACTGCACGGCGGCTCCGCCCTTGTCGCCCTGCCGCAGGAATTCCGTCGCCTGGTTCCACGCCTGCTCGGCCTTCCTGGCCGGCCCCCGGCCCGCGCCACCCCGCACGTGACTTCCCCCTTCGACGGGCGCGCGGCCCGCACCGGCGGCAGCCGGCCACCGCGATCACCTGGAACGGTGGTCAGGATGGCCAACCCCGCGCGGACGGCCCCGGGCGCTGGGCGGGCCGCCCTGACGTACGGCGCCGCGTCGGCCCCCTGGACGCTGTCGGGGTCTCCTCCGGTATGTCCCCTTCTGTGTACGCTGCCGACACGCTCCTGACGGTCGAGGGCCACCCCGGCGGTGAGGGGCGCGAGGTGCGGCAGCCACCATGGGGGAGCGGTCTCGGCCAGGGCCGCGCGGGAGCGCTCAGGAGGAAGACCCATGGCACTCGCCCACGGCGCCGGAGAGCCCGCCTGATGTCGGCCCCCACCCCCAGCCGGGTCTTCGCCGCGGTCCGGACGGCCGGTGCGCTCCTGCCCGCCGAGATGCTGGTCCGGATCCACGAGGGCAGGGACGTCGCCGGCTGCCTGCCCGCCGATTACGGTCTGAGCGATTCGCGCTCGGTCCACGACGAGATCGAGCGGAGCTGGGAGTACCTCAAGGCGGCCTTCCGGACCGCCGCCACCACCCCGGCCGGCCCCACGGCCACCGCCCCGGCCGGCCTCACGGCCACCGCCCCGGCCGACCTCACGGCCACCGACTGGCCGGCCCCGCTCTGGCGGGTACTCGGTTTCGGCCCGCTCACCACCGTCGGCCCGGCGGGCATCGCGGCCGACTCCGGCGCGGCGAAGGCGTTCCCCGTCTCGCACCGGTGGCACCACGTCGTGATCCACCAGACGGCCTGGGACCACGGGCTCGACACGCGTCGCGCCGGGCAGGCCCCGCCCCATTCCCTGCTCCAGGACTGCCTGAACCGCACGGGGGCCCACCTCTGGGGCATCCTCACCAACGGCCGCCGGCTGCGCCTGCTCCGGGACTCCAGCACGCTGCCGACGGCGTCGTACATCGAATTCGACCTGGAGTCGGTCTTCGACGGGGAGCGGTTCGGCGAGTTCGCGCTCCTGTACCGGCTGCTGCACGCCTCCCGCTTCGAGGTGGAGCAGGGGGCGGCGCCTTCGACGTGCCGGCTGGAGACGTGGCGCACCGAGGCCATCGCCTCCGGCACCCGGGCCCTGGACCAGCTCTGCAAGGGGGTGCGGGCGGCCCTCACCACCCTGGGCACCGGCTTCCTGCGCCACCCCGCCAACGCCGCCCTGCGCGCGGGCGCCGACGCGGGCGCCCTGCACAACGCCCTGCTGCGCCTCGTCTACCGCCTCCTCTTCGTCTTCGTCGCCGAGGACCGCGACGCCCTGCTGTCCCCGGACGCGAGCGGTCCGGCCCGGTCCCGCTACGAGACGTCGTTCTCCTCGGCCCGCCTGCGCGCCCATGCCCACGAGCGGCGCGGCACCGGGCAGGGCGGCGACCTGTACGAGGCCCTGCGCCTGGTCCTGGACGCCCTCGGCGACGAGAACGGCCGCCCCGAACTGGGCCTGCCCGGTCTCGGCGGCATCTTCGACGCCACGGAGACCGACGCCCCGCTGCACGGCCTGGCCCTGTCCGACGAGCACCTGCTGACGGCCGTGCGCCACCTCTCCCAGGTCCGGGATGCGGGCTCGGGCCGTCCGCGTACGGTCGACTACGGCCACCTCGGCGCCGAGGAACTGGGCTCCGTCTACGAGTCCCTGCTCGCACTCGTCCCACGGCTCGGCCCGGCCGGCCGCACCTTCGAACTGGTCGGGCTGCCCGGCAACACCCGTAAGACGACGGGCTCCTACTACACCCCCTCCTCGCTCATCGGGCGCCTTCTCGACTCCACGCTCGACCCGGTCCTGGACGCCGCCGTCGAGCGCGGCGAGCGGGCGGCAGCGGCCCGGGGCGCCACCGACCCCTCCGACGCCGTCGTCCGCGAGCTGCTCGCCCTCACGGTCTGCGACCCGGCCTGCGGCTCCGGCCACTTCCTCGTGGCGGCGGCCCGGCGCATCGCCAAGCGCGTCGCGGCGGTGCGCGAAGGCCACCCGGAACCGACTCCGGGCGCGTTCCGCCACGCCCTCCACGCGGTCGTCGCCCACTGCGTCCACGGCGTGGACCTCAACCCGATGGCCGTCGAGCTGGCCAAGGTGTCGTTGTGGCTGGAGGCTCTGGAGCCGGGCAGGCCGCTGGGGTTTCTGGACGCGCACATCAAGCACGGCAACGCGCTGCTCGGTGCGACCCCGGGCCTGCTGCGGGCCGGCATCCCGGACGCCGCGTTCAAGCCCCTCGCCGGTGACGACAAGGCGTACGCCAGGGCCCTGGCCAAGCGGAACCGGGCCGAACGCGCCGGTGGCAGCGGCCAGTTCGGCCCGGGCGCCGGGCCGAGGACCGCCAACACCGCCCTGGCCACGGAGCTGCGCGGCATCGTCGACGCCTCCTCGGGCACCCTCGCCGAGGTGCACGGGCAGGAGGCCGCCTACCGCGACCTCGCCGACTCCACCGCGTACACGCATGCGCGGCACGTTGCCGACGCCTGGTGCGCCGCGTTCATGTGGCGCAAGGCGGCGGGTGCCCCGCCGGCGGTCACCGAGGAGGTCTTCCGCAACCTCCAGGACCCGGCGTCGGACGCGGTTCCCCGGTCCACGCACGACGAGATCGTCCGGCTGCGGCGCCGGCACCGGTTCTTCCACTGGCACCTGGAGTTCCCCGAGGTCTTCACCGTCCCCGGGTCCGGGGCGGGGGTCGACCCGGCCACGGGGTGGGCCGGTGGATTCGCCTGCGTCCTGGGCAATCCGCCGTGGGAGCGCATCAAGCTCCAGGAGCAGGAGTTCTTCGCCCAGCACGACCCGGAGATCGCCGCCGCGAAGACCGCCGCCACCCGCAAGCGCCTGATCGCCGCGCTGAAGGAGGACGCGGAAGGCGCCGGCCTCCACGCCGAGTTCGAGGTGGCCAAACGCAGGGCGGAAGCCGAGAGCCACTTCCTGCGCAACGCCGGACGCCATCCGCTGACCGGGCGCGGCGACATCAACACGTACGCCGTCTTCGCCGAGACGTGCCGCGCGCTGACCGGCCCGCACGGCCGCATGGGCGTGATCGTGCCGACGGGCATCGCCACGGACGCGACGACCCAGTTCTTCTTCAAGGACCTGGTCCTCAAGGGCGCGATCGCCGCCCTCCACGATTTCGAGAACGCCGCGCCCGTCTTCCCCGGCGTCCACCGCTCGTTCAAGTTCAGCATCCTGTCCCTGACCGGGCGGGCCCTGCACGAACCCGCCGCCCGGTTCGCCTTCTTCCTCCACGATCCGGCCGAACTGGACGACGAGCGCAAGGCGTTCGCTCTGACCCCCGAGGAGATCACGCTCCTCAACCCCAACACGGGCACCTGCCCCGTCTTCCGCTCCCGCCGGGATGCCGAGATCACCCTCGGCATCTACGAGCGGGTGCCCGTCCTGATCAAGGAGGGCGACCCGGACGGCAACCCGTGGGGTGTGACGTTCCGGACGATGTTCCACATGTCCAACGACTCACACCTCTTCCGCACCCGCGACGAGCTGACGGCCACCGGATGGCAGCCGTCCGGCAACCGCTTCGTCCGGGCGGGCCGGGCCATGCTCCCGCTGTACGAGGCGAAGATGGTCGACGCGTACGACCACCGGGCCGCCGACGTCGTCAAGAGCGCCACAGCCGTGAAGCGCCAGAACCAGCCGTCCTACCTGAGCGCCGGCGACCGGGCCTCCGCGTCCCGCCTCGCCGTGCCGGGGAACTGGGTGGACAGCGCCGAGACACCGCACGACGCGCCGCCCGGCTGGCTCGCCTTCCTCCGGATCAGCAGCCCCACCAACCAACGCACCATGATCGCCGCCATCCTCCCGCCGGCGGCGATCGGCGACTCCGTCTTCCTGCTGCGCACCAGGACCTCGCGGGACAGCGCCGCCCTCGCGGCGCACTTCAACTCCTTCGTCTACGACTTCGTCACCCGCCAGAAGGTCGCCGGACTCAACCTCAACTTCTTCTACGTCCGCCAGCTCCCCGTGCTGCCCCCGGAAGTCATTCGCCGCTTCACGGACTTCCTCACCCCGCGCGTTCTGGAACTCACCTACACGGCCCACGACATGCGACCGTTCGCCACCGACCTGGGCGACACCGGGCCCCCTTTCCGCTGGGACGGGACCCGCCGCAGGCAGATCCGCGCCGAACTCGACGCCTTCTTCTTCCACCTCTACGGAATCGACCGCTCCGACGCCGGCTACATCCTGGACACCTTCCCCATCGTCCGGCGCAAGGACGAGGCCCGCTGCGGCACGTACCGCACGAAGGAGCTGATCCTGACCGAGTACGACCGCATGAGCGCCGCCGGTCTTGTCGAGGGCGGCGCCTACACCTCCCCGCTCAGCCCCGCGCCGGGGGAGGGGGACCGGCATCCGGCGGAAGCGCAGGCGCTGCCTGCCGATCCTGCCTGATCCGGGCAGTTCGCCGGAGCGGCCGGGGGCCCGCTCGGGGGAATGAACGCGGACGGGCGGGGTAGGTTCGCCGACTGTTCGGCCTGGCGCCACCGCAGGCACACCGCAAGGGCCTTACCTTGAGCCTGCCGATTCCGGAACACTCCAGTCGTCTTCCGCCCCCACACCCCCCACCGCAAAGGCCCCCACCCATGGCAGAACTCAACCGCCGCCGGCTCCTGAAGCTCGCCGGGAGCTCCGTCGCCCTCAGCGCGCTGTCGAGCAGCATCGCCCGCGCCGCGTCCCTTCCGGCGCGGGGGCGTACGGGCACGATCGAGGACGTCGAGCACATCGTCGTGCTGATGCAGGAGAACCGTTCCTTCGACCACTACTTCGGCACCATGAAGGGCGTACGGGGGTACGGCGATCCGCGCCCCGTCACGCTGCCCGGCGGGAAGCCGGTCTGGCACCAGGCGGACGCGGCCGGCAAGGAGGTGCTGCCGTTCCGGCCGCCGACCGATGAGCTCGGCATGCAGTTCCTCCAGGACCTGAACCACGACTGGGCGGGCGGCCACCGGGCGTTCAACAAGGGGGCCTACGACCAGTGGGTGCCCGCCAAGACGGCCACCACGATGGCCCACCTCACGCGGGAGGACATCCCCTTCCACTACGCGCTCGCCGACGCGTTCACCGTGTGCGACGCGTACCACTGCTCGTTCATCGGATCGACCGACCCCAACCGCTACTACCTGTGGAGCGGATACACCGGCAACGACGGCACCGGCGGCGGCCCCGAGCTGGGCAACGACGAGGTGGGGTACGGCTGGACGACCTACCCGGAGCGGCTGGAGGAGGCCGGGGTGTCGTGGAAGGTGTACCAGGACATCGGCGACGGGCTCGACGCCGCCGGCTCCTGGGGCTGGATAAACGATGCCTACCGGGGCAACTACGGCGACAACTCGCTGCTCTACTTCAACAGCTACCGCGACGCCCGGCCCGGTGACCCCCTCTACGACAAGGCCCGCACCGGCAGCGACATCAAGGGCGGCGGCGGCCTGCTGGACGACCTCAAGGCCGACGTCCGGGCCGGGACGCTGCCCTCGGTCTCCTGGATCGTGGCCCCCGAAGCCTTCAGTGAACACCCCAACTGGCCATCGAACTACGGCGCCTGGTACATCGCGCAGGTGCTGGACGCGCTGACCGCCGACCCGGAGGTCTGGGGCCGCACCGCCCTGTTCGTCACCTATGACGAGAACGACGGCTTCTTCGACCACGTCGTGCCGCCCTTCGTCCCCTCCGGGCCCGCGCAGGGACGGTCCACCGTGGACACGTCCGCCGACTACTTCCCCGGCGACCTCCGTTACGGCGCCGGACCGTACGGGCTCGGCCAGCGCGTCCCCATGACGGTCGTCTCGCCCTGGAGCACCGGCGGCTATGCCTGCTCGGAGGTCTTCGACCACACCTCCGTCATCCGGTTCATCGAGCAGCGCTTCGGAGTGCACGAGCCCCACATCTCGCCCTGGCGGCGGGCCGTCTGCGGCGACCTGACCTCCGCGTTCGACTTCCGGCGTACGGACGCCTCGGCGCCCGAGCTGCCCTCCACGGCCGGCTACGAGCCCCCGGACGCCGAACGGCACCCCGACTACGTACCCGTGCCGCCCGCCACCGGCGCGGTGCCGCACCAGGAGCGCGGCGCGCGGCCCACCCGCCCGCTGCCCTACGCACCCCGGGTCGACGGGGCCGCCGACCCGGCCACCGGCACCTACCGCCTCACGTTCAGCGGCGGCCCGGCGGCCGGGGCGCAGTTCCTCGTGACGTCCGCCAACCGCAGCGACGGACCCTGGACGTACACCACCGGGGCGGGCGCCTCGCTCGCGGACACCTGGAACACTGCCTACTCCCACGGGCTGACCGACCTCACCGTCCACGGCCCGAATGGCTTCCTGCGCTCCTTCCGCGACCCGGGGAAGACGGCCGGGCCCGAGGTGACGGCCCGGCACGAGGCGGCCGGCGGGCAGCTGGTGCTGACGTTCACCCACGCCGGTTCCAGGTCCGTCCGGCTGACCCTGCGCAGCGCCGCCGCCTACGGGGGAGCGGTGCAGACGGTCACCGTACGCGCCGGGCAGACCGTCGAACGCACCCTGGACCTGCGCCGGAGCAAGCGCTGGTACGACGTCACCGTCAGCAGCGACGCGGACGACACCTTCCTGCGCCGCTTCGCCGGGTACGTCGAGACGGGCGAGCCGGGGGTGAGCGACCCCGGGCTGCGCACCGGCTGAGCGGAGCCGGCGCGGGGGTGCGCGCCGTCGTGGCGGCGCGAGGCCATGCGTGCCAGAGGTGGACAGTTCTGCCCCCTTTTGGTTCGTCCAGGGTTCGGGAATGATCGCAGTTGGTAGTTCCTGTGTCACGCAAACTCCTTATAGTGAACGGGTGTTGATCGCGTGATCTTGACGCGTGCAGTTGTCACCCCAGGAGTCAGGATTCATGACGCGCCCTTCTTCGGCAGAGCCCGCACTTGTCGCTCCGCCGCCCCCGCCCGGCTGCCCGGCACACGCCGGGGCCGTCCCGCTCTGGGGTCCCGGGTTCCAGACGGAGCCCCAGGTCGTCTACCGCACCATGCGGCGTGACCACGGACCCGTCGTCCCCGTCGAGCTGCCGGGCGGCTTTCCCGCCTGGCTGGTCATCGGGTACCGCGAGCTGCACCGGGTCACCAGTGACGGCGAGCTGTTCCCGCGCGACGTCGGCCTGTGGAACCAGTGGCCGCACATCCCCGACGACTGGCCCCTGCTGCCGATGGTGGGACGGCCCATGCCCTCCATCTACTTCAGCGCGGGCGAGGAGCACCGGCGGCACGTCCGCATGGTCGGGCCCGCGCTGGAGGGCGCCGACCCGTTCCAGATCCGCAGCCACTGCGAACAGCTGGCGGACCGGCTGATCGACGACATGTGCACCCGGGGCACCGCCGACCTCGTCGCCGCATTCTGCGAACCCCTCCCCGTCCTCGTCCTGGCCCGCCTGATCGGCTTCCCCGACGACGAAGGCTTCGGCATCGCCCAGGTGCTGAAGGACCTGGCGGACGGGGGGCCGGAAGCGCAGAGCGCTCATCTGCGGTTCGGGGAGCACATGGCGCGGCTGCTCGCCGCCAAGCGGGCCGAGCCGGGGGACGACGTCACCTCCCGCATGCTCGACTTCCCCGAGGAGTTCACCGACGAGGAGTACACGCTCGACCTGATGGCCGTCACGGCCGCCGGGCACCTGCCCACCGCCGACTGGATCAGCAACTCGCTGCGGCTGATGCTCACCGAGGACGAGTTCGCCGACTCCATGGCCGGCGGCCGGCGCAGCATCGGCGAGGCCATGAACGAGGTGCTGTGGGAGGACACCCCCACCCAGATCCTCGCCGGGCGCTGGGCCGCCCGCGACACCCAGCTCGGCGGACAGCGGATCAAGGCCGGGGACATGCTGCTCCTCGGGCTCGGGGCCGCCAACACCGACCCCCTGATCCGCCAGGGCCTGTCCGCCGGCGGCTCGTCCGCCCAGGGCGGCAACGGCGCGCATCTGGCCTTCAGCCACGGCGAGTACCGGTGCCCCTTCCCGGCCCAGGAGATCGCCGAGATCATCGCCAGGACCGGCATCGAGGTGCTGCTCGACCGGCTGCCCGATCTCCGGCTCGACGTCCCCGTCGAGGACCTCGTCCGGCGGCCCTCCGCCTTCCTGCGCGGCAACACCACGCTTCCCGTCCGGTTCACCCCCGTACGTACGACAGGAGACTTCTCGTGAACTGCCCCCACGCCACCCAGGCGGCGGCCCAGCACGGTGGAACCGTCGTCATCGACCCCATGGTCCAGGACCTGGACGGCGAGACGGCACGGCTGCGCGACGCCGGACGGCTGGCCCGGATCGAGCTCCTGGGCGTGCCGGCCTGGACCCTCACCCGGCACGCGGACGCGCGGCAGCTCCTGGTCGACCCGCGGCTGGTGAAGGACATCGACGCCTGGGGGCTGTGGCGCAGCGGCGAGGTGACCCGCGACTGGCCGCTCATCGGGATGATCGACGCCGGGCGGTCCATGTTCACGGTCGACGGCGCCGAACACCGCCGGCTGCGGACCAAGACCTCCCAGGCGCTCACGCCCCGCAGGCTGGAGGCGATACGCCCCGACATCGAGAAGTTCACCGCGGAGCTGCTGGACGCGCTGGAGGAGGGCGGCCGGGACGGGGCCGTCGTCGACCTCAAAGCCGTGTTCGCCCAGCCGCTGCCGATGCGGGTCGTCGGCATGCTGATGGGGGTCGACCCGGCGGAGAACGCCATGCTGACCCGCCAGTACAAGGCGTTCTTCTCCATGCTCACCCCGCAGGACGAGCGCCTCGCCCTCCTCGCCGACCTGGACGTCTTCTACGCCGGACTCGTACGCGAGAAGACCGCGCAGCCGACCGACGACCTCACCTCCGCGCTCATCCTCGCCGAGGAGGGCGGCGAGCCCCTGACCGAGGAAGAGGTGATCGGCAACCTCAAGGCCATGGTCGCCGCCGGGCACGAGACCACGATCGGGCTCATCCTCAACGCCGTACGCGCCCTGCTGGCCCACCCCGACCAGCTGCGGATGGTCCTGGACGGCGAGATCTCCTGGGAGACCGTGATCGAGGAGACCCTGCGGTGGGACACCCCCACCACCCATCTGCTCATGCGGTTCGCCACCGAGGACGTCCAGGTGGGTGACGAGGTCATCGCCAAGGGCGAGGGCGTGGTGATCTCCTACCGGGTGATCGGCCGCGACCCCGAGCAGCACGGACCCGACGCCGACGCCTTCGACATCACGCGCGCCACCCCCATCCGGCACATGACCTTCGGGCACGGGCCGCACATCTGCCCGGGCGCCGCGCTCTCCCGGGTCGAGGCGGGCATCGCCCTGCCGGCGCTCTTCGCACGCTTCCCGCACCTGCGGCTCGCGGTACCCGACTCGGAGCTGCGCAACCTTCCGGTCATGACGCAGAACGACATGGAGTCCTTCCCCGTCCTGCTCGGCACCTGAGTCGATGTGACCGAAGGGCCGGGGACGGGCATATCGTGGCGGTGGCCGAAGCGGCTGCCGCCACGAGCCGTTCTGGGCGGGCATGGGGCCGAAACGTCGAGTCGAAGCGCTTCGACACTGGTCTGGACATGCAGACCGAGCGGGTCTAGGCTCGCTCTGTCTCCCCATGTCGCAGATGCAGAGAGCGCAGTCGAAGCGCTTCGCCGCATCTGACCGAAGTGCCGGAGCAGACCGGTTCGCGTGCCGGGCCCGACGACGTCCCGTGATGGAGAGCTGAATGGTCACCCTGGCCGAGGTCGCGCAGCACGCCGGAGTCTCGGCGAGCACGGTGAGCTACGTGCTGAGCGGCAAGCGCTCCATCTCGGTGGCCACCCGCGAGCGCGTCGAACAGAGCATCCAGCAGCTCGGCTACCACCCCAACGCCGGGGCCAGGGCCCTCGCCAGCAGCCGGTCGAACATCATCGCGCTCATGGTGCCGCTGCGCACCGACATGTACGTGCCCGTGATGATGGAGATCGCCATCGCGGTCGCCACCACCGCCCGCACCCACGGCTACGACGTCCTGCTGCTCACCGGCGAGGAGGGGCCCGCGGCCGTGCGGCGGATCGCCGGCAGCTCGCTCGCGGACGCGATGATCCTGATGGACGTCGAACTGCACGACGAGCGGCTGCCCCTGCTCCGCGAGACCGACCGGGCCGCCGTGCTCATCGGCCTGCCCGCCGACACCGACGGGCTGACCTGTGTGGACCTCGACTTCGAGGCGACCGGCGCGCTCTGCGTGGAACACCTGGCCGGTCTCGGACACCGCGAGATCGCGGTGATCGGCGAGGCCGCCGCGGTGTACGAGCGGCACACCGGGTTCGCCGAGCGGACCGTCGACGGCGTACGGGCCAAGGCGCAGGAGACCGGGGTGCGCGTCCTGCACCGGCCGTGCGAGGGCGGATACGCGGCGATGGCGCAGACGCTGTCGCGGATATTCGACGAGCGCCCCGGCACCACCGGCTTCATCGTGCAGAACGAGGCGGCGGTGGAACCGCTGCTCAACCTGTTGCGGCAGCAGGGCCGGGCCGTGCCGGAGGATGTGTCGGTGGTGGCGATCTGCCCCGAGCAGGTCGCCTCCCAGGCATCGGTGCGGCTCACCTCGGTGGCCATACCGGCACAGGAGATGGGCCGCCGCTCGGTCGAGCAGGTCGTCGCCAAGCTCTCCGGCCGGGGGACGGACGAAGTGGAGCTGCTGGCACCCGAGTTGACGGTTCGGGAGAGCACAGGACCCGCCCCGGTGTGAGCCCCCGGGACGATACGCGCACGAGCCGGCCCCCGCGCACGAGCCGGCCCCCGCGCACGAGCCGGCTCCTTGCGTGTGCGGGTCAGCTCGCGGAGACGGCGAACGCGTTCGTCCGGAAGTCGAGACCGCCCGCCGACGAGGTGATCTCGTAGCCGAACTGGACGTCACCGATCGTCTCGTTGCCCCACCACCCCTTGGTGTCCTTGATCCACTTCAGGATCGGCAGGACGTCCACAGTGCCCGACGCGGAGTCCGACGTGCGCAGGAACGAGAAGACCTGGTTGGAGCCGTTGTCACCCTTGTAGACGGTCCAGGTGTGACCGCCGAGCGACAGCGTGCCCTGCGAGGTGCCGAGCGGGCCCACGGCGCCGTTGTGGTTGACCCACAGCATCACCTCGTAGTCGTAGTCGTAGTCGTAGTCGCTGTCCCAGATGTCGTACGAGGTGTTGTAGGCCCCGGACGACGGGACGGTGACGTCGTACGTGCCCCACTGGTCCGAGGAGGACCAGGTCGCCGCCTGGGCGGGGGCGGCGGCGAAGCCGATGAGCGCCGCCAGGGCCGCCGCCGGCGCCAGGGTGAGCCTGCTGAGCGTGCGGGTGCGTCGTGCCATGGTCGTCCTTGCATGGTGCGGGTGGGGGGAGTGCTACCGCGGCTTCAGTTCGAGGACGCGGTCCACGCCGGCGGTCAGCTCCAGAGAGACCGAGGGGACGCCGGCGGAGGCGTCGGTGAGGGTGTGGCCGTCGCCCGTGCGGACATCGATGCGGGCATCACGCGTGGGGTGCAGTACAGCGGTCGCGGTGGAGTCGGCCGACCAGCGCAGATCGAGCCCGGCGCCGAACCGCGTACGCACACCGCGCAGTTCACCGCTCGGGCAGCCCGTGAGGAGTGCGGGCAGCAGGACCAGCCGGTCCGGCGCCGACTGGACGAGCGACTCGATGACCGCGGCGGGCAGGGCGTGGGCCGCGTCCGCGTTGTAGACGTCGCGGGACGGATAGTGGGCGCTCATCAATGAGTCGTGGAAGAAGTCGCCCGCCAGGACCGACCGGACGGCGGCCGAGGCCCGCGCCCCGTCCCGCAGCCGTGCGGCGATCAGCGCATGGTGCAGATGGCCGTGCGCGGAGTCGTTCTCCGCGCCACGCAACTCCAGCGCCCGGTGCGCGGCCGCCGACAGCTCCGGGGTGTCGTACGGATTGATCGCGTCCAGCGGCCACACGGGGTAGAGATGGCTGAGGTGGCGGTGGTCGTACGTCTCCGCCAGGCCCGGCCACGCCCACTCGGCGAGCGCCCCGTCCTCGTTGACCCGGTACTCCGCGAGCCGGTCCGCCAGCGCCCGCCGCCGCGCGGAGGCCGGATGGGCGGGGGAGCGGCCGGCCGAAGCGGTCAGGGCGTGCCGGGCCGCCGCGAGGTCCATCGTCGCGTTGACCGTGCCCCAACTCGCGTTGGCCGGACGGTTCTCCGGCGAGTACGAGGGGACCACGGCCACCCGCCCGTCGGGGCCGGTGCGGGTCAGGAAGTCCTCGTAGAACAGGGCCGCCTCGTGCAGGGCGGCCGTCAGCCGCGGGTCCGTCACCCCGGTCGTCTCGGCGTCCTCGATCAGCGGCTCCAGGAGCCAGTCCGCGCCCGCCGTCCACAGGTGCAGCGGGTAGGCGCGCTGATAGTGCCGGGTGTGCCCGGACTCGCCGTCGGTGTGGGACGGGGCGACGATGCCGCGCGCCCCGAAGATCGCCCGTGCGTTGTCCCGCCAGTCGGCGAGCTGCCCGTACACCAGCGCTCCATGGGCCTCGGACACCTCCGGCAGCGCCGCGGCGGCCGCGGAGGCGATCTGGAGGTTGAGGTTGGCGTTGGTGGTGAACGCCCCCGACCAGGCGGTGTCCCAGTCGCCCGTCCACAGCCCGGTCAGCCGGGGCGGCAGGGCCCCGGAGGCGGACAGCAGGTGGTAGCGCCCCGCCGCGAACAGCCGCTCCAGGAGCGCCGTACTGTCCGGCCGCCGGATCAACTCGCTGCCGGGAAGCAGCCGTTCGGCCGGATCGGCGTCCAGGGTGAGGGAGGCCCGCTCGAAGGCCGGGCGGTGCAGCGCACAGTGCCGTGCGAACAGCGTCGCGTAATCGTCCCCGGGCAGCGCGGCACACTCCGCAGCCAGGTCCAGGTGGCCCGCGTGCCGGCGCACCCGGGTGAGCAGCAGCAGGCTCCTGGCGCCCTCGACCCGGACGCCCTCGCCCGCCACCGACACCCGGCCGCCCTCCGCCCGCACCACCGTCACCCCGGTGTACGCGAGCTCGCTGTCCGGGTAGCCGGCCCGCAGCGCCAGCCGGGCACCGTCCGGGGTCAGTACGGTGCTGCGCCCCACGGCCAGGCGCGGCGGGGCACCCGGCAGGGCGTGGTCCAGGGTCAGGTCCACCGCGAGCCCGGGACCGGTGACGTACTGGACGATCACGTCGTCGGCGCGCGAGACGAAGACCCGGCTGCGCCGGTCCTCGCGGACGGCCCCGATCTCCCCGGTGGCGAAGTCGACCGAGCGCCGGTAGCCGGCGGCCGGGTCCGCCGCCGGGTCGGCGCTGCCGGGAGCCGGGCGGATTCGGGTCTGGAAGGCGGGATGGAAGGGCTGCACCCACACCAGCGGGCGGCCCTGGCCGAAGCGTTCCGCCGCCGTGGTGTCCCCGGCCAGCAGGGCGCTCTGCAGCCGGTCGAGCCGGTCCGCGAGCTCGGGCGGGCGGACGTGCTCGCTGCCGTTGGGCCGGACCAGGGTGTGGTGGTTGACGACGACCCGGTCGTTGGCCGGGTCCCCGTACACCATGGCCCCGTGCCGGCCGTTGCCCCCGAGGAAGGCGTCCTCCCAGCGGGCGGCGGGACGTGGCTCCCAGGTGCCGTCGATGTGCGCGCGCCCCGTCATGGTGCGGCGCTCCGCAGCACGACCACGCCGTAGCGGCCCAGCGCCACCCGGTCCTTCACCGTCCGCCCGGTCAGCAGGTCCTCGTGGGTGCCGGGGACGGTCACGGTGACCATCTCGCGGCCGTGGTGGAGCAGGAAGAGCAACTCCCCGCGGCGGACCGCCTCCACGCCCTCGGGCAGCCCGGGCAGGACCGGTTCCACCCCGGCCTCCCGGACCACGTCGCCCAGCAGTTTCCGCAGCGCCGGGGGCTCCGGCAGGGTCGACACGTACACCGCCCGGCCCCTGCGCAGCACCGCGGGCAGCCCGGCGAGCTCGCCCTCGCGGTAGGCGGCCACCACCTCGGTGTCCTCGGCCGCCTCCAGCTCCTCCGACCACAGGGTGGACCGGAAGCCGTCGCACTCCGTGGTCGCGTCCGCCTCCAGCGGCCACCACTCGTGCAGGGTGCGGATGCCGAACAGCTCGCGCAGCCGGACGTCCATCCCGCCCGGCCTGATCCGGTCGTCCACGTCGGCGATCCCGGTGAAGAAACCGCACACCAGCCGCCCGCCGCCCTCCACGTACGCCACGAGGTTGTCGATCGCCGTGTCATCGAGCAGGTAGAGGTGCGGGAGGACGACCGCCTTGAAGCGGCGGAGATCGGCGTCGGGGCGGGCGAACTGGGTCGCGGTCCCGTTCTCCCACAGCGCCCGGTGCCAGCGCCGCACCACCTCGGGGTAGTCCAGCAGTGAGGAGGGGCTGCCCTCCTGAGCACCCGCCCACCAGGCGTCCCAGTCGTGCAGGACCGCCACATCGGCGGTCACATCCGTGCCGGCCACCGCCGGGCCGATGTTGGCGAGTTCGGCGCCCAGCTTCCTGGTCTCCCGGAAGGAGCGGCCGCTCTCACCGGCGTGGCCGAGCATCCCCGAGTGGAACTTCTCCGAGCCCTGCCGGGACTGGCGCCACTGGAAATAGCACACGGCATCGGCGCCGCGCGCCACCGACTGGAGCGACCAGAGCCGGTTCAGACCCTCGGGCTTGGGGTGGTTGACGCCCCGCCAGTTGACGGCTCCCGCCGCCTGCTCCATCAGCATCCACGGGCCGGCCGCCTGCGAACGCGTCATGTCGGCGAGCATCGCGTTGTACTGCCCGCCCTGCGGGTCCCGGGGGTCCGGATAGATGTCCACCGAGACGATGTCCTCCTCGGCCGACCACGCCCAGGCGTCCTGCCCCGACCACAGCGGCATGAAGTTCGTCGTCACCGGGATGTCCGGGGTGTGCCGGGCGACGATGTCCCGCTCGGCGACGAAGCACTCCAGCAGCGCGTGGGACGTGAAGCGTTTGAAGTCCAGCACCTGCGTCGGGTTCTTCATGTACTGCGCCTTGCGCGGCGGCAGGATCTCCGTCCAGGAGTCGTAGCGCTGGCTCCAGAACGCCGTGCCCCACGCCTCGTTGAGCGCGTCGAGCGTCTCGTACCGGCTGTGCAGCCAGCGGCGGAAGTGGACCGCAGTCTCGTCGCACCAGCAGTGCGTGCAGTACTCGTTGTTGATGTGCCACACGGTGAGCGCGGGGTGCTCCGCGTACCGGGCGGCGAGGTCCTCGGTGAGGGCGGCGGCGTAGCGCCGGTAGACCGGCGAGCTCGCGCAGAACTGCTGGCGCGATCCGTACCAGACGATGGACCCGTCCTCCGCGCGCGGCAGGGTCTCCGGGTGCCGCGCCCCCATCCAGGGCGGCGGGGACGCGGTCGGGGTGGCGAGCACGACGCCGATGCCGTGTGCGTGCGTCAGGTCCATCAACCGGTCCAGCCAGCCGAACTCCCGGGCGCCGGGTCGGGGTTCGATCTTCGCCCAGGAGAAGACGCCGAGGGTGACGGAGTTGACGCCGGCCTCCTTCATCAGCCGGACGTCGTCCTCCCACACCTCCTCGGGCCACTGCTCGGGGTTGTAGTCGCCTCCGAAGAGGATGCGGCCGCGGGCCGCGTCGCGCAGGGACGGCATGGCGTCTCGTTCCTTACTGGGGTTGTGCGTACTGGATGCCGCGGCCGGCGTAGGCCAGGCCCTTCACCGCAGGGTGGAACAGCAGCCCGGTGACGAAGCCGGTGCCGCCGATCGCCGCGGCGCGCCGGCGGTGGGGCTGGTGTCTGCCGTCGGGGCGGTGCTTGTCGCTGTGGTGGTGGGCCGGGGCGAGCGCCGCGGTGCCCGCGGCCGGCAGGGCGGTGGCGGCAGCGGTGACGGCCGCTGTGGCGAGCACGGTTCTGCGGCTGGGCGTGGACGCGGACGAAGCGCGCATGGCGAACACCTTCCGGACAAGGACAAGGACAAGGGGGAGGGGAGAAGCGCGGCGGTTCAGCCCTTCACGGCGCCGGTGAGCATGCCCTTCTGGAAGTGCTTCTGGACGAACGGCGACAGCACCGCGACCGGGATCAGCGCGAGGATCATGACGGCCATCTGCACGGCGAGGCTGTTGATCTGGCCGCTGCTGACGGCCGCGCCCATGGCGCCCGGCGGCACCTGGTGCTGGAGGACCAGCTGACGCAGGATCATCTGGAGCGGGTACTTGTCGCTGTCCTGGATGTAGAGCATCGCGTTGAACCACTGGCTCCAGTAGCCGACCGCGTAGAACAGCGAGATCACGGCGATCACCGCACGCGACAGCGGCATGATGATCTGGAGCAGGATGCGCCACTCGCCGGCGCCGTCGATGCGGGCCGCGTCGATGAGTTCGGGCGCGGTGTCCATGAAGAAGCCGCGCAGCACGAGCACGTTGAAGACGCTGATCGCGCTGGGCAGGATCATCGACCAGTAGCTGTCGCTCAGGCCGATGCCGGTGACCAGCAGATACGTCGGGATCAGGCCGGCGCCGAAGAACATGGTCGCCATCAGCGTCATCAGCAGCGGGCGGTGCGCGTAGGAGTCGCGGCGGCTCAGCCCGTACGCGCACAGGATCGAGACGATCATGCTGACGGCCGTACCGACGACGGTGAGGCCCACGCTCACCGCGGCCGCGCGGGTCACCGCGCCCCCGCTCAGCAGCTCCTTGTACGCGACGAAGGTGATGTGCTTGGGCCAGACGACCAGGCCGCCCGCGTCGTTGATGGTCTTGGTGTCGGAGAGGCTGGTGACCAGCACCACCCAGATCGGGACGATGATGACCGCGCAGATCGCGACCAGGCCGAAGCCCTTGAAGGCGAGCCCCGCCTTGGTCGGCTCCTCCTCCCACACCGGGCGCGGTTCGACGCGCAGGGCGCGCTGGAGCGGAGTCTCCGTACGGGGCGCGGGGGCTGACGGGTCCTTCTCGTGGTCCAGGAGAGTTGTCATTTCTTGGAGTACACCCCCTGCTCGCCCAGCATGTGGGCGACCTTGTTGGCACCCAGCACCATGGCGACGCTGAACAGTCCCTTGAAGATGCCGGCGGCGGCCGCGTAGCCGAAGTCGCCGGTCTTGATGCCCGTCCACCAGATGTAGGTGTCCAGGATTTCAGAGGCCCCGGCGCCCACTTGGTCGCGCTGGAGCAGGATCTGCTCGAAGTCGAGGTTGAGCGCGCTGCCCACCCGCAGGACGAGCAGCAGGGCGATGACCGGACGCAGCGCAGGCAATGTGACATGCCACATGCGGCGCCAGCGGCCCGCCCCGTCGACGGCCGCGGCCTCGTACAGATCGGTGTTGACGGCGGCGAGCGCTGCCAGGAAGACGATCACGCCCCAGCCGGCGTCCTTCCACACGGCCTGCGCGCTGACCAGGAACTTGAAGAAGCCCGGGTTGGTCATCAGGTCGAAACCCTCGTGACCGTGTTCGCGCAGCCACTGGGCGACCAGCCCCGCGCCGCCGAACATCTGCTGGAAGACGGTGACGACGAGCACCCAGGAGAAGAAGTGCGGCAGGTAGACGATCGCCTGCACCCAGGCCCGGACCCGGGTGCTCATGATCGTGTTGAGCAGCAGGGCGATGGCGATCGGGATGGGAAAGAAGAGGACGAGCTGGGTGACGAAGATGACCAGCGTGTTGATGAGGACTTCCCAGAAGCG
Organism: Streptomyces sp. A1277; assembly: GCF_004795015.1. GTDB lineage: Bacteria > Actinomycetota > Actinomycetes > Streptomycetales > Streptomycetaceae > Streptomyces. The sequence continues at coordinate 21,042 of NZ_SSBI01000052.1, read as the reverse complement.
GTAGTCCTCGAAGATCCGGGTGAAGTTGTCGAACCCGACGAAGGGGCTGCCGGTGATGCCCAGGTCGTACACGTCGTAGTCCTGGAAGGCCACGATGTTCCCGAGCAGCGGGATGTAGTTGAAGATCAGCAGCAGCGCGATGGCCGGCATCGTCATCAGGACCAGGGTGCGGTCGCGCCGCAGCCGCTGACGCCAGGTGATGCCGCCCGCCCGAGGGCCGGAGTCCGCCCGTCCGCCGCCCTTGTCCGTACGGGATCCGCGGACGCCGCCCGCCCGGGCTCTGCCCTTGCGAACGCCGCTCGTCTCCCTGCCGTCACCGTCACCGTCCCCGACGCCGCTCCCGCCGGCCGGGGCGTTCGCCCCGTCGGCGGTGCGGTCCGGGGCGGCCGCGACCGTGGCCCGTGACTTCACCGTGTGCTCCCCATGTCGTGCTCCTGACCCCGGCCGCCGGGCATCGTGCGCCCGGCGGCCCTTTCGTTCTCGTGCGTACGAGCGGTGCGCGTCGTACGCGTCAGTTGCCGGAGCCGTTCTTGTCGAGAATGTCCTGGTACCAGTCGCGCAGCTTGTCGCCGCCGCTCTTCTTCCAGGTGTTCACGGCGTCGTCCACGTCGCTGACCTTCTTGCGGCCGCGCCGGATGTCCTTCTGGAGGTCGTCGAACGGCGTGTACAGGGAGGCGTAGCGCTGCGGCTCGACGACCTGCATGCCGAAGAAGAGGGGCTTCTTGACGTTCGGGGCCTGGCGCGCCATCCAGCCCGCGTAGTCCTTGGCCAGCTGCGGCTGGTCGGGGTAGGCGATGGAGGTGGGCGGCGAGGCGACGAACAGGAAGGTGGAGGGCTGGGCCTCCTCGACACCCTGCGGGGTGTAGGTCGGGGACCCGTCCTTGATCGTGTAGTGGGTGCCCTTCACGCCGTAGTTGGTGAGCATGAACTCCTCGGTGCCGTACGGCGCCGCCGCGTAGTCGGCGATCGCGAGGAACTCCTCGATCTTCTCCTTGGACAGCTTCTTGCTGAGGAAGGTGAAGATGCCGGCCGGGTCGTCCTGCCACAGCACCGGCTTGCCGCCGTCCTGGCTGAAGAAGTCGAGCGCCTGCATGTCGAACTTCGGGTTGGCGGCGGCCTGTTCGGTGACCATGCCCTTCCAGCCGCCGGTGCCGTCGTTGTACATGACCACGTGGCCGCTGGTGAAGCGGATCTTGGCGTCGGCGTCCTTGTTGGCCTCGGCGTCCGGGTGGACGTAGCCGCCGTCGTGGAGCTTGCGGGCGAAGGCGAGCGCCTCGCGGTACTCCTTCGTCTCGATCTTGTGGACCAGCTTGCCGTTCTCCAGCTGCCAGTAGTGCGGCGCGTCGGGCAGCAGGCCGAAGATCTTCTGGATGCAGGTCCACAGGTCGTCGAAGGCCCACACCTTCTTCCTGGCGGCGGTGTACTCCTTGCCGAAGGCCAGCAGGTCGTCCGCGCTCGCCGGTACGGCGCCGGAGCCGATCAGGTCCTTGCGGTAGAAGATCGCGTTGCCGATGATCGGGGTCGGCATGGGCAGCCCGCGCAGCTTGCCGCCGAAGACCGAGTACTGCCAGGCGCCGGTCGGGATGTTCGCCAGGTTCGGGTACTTCTTGACGGCGTCGCCCGCCAGGTACGGGGACAGGTCCGCGAACTTGGCGGTGATCGCGTTGCGGATCTGCCCCTGCATGTTCCAGCCGGGGATGGTCATGACGTCCGGGATGTCCGAGCCGGCGAGGACCGCGCCGATCTTGTCCTGGTAGGTGTTGCCGTCCTGCGGGTCGAAGTCGAGCGTCGCGCCGACCGCCTTGTTCACGGCCGTGTAGTACGGGTTGTTCTTCTTCGGGACGGTGCCCCACAGCGGGGTCATGACCCGGAACTCCGAACCCTTGCCCGGCACCGACTTGACCGAGACGACCAGCGGGTCCGGGAGCTTGGTGTAGCCGGGGCTCGAACCGTTGACGCCGGCGACATCGGGCTCGACCAGGTTCAGCGGGGCGTAGCTCGGCACGACCTTCTTCAGGGCCTTGCCCGTGGTCGTGCCCTCCTTGCTCCCGGAACCGGAGCCGGAACCGCCGCACGCGGCGAGCAGCGGCACCCCGCCGGCCACGGCGACGGCCGCCACCGCGCCCGTGGCGAGGAAGCTTCTCCGGCTCGGAGCCGTGGAGGAGGGGGAGGAATTCGGCGTCATTGCGTCAACCCTTCGAGGCGCACCAGGACGACACGCGGCGGGGCGACCGCCGTTCGGTTCCTGTGTCTGAGGTGGAGCGTTGCTGGCTGAGCCGGTGTCACCGGCCCCAGGTGAAGCGGTTCAACAGTCAGGCGGCAGAACGTGTCGCCGTCCCGGGAAATCAAGGGCGCCGGGCGCCCCATCGAAGCTCCGTCGAAGCGCTTCGATGTTGCAGCGAGGTTAAGTGAAGGGTCTGTGCGGCACAAGACTTCGTTTCCAGATTCCTCCGACCCGTTTCCGAACCGTTTCCTGGACGCCCGCACGCCGTGCCGGGCGTCCAGGTCGGCACCGAACCCTTGACACGTACGGGGTCGGCCGTTGAGCATCGAAGCGCTTCGAAAGATCGTCCGAGGCTCCACGAGGGCTCGCACGAGGCGCCGACACCGCCATACCTCCCACCTTTGAAGAAGGACCCGCACGTGACGGAACAACCGCAGCCCTTCCGCGACCCGCAGCTGCCCTTCGCCAAGCGCGTCGACGATCTGCTTCAGCGGCTCACCCTCGACGAGCGCATCGCGATGCTGCACCAGTTCGCACCCGCGGTCGACCGGCTCGGGCTCGGCGCCTTCCGCACCGGCCAGGAGGCCCTGCACGGCGTCGCCTGGATGGGGCAGGCGACGGTCTTCCCGCAGGCCGTGGGGCTCGGTGCCACCTGGAACGACGAACTGGTGCGCCGGGTCGGCGAGGCGGTCGGCAACGAGGTCCGCGCCAAGCGCGCTCAGGACGACCGGGTCGGGCTCAACGTCTGGGCCCCCACCGTGAACCTCCTGCGCCACCCGCTGTGGGGGCGCGGCGAGGAGGGGTACTCCGAGGACGCCGGCCTCACCTCCGCCATCGCGGTCGCCTACACCCGGGGGCTGCGCGGCGACCACCCGCACTACTGGCGGACCGCCCCGGTCCTCAAGCACTGGCTCGCTCACAACAACGAGACGGACCGCGACACTTCGTCCTCCTCGGTGGGCCCCAGGGTGCTGCACGAATACGACCTCAAGGCGTTCCGCGACGCCGTCCGGGCGGGCGCGGTGGCCGGTGTGATGCCCGCGTACAACCTGGTCAACGGGCGCCCCAACCACGTCTCGCCGCTCCTGTCGCGCCACTTGCGTGCCTGGACGGACCAGCCCCTGGTCGTCTGCTCCGACGCCGGCGCACCCACCAACCTCGTGGACAGCGAGCACTACTTCGACACCCATGAGGAGGCGACGGCCGCCTCTCTGCGCGCCGGAGTCGACAGCTTCACCGACCACGGCCAGGACTCCGCGGTCATGACCGGCCGCGTCAAGGGCGCCCTGGAACGCGGACTGCTCGACGAGCACGACATCGACACCGCCGTCCGGCGCCTGCTCCACATGCGCTTCGCGCTCGGCGAGTTCGACCCCGCGCTCGACCCGTACGCGGGCTCCGCGGCCCTCGACACCGAGGAGCACCGCGCCCTCGCCCTGGAGGCCGCCGAACAGGCCGTCGTCCTCCTCAAGAACGAAGGGCTGCTGCCGCTCGATCCCGCCGCCGGAAAGACGGTCGCCGTCGTCGGGCTCCTCGCGGATGCCTGCAAGCTCGACTGGTACAGCGGCACCCTCATCCACCGCTCGACCCCGCTCGACGGACTGCGGGAGCGCTTCGGCGCCGACCGCGTCGTCCACGCCGAGGGCGCCGACCTGGTCCGGATCAAGTGCGCGGACGGCTGGCTGCACGTCCCCCCGGCGGACGCCGGTGACGAGGCGGTGCGCGGCGCGGAGGGCGCCCTGGACCCGGCGCTGCTCGCCGGTCGCACCGATCTGCCCCCGCTGACCTGCACGGACACCCCGTCCGAGCTGGCGCTCGTGGACTGGGGCAACGGCGTCATCACCCTGCGGGAACCCGCCGGCCGCTATCTGTCCGTCGCCGAGGACGGCTATGTACGCGCCTCCGCGGACGAGCCGGGCGGCTGGGTCGTCCAGGAGACCTTCCGGTGGGAAGCGGTGGAAGGCCATGCCGGCGGTCACCGCCTTCTGCACATCGGAACGGGTGGGTATGTCTCTGTCGCCGCCGGCGGCGTAAAGGTTGCCGCCCCCGGCGAAGAAATTTCCGGATCCGCCGGGACCGTCTTCGAGACCGAGGTGACCGAGCGCGGCGAGGACGCCGTCGCCCGCGCCGCCGCCGCGGCCGACACCGTGATCGTGGTCGCCGGCAACGACCCGCACATCAACGGCCGCGAGACCGAGGACCGCACCACGCTCGCCCTGCCCGCCCAGCAGGAACGCCTCTGGCGCGCCGCCCACGCCGCCAACCCGCGCACGGTCCTGGCGGTCACCTCCCCCTACCCGTACGCCCTCAACGACGCAGCCGCCACACTGCCCGCGCTGCTGTGGACCGCGCACGGCGGCCAGGCCGCGGGCACCGCGCTCGCCCGCGTCCTGGCGGGCGACGTCTCCCCGGCCGGCCGGCTCCCGCAGACCTGGTACAGCTCCGACGCGGAACTGCCCGGGATGCTGGACTACGACATCATCGGCTCGCGGCAGACCTACCTCTACTACAAGGGCGCCCCGCTCTACCCGTTCGGCCACGGACTCACGTACGGCGACTTCACCTACAGCGCCCTGACCGCCGAACGCGATGGCGACCTGCTGCGCGTCTCGCTCACCGTCACCAACACGGGCGCCGTCGCCTCCGACGAGGTCGCCCAGCTCTACGTACGGGCCGTCGCCCCGTCCGTCGCCCGGCCGCTGCGCCAGCTGGCCGGCCACCGCCGGCTGCACCTGGCCCCCGGCGCGGCGGAGCGCGTCGCCTTCACCGTGCCGGTCGAGGAACTCGGCCACTGGGACGTGGCGCACGGCCGCTGGACCGTCGAGCCCGGCGCGTACGAGATCCAGGCGGGCGCCTCCAGTGCGGACATCCGGCTCGGCACGGTCCTCACCGTCGACGGCGAGGCGGCCGGGCCGCGCCCGGTCCTGGCCCGCGGCCTGGAGGCGGCCGACTACGACGAGCAGCTGGCCACCGAGATCGTGGACCGGGCGAAGACGGACGGCGACGCGGTCACCGCCACCGCCGAGGCCAACGAACTCCTCTACCGGTGCTGCGACTTCGCGGCCGGTACGAGCGGCGTCGAGGTCTCCGCCTCGGGGGAGGGGGCCGTCCTGATCACCGTCGACGGCACCACGGTCACCGTCCCGGTCCCGGCCACCGAAGGACCGTACGACTACCGCACCCTGCGGGCCGGGCTGAACGCCTCCGGCGTCGGCGACCTGCGGATCGCCCTGCGCGGCACCGTCCGGCTGGCCCGGCTCGCCTTCACCGGGCGCGGCGAGTGAACCGCACCGCCGCCCGCCCCCCTCTTCCTCCCCCTCCCGTTGCCCCCGGCAAGGAGTCCGCATGAAGTTCACCGACGGCTTCTGGCTCATGCGTGAGGGCGTACGCGCCTCCTACGCGACCGAGATCCGCGATCTGCGCGTCAGTGCCGACCAGTTCACCGCGTACGCCGCGGTCAAACGGGTCGCCGCCCGCGGCGACACCCTCAACACCCCGCTCATCACCGTCGACTGCTTCTCCCCGGCCGAGGGCATCATCGGCGTCCGCACCACGCACCACGCCGGCAAGGCCCGCCGGGGCCCCGACTTCGCCTTCCCCGGCCTCGACCCGGCGGCCGCCGGGGCCCGTACCCGGCAGGACGGGAGCGTCACCGAACTCACCAGCGGGCCGCTGACGTTGCGCATGGACGGCGAGGGCCCCTGGGGCCTGACCTTCCTCGACGCCGAGGGCCGCCGCCTGACCGGGGTCGACACCAAGGGCACCGCCTTCGCCACCACCCCCGACGGTGCCCACCACATGATCGCCCAACTGGCCCTTGAGGTGGGCGAGAACATCTACGGGCTCGGCGAGCGCTTCACCCCGTACGTCAAGAACGGCCAGAGCGTGGACATCTGGCAGGCCGATGGCGGCACCAGCAGCGAACTCGCCTACAAGAACGTCCCGTTCTACCTCTCCTCGCGCGGTTACGGCGTCTTCGTCAACCACCCGGGCAAGGTCTCCTTCGAGGTCGGTTCGGAGTCGGTCGGGCAGGTGCAGTTCAGCGTCGAGGACCAGTCGCTGGAGTTCTACATCGTGGCCGGGCCCACCCCCAAGGAGGTGCTGGCCCGCTACACCGCGCTCACCGGCCGCCCCGCCCTGCCGCCGGCCTGGTCGTTCGGGCTGTGGCTGACGACGTCCTTCTGCACCTCGTACGACGAGGAGACGGTCACCTCGTTCGTGGACGGCATGGCCGAGCGCGGCATCCCGCTCTCCGTCTTCCACTTCGACTGCTTCTGGATGCGCGAGTACCAGTGGTCGGACTTCCTGTGGGACCCGGACGTCTTCCCCGATCCGGAAGGCATGCTGGCCCGGCTCAAGGAACGCGGGCTGCGCATCAGCATGTGGATCAACCCGTACATCGCCCAGAAGTCCGCGCTCTTCGCGGAGGGCGCCGAACTCGGCCACCTCGTCCGCCGCCCCAGCGGAGACGTGTGGCAGTGGGACCTGTGGCAGCCCGGCATGGCCCTGGTCGACTTCACCAGCCCGGCCGCGCGCGAGTGGTACACCGGCAAGCTCCGGGCCCTGCTCGATCAGGGCGTCGACTGCTTCAAGACCGACTTCGGCGAGCGCATCCCCACCGACGTCGTCTGGCACGACGGCTCCGACCCCGAGCGGATGCACAACTACTACGCGCAGATCTACAACAAGACGGTCTTCGAACTCCTGGAGAAGGAGCGCGGCCACGGCGAGGCGGTCCTCTTCGCCCGCTCGGCGACGGCCGGCGGCCAGCAGTTCCCCGTCCACTGGGGCGGCGACTGCTTCGCCTCGTTCACGGCGATGGCCGAGTCACTGCGCGGCGGCCTCTCGCTGAGCCTGTCCGGGTTCGGATTCTGGAGCCACGACATCGGCGGCTTCGAGGGGACCCCCGACCCGGCCGTCTTCAAGCGCTGGCTCGCCTTCGGCCTGCTCTCCTCGCACAGCCGGCTGCACGGCAACGTCTCCTACCGGGTGCCGTGGGAGTTCGGCGAGGAAGCGGTGGACGTCGCCCGGACGTTCACCCTGCTCAAGCACCGGCTGATGCCCTACCTGTACGGGGCCGCCGCCACCGCCCACCGCACGGGCGTCCCGATGATGCGGCCGATGCTGCTGGAGTTCCCCGGCGATCCGGCCACCCGGACGCTGGACCGGCAGTACATGCTCGGCCCGGACCTGCTGGTCGCGCCGGTCTTCACGGAGGACGGCCAGGTCGAGTACTACGTCCCCGAGGGCACCTGGACCCACCTGCTGACCGGCGAGACGATCACCGGTCCCGTCTGGCGCCACGAGACGCACGGCTTCGACAGCCTGCCCGTCCTCGTGCGCCCCGGCGCGGTCCTGCCCTGGGGCGGTGACGACCAGCGCCCCGACGGGGACTGGCTCGACGGGCTCACCCTGCGCGTCTTCGGCGACGCCCCCGAGGGCGACGGCACCTCCGTCACCGTGCCGGACCTGACCGGTGCGGCCGCCGCCACCTTCCGGGTGGTGCGGGACGGAGACACCCTGACCGTCACCTCCGAGCGGATCGACCGCCCCTACCGCGTGGTCGCCGAGGCGACGGGAGCGACGGGGGAGGGCACGGGCACGGTGACGGTGCGCGGCGCCTGAGCGTAAGCGCGGCGGCGGCGGAGGCCCGGGCCCCGCCGCCGCGCCTCGGAGCGACGCGCCATGGAGGCCGTCGAACGCTTGCCTTGAGTACTTCCGAATTTGCCTAAAGGCTTTAGGCGGGCGCATGATGGCCGTCACCGGACGAGGAGGCGACCATGGTGCGTGCGGGCCTGACCGCGGAACGCCTGACCAGGGCGGGAGCCGAGCTGGCCGACGAGGTCGGCTTCGAACAGGTCACCGTGTCGGCGCTCGCCCGGCGGTTCGACGTCAAGGTCGCGAGCCTCTACTCGCACCTGAAGAACTCCCACGACCTGCGGACCCGGATCGCCCTGCTCGCCCTGGAAGAGCTCGCCGACCGGGGCGCCGCCGCGCTGGCGGGCCGGGCCGGCAAGGACGCCCTGAGCGCCTTCGCCGACGTGTACCGCGACTACGCCCGTGAGCACCCCGGCCGTTACGCGGCGGCCCAGATGAAGCTGGACCCCGAAGCGGCGGCGGCCAGTGCGGGCGGCCGGCACGCGCGGATGACCCGGGCGATCCTGCGCGGCTACGACCTGACCGAACCGGACCAGACGCACGCCGTCCGGCTCCTGGGCAGCGTCTTCCACGGCTACGTCAGCCTGGAGGCCCAGGGCGGCTTCAGCCACAGCGCTCCCGACTCGCAGGAGTCCTGGTCCCGGGTCATCGACGCCCTCGACGCCCTCCTCCGGAACTGGCCCGCGCCCTGACGGCCCCGCGCGCGCCCCGGACACCCAGCCCCCAGCGACACCAGGCGGAGACATGAGCACCGACACCCCCGCACCCCTCCCCTTCACCACGCCCGTCACCACCGGCCTCCTGCGCGGAGCGCTCGACGTGGAGCGCACCGACATCGGCCTGCTCCCGCACCGCCTGCCCGCCCGTGCCCGCGCCCAGGCCCCGGACGGGCAGATCGCCCTGGCCGAGGCACAGCCCTCCGGCGTACGACTGGTCTTCCGGACCCGGGCCACCGCCATCGAGCTGGAGGCGCGGCGCACCCGTACCGCCTACCAGGGCGTCCCGCCGAGGCCCGACGGGGTCTACGACCTGCTCGTGGACGGGAAGCTCGTCGCCCGGGGCTCGGCGAGCGGGGGCAACGTGCTCGACGTCGACATGACCACCGGGTCCACGGAGTTCCGCTCCGGGCCGGCGGGCAGCGTGCGGTTCGGCGGGCTCGCCGGCCACGAGAAGGACGTGGAGCTCTGGCTCCCGTACAACGAGCGCACCGAGCTCGTCGCCCTGCGCACCGACGCGCCGGTCACACCGGCAGCCGAGACGGGGCGCAAGGTGTGGCTGCACCACGGCAGTTCCATCAGCCACGGCTCCGACGCCGCGAGCCCGACGACCACCTGGCCCGCGCGTGCGGCCCTCCTGGGCGGTGTCGAGCTGGTCAACCTGGGCCTGGGCGGCAGCGCCCTGCTCGATCCGTTCACCGCACGCGCGATGCGCGACACCCCGGCGGACCTCATCAGCGTCAAGATCGGCATCAACCTTGTCAACGCCGACGTGATGCGACTGCGCGCCTTCGTCCCGGCCGTGCACGGCTTCCTCGACACCCTCCGCGAGGGCCACCCGGACATCCCGCTCCTGGTGATCTCGCCGGTGCTGTGCCCCATCCACGAGGACACCCCCGGTCCCAGCATCCCCGACTTCAGCCGCCTCGGTGAGGGCGAGGTGCGGTTCGTGGCGGCGGGCGACCCCGAGGAGCGGGCGGCCGGAAAGCTGACGCTCGGCGTCATCCGCGAGGAGCTGGCCGGCCTGGTGGAGCAGCGGTCCGCCGACGACCCGTGGCTGCGCTACCTCGACGGCCGCGAGCTCTACGGCGAGACGGACGCGGACGAACTCCCGCTGCCCGACGCGCTCCACCCGGACGCCACCACCCACCTGCGCATGGGCGACCGGTTCGCCCGACTGGCGTTCGGCGCGGACGGCCCGTTCGCCGCCGAGTAACCTCCGGGGCCGGGCGCCCGGCCGCGCATATGACCGCCCTGGCACCGCCCTCCTGGGTGATGCGGCTCATGTCACGGCGCCCGCCGACGAGGTGGCGCACGGAGTCCGCCGTGTGCTGGAGGGTGTGCCGGCCGGTTCGCTCACCGAACCCGCGGTGGTGGGCCGGGTGCTGCCGGTCGCCGAGGTGCTGGGACCCGCCACGCTCGCCTGTCTGTCCGCCGCCGGCTTCCGGCCGTACGGGCGGCCCGGGGCCACCATCGAGAACCTGCCCGTCTGCCTCAGTGGCGGGCACGCCCGGAAGCCTCGCGCCGGGTGGCGAGGGCGCTCGGCTTTCGCGAGCTGGGCAGCCGGCTGAGCGTGCGGCCGGGCGGCGCCGCGGGCTCCTGACCGAGGAGACCGTGCGGGTCCGGGATCATGGGCAGCCCGTCCCCGCGCCCCCGGAGCCACCGATGCCACAGCCGTACAGCCCGTCCCGGATCCTCGTCTTCACCCGCACCACGGACTACCGTCACGACTCGATCCCCGACGGCGTCGCCGCGTTCCGGGCCCTCGGCGCGGAGCACGGGTTCGCGGTGGACGCGACCGAGGACCCGGCGGTGTTCGAGGAGGGGGTGCAGGAGTACGCGGCGGTGGTCTTCCTCTCCACGAGCGGGGAGGTCCTGACGGCCGCCGGGCGCGCCGGCCTCCGGGCGTACTGCGCGGGGGGCGGCGGTTTCATGGGGGTGCACGCGGCGGCCTGCACGGAGTACGACTGGCCGTTCTACGGAGAGCTGTTGGGCGCCCGGTTCGACCGCCACCCCGCCTTCCAGCCGGGCACCCTCGTCATCGAGGACCAGGACCACGCGGCCACCGCCCACCTGGGCGCCACCTGGGAGTTCACCGATGAGTGGTACGAGTTCCGGGACAGCCCGCGCGGCCGGGCGCACGTACTCGCCTCCGCCGACGCCGCCTCCTACGAGGGCGGTGCGGGGAGCGATCACCCTCTCGTGTGGACCCGTGAACACGGCGGGGCGCGGGTCTTCTACACGGCGCTCGGACACGCCGCCCAGGCGTACACCGACCCGGACTTCCTCGCCCACCTCCTGGGCGGGCTCCGCCATGTGATGCCGGCGCCGTGACGCGCCGGCGCCCGCCGGAGCGGCCCGTGGCATACGGGCCGGTCCGGCGGGCGGACTGCGTCAGACGCCCGGCGGCACCCGGGACGGGCGGCCGTTGCCGCGCGTCAGGGAGTAGCCGAAGACGGCCGTGAGGGCGGCGAGGACCCCGCCGCCCGCCGTCCACAGCCAGCGGCTGGTCCACCAGCCCGAGGACCAGCCGTCCTCGGGCTCACCCGCGAGCGCGACCGGCTCGGCGGAGGCGTCCGAGTCGTCCGATGCCTGCTCGGCCGAGGACACCCCGGGCACCAGCGGCTTCGACAGGGTGCCGTCGACATCGGCGGAGCCGCCCTGGTCCTTGGAGGTGACCCGGACCTCGGTGTGCACCGGCAGGCCGAGGTCGGCCGAGGCCAGGTCCACGACGGTGAGGCGGACGTAATAGCTGCCCGGCAGCGGGTCGTTGGCCCACGGCTCGGCCAGGGCCCGGACGGTGCGCAGCACGCAGGTCAGCTCGACCGAGGCGGCGTCGGACCCGGCCCTGCCCGTCTGCTTGCCGTACATGCATGCCTGGCGGCGGCGCAGCCCGTCGTACACGTCGACCTGCCAGGTCTGCGCCCCGTGCCGGGTGGCGCTCTCGGGCAGCGTCACCTTGGCGGTGACCGTGGCGCGCTGCCCGGCGTCGGCCGGGAAGACCCAGTACAGGTAGTCGCCGGTGGACGCCCCGGCGGTGGCGGTCTCGTCCTGCTGGAGGGCCGTTGCGGTCCGGAAGGCGGTGCCGGCCTCGGTGGGGCCGGAGCCGTCACCGGACGCGCTCGGGCTCGGGCTCGCCGACGCGTCGTCGGCCGCGGCGGCACCCGCCCCGGTCAGCAGGGCCAGGCCGGTCAGCAGCGCGCCCGCGAGCACGCGTCTCGTACGGGACATCAGTTGGTCCTCCAGACAGCGACGCGCCAGCGCGAGATCCAGCCGATGAGCAGGCCCGCGATCAGGCCGGTCAGGGCGAGCGCGCCCAGCAGCCACCAGCCGTGGCCCAGGCCGAACGCCGCGACGTCGGACGCCTCGTCGGGCCCGTCCACCAGGTCGATGGTCAGTTCGATCGGCATGCCGGGGGCGGTCTTCACCGAGGCAGGGGCCGAGAAGGAGTTGCTGACCTGGAGGCAGACGGTCTCCGCGGTCTTCTCGTCGTCGTCCAGCTCGGCCTTCGGGTAGCGCAGCCCGGACGAGATGGCGTCGGTGCGCCCGGTGCCGGACTCGGAGCCCCGCACGATCTCGCGGCCGTGCACGGTGACCGCGCGCAGCAGCATCCCGTAGTCGTTGTTGACGGCGCGGTCGGCGAAGACGCTGACGGAGGCGCGCAGTTCCTGGCCGGGGAGCACGTCGACCTTGTACCAGCGGTGCTCGGCGAACTTCTCGCGGTCGGTGTAGAGGCCCGGCTTGAGCTCGGGGGCGTCCGTGCAGCTGTCGGCGCCCTTGGTGGCGACCGGGGTGACGACGGGCTCAGCCGCCCGGTCCACCAACTGCTTGACGCGGCCGGAGAGTTCGTCGGTGTGCTGGACGGCGGTGTACGTGCCGCCGGTGGCCTCGGCGATGCAGGTCAGCTGCTGGCGGATCTTCGCGTTCGGCACCAGGCCGAGGGTGTCGATGACCAGGTGGATGCCGCGCGCCGCGATGTCGCGGGCGACCTCGCACGGGTCGAGCGGGCCGCAGGTGTCCTCGCCGTCGCTGATCAGCACGATCCGGCGGGTGGAGTCGCCGCCCTCCAGGTCGTCGGCGGCGCCCAGCAGGGCCGGCCCGATCGGGGTCCAGCCGGTGGGGGCCAGCGTGGCGACGGCGGTCTTCGCCTCGGTACGGTCCAGCGGGCCGACCGGGTAGAGCTGCCTGGTGTCCTTGCAGCCCACCTTGCGGTCGTCGCCCGGGTAGTCGGCACCGAGCGTGCGGATGCCGAGCTGCACCTGCTCCGGCACCGCGTCCAGGACCTCGTTGAACGCCTGCTTCGCCGCCGTCATCCGGGACTGGCCGTCGATGTCCCGGGTCCGCATGGAGCCGCTGACGTCGAGCACCAGCTCGACCTTGGGGGAGGCTTTGGCGGGGGTTTCATCGGCCGATGCGGGGAGCGCCGAGCCGAGCCCGGCGGTCAGGGTGGCGAGCAGGATGCCCACCCCGACCGTCAGCCTTCTTCTTATGATCATCGCCGGATAGTAGTGAACATCAGTTCGCTATCCAAAACGGCTGGTTGGGGCCGCCCGCGATGGCCGGTTGGGGCCGCCCGCGCGGACGCCGGGCGCACGGCGGCCCCTGACCGCCGGTCAGCCGGTGCGGTCCCCGCCCAGCAGGGGTCCCGCCGCGCGTTCCAGTACGGAACCGACCCGGTCCCAGGCCGTCAGATCCCTTTCCACCGGCTCCAGGAGCAGGTCCGCGCCGGTGTCCCAGCCGGCCGCGACGGCGACCGGGTCCGCACCCGTGGCCGCCGAGGCGGCGAGCGCCGCCGCACCGAGCGCGACCAGTTCGCCGGCGCCCGGCACGGTCACCGGCCGCCCGGAAAGGCGCCGTACGGTCTCCACCCACATGCGCCCCTGCGCCCCGCCGCCGATCAGCCGCAGCGGCCGGCCGGCCACCTCGGGGTCGGCCGGGTCGAGCCCGCAGGCCCGCAGCAGCTCGTCCAGCGCTCGCAGCACGGTGACCACCGCGCCCTCGTAGGCGGCGCCGAGCAGCTGCTGCGGGGTGGTGTCGTGGCGCAGCCCGGTGAGGAGGCCGGCGGCGGTGGGCAGGTCCGGGGTGCGCTCGCCGTCCAGGTAGGGGAGGAGCACGGCCTCGCCGCCGGGCACCGCGTCATTGCGGTCCAGGCCGAGCAGGGCGGCGACCTTGTCCACGGCGAGCGTGCAGTTGAGGGTGCAGGCCAGCGGCAGATACGTGCCGTCCGCCGCCGCGAACCCCGACAGCGCGGCCGACGCCGGCCTGGTCCGGGAGGCGGCGAAGACCGTGCCCGATGTGCCCAGGCTGAGGACCGGGTGGTCGAGGAGCCCGGCGCCGCCGAGGCCGAGCCCGACGGCGGCGCTCATGTTGTCCCCGGTGCCCGCCGCGACGGCGATCCCGGCGGGCAGCCCGAGCGCCTCGGCGGCCGCCTGTGTCAGCGAACCGGCCCGGTCCCCGCCGCTCGCCGCCACCTCGGGCAGCAGTGCCGCGTCGAGGCCGAGCAGCGCGAGCAGTTCCGGGTCGTAGGCGCCGGTCGCCGTGGAGTACCAGCAGGTGCCCGACGCGTCGCCGGGGTCGGTGACGGCCCGGCCCGACAGCCGCTCGGTCAGGAAGTCGTGGGGGAGGCGGATCGCGGCCGCCGCCGAGGCGGTCTCCGGCTCGTTCTCCCGCAGCCACTGCCACTTCGACGCGGTCATCGCGGCCACCGGGACCGACCCGGTGCGCGCGGTCCAGGCGTCGGGGCCGCCGAGCGCGGCGGTGAGGGCCGCGGCCTGCGGGGCGGAGCGGGTGTCGTTCCACAGCAGGGCCGGGCGCAGCGGGCGGCCCTCGCCGTCCAGGACGACCAGGCCGTGCTGCTGTCCGGCGACCGCGATCCCCGCGATGTCCGCCGCCGCGACGCCGGACTCCTTCAGCCCGGCGGCGACCGCGTCGCGCAGGGCCTGCCACCACACCTCGGGGTCGCTCTCGCGCGCCCCGTTCTCGCCGGTGACGACGTGCGGGGCGCGGCCGACGGCGAGCAGCCGGCCGCTGGCGGTGTCGACGAACGCCGCCTTGGTGGACTGGGTGGAGCTGTCCACACCGATGACGACGGTATGCGGCGGCATGGCTGACCTCATTCGCTGACGTGTATTTGATCGTACGGAAAACAAATTACGTGATCGAACCCGCCCGGACCAGGGCCCGTTCCGCATTTCCGGCGGCGGCGCGCGGAGGTCTTCGCCCCGGGGGCTTTACGTCACACGGGCGGCCCGTGCATGATTAGTCATGACAGTGAACAAATTGAGGTTCGGCCGCCCGACCGGCTGCGGACCCACGGCCCCGAAGGCGGCACCACCATGACGGAACGCTTCGCACCGACCCCCGAGGACAAGTTCACCTTCGGTCTGTGGACCGTGGGCTGGCAGGGCCGGGACCCCTTCGGCGACGCGACCCGCACCGCGATCGACCCGGTCGACTCCGTCCAGCGCCTCGCGGAGCTGGGCGCCTACGGGGTGACCTTCCACGACGACGACCTGATCCCGTTCGGCTCGACGGACTCCGAGCGCGAGGGCATCGTCAAGCGCTTCCGCCAGGCGCTGGACGCGGCCGGCCTCGTCGTCCCGATGGCGACGACGAACCTCTTCACCCACCCCGTCTTCAAGGACGGCGCCTTCACCGCCAACGACCGCGACGTCCGCCGCTACGCGCTGCGAAAGACGATCCGCAACATCGACCTCGCCGTCGAGCTGGGCGCCACCACCTACGTCGCCTGGGGCGGGCGCGAGGGCTCCGAGTCGGGCGCGGCCAAGGACATCCGCGTCGCCCTCGACCGCATGAAGGAGGCGTTCGACCTGCTGGGCGACTACGTCACCGAGCAGGGCTACGACCTCAAGTTCGCCATCGAGCCCAAGCCCAACGAGCCCCGCGGCGACATCCTGCTCCCCACCATCGGCCACGCCCTCGCCTTCATCGAGCGCCTGGAGCGCCCCGAGATGGTGGGCGTCAACCCCGAGGTCGGCCACGAGCAGATGGCCGGGCTGAACTTCCCGCACGGCATCGCCCAGGCCCTGTGGGCGGGCAAGCTCTTCCACATCGACCTCAACGGCCAGTCCGGCATCAAGTACGACCAGGACCTCCGCTTCGGCGCCGGCGACCTGCGCCAGGCGTTCTGGCTCGTCGACCTCCTGGAGAACTCCGACTACGCCGGCCCCCGCCACTTCGACTTCAAGCCGCCGCGCACCGAGGACTACGACGGCGTCTGGGCCTCGGCCGCGGGCTGCATGCGCAACTACCTGATCCTCAAGGAGCGCGCCGCGGCCTTCCGCGCCGACCCGGCCGTCCAGGAGGCCCTGCGCGCCTCCCGCCTGGACGAGCTGGCCCAGCGCACCGCCGAGGACGGCGTGGCCGGACTGCTCGCCGACCGCTCCGCCTTCGAGGAATTCGACGTGGACGCGGCGGCCGCGCGCGGCATGGCGTTCGAGGCCCTGGACCAGCTGGCGATGGACCACCTGCTCGGCGTCCGCTGACACCACCGGGCACGAGGAGGGGGCGGACGCGCCGTGCGTCCGCCCCCACCTTCGCGTACCCCTCAGGCCATCGCCCGGCCCGCGTACGCCACCGGGTCGGCCAGCACGTCCGTCATCACCAGCGCCGCCGCGCCCCGCGCCGCGTCACCCGCCACGGACGACGCCCGCAGCCTGCCCCCGCCCGGGGACCACAGCCCGGAGACCACCCGGCCGGTCAGCTCCTCGTCGGCGGGCGCCGACAGCCACGGCATCAGGTTCCGGTAGATCCCGCCGAGCACCACCGCGTCCGGGTCCAGCAGGTTGACCGCCCCCGACAGCACCCGCCCCAGCATCCGGCCGGCCTCCGCCACCGCGCCGACCGCCCGCTCGTCGCCCGCCCGCACCCGCTTCTCCAGCTCGGCGACCGCGAGCCCGCCGCCGCCCCCCTCGATCCCGGCCGCCCGCAGCAGCGCCGCCTGCCCCGCGTACTGCTCCAGGCAGCCGCGCGAACCGCACCGGCACTGCGGACCGCGCGGGTCCACCACCACATGGCCGATCTCCCCGGCGAAGCCGTGCGCTCCGCGCAGCAGCTCGCCGTCGATGACCAGGGCACCGCCCACGCCGATCTCGCCGGTCAGATAGAGGAAGCTGCGCACGCGGTCCAGGCCGCCGAACCACAGCTCGGCCAGGGCCGCGAGATTCGCCTCGTTCTCCGAGCGGACCGGCAGCTCCTGGTGGCCGCGCTCGGCGGCCAGCGAGGCGGCGAACAGCTCCTCGGCCGGCACCTGGTTCCAGCCCAGGTTGGGCGCCTGGCGCACCGCGCCGCCCGAGACCAGGCCGGGCAGGGCCAGGGCCACACCGACCGGGAACAGCTCCTGCTCACGCGCCGAATCCAGGGTGCGCGCGGCGATCCGGGCCGCCCGCGCCAGCACCTCGGCGGGCGGGGTGCCCCGGTTGTCGAGATGCTCGGTGAGCCGGACCCGGCCGGTGCCGGCCAGGTCGACCACGCACACCGACACGTAGTCGATGTTGACCTCCACCCCGAGCCCGGCCGGTCCGGTGCGGGCCGTCTTGAGCGCGGTCCCGGGGCGGCCGGCCTGACCGCTGAACGTCTTGCCGGACTCGGTGAGGAACCCGCTCTCCAGCAGCTGCTCGACGAGCGAGGACACGGCGGCCCGGGTCAGCCCCACGCGCGCGGCGACACCGGCCCGGGTCGCCTCCCCCTCGCCCTCGTCGCGGACGGCCCGCAGCACGAGGCTCAGGTTGCTGCGCCGGACGGTGTCCTTGTCGGCCTTGGGCCCCAGCGGTGTGAGGTTGCTCTTCATATCGGTCCTGAGCCTATGCGATTCCGTACGTCAGTACGGGCGCGATCCGGGCGGACCGGGCCCCGCCGACCAGGCGGGACCCGGCAGCGGCGCTCAGGACGCGGACGCCCCGCGCTCCTTGAGCATGTCGGCCATGAGCGCGATCTCCGAGCGCTGGCCCAGGACCATGCCCGAGGCCAGGTTCTTGATCTCCTCGGTGCCCGCCGACGCGGCGGCCGCCTCGGCCATCTCGGCGCCGGCCTCGTGGTGCGCGGTCATCAGCTTCAGGAAGCGCACCTCGGCGTCCTCGCCCTCGGCCGCCCGCAGGGCGTCCAGTTCGGCGTCGGTCGCCATGCCGGGCATCAGCGCGCCGTCCCCGCGCGGCGTGAAGGAGTGCCCCATCCAGGCCATGGGCGGTCCGGGGGAGCTCTTCGCCCGCCCCCACATCTCCAGCCAGCCCAGCAGCATGCCGCGCTGGTTGGCCTGGGTGTTGATGATGTCGAACGCCAGCCGGCGCACCGCCTCGTCCGAGGTGCCGTCCCGGACGATGAACGCCATCTCGACCGCCTGCTGGTGGTGGACCGCCATGTCGCGCGCGAACCCCACATCGGCCGAGGAGTCGGCGGGCGCCGACGCGGAAGCCGCCGGGGAGGCGGGCGACGACGTCGAGGGCCGTACGAGCATCAGCGCGACCAGCGCGAGCGCCAGCAGCAGTACGGCCCCGCCGGCCAGGACCAGTGGCCGCGACGTGCGCGGATCGGATGTCACTTGTCGATCCCTCCGGTGCAGGCGGCGCCCGGCTCCGGGGTCTGCGGGCCCTGCACGTACTTGGTGAAGAACTGCGCGACCCGGGCGTCCGAGGCGCTCTTCACGGTCAGCTGCTTCCCCCAGGCGCTGAGCATCAGCGGCGCCGCCTGGTCCTCGACCGGGCTCATCAGAGAGTACGGGGTGGCCGACACCCGCTCCGTGAGCTTCTTCACGTCGGCGGGGGACGCCTCACTGGTGTACGTCACCCACACCGCGCCGTGCTCCAGCGAGTGCACGGCGTTCTCCTTCGGTATCGCCGCGGTGTAGACGTCACCGTCGCAGTTCATCCACACCGGGTCGTGGTCGCCGCCGACCGGCGGGTTCATCGGGTAGTCGACCTTCTTCTCCACGTGGTTCTGCGTGAGCTCGTCCCAGCTCTTCTCGCCCTCGACGGGCGAGGACTTCGCGGCCGCCCCGGCCTTGTCCTGCTCATCGGCGGCGTTCATCAGATAACCGCCCCCGGCGACGAGGCCGGCGACCACGAGGACGCCGACGGTGAGCGTGATGATGCGGGAGCGGCGCTCGCGGGCCCGCTCCTGACGGCGGGCCTCCTCCAGCTTGGCGCGGCGGGCGGCGGTGGCGGTGTTCTGCTTGTCGGCGGAAGCCATGACGGGTCCTCGGGTTCATCGGATCGGCACAGGACGGACGGCGCGCGGGGGAGAGCCCCGCACGCGGGCAGGGGAGATCCCCGGCCGTCCTAGATCCGCTGAACCTGGAGCCGTAGCCGGTCGACGCCGCCGACGGCGTCGTTGGAGGGGCCCCGGATGCCCGCGCCGCCGGTGCGGAGCCGGGCCGGGAGGACCGCGACGGCTGCCGACGGGATCGCGGCCGGAGCCGGCTGGCCGGGCAGCACGGTCGGCGTCGAGTGCTCCGAGGTGCCGTGGCAGGAATCACCCGCGCCCCGGTCGCGTGGGGCGTCGACCACCACGGGCCGTGCCGCCGCCGTGAGGTCCGTCCACGGAGCGAGGGCGGACGCGGGGGCGAACAGGCGGGAAGAGGGGTCCTCCCGCGGAGCCTGCGGTGAGCAGCAGGAGACCAGCGCGACCAGGACGAACACGCAGGCGAGCACCACCGGCACGCCGGCGCCGCGCAGCCGGTCCGCGCCCTCGCTCACCCTCGTCACGCGGCACATCGTACGCGGTGCGTGAAGATTCAAGCAGTGCGGGACGGTGTCCGGCCGAACCTGTGGATCCACGGGCGAGGGGGTTCCGCTTCCGGGGGGCCGGGATAGTGTGCCCCGGTGACAACGCAATCGAACGTATCTGCGGGCTGGTATCCCGATCCGCACGGCGCCCCTCAGCTGCTGCGCTACTGGGACGGCTCCCAGTGGACCGAGCACACCAACCCCGCGGGTGGCGGCCGGCCGCAGGCCCCCGTGCAGCCCCAGGCCCCCGCCCAGCCGCAGGCCCCCGCGCAGCTCCAGGCTCCCGCGCAGCCCCAGGCTCCGGCGGCCGCGCAGCCCTCGGTGCCCCCGCAGGGCGGTGCTCCCGGCGGCGGCTCGCTCTTCAACCAGCAGGTCCTGGTGGTGAACCAGAAGGCCAAGCTGATCGAGGTGACGAACGAGTACCGCGTCTTCGACCAGCACGGCAACACCATCGGTTCCGTCGTCCAGGTCGGGCAGGGCGCCCTGCGCAAGGTGCTGCGGTTCCTCACCAGCATCGACCAGTACCTGACCCACCGGCTGGAGATCCGCGACGCCCACGGGCAGCCGCAGCTGCTGCTGACCCGGCCGGCGAAGTTCATCAAGTCCAAGGTCGTCGTGCAGCGCCCGGACGGGCAGCCGGTCGGTGAGATCGTCCAGCAGAACGCCATCGGCAAGATCAATTTCGCGATCATGGCCGACGGGCGGCAGGTCGGCGCGATCAAGGCCGAGAACTGGCGGGCCTGGAACTTCGCGATCGTCGACCACAACGACGCCGAGATAGCCCGGATCACCAAGACCTGGGAAGGTCTCGCGAAGACGCTGTTCACGACGGCGGACAACTACGTCCTCCAGATCCACTACCAGCTGCCCGAGCCGCTGCTGAGCCTGGTGGTGGCGACGGCCCTGACCGTGGACACCGCGCTCAAGCAGGACGCCCGCGGCCTGGGCTGAGCCCCCTCCCGGACACACCACCGCCCGCGCCCCTCCGCACGAGGAGCGCGGGCGGTGGTGTGTCCGGGCATCGGTTCCGTTCCAAGTGTTTTACTTGTGTAATACCTGTTAAGGTATATGAGTGAGTGATACGAGCATCAGGTTCCGCAGGCCCGCCGTCCGCAGGCTCCCGCTGACCGCCCCGCTGCGTCTGGCCCGGCCCTCGGACATGTGGTTCAAGCCGGCCGGCAGCGTCGTCGTGGCCACGGCGATACCTAACCTGGTGCTGCTCTCGCTGGGCCGTCTCGACCTGGTGATGTACACGATGGCCGGCTCGCTCTGCGCGCTGTACGGCCACAACCTCCCGTACGCCCGCCGCGCCGGCACCGTCGCCGCCGTGGTGCTCGGCATGACCGCCGGCCTGGGCGCCGCTCTTGTCGTCGCCTCGCTGACCGGCTCGGCCGCCGTGCTGATCGCCGTCGGCGCGCTCCTGGCGGCCGGGCAGAAGCTCCTGTGCGACGCCTCCCGGGTCGGGCCCCCGGGGCCGGTGATCTTCACCTTCGTCAGCTCCGCGGCCCTGTTCGTCCCGCAGACGCTCGGTCAGGTCCCAGGACACCTCGCCCTCACCCTCGGCGCGGGCGCGGTCTCCTGGCTCGTCGCCGTCGTCGCCCCCGCCCTGATCCGCCGCGACGGACCCGAACGCCGCGCGACCGCCCGCGCCCTCGACGCCGCCGCCGCGCACGCCGCCGCACCCGGCCACGCCACCCGGCGCGCC
>NZ_SSBI01000051.1 GCF_004795015.1 Streptomyces sp. A1277 | reverse complement strand
GGGGCATATCCCGCTCCGCGGGATATGCCCCGGCAAGCCGGGGCATAGAGCGCGAATTGCGCAAGCGCAATTCGGATTCCCGCGCAAGCGCGGGAATGGAATTCCGCAAGCGGAATTCCTAACGGAATGCAATTCGCGCAAGCGCGAATTGGAGGCGACCGCGCAAGCGCGATCACCGGAGCTGGCTACGAGGGGAGGTGCATCACGCGCGGGCCCGTGTAGGGCTTGGGGTTACTGACCACCACCCCCGTAAGCAGAGTGACGGACCGTCGGCCCGATCGGGTGCCGGCCTCACCGCAGTGACGGGTTCCGCTGCGCTCCACCCTGACCACTCCCCCACCCTCGAAATCAGCCGCTCACGTTCACCAATACCCCGTCAGCATACCCTATGAACCATGCGTGCGGGGCGGGATTCAGCCAAGTATCAGCCTACAGGGGGAAGCTGCCGCGTGGGTGATGCATCACGGGTGTCGGGTGTGTAGAGTCTGGGGCCAGACACCACCACCCCGGCCCGCCACTCACCGCGCCGGACTCTCATTCCTATTACGCGTCGCATTCCGCGAAAAGGAGAACACGGGAATGGCCGTGAAACTGCGTGAACACCAGATTGAGGCCGTAGCCGCCATCGTGCGCGGCCTCGATATCCCGCCGGGCGGCATTCCCTGGAATGGTCTGCGCGGGCAGGTACACGCCGCGTGCGGGACAGGAAAGACCATCATCGCGGCAGCCTCCGCGAAGCGGATTGTGCCCAAGGGCCGCATTCTCGTGGTGGTGCCGACCCTGGATCTCCTGGCGCAGACCGTGAAGGCGTGGAGCGGCGCCGGGCACAAGGGGCCGGCCGTCATGGTGTGCTCGCCCCTGGACGACCCGGAGCTGTTCCACCTGGGGGTCCGGAGCACCACCAACCCCGTGCAGCTGGCGCTGTGGCACAGCGCCGGGCCGGTGACCATCTACGCCACCTACGCCTCGCTGGGCGTGCTCGTGGATGCGTTCGAGGGCGCCTACGGGCAGAAGCTCGCCCCGGTGGACCTGGCGGTGGTCGATGAGGCGCACCGGACCAGTGGGTCGATGGGGAAGGCGTGGGCGGACATCCACGACCAGACGAAGATCCCGGCGCACCGCCGGCTGTACCTGACGGCGACGCCGCGGATCTGGGAGGAGCGGCTGAACCGCGAGGTCGCCGAAGGGGTGCGTGACCCGCTGCCGCGCGAGATGGCGGCCTCCATGGACGACGAGAAAGTCTTCGGGCCGGTCCTGTACAAGCTCTCACTGGCGTCGGCGGTGTCCCGGAAGCTGCTGGCGCGGTACCAGATCATCGTCCTGGAGCTCCAGGACCCGGTCGTCACCCCGGACCGGCTGATGGGCGAGGAGCGGCACACCGAGGAGGTCCGCGGGCAGCGCCTGGGCGCCCTCCAGGCCGCGCTCCTGCACACGATGGAGCAGCACAACCTCCAGACCTGCATCACCTTCCACCACCGGACCATAGAGGCCGCGGCGTACGCGGAGGGCCTTCAGCGGGTGGCCAAGCGGCTGCACGCCGACCAGCCCGAGAAGTACCCGGCGGACATCTGGGCGGACTGGCTGTGCGGCGAGCACGTCCCCGAGCGCCGGCGCGACGTCCTGGGGAAGTTCGGCTCCACCGCCCGGCGCGCGGTGCTCTCCAACTGCCGCGTCCTGGGCGAGGGCGTGGACATCCGGGCCGTGGACTCCGTGGCGCTCCTGGACCCCAAGGGCGCCCCGCACGACATCGTCCAGGCCATCGGCCGTGCACTGCGCCAGAAGCCCGGACAGGGAAAGCTCGCCTCTCTGATCGTGCCGGTATTCCTCCAGCCCGATGAAAGCCCGGAGGATATGTTCACCTCCGGCTCGTACAAGCCGTTGGTGAAGGTTCTTGAGGGTCTGCGGGCTCACGATGAAGAGGCGGTGGAATTGCTGGCGATTCCACAGGAGCCTCAGAAGGACATCGCGCAGCCCTCCGAATACATCGGTGCCGCACCCGCCGATAACGAGGAAGAAACCCGTCTGCTGCTCCGTTTTGCGGCTCCGCGTGATCCGTCGATGGTCGCGAACTGGGTGTCCTTCAACGTGATCGACACCGAGCGGCAGGACTGGGCGAGGGGCTGGGCGAAGCTCAAGGACTTCGTCGAGCGTGAGGGGCACGCCCGGGTGCCGTACGAGCACAAGGAGGGCGCGTTCCCGCTCGGGACGTGGGTCGCGGAGCAGCGGCGGGCGTACGGGGCCGGGCAGATGAACGGTCGGCGCGCGGCGCGGCTGGAGAAGCTCGGCATGGCCTGGTCGGCGGCCGATGCGCGGTTCCAGGAGAACCTGGCGGCGGCGCGGGTGTACTTCCAGGAGCACTGGACGCTGTGCGCTCCGAGGTCGGCGGCCGCGCTGGACAAGCCGGTGGGGCAGTGGTTGAGCAACCTGCGCCGTCCCGGTGCGCTGGCCGAACACCCGGAGTGGGAGGCGGCGTTGGCGGCCGTCGACGAGGACTGGAACCCCGAGTGGCCCACGGAGTGGCAGCGGCACTACGCCGCGCTGCGGGAGCTGGTGCGTGACGAGGAAGGCCCGGCGGAGGTGCTGCCCGGCTTCACCGTGCACGGGATGGACGTCGGCAAGTGGCTGGCCCGGCAGCGGAAGCCCGAGGTGTGGGCGGCCCTGGCCGACGGGCAGCGCGAGCGCCTGGAGGCTGTCGGCGTGACCCCGCTCGCCGCTCCGGCCCCGGTGGAGCAGGCCGCGCCGATGGAGCCGTCCACGGCGCCCGTGAGCGCCTTTGAGAGGGGCGTTGCGGCCCTGGCGCAGTACAAGGCCCGCACGGGCTCCGTGACGGTCCCCAGGGCCCACGTAGAGCCGTTGCCGGACGGGACGGAGGTCAAGCTCGGGGTGTTCCTCAGCAACAGCAAGAGCCGCCGGGCCAAGCTGACCGTCGACAAGCTCGCCGCGCTGGCCGGCCTCGGACTGGAATGGGCGGCCACGGAAGGAGCAGCATGATGAGCGCGAACGACCAGGAGGCCGCGGAGCAGCGGGTTCAGGACGCGGTGCGGCGGCACGCGCGCACCAGAACCTTCGAGGAAGCGGAGGACGTCATCTCGGCTGTGCTGTCCGACCCGGGGGTTCAGGCGGCGCGGGAGCCGGTGGAGGTGCATGCAGCGGGCGATACGTTGACCCGGTGCATCCAGGGGGGACGCACCAGGAGATTGGCCGGGGGGGCTGACTTGGATCTGGGAATTTTGGGGCCTGCGCAGAGCGACGACCTCTTCCATTTCACTGCGCGCATCGGCGACCACCCCAACGCCGTGCCCGAGCCCATACAGGAGATGACACCACAGCAACGTCTTGACGCAATCATCTCTGAGAGGACACTACGTGCCTTCCCGCCCTTTGGCGCGACCACTCCTTGTGCATGTTTCTCGGAGTCGCCGTCGGCACACCTAGCCTTCCTAATCAAGCTCCGGAAGGTCCAGCCCTGGGGCATCGTGGGCAGCCGAACGTCTCTGCTAGAGCTCGGCGGAGGCGCCGTGGCTTACGTGCCAGACGAGCAGTACAAGTTCTTCAAGAAGCTCGGAATGGATCACTGGGCGGTTCGCGTCGGCCCAACCTCGGCATGGATGCACGAGCGGGAGTGGCGTCTCCCTCTGCCTAGCGGAAAGATCAAACTGGCCAGTGTCCGTGCCATCCTGATCGGTGACGCGAGCTGGCGGCCGTCTCTGGTCGACACAGATGAGTGGATCGATGGGGCAACCGGCGAGCAATGCCAGGGACCGGCCGAGACCCCGTACGCACAGCCACGACAGGACTATCCCGCCCTCTGGCGAGAGTCAGCGATCTGGACATGGAACGACGAGAACGAGAGCGTGGTCAAGTACCCGCCAGGCGCGCTGTGTTAAATCGTCAGGTTCGAGCTCCGGAGTAGGCCCTCCCACTACAAGGGCAGATCTGCGTCCTGCTCGACGGACGAGACCTCGATGGAGGAACCGCACTGGGGCCGCAACAGCGTGGGCCGTCCAATCGCTGGGGTGGGCGGCGCACCTGACGACTCGTGAGCGGCGGTGAAACCGGCGGCAGAGCCCCGGGGCGCGCGGGCGGGCCGGGACCTTCGCTGTCCTGGGCCAGAGGCACCGGACCCAGGCCCTACACGCCCTGGGGTGCGATGCCCGAGGGTTCTGAGCTGCAGCATCGCACTAGCGTGCGTGTAGGCCCTGGTGTTTCGGGCCCGGCCCCGGCCGCGAGCAGGGCGGGGGCGTGCGGGCAGAGAGCCTTCAGGGACGCGAACGGGGGTTCGTGCCTGCTCCGGCGCGGACCCCCGTTTACCTCACCTGCTGACGAGTGCTGCCCTACAGGCTCTGGACTCCCCGCTCTACTGCGTCGATGGCAAGGCGCTGGACACCGGGTGAATGGGCAAGGCGGCGAAGGGTCGTCACGAGGCCCTCCGAGAGGCGCCGCAGCGTCCCACGGTCCGATGCCGGGTCGCTGGCAGCTGCCTGAAGATCCCCGGCCTGGGCGCGGAGCTCCTCCTGTTCGTCGGCGTCCGGGGTCAGAGACGGGGCCAGCTGCTGGAGGAGACTCACCGCCTCCAGGATCTTCTCCGGATCGAACCCGTTCCGCGTCACGGCGTTCTGTGTGACGCGGCTGCTGTTGCTCGCGATGTTGCCAGAGTTCTGCTCAATGTTGAACGTCGTGTTTCCGGTGGCGTTCCGGCGTTCGTAGGCGCTGATGTCACCCTCGTACTGCTCCACGCAGTCCTGCCCTTCTGCCGTGATGTCTGCCAGGACGGGGCCCTCGGTCTGGCCCGTCATGGTCCCGGCGATCAGGCCCTTGGACCGGAGGGTGGCACCAGCGCGGTCGACCTCGCGGAGTGTCAGCCGTTCTCCCTCGAAGAGCGAGAACGGCGAGCCGAGCACCCCCTCGACCTCAGGAGAGGTAATTCCTTCGTGCTTCTGGTGCCACAGCCACTTCAGCAGGCCCTGGCGTGCGGCCACGGCGCGCTTCATGGGGTCAGCACGCCGACGCAGGCGTTCCTGGACCCACTGCAGACCGAGAGGGGTCAGATTCGCTGCCGGCTCGTCGAACGTAACGTAGCGGTCGTCCAGCAAGCTCCATGCCTTACACGTCTGCAACAGCTGGTAGGACTGCTGTTCCGTGAGTCCGTGCAGTTCACCGAAGGCGGTGATCGACACGTACTCCTCCGTCGGGTTCCCGGAGGTCTGCTCGAAGACCCACTCCACAAGCGGTTCATGCAAAGCGACGAAATCGGCGGCCATGGACACCACCCCACCTTCTTCCAGGGCTCAAGTAGTGCTGAGCCTAGAGCCCGCCACTGACAATGGGCCCCCGGGCAACCGGCACCTCCCCCCCGGCGGCCACCGATCAGGTGCATCGGCGCGGAATGTCCGGCCATCTCTATGCCCTGCGGCGCCGTCACATCGGGTTGCCGATACGGCCAGCCGCACCGAGCGTGTCGCTGGCGGTGCGGCGGCGTTCGGGAGGGCGGTGCAGGCGCTCTTAGTGGGCGTTAAGTCCGTTTCTGGTAGCGGCCGCGTCCGGGTTGCTCGAGGAATCCCTGGCGGGCGAGTCGTCCCAGGCGGGAACGGGTGACATTGATCGAGGGCTCATCGGTGGGCAGGCCGAGGTGCTCGTGCAGGTCGTGGACGCGGAACACCTTGCCGGGGTGTTCGTTGAACGCGGTCACAATGCGCTGGTAAACGGTGGCGGTGGTGGCCTGCGCGGGGGCCGGTTCGTGGTCGGGCGGGGTGAGGCCGTCGATGACCTTGCGGGTGGCAGTGAGTTCGGCCAGGCGGGCTCCGGTCTCGGCGAGGGCAGTGCTGAGCCGCTCGATCTGCTCGCGCAGGTGGTCGGCGCGTGCGGCGGTCTCGTCGTGTTCGCTCTGCAGCAGCCGCAGAAGTTCGCTGACGTTCATGCGGCCAGCCCGACCTCGTCGCACCAGGTGGGGGTAGAGGTGGTGAGGCGGCGAAGCATGCCGGCGGTGGAGGCCCAGTAGACGCGGGAGGCCGCGTTGTCGGGCCCGTGGTCGTAGTCGCGGGCGAGACGCCGGTGCAGCATGAGGGCGCCGTTGACCTGCTCGACCACCCACCGCTTCGGCTGCGGGACGAAGCCTTTGCCCTTGTCGTCGGGGTTGCGCCGGACCACCTCGACAATGATGTCCTTCACCGCCCCGTGGACGATTACGGCGTCCTTGAAACCCTGGTCGACCAGCACCTTCTCCAGGCGCGTGCCGCACCGTTCGGAAACCTGGTCCAGCAGGGCGATGCCGACCTCGTTGTCGTGCGCGCTCGCGGCGAGGACCACCACGCCGATGACCAGGCCCATGACGTCCACGGCGAGTCCCCGCTTCCTGCCGGGCGTCCTCTTGTTCACATCCAGTCCCGTCGTCTCTTTCGGCACCCCGGCTGTCGGCGTACAAGTGAACATGCACCACCTCGTACGGATGAGAGTGCACCAAAGTTGATGCGGTGACGGGTGGGTCTGCCGCCAACTCCGTATGTGGTGGCCCAGCGGCATCTGCGGCACGTCGGCAAGGACTGCCTGGTCGCCTTCGACGCGAACCTCTACTCGGTGCCCGCCCGCAAGGTCCGCCCACGCCAGCTCGTCGAGATCAGGGCCACGAAGTCGCAGGTCACCCTGTACTCCACTGTTCCCGCCGCCGACGGGAACACACTGCTGGCTGCCCACCCGAGGGCGGTCGGCCGCGGCGCGAAGATCGTGGACGAGAGGCACTGGGATGGCCTGCCCACCGGGGCCGGACGCCGGACCACCACCGGCGATGTGGTGCCCCAGCCCCGGCGCGACCAGCTGCCCGGGCCCGAGGCCGGCTCGCTGCAAGTCCTGCTGAACCGAGCCGCTGCCGCCAGCGTCGAGGTCGGCCGCCGACCGCTGTCCGTCTATGACGAACTGACCGGCACCCGTCCCTTCACCACCAACCGAGCGACGAAGGAACCCCCACAATCTGAGATCTCTACCGAACCCGGGGCGGTTCAGGTAGGTGATCTGTCAGTCTCCGCGAGGCCCGCGTCGTCGGCAAGCCTGTCCAGGCGTATTCGGCCGGTTTCCAGATTCTGATGCGTTGGCCGTGGCTGTCTCAGGTGCTGTCGCGCTCCAACGCGTACAGCTCGTACGGCACTGCGGTCCCATCGTCGGTGTGCCGGTCGGATGTGCCGATGCGGGTGAACCCGGCTTTGGCCAGGACCCGGCCGGAGGCGGGGTTGTCGGGGTGGTGCATGGCCTCCAGCCTGTTGAGGCCGGCGGTGGTGAAGGCGACGGCGAGGACCTGGCGCGCGGCCTGGGTGGCGTAGCCGTGGCCCCAGGTGTCCTCGCGGAGGATGTAGCTGATGGTGCCCATGGACGGGGTGCGTCGCCGCAGGGAGATCAGGCCGATCATCTCGTCTGCGGTGAGGATGCCCCAGCTCCACTGTGCGCGTGGGGATTCGGCAGCTCGGGCGAGGGCGGTGCGGATCTTCTCGTGGGCCTGGTCGAGGGTGAGGGGCTTGCCGGTGGTGTGCCGGATGGAGGCGCCGCTGTAGACGCGGGTGAGGGCGGTGGCGTCGTCGGGGCACAGGGCGCGCAGGGTCACCATGCGGTGGTCAGTTCCTTCGCGGTGGGCCGGTCGGCGGGATTGGGGGCCAGGCATGCGGTGATGGTGTCCTCGAACGCGGGGAAGGGCCACGGGCGGACGTTGCGTAGCGCGGTGGTGGTGCCCTTGGCGATGGCGGCCAGCTTCTCCAGCCGGTCGAGGTCGTTGTCATAGGGGACGGGTCGGTGGCCGGTCCAGCACCAGAACAGGGAGGCGCCCAGGCTCCAGATGTCGGCGGCCGGCTGTGCCTGGATGTGGGTGTCGGCGGGGGTGGAGAGGATCGCGGCGGCGATCTCGGGGGCGGTGGTGTGGGTGAGGGCCCCCCGGTACGGAACGGGGCGGCCGCCTCCGGGGCCGCACGCGAGGGCGTAGTCGATGACCGCCGCCTGGCCGTCGTTCGTGACGAGGGTGTTGGTGGGCTGGACGTCAGCGTGAGCCCAGCCTGCCGTGTGCATCCGGGCAAGGTGCTCCGACCAGCTGCGGGCGATGCCCGTGAGCCAGGGCCGGGCCGCGGCACAATCTCCTTCGGGCCCGCGGGCGAGGGCGAGGGCCCGCCACAGGGGTACGCCGTCGATCCAGTTGACGGCCAGCCACCGGCCGCCCTCCCACGTCCCGGCGATCACCCGGTAGTCGGGGCTGATGACCCCGGCGGCCGTGAGGCGAAGAAGGTGGTCGTCCTCCTGGGCCATCTCTGCGGCCTTCTCGTAGGCGTTGTCCGCGTCGGGGGTGTTGGCCTTCACCGCGACCGCCCCCGTGGGGCCCTGCACCTTCCAGGCCCGGGAGCCGCGCCGGTCGCTCAGGAGCTGGATCGTGGTGGGTTCGCCGGTATGGCCGGTGAGGAGGGCGACGGCTTCGCCGGGGGGAGGAGGTTCCTGGCCCATGTGCGGATGTCCTTCCACTCGGTGGGGATGTGCTCGAACACGTCGCGGCCGTCGTCGTCGGCCGCGGCGAGGGCTGCGGCCAGGTCGGGGGTCGCACTCAGGAAGCGTGGGTCGCGGCGGCGGACGGCGGCCCGCACGGGGAGGAACGAGGCGGGGGCGGCCGGGATCCGGTGGCCGGCCCCGGTGACTTCCTCTTCTCCCGCGTAGAACTTGCCGAACATCACCCCGACCGGGCCGTAGAGGTTCTTCAACACCCAGTGCGGCCAGGCCATCAAGTCACGGTGCCGGGCACCGGGTACGTCGCCCAACAGGACGATGTTCTCGCACCGCAGAAGGCCGTGGGGCCGGTTCAGCAAGGGTCTCAGCCACTCCGCTGCTTGGGCGCCCGCGTGGAAGAGCTCCGCCTGGACGGCTTCGGCGTCGCCGTCGGCGCGGTAGACAGTCCAGGTCGTCACGTCCTGCTGGAGGGAGGGGGCGAGGTAGGGGCAGTGGGCGGTCATCTGGCGTGCGTAGTCGCTGATGTCCACGGACCTGGGCCGGGTGGTGCTGGCCTCAACGAGGCGCAGCGCCCCGGCGGTGGGCCGGGGCGCTGCGTTGGTACGGCTGGTGGTCACCGGCGGGCGGTCTCCGGCTGGTCGGGCACGTTGTCGCCGTCGCCTCCGGCGGGGCCGCAGTCCCATTCGGCGACCACGGTGCCGGTCTCCCGATAGCGGGCGATGGCGGCCTGGTCGACGTTGCCGTGGGCGTCGGTGAACCAGATCTCCGGCAGCGGTCCGTACGCCTCTTCGTAGGCGGTGACCCAGGCGATCGGGCCGTGGCCGTTGTTCGCGACGTGACGGATGGGCTGGCCGGCGGTCTCCTGGCACAGGGCCGCGTAGGCGGGGGTGCCGAGCAGTTCGTGCCACTCCTTGTCCACGGCCGGGGAGAACATCTCGGGTGCGCCCTGGCCGTTCTTGAAGCGTCGGCCGGTGATGGTCAGGAACCGGCGCAGCTCGGTCGTTGCGGTGCTCATGGTGGTGCCCCTCTCGGTGTCGAGTGGTGCTCGCCCCGCCCGGATTGGAACGGGTGTGGTGCCTTGTGGTGCCGTGCGCCGCGCACCCGGGGTTGTTGGTCCCGTCCGGGCGGGCGGCGGTCTCAGGGGGTCTTGGCCGGCTCGGGGGCGGCGCTGACGAGGCGGTCCAAGCGCTCGTACAGGGCGCGTACGAGGCGGGCGTGGCGCTGGGTGCAGCGGGAGGTGCCTTCTGCTGGGACGGACAGGCGTCGGTCGGCTTCCTCGAGGACGACGTCGGCCAGGACGCGGGCGGCGTGCTCTTGGGGCAGCAGGTCCGCGGCGCGACGGACGTCGGCGGCGACGGCGCGGGCGGAGCCGGTGAGCAGCAGCGTGATCTGCTTCAGGTCCGCAGGTGGCAGGCCGGGGTCGCCGGTCCATCCCAGGACGGCTTTGACCAGACCCTTGTGGAGCTCCCGGTCCAGGGGGAGTTCTGCTTCGATCAGCCCGAGGGGGTCGTAGAGCACTACGTGGGTGTCGGTCATCGGGCGCCCGCCACGTTGTCGTCCTGGACGTGGTCGCCGGTGCTGGCGCCCGGGGCCTGGACGGCGAGGAAGCGGGCGTAGCCGCGGTCTGCACGGGCGATCAACGCCGGGGAGGGCCGGCCGAAGGAGAGCGCCTGGAGGCCAGGGGCTTCCGGTTGGGGGCCGGCGGGTGTGGGTGCGCTCATGGGCACCGCCTCCGTGTGCTGGGTGCGTCAGTGTCGTTCGACGCTACGGAGGCGGCCGCACGGTCCTCAACGAAATTGCGGGTAATTGCGGAACTTCACTCCAGCACGTCGATCGCGGCCTGGATGAGGGCGCGGGCTGCGTGGCCGTACACGGCCATCTCCGCGAGGCCGGCGAACGCCCGCGCGTAGTCGGCGAGCTCGCGTGGCTGCCTCACCTTGATCTCCGCCGTCAGCGTCTCCACCACGGCCGTGGTGTCGTCGTGGACGTAGAACGCCTCCAGCGGCCACACGGTGCGCTGCGCGGTGAACGGGATGATCCCGAGCGAGACGGAGGCGAGCGGCATCACGGCCAGGAGGTGGCGCAGCTGGCCGCGCATCGCGTCGAGGTCGGCGGTGCGGTAGCGCAGGACGGATTCCTCCATAAGGACGACGTAGCGGTGCCCGCCCTCGTAGAGGAAGCGGGAGCGGGCGATGCGGGCGGCGACCGCTTCGGCGACGTCGTTGGGGGTGCCCTGGAAGCGGGTGATCTGCTCCATGAGGGCGGTGGCGAAGCCGGGGGTCTGGAAGAACCCGGGCGGCACGTTGGAGACGTAGACCCGGCAGACGCGGGTCTGTTCGTGCAGGGTGTTCCAGTCCTGCTGGACCTTGCGCATCCCGTCCTTGTGGAGGCGGCGCCACTCCAGGTACATCGAGTCGACGGCACGGGCGGTGGCGATGAGGTCGTCGACCTGGTCGTCCGCACCGCACGCCGAACACCAGGCACGGATGTCCGCGTCGGAGGGCGGGGCGTCGCCCTTCTGGATGCGGGTGGTCTTCGCGGGGTGCCAGCCGCACCGGGCGGAGAGTTCCTTCCCGGTGAGGCCGGCGTCCTTACGCAGGTGCTGCAACCGCACGGCCAGCGCCTCACGGGCGGCCTGTGCACTGGACGATGGGGATGCGCTCACGGTGCTCTACTCAGTGGACCTGGACGGTGTACTTCTCGTGCGGGATGCCGCGCTCCCACACGGTCTCGAAGGCGGCGTGGCACAGCGCGACGGCGGCCGGGTCGGTGGTGCGCTCCCTACCGTCACTCGCCCAGTCGCCGGTGCCGGTGAAGTGATGGAACTGCACGAGCCGGTCGTCCAGGAGCCAGAAGTCGTTGCCGGGCAACGGAATGTCGCTCGCGTGGCGGCGGGGCAGCCAGCGCACCTCCTCTCCGGCCTGAAGGTTGAGCGGGGTGATGGCGTGCTCGTAGCGGATGTAGTCGGTGACCGGCTCGGAGACGATCCGCGCGCGACGCATCACCACGCCGCGGGCGACCGCGTCCTTCACGAGCGGCATCCACTGGGGCCAGAACGAGCGGGCCGGGTCGAGGTTCGGAACGCCGGTGCGCAGGAAGGTGGCGTAGTCGTCGCTCTCGTCACCCACGGCGTAGACGTCGCGCATCTCTAGGTGGACCGCCGTGTGCTGGGCGTCGGCAAGCAGCTCAGCGAACGTCGCGGTGTTCAGCTGCTGCGCGTTCAGCGGCATCGCACGCCTCCCTCAAAATCTGCACCATGCGGAACGGAACCCGGATCACCCGCTCGTGCGCGGGAATCCCCGTCGTGTGGCCGGCCACCCACTCGGTGGAGCCGACCAGGGACTTCAGCAGGGCGTCGGCTTCCTCACCCTGGAGGACCAGGTCCGCGCTCTCCTCTTCCACCCACACCGTCGGTGATCCCTCGCCGCCGGTGTTGGGGTCGATCCCGACGAACCGTAACGTCATCACGTACTCCCCTGTAAGTCGGTTGCGCGCAGTTGCGCAACGACCGTCCCGCGCCGGAGTGTCGGCGTCAAGGGCGCCGATCGCGGCGCCTGTCCGGGTGGGGCTCTGTACGTGAACGTTCCTGATCCGAAGACCCGTCATCGTGGCTGTGCTCGTTCATCCCCACGCCCACGTGCGGTGCCGACGGGCGGTCGCGATCGAGGGCGGCGAGGTCTTGGGGCGTGGTTGGAGTCGGTTTCGGACGCGGGTGGGGGTGGTGTCGGTGGCGATGAGGGTGCGGATGTGGTCGGTGAAGTCGGGGTCGGTCAGTGGGAGGTCGAAGTCGTCGACGTAGCCGATGGCGGCGGGGGCGTAGTCGATGACGGCTCCGACGGCGGCCGGCACGGGGGCGGGGCCGGTTCTGAGGGCGGCGAGGATGCGCAGGGCGGTGGGCAGGAGGTTCGTGTCTGTGGTGGAGACCTCGTTGAGTGCGGCGGTGACGGCGTGGGGGATGGTGTCGGGTTCGGTGCCGGAGGTTTCGCCGGGGGTGAGGGGGTTGTCGGTGGAGGGGGTGTTCTGGAGGAGTTCGGTCTGTTCGTGCCACCAGCGGGCGGGGGCGTGTTCGCCGAGGGCGCGGTGGTGGAGGTAGAGGCAGTAGGAGGAGGCGGGGTCGCCGGCTCCGGCGGCGTACTGCCACCAGAAGCGGGCGTTGTCCTCGGATTCGGCGAGTTGGAGGATGCAGCCCAGGATGCGGGCGCCGGGGGGATCGGGGAGCTGGGGGGTGAGGAATGTTTTCAGGGTGCGCAGGGCGGTGGTGTGGGTGACGACGGTTTCGCAGAGGGTCTGGAGGTTGTGGGCGGCCTCCTGGGCAGTCGGCTCGTCGATGGCGGTGGTGGTCGTGGTGGCCGGGGCGGTGGCGGTGCTCGGGGCGGGGGTGTGGAGGCGGGCGAGGATGCGGGCTTCGGCGGCGTCGATGTCGGTCTGGGTGTAGGGGGCGGAGACGAGGCGGGCTCGGGAGAGGAATTCGTCGATGTGAGGGGTCATCGCTGTCCTTCCATAGTGCGGTCGGGTCCCAGGATCTCGCGGAGCCGGCGCAGGGAGTGACGGACCGTGGAGCGGACGGTGGCGCTGCTCATACCCAGTACGTCGGCGGCCTCGGGGGCGCTCATGCCCTGGAGGTAGGTCATCACCATGACGTCCTGCTGCCGGTCGGTGAGCTGGCGCAGGGCGCGGAACAGGGCGAGGGATTCGGTGATCTGGCCGATCGGGTCGACGGCGTCGCGCAGCGCAACGGTGTCGAAGGCCGCTTCGTCGATCAGCGGGGGGCGGCGGGTGCGGGCGCGGACGTGGTCGATGACCTTGTTGCGCATGATGGTCCAGGCGAAGGCGGCGGGGTTCTCCGTGAGCAGTACCTGGTCCCAGGTGCGCAGCAGATGCTCAAAGGTGCTGTCGATGGCTTCTTCGGCGTCCTGGCGGTGGCGGAGGTAGGTCTCCGCGTAGCGGACGTAGCCGGCCCGGTTCATCCGGTGGAACGCGGTGAAGGACAGGTCCGGGCGGGCGGCAGAAGTCATGGGAGGGGCGCCGGCGGTGTCGCGGCTTCGGTTCCCGGTCACCGGCCGCCCTCACGCTCGTGGCGGTTCATCTCGCTGACGCCGGCCCGTACTCCCGCGGCGGCCAGGCGCCGGAGCAGGGCGATGATGTCCGCGCCGAAGACGCGTGCCATCAGGGCAAGAATCGTCAGGTCACTTACGAGTTGGGTCGTCACAGACGTGGGCCCCTCTCCTGTGAAGGTCCGGGCTGCGGCTGGAGGGTCTGCCCGGGAGTGCGCCGTAGTGCGCCTTCACCACAACGACGACGCGTAACGCGCGAGTGTGCAGTGGCAACCCAAAGAATGTCACCCAGAGCGAAGCCCTGGTGACATACAGGTGTTCCCAACTGCTCATCCACCAGCGAAAACCACCTCGCGCCACCCGCACGCCAGCCCCACCACCAGCAGACCTTCCCTCACCCCTCACCCGGGCGTAAATTTGCGCAAAGAGAGCAAAGATCCGGAGTGACCTACATCACCGATGCGGCCCGCCGTCCTGCCGATGCCGCGACTCCCGAGTCCAGATGTGCCGGGTTGTCTCGGCAGCTGGAGCGGCCAGGGCCGTTCAGCCGAGGTCGGTGGTGCCGGTGCCGGCGCGGGGCCGGTTGCGGGCCCACTTACTTACCCTGCTCGGGGGACGGGCCAGCCGGCGAAATCGACTCACGTGCCCTCGGTCTCCTCTGCATGCCGGATCTCGCACTGATCGAGAAGACGAGCGAAGTAGCTGTAGGCGGCCAGCCGCTCCATGCCCTCCTGCTCGGTCAGCTCATCCCGGGTGTGCGTCGCGACGTTCCTGACCGTGAGATTCAGTCCGGTCGCAAGGCTGTTGAGCGCCTTGGCCAGAGGCTCCATCCCGCCTCGCATGCTTCTGTTCGTCTTGTCCGTGGGGTCGCCCGGCCATGCGAGTTTGGGCCTGCCGAGCGCGGGCTCGCCTGGCGAGAGAGACTGCTGCCAGAACACGGTGTCGTCCACGTCGTTGCGACCCAGACGTTCCTTCCAGTGCACGGTCAGCGCCTCCGACGCCTCGCGCACCGCGACCCGGTACTGGTGGGTCGTCCAGTGGGCGGCCGCCGCCGTCCAGATGACCTCATGAAGTTCGGAGGGTGCGAATCCCGGCGTCGCTGACTTCGCCGCCTCCTCCGCCTCGCTGATCATCGTGTTCAGACGGCCGCGGACCCTGGCTGCCGTGGCCCGGACCTCCTGTGGGGTGAAGAGCGCCCTCGGAAAAGACACCTGCGACCAGTTCTCGATCGGATCAAGGACACCTATCCCGGCGACGTGGATGCTCGCACCCGTGACGGCGACCGCCCGCGCAGCGGCCCCCGCAGCCTCCGCAACATCGAGCTCGAGCGTGCGGACCGCCGCCAGGTCCTGCCCCTCCTTGGGCCAAGCCGTGCGGTACAGCCCGCGCGTTTGGCTGTGGTCCGACTCCTCCTGGGTCTCCATCCAACGCCCGAAGACTTCCTCGAACCGCTCCACGGCGGCCAGCAACCGCTTCAAGTAGTCAGCGCTGTACGTCGCCACGCCCTACCCCCTCCTCTGGATCGTGTCTGCCTGACACCGAGAGCCTAGAAGGGTGCGGCACGACGGCTGCTTACGGTAGGGACCGTGCCTCCCCCTCCCGACGACGCACCCGAGCCGGTGCCGGTGCGCGTCGTGCTGCCCGCCGACCCGGTTCTCGGACACCCGGAGCAAGAGGTCGTCGCGCGGCTGTGGAGGCGGCGGCAGACCGAGGCTGGCTGGCTGTACCTCGTGGGGCTGCCGTCGTACCGGGACCTCGAGGACGGCGGCGTGGCGGCGGCGGAGTACCGGGTGTGGGTGAGGGCACCCGACCATGTGCGGCCGGTCGACGGCGTCGACTACGACCAGGTCGCCACCGAACACCTTTCGCCGGCGCCCACGTCGATGGTCCACGAGGTCCTCGGGGAGCGCCGGCCTTCCGGCTGGGTGCTGGCGAAGGTCCGCGAGGGGCGGGGCCCGGCCCGCGGTGTGCTGCACGCTCCAGACTGCGAAGAGGCACCCGCGGGGGCGCCGCTGCTCGGTGTGGAGCAGGCGCTGAACGTCGCGGAGAACCCGGGGACGCGGCTGTGCACGTTGTGCGGGTGCGCGCAGGAGCTGACGCCGATGCTGCGCGGCTTCGACCACATCCAAGACGCCTGATGCGCGTCGGTCAGGGCGTGTCGCCGGAGTAGTAGAAGCGGCACACCACACCCGGGCCGCTCCCCGGACGCGGGTCGTCGGGGAGCGGGTCGTACAGCGCCCGGCCGCCGGGCCACCGCCCCAGCTCGGTCATCAGGGCGACACCGTCGTCTATCTCTTCCGGCCGCCAGCCCGTGATGTCGAGCAGCAGCCCGTCCAGCGGCCCGCCGACCAGCGCGGCGTACGTCTGGTGCGGCAGCGGGCCCGGGTTGGGGGCGTCGTGGTCGCAGCCGTACACCCGACCGCGCAGCAGCTGCTCGTCATCCGCGTTCATCCGACCAGCCTCCCAGCCACCACCGACAGCGGAAGGCCGGCAGCGACCGGAAGTCCGGCCCCTCCCGTCCTGCGGGAGGGCACGGGGGCGCCCTCCCGCAGGACGGGCGTCAGGCGCAGGGCAGACGGTCGCAGGCGGGCCAGTCGATGCGCACCCCACGGCGGACCAGCGCGGTGAGGCTGTCGACCTGGCACGTGGGGGCTGCTCCTGGGTGAAGCGGCGCAGCGCCCGGTGCACGCCGTCGCGGAGCTGGCCGTCGGTCATCGTGGACGCCCGCTCCTGCAGTTCGTCGAGGAGCTGCCCGGCGCGGGCCGCGCGGGACAGGGCGGCGTCGGCGAGCGGCCCTTCGGCGAAGCCGTTGCGGACGTACAGGCCGGGTTCGATGGAGGTCATGGTGACGGTCCTTTCCGCTCGGCCCCGCTGGTCTCCCGGTTGGAGACGCGGTCGCGGGACCGAG
This sequence comes from Streptomyces sp. A1277, assembly GCF_004795015.1. Taxonomy (GTDB): domain Bacteria; phylum Actinomycetota; class Actinomycetes; order Streptomycetales; family Streptomycetaceae; genus Streptomyces. Next base: position 43,364 of record NZ_SSBI01000051.1, on the reverse strand, counting down.
TGGGCGGGAACGTAGAGCACCGGGTTCGTTAGCGTCGCGTCCTGCTCCTACCGGCGGCGCCCGAACAGGCCGCGCCCCTTCTTCGCGTCCGCTTCGGCCGCCTCCCGCACTGCGGCCTCCTCTGCCTCGCGGCGCGCAGCGCGCTCAGCCTCCGCGCGGTCTACGTCCTCCTTCCGGCACGGCCCGCACAGGTTGTCTCCGGTGCTTCCCCACGAGGTCTGGATGACCGACTGCCAGCGTTCGTCCGTGAACTTCGTCCCGCACCGGGCGCAGACCGGCCGCTGCGCTTCACGCTCCGCGGCCTTGCGTTCCGCCTGCCGCCTGCGGGACTCCTCTTCCTGAACTCGGTACAGCCGCTCGCCGTCCGGGTTGTCCAGGGCCTCGCTCAGCGTCTGCCACTCCTCACGCCCGAGCCGCCGCCACACCGCACCGGCTGCCCCGGCCGGGTCGGCGGTGATCCGCTCCAGCTCGGTGACGACCACGGGCAGCGCCTGGTGGTAGTCGACGGCCGTGAACCCGGCCCACGGGTACCGGGTGCCGGCGAAGTAGCGGCGGGCGCTCTGCTCCAGGCGCCGCATCCGGCTCGCGCGCTGCGCGGCGGTCTTCCCCGTGAACACGAACGCCACCGGCACGTAGCCCTCCCGCCCGGTCGCCGGGTAGATCCGCGACCACAGCCGGAAGTCGTGCACGGCCGCACCCTGCCGCCGGGCGGCCTTCTCCTTGTCCTTGTCGGCCTTCGGCGCCAGGAGCTCGAACCAGTCGTTGTAGCGGCGCAGCTTCGCCGTCAGGTCGTCGACGGGCTCGTTGACGCGGTCGACCTCCAGGAGCATCGCGGGCACCCCGGCGTCCGGGGCGCGCATCGTCAGGTCGGCGTACTGGGTGTACCTGTACGGCAGGCGGTGGGCGATCTCGGTCTGCCACGACAGCGGGGTACCGTACCCGGCTCCGGTGAGCACGGCGGCGGTCGAGGTGACGGCGGCGGCGTGTTCGTCGTAGCCGTCGCCGTCGACCGGCTCTCCGTCGTCGTCGTACTGGAGCTTGCGCAGCACGGACATCCGCGCGCTCTTCGGGAACAGCTGCTTGGCTTCCTTGTGTCCTCGCTCGGTCAGCACCCACAGTTGGTGTCCCGACTCCAGTCGTGTCTCCACCCGGACCTTCCCCTCGCCCTTGAGGGCGTTGAGGGTGTCCCGCGTGCACCGGTCGTGCCGGTCTCCAGGGCGCAGCATCCGCCACAGGTGGTCAGCGGTAGCCCTCTGGAAGATCCCAAGAGCCTTCAGCACTTCCTTCTTCCTGGTGTGGGTCGGCTTCCATGTCTGCTTCAAAGACTTAGAAGGGTTGTCGAACGTGCCGGAGGCCCCCGGTTTCCGGGGCTGAACTGCACCGACGCGTCCGGCGGCCGAAGAGGCCGTGGAGGGGGCGATGGAGGGGGCCATGGAGGGGGCCGGCGGGACCTGGTCGACGCCGTCAGCGGAGCTGCGGTCGGCCAGCTCGCGCGGCTCGGAGGCAGGGTCTGGGATGAGGTCGGCGGGCACGGTGTCCTCGGTTTCTCCGGCCTGGGGCCGGTCGGTGAGCGTCCGGCACGCGGATGTGCGCACGGGCCGGAGCCACCGTGTGAAGCCACCCCTTGACCGTCGTCTGACGATCAACAGCGATGGGTGTCCGATTCCTCCTTGACCACCCCCATGTCCTCCCGTTTTGTCCGTGAGCGGCATCACGATCAGCTCCCTCTCCCCTGGCAGGCTGACAGCGAGAGCGAAGCTCCGTCCGGGCCGGGGGACGTGCTCTAGCGTGAGCGCTCCCGTCACCCGCTTGGCAGAGGAGCTCAACGTGCCCGAGGTCTGGATCGGCCCGCGCCGCTACGCGACGAAGAAGGCCCGACAGGAAGCGGTGCAGGCGGTCCTGGGCCGCTACGGCCTCGGGCAGGACGTCGACCAGGAGGACGACGACCTGCTGTTGCGGGACCTGCTGGACATGCACCCCGACGCGGCGGAGAAGGTCGGCCCGGGGGTGGACCGCTTCCGGATCATCCCCACCCCGCGTGGTCACCACAAAGGCCCGGAAGCGGTCCTGGTCGATGGCAGCAAGGTCGCCTTCTCGTACCAGAAGTGCCTGGACGCGCCCACCCACCGGCAGCGCGTGCTGGCCGCGATGCGCACCGAGATCCAGCCGCAGGTCAACGCCTACTACGAGTCCCGCAAGGCGTCGAATACGCTCGTGTCCGACGAGAGCGGCCAGCCTCTGGCCCCCGCCGACGTCCACGTCTCCTACTTCCAGGGCTCGCGGTTCCACGACATCGCGATGGAGTTCGTCCAGGCCGTCGGCGGCTTCGGTGCCGTCGACCTGATCGCAGAGACGGCGCGGGGGCTGGCCCTGTTCACCGATCGGGCCCTGGCGGAACGCTGGCACGCCCACCACCAGGAGCACGCCGTCCTCGGTCTGCTGTCGGCCAAGGAGAACCTGTGCCGCCCGCGCGTGTAGCGCACCGGATGTCCGGGCCGGCGGCGCGCGGGTGCGGACCGGCGCGCATGGTGCGTTGAGTTGCGCGCGATGGAACGCACTTCCCCATCCGGTGGAGCGCACCGAGTGGATTCCATCCGCACCTGGTGCGCTTCGCGGTGGCCTCCACTCTCCACTCTCCACTCGGTGCGGAGGATGGCGTGCGCTTCCACTCGGTGGACCGCACCGCGATGCGGCGATGCACGGCATCCTCCGCGCCACGCACTGCCCCTACGGACGGTGACGGTGCGCGGTGCGCCGGGAGGGAGAAGTCTCCCCTCGCGCACCGGGCATCAAGGACACGGTGTGGGGCGGCTCCGTGGCGGTAGCGGAATGTGTCAAGGGGAAACGTCGAAGATCACGCGGAAACTCGTAGCTGGACAAGGGTTGCTTTCCACCGGATGGGCTGGGTGGAATCCGTGCGGCACACCCGGTCAAGGGGGGTGCATCGAGTGCACCGCACCCGATGCACCGTCACCCTCTGTGCACGCATCGGGTGGAGCGGGCGGGAGTGGCGGCCACTCCGACGCGCGCCGGTGGAGCGTGCGGTGCGGTGCGCGATGCGGTGGGTGCGGCGCACCGGTGCGGTGGTGCGGTGGGTGGGAGTGCACGGCATCGTCGGCGGGCGCGCCGGTGCGCCCGATGCACCGCACCACCGCACCGGATGCCGGGATGCTCCGCACTCCCCCACCGGGTGGAACGCACCGAGTGGACCGCGCCACCGTGGTCTCCACTCCCCTCCGTGCACGGGCGCGCGGTGGAGTCCACCGTGTCCACTCATCCCCGGCGACGGCCCCGCGCGGTGCGCCACGGGTTCGGCCGGCCACCGGGGTACTGCCGGGAGCGGGAGCGTCCCCGGGTGGGTGGCGGCGTCGTCGGTGACGGGTACAGCGCCATACGCAGCCGGGCCGCGTCGGCGAGCTGCTCCAGGCGCTCGCGCTGCTCCGGCGAAAGGCGCGGCGGGGTCGGGGCAACCATGGGGCCTCCGTGCTTGAGGGGGCGGTCCCCGGCACCCTCCCCGCTCCCGGGTGACTCCGGGGGCGGGCGGCCAATCCGTCCCGGCGCCTGGCGCGGTGACTTCGTCGTCCGTCCCGTCGTGCGGGCCGCACGGGGCGTCACGGCCGGAGGCCCTGGCCTCCTTGGCCGGGGTCGGGCTGCTGGTGCTGCTGCTCGTGCTCCTGGCGGCGGCCGTCGACCGGACTGGCCGGGTCGGCGGCCGCCGCCTTCCGATCCTCCATGACGCGGCGGCGGGTTTCGGCGGCGCGGGTGTAGGCGGCGAGCCGGTCCAGGTTCTTCGGTGTGCGCAGCCACGTCGCCGGGTCGGTCGTGCGGCCCTCCAGGTACTCCTCGGGCATCGCGGCCTGCTGGTGGGCCTGGACAGCGGCGGCCCGCTGCGCCGGGGTCAGGGCGGCGTCCCGGCCCGGGTGGTCGACGGCGTGGGGAGCGGACGCCGTCTCGCCCTCGAGGTCGCCGTGATCGGCGGGTGCAGAGACGGCAGAAGTCGTCGTCGCCTCGTTGGCGGTGGCGGTGTCGGCTCGGATGCGGGCGTCACGGATCGCGTTCTGCACGGCGAGGCTGGCGACCCGGGCGCGCTCGTAGCGGCTGGACTCCCGTGGCGGTGTGCCTTCGGCGGGGGCGATCCACCACCGGTGCGGCACCGGGAAGTCGGCGGTGTAGGTCATCCGGTCCGCCGCCGGCGCTTCCCGGCCGGGCTTGGTGACCGTGTGGCGGCGGGAGTACCGCAGCAGGGCCCGGTGGGCGATGTAGTCGTCCAGGCCGCGGGTGAACTCGCGGCCGCGCAGCGTCTCCAGCAGGTGCCGGCGCGCTTCGGCCAGGATGTGGCGCCGGGAGAACTTCTCTCGCACGGTGAAGACGACCGCGGCGACATCGACGGCGGCGAGCGCCACGTCCACGGTGGGCGCCACCCGCGCCCGGATCGCCGCTCCGGCTGCCCGGCACCTGTCCAGGAGGCCGTCGATGAGCTGCTGGCCGAAGCGGAGGATCGCGGAGGCGCGCCACCACGCGAGCAGCTGCGCGAGCGGCTTCGGCTGCTTCTTCGGGGGCCGGGTCTCCTGCGCCGCCCACCAGCCCAGTCCGTGACGGCCGCGCTCGCCGGGCAGGTGCCCGTGGTCCTTCACGTACTGGTCGGTGAGCACTTCCAGGGCGTCCTCGATGCGCTGGCGGCGGGACGCCGACCAGTTGATGAGGTCCTCGGGCACTCCGGCGATCTCCATGACCGGGCGCAGGCCCGGCGTGACCTCGCGCGGCACGGTCGCCAGCCCCAGGGTCTCGCACACCTCGGTCGTCATCGCCAGGGTGTAGAGCGTCCCGGCGGCCACCACGTTCTGGTAGAGGCGGTAGGTGTCCAGAGCGCCCCAGACCGGTTCGCCGTCGGCGCCCAGGCGCTGGACGCGGTTGAGGATCAGGCAGTGCTCGTGCAGGAGCGGGAGCCCGTCGCGGTTGTCGATGTGCCGGAAGGCGGCGACCACGAGCGCGGGTGTCTTCGCGCGGCCGCGGCCTGACGCCCACCGGGTCTCGGCAACTTCATCCTCCAGCCAGCGCAGCGCGGCGTCGACGGCCCGCTCGTGGGCCCGCTCGATGACCCGGCGCGTGGTGGCGTCGCCCAGCGCCCACAGCACGACCAGTGACGCCTGCGGCCGGAAGGTGAAGTCCATGCCGAGCAGCGGAGTCTGCTTGCGGGCCTCGATCTCCTCGATCGGCTGCCCCAGCACTGTCAGTCGGCGGGCCGTGGCCGCGTCGACGCCGTCGTCCAGGAGGCCGCGCTCGATGCGGTCGGCGTCCGGGTGCCGGCCCTCGCCGAACAGCAGCTCAAGCTGACGCTCGGACACCTCCGCGCCCTCGGTGAGTCCCAGCGCACGCAGGCCGCGCCCGAGCCACCGTCCCGGTGGGAGCCCGGCCAGCTCCTGGGCGTCCTTCAACGACTGCCCGACGGGGCGGCGGCCGTCGCCGAACGCGACTCCGCGTATGTAGTACCGCCACGCGTTACGCCTCTGGATCTTCGCGACACTCAGCATCGCCACAGCACACACCGGCTCTGACCTGCGAAAAAGCGCGATCCCGTGGGGCGGGAAGGTTCACCGGAACTTCACGGCCGATCCCGCCGGGCGGGCATCTGCGGCGCCACCGTGCCCGCCCGGCGGACACCACCAAGGCCATGTAAATGCTGCGCGTCAGCCAGTCACACGCGCCTCACCAACACCGAAAACCGCCAGTAGACGACTCCACCGTCAACCAGCGCACATCTACGTACCGCTCCCCCGCCCAGCGGCCAAAGACGCCGCTCCCTGCACCACGTCACCGACTCTCCGCCCCCGGCAGCGCCGGGGGCTTCTTGCTGCCCGGAGGACCGACGTGCCCACCTACGAGACCATGACCCGCTTCGACAACGACCTGCGCCGCCTCACCCCTGAACAGCGCCGCCGATTCCGCCGGGCCGTCAGTGCCTTCGTCCACGACCTGCGCGACGCCGACGGGCGCTTCCGCGCCGGCCTCCGCGTGAAGCAGGTCAGCGGGTTCCCCGGAATCTACGAACTCACCTGGTCCGCAGGCACTGGACCGGCAGGGCGCGCCACGTGGCAGTACGGGACCTCATGCCGTCCCGGCACACCGCACGTCATCTGGAGGCGCATCGGCACCCACGACATCCTCACCGGTCCCTGACCCGGGTCTCGCGGCTACTTTCACGCGTGAAACCGCGACGGTCCGGCTGAGGCCGGGGACGTCTGGCCGCTAGGGTTCGGTCCGACAGGTTGCACCACCCCGGAGGACAAGATGACGACGCCGCTGCCTCGGCCGAAGCGTAAGAAGAAGGGCGAGGGCGGCGGTAGCGGCACTCTGCGAGCCGACCGCGAAAAGGCCGGCCTCACGGGCAGCCAGGACATTCATGCCCTGCCTCCCGAGGACGGCGAGCTCCTGGAGCTCGATCCTGAGACCATCTCGCCCAACCCGATGAACATGCGCCTCGAGCTGCGCGACATGGACTCGATGATCGCGGACGTAGGCGAGCGCGGTGTCCACACGCCGGGCATCGTGATGCACACCAAGGTCTTCATGGAGTGCTACCCGCAGTGGGCTTCCAGCGTGAAGCACCCCGACCGAACCTTCATCCTCGGGCCAGGTCACCGGCGGCACGCCGCTGCGCTCGCGACAGACCGCGTCATGCCTGCGGTCCTCCGCGATGACCTCGCCCGGGACCGTCGCGTCGAGGAAGAGCTGGTCTCCGAGAACAACAGCCGCGCCGGTCTTTCGCCGATCGAGCAGGCCCTGGCGATCGACCTGCTACGCCAGCGCGTCCACGAGGACGAGGACCGGGCCCTCAGCTTCGACGAGGTCGTCGAACGGGCCGGATACACCGCAGGGACTGTGTCGAAGTACCTCGCGCTCCTCAAGCTCCCCGAAGAAGTCCAGCAGGCGATTCACGTCGGGGACCTGTCGATGCGCGCCGGCTACTCGCTCTCGCTCCTCAAAGACGCCGACGGAAAGAAGGAGTCCCCGGAGGCACACGCTCTCCAGCTGCGCGGCTGGCAGCTGATGCGAGACGAGAAGCTGTCTGTGGAGGCGGCCAAGAACCGGATGGCCTTGGAGGGGCAGCAGCAGTTTCACGCGGGAAAGTCGCCCGCCGCCCCGGTGGCCGTGCCGGAGCCGCGAGAGGAAAGCACCACCCAGGCCGGGGAGGACCAGGCCCCTTCTGGTGAGACGCCGAAGCAGGTGACGGCCCCCAGCGAAGGCGGTGAGGCGGCGCCGGGCGAGACCGCTGCCGCACCGGCCGCCGTCGCGGTCATCGAGACGACCGACGACTCCGCGCCCGCCGCTCCCCCGGCCCCGGCCGTCGATCCCGAGGCGCTCCGCAAGGCTGCGGCGGACCAGAGGGATCTCGCGTGCCGACTGCTGCTCGCTGAGGAGCGGTACGCCAAGGGAGCGGAGTCGAACACCCGACTCGTCACCGTGGTGCTCAACCCGAACGAGTGGAAGCAGGCTGCGGCCAAGGCTCACGGGTGGCTCATAGAGCTCAAGAAGGGGCCGTCCAGCAAGAAGCGGCCCACCGACTACTTCGCGGCCGTCGCCGCGTCCGAGGACTCCGGCCTGATGCAGCGCGCTGCCTTCGCCATCGGCCTGGCCGCCGACGAAGTGCGGGCCGCTCAGCCGGACCGGGAGTGGGACGCTCGCGACGTCGCACACGTCCAGTTCCTCGCCACCAGCCGCGCCTCGTACCAGCTCAGCGAGTGGGAGCAGCAGCAGGTGGAGCTACTTTCACGCGGGAAACAGTGACCGCCCGCCCCCGACAGGACGGCTCAGCCTCCACGGAGACCAGATGACCAGCACACTCGCGAAGATCAGGGCGCAGAACGTCAGGCGCGCCTACAAGGTGTTCATCTTCGCCCTCAAGGCCGGCGGCACGGCCAAGACGTCCACCACCACGGCCCTCGCCGTACAGCTGGGCTTGCGCGGCTACCGCGTCCTCGTCATCGACCTGGACCCGCAGTGCAACGCCACCCGGGTGCTGGGACGTCGTGTGTTCAAGCCGGGGCAGAAGAGCCTCACCGACGTGATGGCGGACAAGGCGCAGCTCAAGGACATCATCGTCCAGGCCCGGTACCGCACCGACCCGGACGGCGACGGCGACGACTCGTTCACCGAGATCCCGAACGTCTGGATCGCTCCCGGCGACCTCGATCACCCGGACATCGACGACGCAGAGCGGATCCTCAACGCTGAGGACGGCAACGTCTTCTGGCTCAAGGACGGCTTGGACGACCTGGCGGAGGAGTTCGACGTCGACGTCGTCCTCATCGACCCGCCGGCCACGTACGGGCGTCTGACGGTTACGGCCCTGGTGCTCTTGGACGAAGAGACCGAGGGCGCGGTGATCCCGCCGGTGCTGTGCACCTACAAGGAGGCCGACGCGCTGGTCCGGCTGGAGAAGAAGCTCAAGGAGATCAGCGAGCGCCGCATGTACCAGCGGCGGGGGATCCGGCCGCAGATGAAGTACGTGATGGCCTGTGCCGCTCCCACGGCCTCGTTCGGGACCGAGGAGCACTGGGAGACGTTCAACGAGCTCAAGGAGGAGTACGGCGACATACTGCTGCCGCCAGTGCACTGGTCCGGCGTCGCCACCAAGATCTACCGCAACGAGTGCGCTGTTCCGATCCTGTCGCCGAACTCCCGGCCGTCTCAGGACTACGCGAAGGTCGCCACGGCGCTGGGCTTTCCCCAACGCTGAAAGCTACTTTCACGCGTGAAAGTACCGACCGGCTAGGCCCGGAAACGCAAAAAGGCCCGTACCCCCTACGAACGTCGCAGGGGGTACGGGCCTTCGTGGTGCCGGGCGTCAGGCCGCCCAGATTGCGGGCACACCGTCTTCGTCGGGGTTGGGGATCTCGGCGGCGGTCACCGCGGCCGCCGGGTGTCGTAGGGCGGTGACCGGGACGGCGCCGGGCTCGGTGGGCGGTACCCAGACCAGACGCCACTGGTCGTCCCATGCGCAACCACAGGGGTGGGCAGGGTGCGGGTGGTGCAGGACCGCGGCGTGCGTGTGAACGGCGCGGGGGATCCGTGGGATGACGTCGCCGTGGTCGGCGTGCGGGTAGGTGTGGAACTCCCGCCAGTTGTAGATCTTGGCCATGTAGGCGGCCGCGGCGTCGATGACATGACCCCAGTGGTGGTGCCCGAGCGCGATGAATCCGACAGGCGGTTCGTCCTCTGCTCCGTAGCCGGTGATGGTGATGCCGTTGTGGGTGATGAACCCGAGTCGGTTCGGGTCTCCGTGATCCGGTGTCCAGAGGTGTTCGACGGGGTGCATGGTCCCGTCGTCGCCCTCGCTGGTCTCGATCTCGTACAGGGCCGGGGCGGTCACGCGCTCGCCCCCGCAACGGCGGCCTCCAGGAGCGCGACGGCGTCGGCCTCGTAGGGGTCGGCGAACAGCTGGTGGTCGCTGACGTCGAACGGCCCGAACCTCGCGGAGACGCGGAACTCGGGCACGAGGGTGGTCTCGCGTCCGTCCAGTGCGGCGGTGATCCGGTCGTAGTCGCGCTGGGCGTGCCGGGTCTGGGTGTACGGACCCAGGCGCAGCAGGGTGTAGCCGTCGAGGCTGTCGTCGCGCTTGCGGGCCTCGATGCAGAGGGCGTAGTGCGCGAGCTCCATGCCGACGTCGTCGGGCAGGGGGAGGTTCGCGGCGGCGTGGGTGAGGATCGCGTAGCCGGGCTGCCAGAAGCCGAGGATCGCGCTGGTCTCGCAGCGGAGCCAGCCGCGTTCGGTGTAGCCGAGTCGGCGGCCGTGGAGGTAGCCCGCGGCGTGCGGGGTGTCGGGGTGGACCAGGGCGACGGCGATCAGGTCGGGGCCGTGGTCGTCGCCGGGCCGGGTGTGCGCGCGCTCGATGAACGGGCCGACGCGCACGGCGATGTCCTGGGCGCTGCCGGGCGTCCAGGGCTGCGGGTTGCGGACGGCGGTGAGCATCGCGCGGACCTGGTCGACGACGGCCTGGTCCTCGGGGGAGATGGCACCGGGGGCAGTTCCGCAGCGGCGGAAGGTGGGGCGCTTCATCGGGTGGGCTCCTGTTCGGGGGTGCGGGTGGCCGTCGGCGGGGCCTGGCTCAGGGCCGTGCGGAGGATGTCGGCGTGGTCGAACGCGAGTCGTTGGGGCAGGGCGTCTAGCGGCCACCAGCGGGCGGTGCGGGCGTCGTCCCCGGCGACGATCTGGGTGCCGGCGGGGACGACGGCGAGGTAGGCGTCGGTGCTGTACCTGCCGCGCGGGTCGCGGCCCGGCTGATTCCAGGTGCCGATCTCGCGCAGCTGGTCGGGGTCCGACGCGGACCCCGGTCTCCTCCAGGAGTTCCCGGGCGGCCGCCATGCGGCTGGTCTCGCCCTCGTCCTGGTGGCCACCCGGCAAAGCCCAGGCGCCCTCGAACGGCTCCCAGTCGCGCTCGATCAGCAGGACGTTGCCGTCGGGAGTCAGGGCGACCACGTCGGCGGTGTAGCGGGTGGTCTCGGTCTCGGTCATGTGCACCTCTCGGTCGGGTGGTTCAGCGGGTGGTGGTGTCGGTGACCACGAGGAACTGGTCGGTGCGCAGGTCCATCACGACGTGCGCCTGCGTGCCCTGAGCGCGCTGGGCAGCGGCGTACTCTTCGGCCGGCCAGGAGCCGCGGGGGCCTCCGGCGGGGAAGCGCTCCAGGACGGTGCGGGCGGGCGCGGCGGTGGTCATCACGCGTCACCGCCGTGCACGCGCTCGTGGACGTCGATCAGGTGGGTGATGGCGTCGGGGTTGTCGGCCAGGCCGACCCACTGCCCGTCGGCGGTGAAGACGGGCACCTTGTCGGTGTCGGCGTCGAAGATGACGACGTAGTCGGCGTACCTGACGAGCACCATCTCCCCCAGGACCGGGATGAGCGCGGTGTCGAGGACCTCCAGGACGTCCACGGTGAGCCGGGCGGGCTCGCCGGGCGTCGGCGGCTGGAGCATCGTGCCGGTGACGCGCAGCAGGTCGCCGGGCTGTATGCCGTGCAGCAGCTCGTGGACGATCCCGGCGGCCGCGCTGGTGCAGGAGACGACCGTGTCGGGAGCGTCGTCGGGGAGGGTGTCCGCGTCGGCGGGCCGGACGGTCAGGTCGAAGTCGGCGGTGCCGTGGGGGCCGGGGGCGGGGATCGCGTCGACCCAGCCTTCGACGGTGCAGTTCTTGGTGTCCATCAGCTGGCCTCCGCCAGGGTCCTGGTGGGGCGCGGGGTGCGGGGTCGGGTCGTGCGCTGCGCGAGCACCAGGAGCTCGGCGTTGCGCTTCTGCTCCGCAGGCGTGAGGGGCCGGGCCTTCGCGCCGCCGTGGCGGTGCCAGAGCGGGGAGGCCGGCGGCTCGGGGTAGGCGAGAGCGTGGTCGACGTCGCGGTCGGTGCTGCTCATGGGGACCTCCGAGGGGGAGGGGTTCAGGCGTGGTTGGCGCGCTTGGTGCTCTTGGGCTGGGTGTCGGAGGCGAACCGGCCCTCGCGGCGGGCTTCAACGGGGTTCGCGGCGATCCAGTCCTCAGCGCACGCCTTGTGGACGGGCTCCCCGGCGTGGGAGCGCATCGGCGTGGGCTTCTCGCACAGCACGCAGGGGCGGTCCTGCCAGCGGTCGTAGTGCTGGCTGTCGCGCCATTCGAGGAGCGCGCCGGGAGCCGGGACCAGGCCCGGCTCAAACGGCTGCTTCTTCTTGGTTCGGGCGCTGGTCACGGCCGGAAGTCGGGCAGCTGCTGGAACACGCGCTCCAGCAGGTCCGGCGACGGCTTCCACGGGACGACCTGACCGCGTGCGGGGACGGGCAGGGGGAGCTCCTGGACGTCCTGGAGCACGAGGTGCCAGGCCCCGGGGTGCGCCCACTCGGAGCAGAGCGGCGCTCCCTCGAGGTCCTGGTGGCAGTCGTTGATGCGGGCGACGCCGACGACCGCGCCGGTGACCAGTTCGCGGTCGCGGATCGTGCGGCCGATCAGCGGGAGGCGCAGGGCGGGCCGGTCGATGGTCTGGCTGGTGTGCAGCAGCTCCGTCGCTGGAGTCGTCGGGGGCCGGGCGGCCGGCGGACACGTGCTGCATGGCCCGGTCGTAGGCGTTGTGCGCGGCGGCCAGGGCCTCGCTCTCTCCAGCGGCGCAGCCGATGAAGACGTGAAGCCCTCGCCGTTCCTGGTCCGTGGCGTGGTGTATCGGGACGTCAACCTCGTACCGGCGCATGACGTCCAACTCCTTCCGTGCTTGAGGGACCACCGCGACCGCCCCGGCCTCCGTCGTGCGGAGAGGCCGGGGCGGCACGGAGCGTCCGTCAGGCGCGGTAGACGGGCGGGCGAACTCCGGCCCGCAGTTCGCGGATGATCGAGCAGGGGCCCTTGGTCGCGCAGTACGCGTCGTCGGTGTCCGGGAGGGCGTTGCCCGTGGTGCCCCACATCTCGCGGGCGGCCGCGTTCACGGCGCGCAGCATCTCGCCGTTGTTGGGGCGGCAGGCGCTGTTCGTGTCGCCGACGCCGTGCCGGTGGGCGCTGATGAGGTGCTGGCGGGCCTGGCGGGCGGCCCAGCGTCGGCTGTCGGGGCCGGTGTTCTCGTGCACGTGCCCGCAGTCGTGGAAGGTGTCCAGGTGGCAGCCGGTGCAGTGGTAGGTGACCAGCTGCTGCGGCTCGCTGTCCGGGAGCCACTTGCCTTCGAACTCGAAGACGATGACCTCCGCACCTGGGATCTCGGTGTGCGCGAAGCCGGTGACCAGGCCGACGCCGTCCGCGATCCCGCCGCGCGCAGCCACGTTCCAGAAGGTGCGGGGGAGGAAGTCGTCCCAGCCCTTGCCGTGGGGCCACTGGGCGTACATGACGCCCTGGGAGGCGTCGAAGGTCGCGGTGCCATCGGCGTTGTCGCGCTTGTACTGCTCAATCTGCGCGATCGACCCGAAGTAGGTCGCGGAGAACTCCTCGGACTCCAGGAAGATCAGCCCGTAGCCCTCGGGGCGGGTGTCGTGGCCGTTGTCCTTGAGGATCTCGACCATGTCCTCGTAACCGGGGTTGCCGGGGACGATGGCGCCGACCAGCGGCAACCGGTACCGGTCGCAGCTGGTGACGTGGGCCGGGTTGGTCTCGCTGACTTGGTGCGCGGTGCCGTACGTGTTCGTGATCGTGATGCCCATGGCGGGGTGTCCTTCCCAGGGAAGCAGCGGGCGCCCAGCGTGGCCGGGCGGGTTGTGGCTGTGCGGTGAAGCGTCGGCGGAACGGCTCACTCGCGGACCGCGGCCGCGAACTGCTCCTCCAGGTCGGCGCGGCCCTCGGGGTCGTCCTCCTGGTCCTCGTCGGTGTTCGGGCCGTGGACGGTGCAGACGATGTCCTCGTCGTCGTCCAGGTCGCCGTTGAGCGCGCGGAACAGGCAGGTGACGCTGTAGGCGGGCACCCAGGCGTAGCCGGTGCACGCGTCGTCGTGCGGGCACGGCACCCTCACGTCGAACCCCACGTCGCCCTCGCCGTCGACGTCGGTGCGCAGGGCGAGGGTGAGGGACTGCTGACCGAGGCGGATCTCCGCGACGCGGTCACCGCCGGCGGCGTCCGAGCCGGGCTTCCACTGCCACAGCGGCAGGATCTCCTCGCCGAACGTGCGGCTCACGAGGTTCAACTCACCGAGGCCGTCGCTGCCGTCCAGTCCGAGGTCGGCCTGCCGCGTGCCGCTCAGGCGCTCCAGGTACGGCACGAGCCGGTGGAGGCTGTCGGAGTAGACGATCTCGGGGAAACCTTCGGACTTCAGGGTGCGGCGGGAGGCGAACATGTCGTCGTGCTGCTGGGCGACCACCTCTTCCGGCACCGTGCGGTTGGCCGGCCGCGGGCCCTGCCGCTCGATGCAGATGCTGCCGGGCGTGGTGAACACAACCGCGATGGAGAGCATGTCGTGGCGCTTGGCGGCGGCGATGAGCGGCTTCCTGGCGGCGGCCGTGACGTTGGTGGCGTCGACGACCGTGAACAGCTGGCGGCGCATCCTCGCCTCCAGGAGCAGGTGCAGGGCGGCGACGGCGTCGCCGGTCGCGTCCTGGTCGCCCGCGTCGTCGCTGACGGCCTCCCGCAGCGCGTCCAGGGACAGGACCTGGGAGGCGGGCCAGGTGCGCGCGAGCGTGGACTTCCCGGCGCCGGACGCACCGATGAGGACCACGAGGCTGTGCTCGGGCATCGGCGGGTAGCAGGGCAGCTCGGTCATGCGGGATCTCCTTGCGGGTGAAGGGAACTGGCAGCCCAGTTCAGGCGCTGCCCGGCGTTGTCGGTGAGCAGGGCGGCGGCCTCGTGCAGGGGGCAGGAGGCGTCGCCATCGCGGTCGGGCTCGATCTGCTCCGCCCGGCGCGCGGCGGCGGTGACCAGCTGCGCGAGCATCGGGATGAGGCCACCGGGGACGTCGACGTCCTCCTGGAGCTCGCGCAGGATCGCGGCGAGCTCCAGGCCGTCGACGTCGTCGGCGCTCAGGTCGTCCTCGATCTGCTGGAGGGCGAGCTGGACGATCCCGACGGAGGCGCGGACGCGGTCGATACGCGTGCGGGTCGTGGGCACCGCGGCCGCCGTCACAGGGCGAGGCTGGCGGCGGCCAGCGCGAGCAGCGCCAGGGCGGCGAGGCTGAGGTCGACGGCGCGGCGCAGGTGGAGGAACTTGCGGACCGCGAGGCCAGACAGGACCCGGATACGGGCGGCGCGGGGGTCGCCCTGCATGCAGCCGCGGATCGCGTCCTCATCGATCTGCGCCCAGTACGGGAAGGAGGCCCGGTCGTCGGCACGGAGCCGGGGCCGGACGACCAGGAGCAGCAGCACGGCGGCTGCGCCCAGGGCGAGGACGGCCGCCGTGCCGAACACCTTGGTCGGCAGGGGCAGGTCCTTGTCTGCCACGGACGCCAGGCCCGCAAGGACGGCGCCGTTGAAAGCCAGCAGTAAGGACGACTTGCTGTCCGTGCGGTTGATCTCGTTGGTGACCGAGGCGCAGGCGGCGTCCATGTTTTTGTCGATGCCAGGGGAGGGGACCGTGGTGGTCATGGGCGGTGCTTCTCCTTGTCGTAGCCGGGCGGGTCGTTCGTGGCCCGCCCGGAGAGATCAGAACGGCGGTTCGTCCGGCCAGGCCGGGACGGACAGGAGCCGGACGCGGAGCTCGCGCCGGTGTGCCCAGCAGCCGCACGCCGACATTTCCGGGAACGGGCCGCCGGTCCACCAGCCGCCCGCGCCCCGGCAGTCGGGGCAGGAGCGGCGGGGCCGGGGCTTGAGCTCGATGCGGTGCCGGTCGGCGTACAGCCGCCAGGGGCCGGCCTCGAGGACGGCGGCCGCGGCGACCGTGACGAGCACGGCGGCCGCGACCAGCACGGCGGTTCGGGCGCGCATGGTCAGGGCCGGGCGAAGGGGTGGACGAGCCACGGTCTTTCTCCTTCGAGGGGTTCGTTGGTCAGGCGGCCAGCCGGTGGATGACCGGGGCCGTGGAGGCGAAGTAGGTGTCGGGGCTGGGCTCGTAGCCCCGGGCGCAGGGGTCGCAGGAGCCCTGGGTGCGCAGCGGGAGGCAGAAGTAGTACCGGCGCTTGCATTCCGGGCAGGTGGACCTCGCGGCCATCGCCCGGTCCAGCGCCCATTCCTGCGCCATCGTCGGCACGCGTTTCGGCCGGGCGAGGTCCAGCCGGTACAGCCAGGCCCGGGTGGGGTGGTTGCACGACTGGTCGGGCCGGTACGCGCAGTATTTGCAGCGCAGGACCGCGACCGGGCCCTGCCCGCCGGGGCACAGGCCCCGCTCGCGCAGCTGGCGTCTGGTGACCAGGCCCTCGGGACAGGAGCGCCGGTCGAACTCCTCCAGCGTCGCGGTGCTGCGCGGCACCTTCTTGAGCTCGCGGCGCCGCTTCTTCCGAGGGTGCGGCATCACCGGCTCCAGGTACCGGGGAGCCGGGCGGGGCGCTGCGGGTAGCGGGGGCCGGGGCGCTGCGGGCGGGGCCGGCCGATGCGGCGGCGCGGGCGGGGGATGAGCACGAGATGTCCTCCAACAGGGTTGATGGCGGGCAGTGCTGCGCCCCGCCGGCGGGAGGGCCGTCGACGGGGCGGAAGGGGTGAGGCGTGCGGCCGGGCGGCCTGTCCGGTCCTCGCCGGCCCCGAAGGCGGGGTGGGCGAGGGCCAGGCAGAGCGTCAGGTCAGCGGCGGGTGGTCGTGCCGCAGGGTGTGGTGTGTGGCAGCGCGGACGGGAACGGCGCGCCCCCCGGTGTGGGGGCGCGCCGTTGTGGGGCAGCGGTCAGGCGGCCTCTTCGCCGGTCTCTTCCGGCCGGGGGCCCAGGGCTACCTTCGAGGTCTTGCCTTCCTTGATCCGGTGGATCTTTCCTGCCTTTTCCAGCTTGTTCAGGACGTTCGCGAAGGTCGATTCCGCGACCCCGCAGGCGGCCTGCAGCTGGCCCCGTTCCACGTAGTCGATGTCGTCGGGGTTGATCTCGTCGCCCTGGTCGAGCATGTCGACGTACATGGGGTCGGACTCGTCACGGAGGGCGGCCAGGACCTTCTCCTCCGAGGTGAGCTCCTTGGCTTTCGGGAGGTCGACACCGGGGAACGACATGCCGGCCTCGCCGGTGCCGCCTTCGCCGTCCTTCTCCTCGAAGCCGGGGATGGGCGTCATGGCCAGCTCCTCCATGCGCGCCTGGTCGCCCCACCAGGGCACGTCGACCGGGGCCATGATGTTCTCCGGCCGGATGTGCTCGGTGGCGTCTTCCAGGGTGTCGATGCGCATCATGCCCGCGCGCCCGCCCGGCGCCGCGACGTAACCCAGGCCGAAGGTTCTGCGCGGGTCGGACTCCGCCATGGTCGGGTCGTAGACCAGCGCGTCGTCCTCTTCCACCCAGACGGGCGGGATCAACGAGGGGTCTAGCCCGTCGAAGCCGGGGGGAAGGTCGCCCAGGTTCACCTGGTCGCTGTCGGTGCGCAGGATGATCCAGGTTCCGCCGGCGATGAGGTTGGCGCGGATGGCCTGCTCGCCGCCCAGCTGGTCCAGGTTGACCGTCTGGTTGATCAGGACCCAGGGCATGCCCATGGAGCGGGTCAGCGAGGCACCATCCTTGACGATCTTGATGGCCTCCTTGCGGTTCTCCGCTCCCGGGGCCAGCATCTGCGCGGCCTCGTCCAGGATCGTCGCGCAGTACGGGCGCATCGCGGACGGCTCGAAGTTCTTCAGGTCCAGGCGGGCGGCCTCGTCGATCCGGTGCTGGAGGACCCACCAGGACAGCCGCATGGCACCCAGGGCGCCGTACTTGGTCAGGCCGCTGTAGGCGGCCATCTTCGGGATCGCGGGGTTGCTGGCGCCCTTGGGGTCGCCGTAGATCTGGGCCATCTTGTTGGCGTGGTAGGCCAGGCTGATCATCTGGCCCGTGCCTCCCTTGCCTGAGCCGGTGGTACCGGCGATCACGACGTGCAGGGCGCCCAGCTTCGGGTCGAACAGCTGGAGTTTCGCGGGGAAGCCGCTCACGATCTTCCCGATGTTGACCCAGCCGCCCGGGGTGGCTACCAGGGAGTCCAGGCCCTGGAACTCGTGCCCGGCCTCCAGCGGGTTGTGGTCCATGATGCGGATGATCGCGCGCCTGGGGTCGCGCCGTCCCGGCTCGTAGGAGACGAGGTCGATGGAGCGGCGCAGCGCGCCTGCCAGCTCCCCGAGGTTGACGACGCGGGGGAGTGCGTCCAGGTCGTCGTCGGCCACGACGCGCGCCACCTGGCCGCCGGTGTTCACGTCCTCGCCGACCTCCTCCAGGTGGGTCTTGGGCAGGACCCGCGCCTGGACGCGCTTCCAGGCGCCCTGGAGGGTGGAGGGGTCCAGCTCCGGGCGCTGGGTGTACCAGACGGTGATGAACGCCTCTCCGGAGTGCGCGCCGTACTTCATGGTGATGTCGTCGACGGAGCGGCCGAAGAGGCTGCTCACGGCCTCCTTGGAGACGTTCACGGCGTCGCCCAGGGCGGCGGTGATCCGGCCCTCCCAGCGGTCGGCGTAGATCACGACGTCGGAGAGGACCTGGTTGCGGTGGCGGCCGTTCTTCGGGTCGCTGATCACGCGCCCCCAGGCCGCGATCATCTTGTCGGCCAGGGACACCGGGCCGGGGGTGCCGTTGGCGGGGGCGGCCTGCCCGGTCGGCTGTGCCTGCTCCACCTCGATCTTCTGCCTGCCGAAGACGCGGCGCAGACGCCAGCCGGTGAAGACGACTGCGGCCCACCAGCCCAGCGACAGGATCCCGGGGATGGTGGTCGGCTCGAAGGCGCCGGCCATCAGCGCTTCGGACGCCTCAGCTCCGCCCAGCTGGCCCAGGGCCAGGCCCATGCCGGTGGTGATCGTGGAGATCCCCATGGTGTCGCGGTGGGCCCGCGCGATGTCGATCCCGGGGAGCCGGTCCGACCAGCGGCCAAGGCGGTTCATGTAGTTGGCGCCGGCGAACGTCGCACCGGCCAGGAAACCGGCCCCGGCGTAGGCCGCGGCGTTCGGGTCCAGGTAGGGGGCCAGGATGCCCACCCCGACGGGGAGGGCGATCTGGAGCGCCGCGGCGGCGCGCTCCGCAGGCTCCGCGTTCGGCACGGTCTTGGTGATGGTGGACATCGGGGGCTACTCCTGTCTGGGTGCTGAGGGGTCCGCAAAGGCGCGGCCGGCCCGCAGGGATTCGGTCCCCGGGGCCGGCCGCGCCGATGGTGGGTGGTGCTGGGTGCTGCTATTCCTGCTCGAACCAGTCGCGGCTGACCTTCTCCAGGTCCGTCACGTCGGAGCGGTCGAAAGCCTCCTGGAACCCGGCGTGGGTGGTGCGGGCCTGGTCGCCTGCGGCCTTCGCGGCCTTCGCGGTGTCGGCCGTCTTCGACGCGTAGGTGATCGCGCCGTCCGACACCCCGCGGATGATTTTCGACAGCTCCTGACACTCCGCCAGGGAGTCGCGGTCCACGCTCTTGGCGCCCAGCGCGTCCGCGTCCGAGGCCGTGTCGTCGGCCAGTTCCTTGATGTTGTCCGCGGCCTTCTTGACGCCCTCCGCGTTGCGGGCCAGGGCCTTCTCCTTGTCCTGCGTCTTACGGACGAGGACCTTGTACGTCAGTTCCGCCATGATCTTCTGTCCCTCCTGGTGCTACGCGGCGGGCGCGTAGGAGCCCTTGTCGTTGTAGAAGCGCAGTTCGGCCGGCTTCGTCTCGTCGCTGTCGACGACGGCCTTGTAGAGCGGCGCGTACCGGGTGCCGATGTTGGTCATGACGACCTTGCACATCTCCGCCGCCCGCTTCGCGCGCTTGGCCAGTTCGGCGGCTTCCGTCGCCTGGGCCTTCGCGGCGTCGGCGAGCTTCGTCAGCTTCGCGGCCAGCTTCTCGCCGCCTTCGACGGCCTTGGCTTGGTCGGCGAGTTCCTGGCAGTCCTTCGCCTCGTCCTCCGCCGCGGCCTCGAGGGACTTGCACGCGTCGGCCACCTTGATCAGGTGGTTCTCCTTGGCCTCCAGCTTGCGTTCGTACTGCTTGAAGTTGCGGAGCTCCTTGCGGCTCATCGACCCCCGGGCACCGTCCGTGCCCAGGGTCAGCGTGTTCGCGTCGATCTCCTTAACCAGGAGGGGCTTCACGTCCGTGCTCACTCCGTCGTCTCCTTCGTCCGGCGGGGCGATGACGAGCGTCTGGCCGTTGGGCCCAGTGGCCGTCGTCCCCTGCTGCTTCGGGTCGTCCTGCTTGGGGTCGTTCTGCTTCGGGTCCTGCTGCTTCGCCTTGTGGTCGGCGTGCGCCTTGTCCAGCCGGGCGTGCTCCCGGCCGTTCTCCTCCTTCTTGTCCTGGTAGCCGTCCTTGGTGCCCTTCGCGTACGCCTTCACGTGGTCGACGACGTTGCGGGCCGCGGAACCGTCTTCGTGTCCCGTCTCCCGCGACCGCTGGAGCGGGGTCCGGCTGTCGGTCCCGTCGGTCCCGTTCGAGCCGTGGCCGGCGGTGGCTCCGTCCCTGCCGGCGGCACCGTTCTTCCCGGCGCCGCCGCTCGAACCGGATCCGCCGCTGCTCCCGGAGGAGCCGCCCGAGCCCTGGCTGCTGCCGCCGCCCTTCGTCAGGTCGGCTTTCGTGTCCTTGCCCTTGTCGGCCTTGTCCTTCGAGGTGCCGGAATTGCCGCCGGACGAGCCGCCCGATGTCGATCCGCCGCCGTTTCCGGAGGCACCGGGCTTTCCGTCCTTGCCAGCCTTTCCGCCGGATCCCGCGTTCCCCGAAGAGCCGTCCTTCCCTTTACCGCCGGAGTTCTTCGGCTCCTTGGGGCTGGTGTCCTTCGACGAACTTCCGCCACCGTTTCCGCTGGTGCCGCGCCCGCCGCCGGATCCGCCGCTCCCATTCGAGCCGGACGAGCCGCGCCCGCCGCCTCCGGTGGTGCCACTGCTTCCGCCGCGTCCGGTACCCGTGGAGCCGTTCCCGGTGGAATTGCGGCCCGAATTTCTGCCGCTGCTTCCGCCGGAATTGCTGCCCCCTCCACCGGCCCCGCCGGAGCCGTTTCGGGTGGGAAGTCCAGGGGATTTCATGACCGTGGTGGTCCGGGCCTCTTTCACCTGGTGTGCACCGGCCCTGGCTTTATCCAGGTCCAACCTCTTGTTCGCGGTCCCACCGCCTTTAGCCCAGCGGGTCGCTCCCGCCCGGATCAGCGTTTTGAAAACACCCTCCTTGTGCCGGGCACCGGCCGCGTCTGATCCGGCCCCGGTCAAATCCTCCGGGGCCCTGACCTGCTCGCTGGTAACGCCCGGGGAGGAGCGGTCCACCACTCCGTCGGCGTCCGCCTTCGCGGCCGGGTCGTCACCCTCCGGCCTGGCCCCGGCGGTCGCGGTGACCGGCCGGGCCGGCTCCACCGCGGCCATCAGGGCGGCCATGATGCCGGTGTCTCCGGTGGGTGCCGACGCGGTGCTGGCGGCCGGCGCAGCGGGCGGATCGGGGGGTCCCGCGGGGACCGGGGGCGCCGTATCGGTCGCCATGCTTTCCTCACTCTCCGTGGTCGAGATGGTTCCTTACTCCTTACCTCCCAGCGGAGAGCAGCCGATCAGCCGGACCATGTGAGTCCGATTGCGGCGCTCTCCGCCAGGAGGGAAGGAGTAATTAATCACCGTGCGTGACTACGCGTCGGCCTTCTTGCCCTTGCGTGCGAACAGCGCGATGGCCAGGGCGCCACCGGCGACCAGACCCAGCAGGGCGGGGGAGTTGATCCCGTCGCCCCCCGTGTTGCTGGCGTCCCGGGCGTTGCCGGCCGCTTCCATGCCGGACCCGTCGGTGGTCTCGTACTGCTGCTTGCAGTCCGCCACGACGTCGCCCCTGGTGGGCGATCCGTACCCCTTGCCGATCTGGCTGGAGGAGTCCTTCACGCACTTGTCGACGGCTGCCTGGATCTTTTCGGCGGAGGCGGTGGCGGCCTTCTTGTCGGTGCTGGCCTGCTCGTTCCGGATCCTCATTTCCTCCAGTTCCAGCTTCTTCATCTGGATCTGGAGGGCGGCGGCCTCCTTCTCGTCCTTCGCGACGGCCGCCGAATGGACCTGGAACCAGATGGTCCCGCCGCCGACGATCGCCACCCCGGCCACCGCGATGGCGACCTTTCCCCGGCGGGTCAGACCAGCCTTCTTGTGCCCGACCGGGGTTCCGTACGGTCCTTCGTCGGCGTACGGGGAAGTGTCCGGAGCGCTGTTTCCGAAGGTCATTCCGGCCGTCATCCCGGCCTGAATTCCTTCGAATGCCCTCTCTTCTTCCGGTGTCATTTCAGTCTCCGTTCCTACGTGCCATGTCGGAGGCCGCCGAGATGGTGGCCTCCACACCCCGGAAGGTGTTGCTGGAAAGGTCGTTCCATTCCCAGAACCGCATGTTCACGCCCTGGCGGTCCAGCTGGGACTGGAGGTAATTCACGGCCTTGCCCCGGTCGATCGTGGTGACGTGCCCGGTGGATTCCAGAAAGGTCTGGGCACCTCTGATGCACATACGTCCGGTGGGGGAGAAATCGAAGCTCTGGCACCAGCCGTAGCGGGTGAGGACTTCGATCACCTGGACCAGGTGGACCGAGGGCTTCAGGGGGCGCGGCTCCTGCCAAAGCCCCAGGTCAGCCATCGCGGACCGGATCCCCTTGGGGATCATGCGCTGGCTCCAGGTCGGGGGGTCGGGCGCCCAGATCTCCAGGGCCGGCGGGATCACCGTGGGGGGTGCCAGCGCGGGCGCCGGCGGGGTCGTCGTACGGGTGAAGCGCCCGGACTTCGGGGCTGGCCCGGTCGTCGTGGGTGCCATGCTGTGCTCCTTTCTTGCGTGAGCAGAAGACCGAGGCCCCCCGCTGATCACGCTTCAGCGGGGGCCTTCGTGCGCCTGAACCGCGTCGCGGGTCTCCGGCTGCTCGGGGCGGCGCCCGAGCTCGGTGCGGGGGAGACGGATGCGGTCTGGCGCGGGGCGGGTGGTGCCTGGCCCGCTGTGTCCGCGCTCGGGGCGCGGTGCGGGCGAGCGGCCTGCCGGCCGTGGCCGTCACCGGTCCGCGCTCGGGTGTGAGCGGGGCCGGTGGTGACCATGGCCAGCAGGTCAGCGCCGCTTGCGCGGCAGCAGGCGGGGGTGGCACCACCAGCAGGTGGGGCCGTGGTCGTACGGGCTGCGGGAGTGGACCAGCAGGAACGGCGTGGCCAGGATCATGACGAGGGTGATCAGGACGAGGATCATGCCGATCGCGTACTGAAGATTGCTCATGTCGAGTTCCTCTCAACTCAGTCGAAGTTCGGGGAGGGGTGGGCGAGCGGCCTGACGCTCGCGCTCACACACCGGCCCGCGCTCGGGATGCGAGCGCGGGCGTCAGACGGTGAGCGCCTCGCGCTCACCGGGCGCTCACCTACGCGCCCGGGGTGGCCTCTTCGACCTGAGCGCGCAGGCGCTGGGCGGTCGGGCGGGAGACCGGACTGTCGGACAGTTTCGCGTCGGTGAGCGCGTCCCGGATCTCCTTCCACTCGGGGCGGCGCCCGAGCTCGGTGTAGAGGAGACGGATGCGAGCGTGGCGGCGCTCGGTGAGCGCGTCACTCGCGCTGCGCGTGAGCGCGCCGTCCGCTCGGTGAGCGTCGTCATCGTCCGTGTCGCGCTCACCTTCGTGAGCGCCGGAGGTGAGCGCCGGGCGCTCGCGCTCACCGCGCGTCTCCTCGTCGGTGAGCGCGCTCATGTCCGGGCGAGCGTGCTCGCTCTCCTCCACTCGTTCGACGGTGAGCGTGTCCTCGGGGGTGAGCGTGTCGGCGAGCGCGGCGGGTGCCTCTCCGAGCTTGAGCGCCATCCGCTTGTCCAACGGGGCCTTCCAGCGCCACAGCAGACCGTGCTCTTCCTTGAGCTGCGCTCGCATGTAGGTCTCCTCCTGGAGGCGGGTGAGCGCCTGCTGGTAGGAGGTGATCTCCCACAGGATCATCCGGCGGCGGAGCCGGGCGGTCGGGATCGGAGCGAGGATCCAGCGGCTACGGCGCACCGTCTCCATCCGCTTCTTGCCGGTGACCGCGCCGATCCGGGTGCCGTACACGTGCGAGGCGATCTCGGAGAAGATGACCCAGAGCAGTGTCAGGGCGGCGTGCCCGATACGGCCTCCGGGGGTGTAGGACGCCTGCCAGTTCAGGTAGACCGTCACCGCCGTCAGCACCCGGGGCACCCAGCGGATCCAGCGGAGCTCCATGCCCATCCGGATCAGGATGAGGTTGGCGCCGGTGAACGCCGGGATCGCGACGTCGATGCCGACGGGCAGCAGCCACGGCCAGTCCCAGCCCCACGTCGCCGCCTTGGTCTCCAGCGCGGTGTAGGAGGAGAGCAGCCCGAGCGTGGAGACGACTGCGGCCGCCAGGACGATCCCGACGACCAGCACCAGCTCCTGGCCGGACAGCGGCGGCACCCCGCCGGCGGGCCGGGCCTCGTCGCGGGCCTTGCGCCGTGCAGCGCGCGACTCGGTCCGGATCTCCCGGCGCCGCGCCCGCTGCACGGTGCGCTGCGTCGCCGCCTCGAGGATCCGGTCCGCTTCGGCTCGGGCCTGGACGGCGGCGGCCTGGTCGGCCGTGGCCTGCGCCACTGCCTCCCGGGCCGACTGCGCGTCGGCTTCAGCCTGCTCGCGCAGCCGGGCGGCGTCCTTGTCGGCCGCCGTCCGCAGCTCCTCAGCGGAGGTGCGGGCGTCGGCCAGGGCGCGGTCGGCGTCGGCACGAAGGCCGGCGGCGACCTTCTCGGCTCCGGCCCGTACCTGCGCCGCCTGGCCGTCCGCGCTCTCGCGCATCCGGTCGGCCTCGCCCCGTGCCCGCTCCAGCACCTGTTCGGCGTCGGTGGTGGCCCGGGTGCGGGTCTGTGCCGCAGTGCGCTCCGCACCGGCCAGCAGCTCGGTGCGCTGCGTCTCCGCGTCGGCGAGGACCTTCGCGGCGGCCTGCGCGGCCTCGGTGCGGGTCTGCTCCGCCTGCGCAGCCGCCGTAGTGGCGACCTCCTGCGCCTGACGGCGCGCGTCGGCGAGCAGCTGCTCCACCGTCGCCTTGGCGTCGACGAGGACCTTCTCCGCCTCACCGGCCGCCGTCACGGCGACGGTGTCGGCCTGGCGGCGCGCGTCGGCGAGCAGCTGCTCCGCCGCCGTCTCGGCAGCGGCGCGGACCTGGTCGGCGTCGGCGGCCGCCGTGGTGGCGGCCTCCGTGCGGACCCGGTCGGCTTCCTTCATCGCGTCGGCGAGGATCTGCGCCTGCTCCGCGGTGGCGGCCTCGGTGATCGAGGCGGCCTCGGTGCGGGCGCCCTCCATCAGCTCGTCGGTACGCACCTGGCCGTCAGCGAGGATGCGGGCCACGTCGTCGACGGCCAGGTCCCGGAGGTCGGCGGCACGGTCGGCGGCGTCGGCCAGGACCGGGTCGGCCTCCGGGAAGACCAGCGGCACCGTCTCCTCGGGGGCGGCGGCCTGGGCGGGAATGGCGGCCGGCGTCGCCGGTCCCTTGGCGCGCCCGGTGCCTCGGGGCTTCGTGTTCGCCGCGGGCTGGCGCCTGCGGCGGGTAGCGGTCTTGGGGGCCACGGGGTGTCCTCTCTCTTCCGGGCGCCTCCGAGAAGGGGCACCGTGGATCTGCGGCGGTGGGTAAGGTCGCACCAGGCCCTCCGGGACCCCGGCAGCTCTAATGCCGGGGTCCCGGAGGGCCGTTGTGCTGGGGCGGTCAGCGCCGGACGGGCAACGCGCTGCCGTGCTGCGTGAGGTGCTGGCGCAGCCAGGCGACGGCGGCCGGGGTCATCGCCCCGGTGTCCGTCTCGCTCAGCGGCGCGGTGTCGATGTCGCGCATCGCGTCCGTCGCCGGGAGCGGTCGCATGTAGTCGGGGTCGATCCCGCCGCGGGCGCGGTTGCCGCTCGCGTTGAGCTCCATCAGGTCGTAGAGGAGCTTGCCGTTGTGGACGTTCGTCCAGGACCGCTCGACCCGGCCGATGAACGTGTGGCCGGGCAGCCCGAGCCAGAACCGCTCGACGTCCCGGAACAGGACCAGGTCGCCCTTGAGGTAGCGGGTCTGCGGTCGTACGGCGGGCTGCGTCTGCTGTGCCATGGGGTCTCCTCGCATCGCGTGTACCGGCGCGGGGCCGGCGGATCCGGGCTGTCCGGCTCCCCGTCACCGCCCGACCCGGCCGCCGGAGTTCGGCGGTCGGTGCGGGCGGATCAGGCAGCCGTCAGACCGTGGCGAGGGGCCGGTGCGGGGCGATGATCTGGCCGTCGGGCAGCAGCTCCCCGGTGTCCTCGAAGAGCACCAGGGCGTTGCACAACAGGCTCCAGCCCTGCTCCGGGTGAGCGGACACGACCTGTGCGGCCTCGCGATCCGGGCTGTCAGCCGTCGGGCACTTCGGGGTGTGCATGCACTCCGCGTCCGGCATCCGGGAGGCGCCGGTGGGAGTCGTCGCGGTGTCGAGCTGGTGGCTGCTTTCCATTGGGGCTCTCCTGCGGGGAGGAAGGCGATCCCGGGATTGTCCCGGGCTGGAGACATGCGAAAAGGCCGGCTGCCCGCCGTGCGGACAGCCGTGGTGCTGCGGTGCTGCGGGGCGGGCCGGAAGTTGTCCGGCGCTCCCGTCAGGCGGTGCGCTTGCGGGCCGCGCGGCGCCGAATCCGGCGGCGCTCGTCCTCGTCGGTGCCGCCCCACACGCCGTGCTCCTGGCCGCTCTCCAGCGCCCACTGCAGGCAGCGCTCCATGACCGGGCAGCGGCGGCAGACGGCCTTGGCTTCCTCGATCTGGAGCAGTGCCGGGCCGGTGTTGCCGATCGGGAAGAACAGCTCGGGGTCCTCGTTCCGGCAGGCGGAGGCGGCCCGCCAGTTGGTGTTGACCGGCAGGTCGGCGGAGGGCGCGTAGACCGCGTTTACGATGGAGTGGTTCATCAGGGCCTCCCAGAAGGTCCGTGCAAGAGACAGCCCCGGGGGGTGCATCCCCGGGGCTGTTCGCGTGTGTGCGGCCTGACGGCCGGAGCGTGGGTGAGCTCCCGACGCTCTCCGCCGGCCCCGCCCTGGTGAGGGGCGGGGACGACGGGCAATGCCGGGGGATCGGTCAGCGGCGGTTGCTCTCCGACCGCTTGTTCTGCTCGCTGTTCTTACGCGAGAGCTCATCGCGCTCCGCGTCGGTCAGGCTGGTGACGGCGTTCACCGGACCGCCCCCATCTGCGCGAGGGTGCGGCGGGCACGGCGGCCGGCCTTCGCAGCGCGGGAGTCGCCGTCGGCAACCAGGTGGCGGACCAGGCGGTGGAAAGCGTCGGCCTCATCCGGCTCCGGGCCGCGGCGGTTGTCCTCGTCCTCCATGTCGTCGTAGAGGCCGTTCGACGGGGCGGGGATGGTGCGTGTCATGCTGGGCATCAGGTCCTCCAGTCAGGTCCTGGACAGTCCGAGGGCTGCAATCCCATGGGCTGTCGAGATCGCTCCCCATTTGGGGAGTGACTGCTTGTACGAGCAGCCACGGCCGGTCACCCCGTTTCGTCGGGGGGTGACCGGCCGTGGTCGTTCGTCCAGCGCCTACCAGCGGTGGGTGAGGTCCTTCTCTTGCCGTTCCAGGACCGCGATCGTGGTCTGGAGGTCGGCCCGCTCCCACGTGGTGAGCGGCCGGGCGCCGGGCTTGGTCGGGACGTTGAGCATTTTGCGCAGCGCGGTCAGGACGTCGCGGACGCGCTGCTGGTCGGTCTTGTGGACCGGGCCGGCCACCTTCTCCCACTGCTGGTCGTGCAGGAGACGCAGTGCCCAGGCGCGCTTGTCGGCCTGCTCCTCCTGCCGCGTCTGCCTCTGGCGGCGGAGGGGTGCGGTCCGCCGGGTGTGGGCGGCGAGGTGGGCGAGCCGGCGGCCGTCCGTGCACCGGGGGGTGGTGGCGGAGCAGGTCGTGCAGCTCTTGACGTGGGCCTCGTGCAGCTTGCGGGCCGTCTTGTCGTCGACGAGGCCACCGACGATCTGCATGACAGCCGGGGTGGGCATCGGCTGGGGCTTGCGGATGACGCGGTCGGCGCGGCGGCCGTTGGTCTCCGAGATGCCCTCCTCCAGGCGGCGGGACCACGTGGCGACGGTGACGTTGATCGTGACCAGGCGGTGGCTGCCGGGGCAGCGGACCGGGTCTTCGGTGCCGGCCTGCTCGGTGTGGTGGGGGACCAGCTTGGCCGTGGCCCGCTCCGTGTCGGCGACGCGGATCGGAACCCACGTGCGGCAGGACGGGCACACCAGGGAGATGCAGGCGGGATCGAGGTCGTACTCGTGCGCCGGGAGCTTGGAGACGACGATCGGGTCAAGGTGGCTGATCGTGCGGGACCGCGTCCGGCGCTTGCGCTCCTGGCTGACGGTCTGGACCTCACGCTCACGGACGGATGCGGTCATGGGGAAACTCCTCACGAAGCAGGCGGGTCGGGTAAGGCGTCGCGGGTGCCCTCTCGGCCACGCCAGCACCCACCGGAAGATCCGGGCGTCCTGACGGACCGACAACGCATACGCGCTGCGACAGTTCAAACAGCAGTCACGGACACGGGGAGGAGTTAGTTGCCTCAGACTCCCCGAGGCCACCGAAGTGGCGACTGGTCATGCGTGGTGCGAGAGCGGGGCCCGAGAGCCCCGCAGTAACCGGGCTTGTTCTCCCGGCTGTTGCAACTTCCTATCGGAAGCTGATCCAGACGGTAGACCCGCAGGGGCCTCGCCGTCAACAGCTTCCGATAGGAAGTTTGTCGAGCTTCGCGGTGACCCTGCGTGCGCGGGCCACCACATTCGACCTGTTGAATAATCCCGGTTTTTTCCTGCGGGTCAAGCAGTCCCGTGCGTTAATACCGGAATTAAGGTTGGATGGGTCGTCAGACCGTAGGAAGGGAGGCGCCATGGCAACGCCACGGTGGAAGCAGCTCGCGGACGAGCTTGCGAACGAGATCGCGGAGGGTGCGTACCCACCCGGCACGAAGCTGCCGAAGATCACCGAGCTTGTCGCTGCCGGTCGCGGCTCACGGACCACGGTCCAGCGGGCCTACAGCGACCTGACCGAGCGTGGGTTGACCATCGGTGTCCAGAAGTTGGGCACGATCGTGTCGCCCATCCTGGGGAAGATTCACCGCGACGGCACCGGCCGGTACATGCGTGTCGCCCGGGAGCAGAACGGGGCCCGCGGTGCCTTCGCGGCCGAGATCGAGCGCTTGGGAATGGCGCCGGTCAGCAAAACCGACATCAGTCGCGGCAGCCCGCCGGCGCGCATTGCCGAGCTGCTCGATGTCGATCCTTCAGCTCCAGACACGGTGCTGATCCGGGCGCGGGTCATGTCCGCCGGCGAGATCGTTGTCCAGTTGGCCACCAGCTACTTCCCGGGCAGCATCGCGTTCGGAACGCAGCTGGAACAGCAGGACACTGGAGCAGGAGGTTCGAAGTCCCGCCTGGAAGAGCTGGGTCACGGCCAGCGGACGATCACTGAGACCATCGACGTTCGCTCGCCCAGTCCGGCGGAGGCCAACGCCCTGGCTATCCCCGTAGAACGCCAGGTGTACGAGATCACGCATGTGGCCCGCAGCGGGGAAGGGCGAGTCGTCGAGGCTTGCGTGCACGTGGTGTCGACGACGCTATGGACGCTGAGCTACACCTGGCCGATCGACCCGCCGGACGCACCTGGCGATCCGGCGTGACTGCCTATCACCACCAGACGAAGAACGGACTCATCACCGTGAGCGACAAGATCGTGCGTGACTCCTCGACCCGCTACCTGCGTGCCCGCCGGGAGGAGGGAGCCTCGCGCGGAGCTTTCGACACCGAGATCAGGAAGCTGGGCGGCGTCCCGCGTGTCGAGACGACCGTGGAGCGCGACGTGACCCCGGAGGCCGTCGCTGCGGTCCTCGGCGTGGAGGCCGGCACCGAGGCTGCGACTCGCAAGCGTCGGATGTTCAGCGACGACCGCCTGGTGCAGCTGGCCGACTCGTACATCCCCCTCGATGTCGCTGAAGCCGCCGGAATCGAGCAGCCCGATCCGGGCAAGGGCGGGATCATCTCGCGTATGGCGGAGGCCGGCTTCGAGCAGACCGAGGTCACCGAGGAGATCCAGCAGCACCCGGCGACCGAGGCTGAGGCGTCCGTGCTCGGCATCGAGGCCGGGACTCTCCTGATCCGCATCATTCACATCGGTCGCACCAGCGCAGGCCGCGCTGTCGAGGTGACCGTGCACACGCTGGCTCCGGACGCCTGGGTGCTGCGCTACAGCGTGCCGACCAGCTGATCGACCTCGCCGCTCGGGGCCGTTCGATGGGTCGCTGACCGATTGATCGGCCCCACCCATTACTTCCTATCGGAAGTTGCGCTAAGGTTCCCGCCATGAATAAGAAGCCGGCTACGGCCAGATCGATCGCGGAGAGCTTCCGCGTCCGGATCGGCTCCGGCGCGCTGCAGCCGGGTGACAAGCTGCCCAGCACGAAGCAGATCGCGGCGGAGTTCGGCGCCAGCGAACTCGTTGTGTACCGGGCCATCACTCAGCTCAAGGAATCGGGCCACGTCGTTGCCCGTCAGGGCGCGGGCGCGTTCGTACGGGTCTACAACCCGCTGCTCTGGAATCCCGGCGAGTACGAACGCGGGGAGAGAAGCGACGACCCGGTGACC
The DNA here is from genome assembly GCF_004795015.1 of Streptomyces sp. A1277. GTDB lineage: Bacteria > Actinomycetota > Actinomycetes > Streptomycetales > Streptomycetaceae > Streptomyces. The sequence continues at coordinate 13,373 of NZ_SSBI01000051.1, read as the reverse complement.
AACACCGACGACTGGAAAGCCCAGGTCCGAGCCCAGGGCAGGGAGCCCGAGCAAGGCACTCCGCAGGTTTCGACCGAACCGGCGCCGAAGGACATCGCGAACTGGCTCAACTTGGAGCCGGGCACACCCGTCGTTGCCCGCCGACGGCTTCGTCTCGTCGACGGCGAGCCGTGCCAACTCGCCGATTCATGGTTCCCCGTCTCGATCGCCGAAGGCACTCCCCTCATGGAGGAGCGCGACGTGACCATGAGGGGCGGCATCCTCGCCGCCACGGGCAACCCGCAACACCGCATCCGCGACGAGCTCGACATCAGGATGCCCACGAGTACCGAGATCGAGCGTCTCGATCTGCAGAACCTGCCGGGCACTCCTGTATGCCAGCACGTCCGAATTGGCTACGGAGCCGACGGCGTTCCGGTCCGTGTGATGGTCACGATTGCCCCGGGCGACCGCAACCGGATCATCTACGAACTGGAGATCAACCGGTGACACTGCGCCTCGCCACTACGGCAGATGTTGACGCCCTGATGGCGCTGCGCATCGAGGCGGAAGGCTGGCTCGCTGCCGCCGGGATTGATCAGTGGAGGAACCCTCGGACCCGCGGTCCAGCCTTGGCGAAATGGATGGCCGATATCGAGGCCGGCCGAACCTGGGTCGTCGACGACGGCAGCGTGCTCGCCACAGTGACACTCGCCCCGGCCGACATGGATTTCTGGCGACCGAGCGACTCTCCCGAACGCGCCATCTACGTAGCGAAACTCATCACCGCGCGGGCCGCAAAGGGCAGCAATCTTGGCGGTCGTCTCCTCGATTGGGCTGGCAGCCAGGCACGCGCGCAGAACAAGACCTGGGTTCGCCTGGACTGCTGGCGCGACAACCTGGAGCTGCAACGGTTCTACCTGCGCGAGGGGTTCGAGCACGTCCGTACTGAAGCCCCAGCCCATCGCCTGTCCGGATGGATGGGCCAGCGGTCGGCCTCAGTCGTACGTCACCCGAACGCTCTGCTGAACGATCCCGGCTCCTCAAAATTCGCAGGCTGATCCCGCGGAGCCAAAGAGGACCTGACTGCAACCCAGGAAGGAGTGACCGGTGCTCATCCCATCTGGCGGGCAATTCACTTCGCGCTTCCCGTCCGGCGGGCGCGGCATTCCGGGCACCTCGGACGCTTCCCGAATTCGTCCCGTAGTTCTGTCGGGTCGTGCGGTTAGGCTGTGCCCAGAAGTGATCCATAACGACGAGAACCCCGGGACCGGGCATGGTCCTCGGGGCCTCGTACGGGGCAATGCCTCGTTGGGCGACACCTGGAAAGGAGGTGATCGCGAGATGAAGACTACCCGCGTGTGCGGAACTCCACGCGCAGCTACGCCGTTCCTCCACCGCGATCACGCCATCGAGTGCGCCTTCGCGTACGCCGACACCGGCCTCGGAATCAAGGGGGTCGGGGTGACGTAGCGCCACCGGCCGCGCGCGCCAGACGAGTGGACGGCAATCCACTTTGGCCTCGCGCGGCCCTTCACGCCGACCAGAGGTCGGCCGCCCAGTCCCCGGTTCCAGCCGGTCCTGGGCTCCAGCTCATCGAGCTGGGTTGAGCAATCAGTCGCAGTACCCGGTCCGTAAGGACCACGCACCACCGCAGCGGCCCCCCGGCAAGGGGGCTTCTGCACAGCACCGCCGAAGCGGCTTCGCCACCGAAGTGGCTTCTCCGTTCCGCCAGCCCCGGCAAGGGCCTTTGGAACACCCGTTCGAATCACGTCAAGGAAGGGAGACCCGCCTCTGGTTCTTCGTCCGGTGCCCGCTCCTCACGGAGGGGGCGCCCCACCCGTCCGATCTCCAACGGAGGTCGGTCCTTGTTGATCTATATGGAAGGCGGTTAACGCCATAGTGCACGAGCTCCGGTCGACTTGTCAGGTCGACCACGACCAGGTCAGTACCCCCTCTGGGGTGATTACCGCAGGTTGTGGTGTCCCCTCCACCGGGATTGTGACGTATATCACACCCCCCAACTGTCACACCGTTTACGCCCGGTCGGCTGACCGCCTGACCTCGGGGATGTCCCTGTGAGCGCGGGAGCGGCGTCGGCCGCCGTGCTGGACCACCCTGCGCGGGACTTCGTCGACAACTCCGTCGACGGGTCCTGGCTTCCCGGGCAGCGGAACGCGCTGCGGTCGGCGCCGGCCTCCGGGGTCCCGGACGGTGAGGGCCCGGAGGACCCGCTGCGCCTCGGTCGGGCGATGCGGCTGCGGCTGCGCGACGCGGTCCAGGCGCTGCTGGCGGATCCGTCGATCGCCGGGTTGAAGGACGCGCCGAAGCTGGCGGCCGTGGTGCTGTACGCGAAGTCGCGGGCGCCGAAGGGCGAGGACGACGACCTCCAGACCTCGATCTGGGGCGCGGAGCTCGGCCGGTGGATGGGCATGAAGGAGTCGACGGTCCACCACAAGGTGCTGCCCGTGCTCCGCGGCTCGGACGCGGTGCACACGCAGGTCGTGAGGGACGGGAAGGGGCACCCGACCGGGCTGGACTGCCTGGTCATGCCGCTGTGGCGCGCGCACCACGGCGGGGGAGCGGGGCACCCGCTGGCGCTGACGAAGGCGGAGCTGGCGACGCTGCTGCACCTGTGCGAGGCGCTGTTCGGGCACGGCTGGACGCCGAAGGACAAGGAGCCGACGCCGCCGGGGCTGCTGGCCGGCCGGACGGGCAAGGGCGCGGCGACCGACCGGCTCGGGCTGCTGCTGATGGTGCTGAACACGCGGGCGTCGGGCTGGCTGCAGCTGGTCGGCGGCTCGGTGAAGAAGCGCGAGGGGCGCGGGGCGGCGACGCTGGCCCGGCTGCTGGGCTGCTCGCCGTCGGGGGCGCGGAAGGTGCTGGCCCGGCTGACGGAGGCCGGTGTCGTGGCGCGGCAGCACCGGGAGACGTCGACGCGGATGCGCGGCCGGGGCCGGGTCATGCTGCTGCCGGTCGCCCGCGCGTACGGCCGTCGCCTGGCCTCTGTGGAGGCTGTTTCGGGGGCCGGGTCGGTGTTTTCGGCGCGTCCCGATGGTGCGTGCGGAGATCATGGTCCGGCCGGGACCGCTGGTGCCCTTGGTACGCCTGGGATCGACGGTGCTGAGGGCGTCGGGGAGGCGGTGGATCAGGAGCGTCCCGATGGTGCAGAGCTCCACGCAGACCACGCTTCTGGGGTTACTGCCGTCGTTTCTCCGCAGCTTGATTGTGGTTTTTCCGGCGAAGGCCGTGGGGGTGAAGGCCGTCGGCCGGAGCGCGTGTGCGCGGGCGAGGGCCAGGCCGTCGACGGCGAGACCGACGTTGCCGCGAGCGGGTCGCCGGTGGCCGAGGACGGCCCGCTGCGCGGGGAAAAGCCGAAGGAGTCCCCGGTCGATGAGCGGGTGGGGCAGCGCGCTGCCGGGGCTGGTGCCGGTGGCCGGCCGAAGGCCGCGGGGTGGGAAAAGGCGCAGCAGCAGAGGCGGGTGGCCCTTCCGGCTGATCTTCGTCTGCGGGTAGCGCTGGGGCCGGTCTCCTGGCTGTGGGAGCGGCTGTCGGGTTGGCAGCAGGACCAGGTGGAGGCCGCCGCGAAGGCGGAGCTGGCGCACCTGGCGGGCCTGGGCGTGGCGCCGGAGGGTGCGCCGCGGCTGCTGGCCGACCGGCTCACTGACCGCCTGGCGGAGACCGGCGGCGAGGCGATGGTCACCGGCCCGTACGGGTGGCTGATCCGGCGGGGGCTTCCCCAGCGGCAGGCGTGCTCGCACCGCAAGTGCGACGACGGGGTCCGGCTCGACACGGGCGAGGACTGCGAGAACTGCGGCAACGTCATCCACCTGCGCCGTGCCTGGCGTGCCCGGATCGGCGCGGACATCGACCGGGAGCTGCCCGGCCTGGCCGGCGGCGAGCGCCGCCGCGTCCTCGAGGAGAGGCTGCGCGAGCGGGCCGCCATCGAGGCGGAGGACCTCGCCTGGCGCCAGGAGCAGGCCCGCGCGGAGCGGGCCCGGCGCGATGCGGCCCATGCGGCGGCTGCTGAGCAGGCGGAACGCGAGCGGCAGGCCGCGGCCGCCGCCGACGCGGCCCGCCAGGCGCTGGCGTGCGAGGACTGCGGGCGCGGCCGGGCGGCCGGGCTGTGCGAAGCGTGCGACCACCGCCGCCAGACCGAGGCCCTGATCGGTGAGGCCGGCCTCCTCGCAGCGGCCGGATCCGCCGACCTGAGCGACCCGGCCAGCGTCGCGGCCGCCGTCGCCGGGGCCCGCGCGGCCATCGAGGACAGCACCGCCGCCGCGTGGCAGGAGTTCCTCCAGATCACCGACGTGTCCACCCTGGAGGCCGATCCGCAGGCGGCTGCGGACGCGTCCGCGTTCACCGCGTTCCAGGCCGCGCAGCAGGCCGTCGGCGAGTACCAGGACGACGCCCTGGCGGCGCTGGGCAGCACCCCGGAGGCCGAAGCCGAGGCCCGACGCGCATACCGGTCCGAGCAGGGCCGCCCCTGGTTCCGGCACAACCCGACCGGTGCGGACGCCGTCGCCGCCGCGACGAAGGCCGCCGACACGGCACGCGAACGCGTAGCCGAGTACCTGCTGGCGGCGCGGCTGGAGCAGCTGCGCGAGCAGACCGTGACCCGGCCCGAGAGGCCCGCGTCGTGGACGGAGCGGCTGCCCGGCCTCGCCGCGCGCCCGCTGGACGGCGACGCCACCGGGGTGGTGATCGCATGACCGGCGAGCTGGGCGGCGTCGACCTCGCCCGCCAGGCCCTCATCGCGGCCCGGGAGGCAGCGAAGAAGAACGGCGCCGCCATCAGGAAGCCGAAGCGGCGCACCACCACCGTCGTACGCCGCGACGGCCGCGAGCCGCTCGGGCTCGGTGCGGCGATCGGCATGATGATGACCGAGCGCGGCATGGTCGCCCCGGCCGCCGGCGGATCCGTCCTCGCCGACTTCGACGACATCCTCGCCGCGGCCGTGCCCGAGCTCGCCGGGCGCGTGCAGGCGACCGCGTTCGACGCGGAGACCGGCCGCCTGGACGTCGTCCCCGACGCCCCGGCCGTCGGCACGAAGCTGCGCTGGAGCGCACCGAAGCTGATCGCGGCGGCCAACGAGCGGGTGCAGGGCGGACACGTCCGCGCCCTGCATGTCCTGGCGCCCGCACCTGTGCAGACCGGCTCCACCACCACGGCGGCCGCCGCCCCGGCCCCGGCCGTGCCTGCCGTTCCGGTGGAGCGCCGGCCGCCGCCGGACGGGTACCGGCGCGCGATCGAGGCGCACCGCCAGGCCGCGCCGCCGTCCCGGGTGGATCCGGGCATCGCGGAAGCGGTGGAGCGGCAGACCCGGGCGATGCGCGAGCTGTCTCGCCGGGCGTTCCCCGAGCCCGACGCCGTCCCCGACGATGCGCCGGCACCGATCGAGCAGGCCCGTCTCCAGCGCCGCCGTCAGGCCGCCGCGACCGAGGCCGCCGCGCTGCGCCGAGCCCGAGACGAGAAGGCCGGTCGCACGGTGGCCGTGCCGCGCCGCCTGGAGCAGACGGCGTGACACCAGGCTGGGAGCCTCACACGGCGTTTCCCCAGGTGGAGGCGGTGCGCGATGAGGCTGTCAGGTGTGAGCCAGGGCCTGCGGCGGACCCTTCGAGCCGTCCATTTTCCGCGCCATCGATCAATCCGAACGGGTTAAAAAAGTGGGTTAAAGACTAGGGTAAACAGTGCTAGGGTGAGGGCACGAAAGGAGATCGACATGGCATCCGAAGAGGAGCTGTTCGCGAACATCGACGCGCTGCTGGAGGAGGAGCCTCAGCTCCCGCCACCGGCGGAGCGCGCCCGGCTGCGTGAGGCCGCCGGCATCACCCAGGCCCGCCTCGCGACCGCGCTGAAGTCGACCGTGCAGACGGTCAAGAACTACGAGAACGGCCGCTCCGAGCCGAAGTCGCCGCGCCTGGAGGCGTACCAGCGGCTCCTCAAGGGATGGGCGGCGAAGTACCCCGCCCACGGAGCCCCCGCCGCGCCGGCCCCGGCCGTCGCGCCGCAGCCGGAGGTGCCCGAGACGTTCACCGGCCCGGCCGCTCCGGAGCAGGCAGAGACCCCCGCACCGGTTCAGGCCCCGGCCGCCCCGTCCGCGCCCGAGCGTCCCGCCCGTACGGCAGCGCGCCCGACGACGTCGTCCCGGCGCCCGGCCGCGAAGAAGGCCGCCGCGCCCGCCGTCGACCCGCGCTTCCCGCACGGCCCGCTCGCCGTGCTGGACGGTGACGGCTCCGCGTACGCCGTGGGCGGCGTCGTGCTGGACTGCCCGGCGACCACCGTCCCGGAGCTGGTGGAGTGGACGCTGCGCGAGTCCGGTCTCGGCGCCGCGAAGCTCAACCGGTACGGCAAGGACTCCGACCCGCTGATCGTGCTCACCGCGGCCGCCGCCGTGAAGCTCGGGCTGCCCGAGCGCCTGGAGGGCCACGAGCAGCGCCGTTCCCTGCGCCTCCCGGAGGACCACTCGGTCGTCAAGCAGGTCGCGAAGGCCAAGTGGCAGCTCACCCAGCGCGGGTTCGGCCCGTGGGCGCGGATCTACCGCAAGGCACAGGGCCGCGACCGGCAGTGCGTGCAGCTGGCGATCCTGTCCTGGGACGCCCTCGATGAGCGGTCCTGGCCCGGAGTTGCCGAGATGGAGCCGGCCGACATCGCCCGCGTCCTCGGCGTGTACGCCCAGCGGGTCATCACCCCGCGCGGCTCCACCGCCGTCTCCGGCCTGGAGCTGATGACGGCGCTGCGCCCGCCCACCAAGGCCGTGCAGGACCCGGAGACCGGCAACTGGGTGTCCGGCCACAACGCGGGCAGCCTGGGCACGGAGCCGATGGACCCGGCGCCGCCGGAGGCCACGCCGGAACACCCCGTGGTCGTCAACAGCGGCTGGACGGGCGGGTTCCTGAATGAGGAGGCGTACCAGTGGGTGCGGTCGGTGGAGACGCTGTCCGATGAGGAGTGCACGCTGCCGTTCGCGGTCGGCCTCGACCTGAACACGGCGTTCCTCGCCGCCGCGGCCCGCCTGGTCGTCGGCCTCTCCGCCCCGGACCACTTCCACGCCCCGAAGTTCAACCCGAAGATCCCCGGGAGCTGGCTGGCCGACCTCAGCCACATCGAGCTGGACCCGCGCCTGCCTTCGCCGTTCACGCCGGACGGTTCCCGTCCGACGGGCCCGGCCTGGTACCAGACGCACACCCTGGCCTACGCCCAGGAGCTCGGGCACGACGTGCACCCGATCGAGGCGTACCTGCGCCGCGAGACCGGCGCGTACCTCGACCCGTGGCACGACCGGCTCAAGAACGCCTACGTCGACACCCTCGCCGACATGGGTGTCACCAAGGACCTGGACGACGCGGCGTTCCTCGCCGCGATGGCACAGCACAAGCAGAACGACCCGGCCCTGGCCGCCGTCCTGTCCGCGATCAAGGCCACGGTCAAGGGCGGCGTCGGCAAGCTCCGCGAGCGCCCGCAGGGCAAGCACTACAAGGAGGGCGAGACGTGGCCGGCCCTGGCCCGGCCGACGTGGCGCCCCGACATCCGGGCCGCCGTCATCAGCAAGGCCCGGGTCAACATGCACCGCAAGCTCAACAACATGGCGAAGATGACCGGGCTGTTCCCGCTCGCCGTGCTCTCCGACTGCGTCGTCTACCCGAGCCCGGGGACCTCCCCGCTCGACTTCCTCCCGTACGCCGCCTCGGGCAAGCCGCAGCCCGGCGCCTTCCGCCTCGGGCCCACACCCGGCCTGGCGAAGCTGGAGGGCGTCCAGTCGATGCTGTGGGCGGTCGACCTGATGGAGAAGGGCCTGAACCCGGCCCGCCACATCAAGGGCGGCGACGCCGTCCTGGACGAAGGGGAGTAACCGGTGGGAGACATCGACGACGCGATCGAGCGGGCCGACCGCGAGGCGTTCACCAAGGACCCGCCCAAGACCCTCAAGGGGCAGGTCGGGTTCCTGATCAAGCAGTTCGGCAGCGCCAAGGCCGTCGCCCAGGAGCTCGGGGTCACCGCCGACTCCGTCAACCGCTACCGGCGCGGCGCCCGCAAGCACGCCCGCGCCGACGTCGCCGCGAAGATCGACGACGCGGTGAAGGCCCGCTGGCAGCCGCTGGTGCGCAAGCGCCGGCAGAAGCAGGCCGCCGCCTCGGGCGGGATCACCGTGGAGACCCGCGCCCGGTTCGGCTACACGTCGTCCGCCGGATCGACCGACGACGGACGGTTCCGCCGCCTCACCGTGCACCTCCCCGCGGCGTACGCGCAGCAGCTGTTCGACGCCCGCGACACGGGGGCCAGCGACCAGCAGATGCGCGGAATCATCGCCGAAGGGTTTAAGGAGGTCTATTTCCAGGACGGCGGCGGTCGCGCTATGGGACTGTCGGACGTAGAAATCAACGACATCGATTACCTCGATCTGGATTACTAGCTAGGAGCGAAAAGCGTGACCACTGAATTCCCGCCCATCGACCGCGACAAGAGCCCTTTGCTCGATGCCGACCACGACGCTGTCCGCATCGCCGACGCGCTGCGCTCCAGCCCGCACATCACCTTCGTCGCCCCGGCCGCGCCCGGTGACGAGACGGTCTGGTTCCGCGACGCTGACGGAACCGGCTTCGAGCTGTCCCTTGCCGCCGTGGAGCCGGACCCCGACGCTGAGCGGGTGGCCTACGCCTGGGACGCCGTGGCCGCCGCGATCGGCAACCACCGGCACTTCATCCGTGCCGCCCTCGAACAGCCGTCCTTCGGGCCGCTCAACCTCAACACCATCACCGCGCTCACCCGCACCGGCAACGAGTACACCCTCACCCTGACCGCCGGCTACCGCCCCGTCGACGACCAAGAGCACGCCACCCCGGCCGCCGACGTCGCCTACGCCGCCGACCGGCTGCTGATCAGCGACCCGAGCGACTCGGAGCGCGCCACGGCCGAACTCCTCAACTACGTGGCCGCCACCTGGGACAAGCAGGACCATCCGCTGCGCGAGCACGCCCAGGCCGTCGCCCGCACCCTGCGCACCCGGTAGGAGGGATCCGCCCATGACCGCATCCACGGCCACCCGGCGCGCGTACGGTGAGGGGAGGACCCGCCGGGAGGACCAGATGAGCGCGCAGCCCGACCACGCACCCGTCACCGCCTACGCCCCCGCGCCCGGGGCGCCGGCCGAACTCCTCGCCCAGCTGCGCGCCGACAAGCGCGCGGACCGCTGGGTGCCGGCCTTCGAGCGCGACTGGTCGGCCGCCCTCGAGGAATCCCGCCGCACGTTCTCCCTGGCTGGGCTCTACGAGGTCGTTCAGGACTGGCAGGGCCGCATCGCGCACGCTCCGGCCGTCGACGCGTTCGTCGCCTCTGGCTACGACGACAGCGACGCCGTCGATCTGGCGGAGCTCCGCCGACGTCGCGGGTGAGCCCGTCGCCGTACGCGGTCCGCGTCTCCGCCCAGGCCGCCAAGGTCCTTGACGCGCTGCCCGAGCACGCGGTGGACACCGTGTGGGACATCCTCGCCGCGGCCGCCGCCGATCCGTTCGGCTTCCGCCAGTTCGACACCGACGACGAAGAGGGCGAGGACGTCCGCTACGCGGCCGTCGGCCAGCTCTCCGTCACGTACTGGATCAACCGGCCCCTGCACAGCCTGACCGTCCTGAACATCGTCTGGCTCGGGTAGCCACCCCTGGCAGCGGCCCGGCCCCGGCATTGCAGCTGCCGGGGCCGGGGCCGGGCCGCTGCGCATCGTAGCCACCGCCGATCCACCCATTGCGCCCGTGTGCACCCAGCCGCTGCCCAAAGCCGTCCATCGGCATCGGAAGTTCGCGGCCGGGACAAGGCCCTCCGGCGCCGCGGACTGATGCCCGGCGGCCCGCGCCCGCTGCTGTCCGTACCGCGCAAGCAGCGCCTGGAGGTCTCCGAAGATGCAGAAATTATCAGAGTTGCGGCCCATTTCCACCGGTAGATGAGTGCGGCGTTCTGGCAACGGTGTTTAGTGAAACTGCCTGCGGACCGTACGGGTCTCCGGCAGACTGTGGTCCGACATAGGGTCGTCGTCGCTCGGCAGCTCCCGGACGGGTCCGCCATTCCAGAGGTTGAGCGCCCACCGACGAACACCCTGCACTGGTTGCCCGCGGGCGGGCCTGGTGCTTGCGTTTCGACCCGCCACGTGACGTATCTGACCTGATAGAAGCTCACCCAACTCCAGGGGGCAGCCATCGGGCCCGCACGGTGGCACTGCTCCCTCCAGGGTCGGATATGAGCAAGTTGCTGCTGCGTTGTTTCTTGAGCGCTTCATCGGACACGGTTATCGCCTTCTCCAGCAGTTCGGAGGCGACGGCATGAGTGGGCCTCGTGATATCCGGATGATGGTGCTGCTTCTCGCCGGGGCGATGGCGGCTTACGTCACGTACCGCCATCCTGCAGCAGGACAGCCCGTAACAGTGGGTGGCCTGGTCGTCACTGTCCTCTACATGCTGATGAACGACGACGGAAACTGAGCACCCAACCCACATCGAGGCCGCCGACGTCCTGGCGCTGCTGTGCGAGCAGATCGGCGAGCCCCTCGAACACGGACTCGCTGCCCGCCGCTACGCGATGTCCGGCGACCGCCGCGCCCTGCACGGCACCGTGCTGTAGGTGCCGTTGCTCGACTGCTGCTCGTACTCTTGGTGGTGGACGTCGGATGCAGCAGGGCCGTGTTCGGGGTGCAGCGCAGCATTTGCATGGGCCGGGCGGGACAAGGCTGCTGCACGGGCAGCAGGCCGTCTCCGACGGGCGCAGCACGGCCAGCTGCTGCGACGGCCCGTGCTCCCCACTCCAGGGCAGGCAGCAGAGCCGGAGGGCCGTCCCGACCGCTGCATAACATCGCAGATCTGCTATCTCCAGCAGGAGATCTATGCACGACTGCTGCATACAGCCGCCAGCGCTCCGAGGGACGCCGGTTGTTCTGCTGCTCCAGAACAAGCCGGTTCACCTGGTGCTACCGGCCGCCCGGTCCGCGCGGCGTGTGAGGGCGGCGGAGCGACTGCGGTTGTTCTGCTCTCCCAGAACAAGGCGGTTTACGTAGTGCTACCGGCTTGATCGCGAGCGGGTACGAAGGCGCCGCACCCGGGGGGTGCAGCGCCTTGGGTCTCCGAGGGGGCCGGAAGGGCCACTGGAGGGCTTGTGAGGGCCTTCGGTGTCAGCCGGTCGCAGCGAGGTTGGCCATCTGGGCGGCGAAGCGAGCGCGTCGCTGCTCGGTGAAGCGCTCGGGCTCGGCGGCCCGGATCTCCGGGATCGGCATGGGGTAGGCGACCTTGCCGCCGGTGAGGAGCGGGTGGAGCTGGTAGAGGCCGTCCTCGAGGCTCCAGGCCAGTCCGCACTCCCGGAGCTCCTTGAAGCCGCGGTTCACGGTCGGCTTGCTGGCGCCCAGCTCGCGCGCCATCTCGTTCTGGCTGATCGCGGCGGTGCCGTCCTCGGGGTCGCTGAGGTACAGCAGTTCGTCCAGGACGCGACGGCCGGCGGTGGAGACGTCGACCAGGGCCAGGAGGCGCAGGACGTCACGGGGGATCGTGACGGGAGCCTCTGTGGGAGGGCTGGGGACGTAAGAGCTGCTCACGGAGCCTCACCACTTCCGATCAGGTCGACGTACAACGAGGATATGACGCACGAGGTCATGCGCTCGCCTTGCGCACCGGACGCCGCTGCCGGAGCGTGACGACCTTCTCCTTACGGCGCGCGGACTCCGCGGCCTTCTTCTCCGCCTCCCGCGCCTGGCGCCACTCGGTGGGGTAGTCGGCGTGCGGGATGAGACAGGCCGGGCCCTCCGCGCTGTTCCAGAGCGCCTGCCACTTCTCCTGCTCGCCGGAGGTGCCGGCCACCGTGAGCCACGGGTTCAGCTGGAGGACACCGCGCTTGGCGGTCCGCATCCAGCCGACGTGCGCGAAGAACTGCGACGCCTCGTTCACCGAGGCCGCCGACAGGTTGCACCGGGCCTGGAGGTCACGCTGGTTGGTCTTTACGAAGCCGCGGGCGGCGGCGCGGGTCTGGTCGTCGGCGCGGTTGGCGTTCTGCAGCGCCACGAGCTTGCACCAGACCTGGAACCAGGAGCCGGGCATCTTCAGGCTGCCGAGGACGTCCATCAGCAGCCGGGCGTCCAGCACGTAGCCGCTGCACTCCGCGCTCGCGGCGAACTCGCGGCCCTTGATCTTCTCCACGCCCAGGATCAAGCCGCCCTTGCCGTCCGACCGCGCAACCACGCGCTCGCCGGGGCGGACGATCGGCAGCTGGTCCATCAGCACAGTCCTCCAGAGATGATCAACGTTTCGGCCTGCACGGTAGCACTAGGTAAACCGGCTTGTTCTGGAGGGGCAGAACAAATTGTGGCGCACAGTCACCTGATGATCCGTCAGGTTCGAGATGACTTTGTTCTAGATCTCCAGAACACCCGGGAGCCGTTTGTTCTGGAGATCTAGAACAAACGGTTCCGCATCGCCGCAGTTCAGAGCAGGTTTCAGCGCGGAACGCTCTTATGTGTCACTAGACCCCGGCTGCCACCTGAACCCCCACAGCCACGCCGCGACCCCCGCGGCACAAGCAGCAGGCGGCCACGGGCGTGTCGCTGGCGACAACCACAGGTTCGAGGGGGCCGGCCTCCGTGGCTGAGCTCGCTTCGCGTGCGGCACCGTGGCTCGGTGCGGGCTCGGGACAGCAGCAGCGGCTCTGAGTCTCGGGCGGTGCCGACCATGACGCTCGAAAGCCTGGAGACGTGGCTGGTGTTGGTGGTGGGCTCCGTCGTACGGCCTGGCGGCCGGACGGCTTATGTACCTCCGCACGCCGAATTCCGGCATTCTCATATCGGGCTTCCGTTCCGTGGCTGAGGTATTTACGCCCGCAGGAATTGAATTCAGCAGGCGAGTTTATGGCCGGGGTAGGCGGTGGCGCGCCCGGAGCCCAAACACTACACAGCAAGCCCTGGTGATGCATCACATGGGCTGAATGTTCCCACTCTCGGGTGATGCGTGACGCAATCCGCTGCACGGCAACGGGTCGACGTGTACGCTGGCGGGGTATTGGTGAACGTAAAAGGCCGGTTTCAAGGGTGGGGGAGGGGTCAGGGTGGAGCGCAGCGGAGCCCGTCACTTCGGTGGGGGCCGGCACCCCGTCAGGCCGATGGCCCGTCACTTTCGTTGCGGGGGTAGTGGGCGGTAACCCCAGGCCCTACACAGGCCCGCGCACAATGCATCTTCCCTTGCTGCCAGCCCAGGCACCCGCGCAAGCGCGGGTGCCCACAATTCGCGCAAGCGCGAATTGCCCCGCCTGTTTGAATTCCGCTTGCGGAATTCCATTCCGGCGCTTGCGCCGGAATCCGAATTGCGCTTGCGCAATTCGCGCTCTATGCCCCGGCTTGCCGGGGCATATCCCGCGGAGCGGGATATGCCCCG
>NZ_SSBI01000050.1 GCF_004795015.1 Streptomyces sp. A1277 | reverse complement strand
GGGCAAGACGAAACGCGAGATCATCCGATGCCTCAAACGCTACGTCATCCGCGAGGTCTACCACCTGATCCGACCCGCACCACGGACCCTCCCCACAGCGAGTTGACAACTATAGGAGCGTCAACGCGATGGCGGAATCATTCTTCGCCAGCATCAAAAGAGAACTCCTCCACACGGAACGCTGGAGACAGACTTCCGAGGCCCGCATGGCGGTGTTCTCATGGCTCGCCTGGTACAACAACCGGCGCCGCCATTCTGCCCTCGGCCACATCAGCCCGGTCGAGTTCGAACGACAAGGCATCACATCACGTAGCCTGAATCTGGCTGCATAGGTCGCAGATGTCTACGTAACCGGGCAAAGCCCACCTGGCCCAAGGCCCTGGAGACCGTACGCGAGGCCGGTTTCACGCTGCTCGCGCTGACCCCCGACGAGAAGGCCAGCAGCATCGAGGAGGCGGCGCCGCACCGGATGGACCAGGTCGCCCTGATGCTCGGCGCCGAGGGCGACGGCCTCTCCACCCAGGCCCTCGTCGCCGCCGACGAGTGGGTGCGCATCCCGATGGCCCACGGCGTGGACTCGCTGAACGTCGGGGCCGCGGCGGCGGTCGCCTTCTACGCGGTGGCGACGGGCCGCCCGGAAAACTAGACCCGGCCCCGCTACTGCCGGTCCTGCACCTGGCTCTGCCCGCTACTGCCGGTCCTGCACCTGGCTCTGACCCTGCTTCTGGCTCCCGCCATGGCCGAGGTCCGCGCCCAGGCCCCGGGCCGGCCCCTGGCAGCCCTGCGCCGCCGCGATCCCCAGGGCCACCAGCAGCGTCACCACCACGAAGACGACGAGCCGCTGCCGTAGCAGCCGGGGATTGGCCGGACGCCGCCCGGTCGAGGTCGTCCGGGTCCCCGGTCGCGTGCCCGGCCTGCCGTTCGTCCCGTTGGTGCCCTGCGGACGCCTGCCGGGACGGGTCGCCCCGCGCGGCGGCTGCTGCGCCGGACGCCCGCCGCCGGTGCGGGACGGCGCCGGACGCGACGACGGCCGGTTCTGCGGACGCGAACCGGGCGGCGGACCGACGGCCCGGCGGGTCTGCTGCTCCGTGTACGGGCCGTCCAGACGGCCGGTCGGCCGGTCCGCCTCCTGCGCCGAACGCTGGACGGGCGGCCGGCTCTCGTGCAGCCCCTGGGCCTCCCGGGCCGCGATCTCCTTGAGCCGCATCGACAGCTGGAGCGTGCTCGGGCGCTCCTCCGGGTCCTTCGCCAGGCAGGCGCTCACCAGAGGCGCGAGCGCGTCGTGCACGTCGAACAGCTGAGGCTCCTCGTGCACCACGCGGTAGAGCATGACTTCGGAACTGCCGTGCCCGAAGGGGGAGTCGGCCATCGCCGCGTACGCCAGCGTGGCCCCGAGCGAGAAGACGTCCGTCGCCGGGGTCACCGCCGCGCCCCGGACCTGCTCGGGGGCGAGGAAGCCGGGCGAGCCCACCGCCGTACCCACGTGTGTCAGCGTGGAGGCGCCCGTCGCCCAGGCGATCCCGAAGTCGATGATCCGGGGGCCCTTGGGGGAGAGGAGGATGTTCGACGGCTTCAGGTCGCGGTGGACGACACCGGCCTCGTGCACCGCCACCAGGCCCTCGGAGAGCGCGGCCCCGATCGAGGCCACCTCGGCGGCCGACAGCGGGCCCTCCTCGGCCACCTTGTCGTGCAGCGAGGGGCCCGGCACGTACTGCGTGGCGAACCACGGACGGTCCGCCTCCAGGTCGGCGGCCACCAGCCGTGCCGTACAGCCGCCGCGAATCCGCCGGGCGGCGGACACCTCGCGGGCGAACCGCGAACGGAACTCCTGATCCTCCGCCAGGTCCGGGCGGATCACCTTGAGCGCCACGCGCTGGCCCCGCCGGTCCGAACCGAGGTAGACGACACCCATGCCGCCGGCCCCGAGCCGCCGGTGCAGCCTGAACGAGCCGACGACACGCGGGTCCTCGCGCCGGAGCCGCATCATCGCCATGTCTGCCCATCCCCGCTGCCTGGTACGCCTGACGAGGCACAGCTTACGTACCCGTCGCCCGGGGCGCTCAGAGGCCGCGCCCTCGCCGGAGATTCGATTGTCAGTGCCGGGTGGGAGGCGTGAGGAGCGGTCAGGAGCCCGTGCGGACAGGCACCCCGGCCCCTCCGCGCTCTCAAAGAGCCGTCGCGGCAGGGGGATTGGATCATCGGAGGGGGGACGGACCGAGAGGGCCGTGGACGCCGGGGAGACCACCGGGACAGGTGAGATGGTGGCCTGCGGGACCCGCCGCAGGAGGGGGAACGAGGTCCGCCGATGCGTGGCCGGAGTGAGTGAAGTCACCGTCCCCTCCGGGATGACCCCAACCCTGCGTAGCCCTGTCTCCACCCAGGGGAGTACGCCGACCGCTCATGGCTCATCCTCCGGGAGGCCCGGCATTCGGTACGCGGGCATGACGCCGCCCACCGCCCCGATCCCTAGTGTTGAGGTCAAGCGGCGGGCGTCGCACTCGTCCCCCGAGGTCACACGCCCGCCGCCCCACATCAGG
Organism: Streptomyces sp. A1277; assembly: GCF_004795015.1. Classification (GTDB taxonomy): domain Bacteria; phylum Actinomycetota; class Actinomycetes; order Streptomycetales; family Streptomycetaceae; genus Streptomyces. The sequence goes on along the minus strand of NZ_SSBI01000050.1, from coordinate 58,102 downwards.
TCAGGAGAGGAATCATGGCGGACACGGCAGCGCGGACCATCATCCGCACGCGAGGACGCAGGGCTCATGCCGCGTTCGGCAGCCGCCCGTCGTCCGGCACGCGTCACCCGCTGGTGGCGACGGCCATGGTTCTTCCCCTGGCGGCCCTGCTCGTCGTCGTCTTCGGCGGCTGGGAAGCAGTGGTCACACAGGCGTCGTCCGTGGGCGTGATGCTGGGGCGCTGAGCGGCGCCCCCGGTCCGGAAGAGCGGTCCGGACCGGGACATCCGGCCAAACAACCCCGTGGGGACGGGGGTGCGGCGGACGGCAGCGTTTGTCCGGTCAGCTGGGGAGCTGACCGGACATCGCGCTGTCCGGGCCCGTTCACCACGGCCCGGACGGCTCCGCCTCCAGCCCTCTGCGTACGCTCTACCCTGGACGGTTTCGTTTCCCCGCCCTCTGCGTACGCTCTGCCCCGGACGGCTTCGTTTCCCGTTCGTGCACGCTCGGCGCGGGCGCGGCGCCCGTCGGCCTGCCGTTCCGCCCGCCCGTCGAGAGCCCGTACCGCGCCACCGGGGGAGACCGTGACCACCGCACTCGTACGCGCGCTGGGCGACCTCGCCCACCGGGCGGCCCACCCGTCCCCGGGCACCGCCTGCTCCTGCCCGCCCCCGGCCGTGCTCGCCGACCGCGCGGACGGCACCGTCGTCCGCAGCGGCCCCGTCGTCGCAAAGGCCCACGCCCCCGGCACGGACACCGCCGCCCTGACCGCACGCCTGCGCCTGGCGGCCGGCCCCGGCCTCACGGGCACCCTGCTGGCCCCCCTCCCGCTCCGGCCGCCCCCGGGCCACCCGGCCGACGCCGCCCCCGCGTACCTCACCGAGCTGCACGGCCGCCCCGTCACCCTGTGGCCGCACGGTGAGCCGGTCGACCCCGGCGACCCCGACGCCGCTCCCTGGGAGGAGGCCGCCGGGCTCCTCGCGCGCCTGCACCGCACCGAGATCCGAGGGCCCGGACTCCCCGCCATGCGCGGCCCGGCCAAGGCCGCGCTCGCCGTGGCCCGGATGCGCACCGCCCGGCCCGGTGATCCGGCCACCGCCCCCGTAATCGCCGCCTGGCACGGGCTGCCGGGCTGGGCCCGGGGCGAATCACCCCCGCCGGCGGACCGGGGGACGTTCCTCTGCCACGGCGACCTGCACCTGGGACAGCTCCTCCGCCACCGCGCGCCGGACGGCCGCTGGCTGCTCATCGACGTCGACGACGCCGGCCACGGCGACCCCGCCTGGGACCTCGCGCGCCCCGCGGCCTGGTACGCGGCCGGGCTGCTGCCCCCGGAGGTATGGCTCCGCTTCCTGGACGCCTACCGCGCCGCGGGCGGCCCCGCCGTACGCGCCGAGGGTGACCCGTGGCCCGAACTGGACGTGCCCGCCCGCGCCCTGACGGTGCAGACCGCGGCGCTGGCATGGGCGAAGTCGGCGGCGGAGGGCCGGGCTCCGGATGAGGTGGAACGGGTCGTGATCGATGCCTGTGCCCGTATCGCCTCGCTCGCACCGGAGTTGGACGTCGAACAGGCGTCGTAGGGTGAACCGACCGTCGGCGGGCATGCATCCGGCGACGGCGAACCGATGGCGAGGAGTGAGCCCGACCATGCAGTGTCCCAAGTGCCACGCACCGATGCACACGTACAACCGCAACGGCATCCAGATCGAGCAGTGCAGTGGCTGCCGGGGGATATTCCTCGACTACGGCGAGCTGGAGACGCTGACCCGCATCGAGTCCCAGTGGGCGCAGCAGGCGCCCCCGCCGCCGGCCTACCCGTCCGCTCCGGCGCCCGCGTGGGGCGCCCCGCAGCACCACGGCGGGCACCACGGCCACTACCGGCAGAAGAGCTTCGGCCGCATGCTCTTCTCCTCCTGACCGGGGGAGCACGACGAAGCCCCGGTCGCCGAGACGACCGGGGCTTCATGACAGTGCGCGATACTGGGATTGAACCAGTGACCTCTTCCGTGTCAGGGAAGCGCTCTCCCGCTGAGCTAATCGCGCAGGTGAACCTGCGTGTACTGCGTGCGCGATACTGGGATTGAACCAGTGACCTCTTCCGTGTCAGGGAAGCGCTCTCCCGCTGAGCTAATCGCGCGGGGATCCTTGCGGACCGATGATCCTTGCGGATCAGTGGACGATACTGGGATTGAACCAGTGACCTCTTCCGTGTCAGGGAAGCGCTCTCCCGCTGAGCTAATCGTCCTTGGAGGTGGAGACGGGATTTGAACCCGTGTAGACGGCTTTGCAGGCCGTTGCCTCGCCTCTCGGCCACTCCACCAGGGGCGGGAGTTCCGGAAGATCCCCCACCTTCTGCGAGCGGACGACCAGGTTCGAACTGGCGACCTCAACCTTGGCAAGGTTGCGCTCTACCAACTGAGCTACGTCCGCTTGTCGTTTCCGGTTTACTCGCGTGTCCCGGCGACGTGTTGAACTCTAGCGGATTCCGGGGCCAGTACAAAAACGCGTTTGTGCAGCGTGCTGAGGTGCACCGCCCCGACGCAGGTCACCGCGCGCCGTCCTAGACTCGCGAACGTGCACGACCTCGCTCCCATGGCCCGCTTCGGCGGCCTCGTCGCCTCCGGTCTACGGGATGTGACCAGTGATCCCGCCGCCCTCGGTTCCTCCGGCTTCTGGGCCGTGTGTGCCGGTTTCGAGGGCTCCTTCCTCTGCGCCCGCTTCGACACCGTACGCACCGCCGAGGTGCCCGCCCCGGTGCCCGGCGCCTGGCACGGCCCGGCGACCGGGGACTGGACCTCCTCGCTCGACCGCGCCGCGTACACGGCGGGCGTGCGGGGCATCCGCGCGTACATCGCGGCCGGCGAGGTCTACCAGGCCAACCTCTGCCGCGTGCTGAGCGCCCCGCTGCCCGACCCGGCCAGGGCGGACGTGGACGCCCTCACCGCCCTGCTGGCGCGCGGCAACCCCGCCCCGTACGCAGGAACGATCCGCCTCCCGGCGTACGGCGTCGAGATCGCCACCGCGTCCCCCGAGCTGTTCCTGCGCAGGCACGGCCGCACCATCGAGTCCGGGCCGATCAAGGGCACCGGACGCACCGAGGCGGACCTGCTGGAGAAGGACCACGCAGAGAACGTGATGATCGTCGACCTGGTCCGCAACGACCTGGGCCGGATCTGCGCCACCGGATCGGTCAGCGTCCCCGACCTGTGCGCGGTCGAGAAGCACCCCGGCCTCGTCCACCTCGTCTCCACCGTGCGCGGCCGCCTCGCCGACGACGCCGGCTGGCCGGAGATCCTCGCCGCCGCCTTCCCGCCCGGCTCGGTCACCGGCGCCCCCAAGTCCAGCGCGCTGCGGATCATCCGCGAACTGGAGACCGCCCCGCGCGGCCCGTACTGCGGTGGCATCGGCTGGGTGGACGCCGACCGGGCCACCGCCTCGCTCGCCGTAGGCATCCGGACCTTCTGGACCGACCGCACCGGACCCGCCCCCCTCCTGCGCTTCGGCACCGGGGCCGGCATCACCTGGGGCTCCGATCCGGAACGCGAATGGGCGGAGACCGAACTGAAGGCGTCCAGGCTGCTCGCGGTAGCGTCGGGCACCTACGAAGCGACCGGAAGGACCGCACCATGAGGATCTGGGTCAACGGCGAGCTGCGCCCCGCCGACGACGCCCGGCTGTCCGTGCTCGACCACGGGCTCACCGTCGGCGACGGCGTCTTCGAGACGCTCCGGGTCTCCCAGGGCCGGCCCTTCGCCCTCACCCGGCACCTGGACCGCCTCACCCGCTCCGCCCGGGGCCTCGGCCTGACCGCCCCCGACCTGGACGAGGTGCGCCGCGCCTGCACCGCCGTCATCGAGGCCAACCCGGTGGAGCTGGGCCGGCTGCGCATCACCTTCACCGGCGGCGTCTCGCCCCTCGGCTCCGACCGGGGCACCGACGGGCCCGGCCTCTTCGTCGCCCTCGGCGAGGTGAAGCGCCGCCCCGACACCACGGCGGTCGTCACCGTGCCGTGGACGCGCAACGAACGCGGCGCCCTCACCGGCCTCAAGACCACCTCGTACGCGGAGAACGTCGTCGCCCTCGCCCGCGCCCACGAGCAGGGCGCGTCCGAGGCCCTGTTCGCCAACACCGCCGACCGGCTCTGCGAGGGCACCGGGTCGAACGTCTTCGTCGTCCTGGACGGACAGCTCCACACCCCGCCCGTCGCCTCCGGCTGCCTGGCCGGGATCACCCGGGCGCTGGCGGTGGAGTGGACCGGCGCGCAGGAGACCGACCTGCCGTTCGACGTCCTGGACCGGGCCGAGGAGATCTTCCTGACCTCCACCCTGCGTGACGTCCAGGCCGTCCACCGGGTCGACGGGCGCGATCTGCCGGGTGCGCCGGGGCCGGTGACCGCCAAGGCGATGCGCGTGTTCGACGAGCGGGCCGCGGACGACATCGATCCGTGACGGTGGCGTCCGCAGCCCGGTCCACGGGCGCAAAAGAGGGTGACGGGCCCGTGCGCAGGGGGTAGAAACCCTCTGATGACGACGACACTGCGGCCGTCCGGGCCGATCCGGTCAGGCGCCGACGGCGCACAGCGGCGCGCGTACGACGTGTGCGACAACGGCCGCCCCGTCGGCTCCGTCGCGCTCGCCGTCGAACCGGGGGCGGGCGGTGCCACGGGGGTGGTCAAGGACCTGCGCGTCGACGAGGCCGTCCGCCGGCGGGGCAGGGGCACCATCGCCGCGCTGGCCGCGGAGGAGATCCTGCGCGGGTGGGGCTGCTCCCAGGTGTGTACGGAGGTGGTCGCCGGTGACACCGCCGGGCAGCGGCTGGCCGCCGCACTCGGCTACACCGAGCGCAGCAGGCACATGGTCAAGACGCTGCCCGAGCGGCCGCCGGCCCTGGCGGACGGGCTCACCGCGCGCCCGATGACGCCGCAGGAGTTCGGCGCCTGGAAGGACGGGGCGCTCGCCTCGTACGCGGAGAGCCTGGTCAGCCGCAGCGTCCCGCAGGAGGCGGCGCTGCACAGGGCCCGCGACTCCTTCGCCCGGTACCTGCCGGACGGCCTCGCCACCGAGGGGGCGCGGCTGGAGTACCTGTTCCACGAGGACGAGACGGTGGGCTACGTCTGGGTGTCACCGTTCGAGATGCACCCCGGTCTGCCGGTCGGCTACGTGTTCGACGTGGAGGTGCAGGAGGGGCACCGGGGCCGGGGCTACGGGCGGGCGCTGATGCTCCAGGCCGAGCGGATCGCCCTCGCGGCGGGCGAGACGCGGATCGGCCTGCACGTCGTCACGGCCAACACCCCGGCCGTGCGGCTGTACGAGTCGCTCGGCTACGCACCGACCAAGTGCTATCTGGACAAACCGCTGTAGCGCCGCCCGCGCGCCCTCAGCCCTGCTCGGCGAGCAGCCGGTCGGCGATCTCCTCGATCCGCTCGCGCAGCCCCTCCTGGCTCTTGCCGCCGTCCAGCCGCTCCCCGCCGATGACGTACGTCGGCGTGCCGGTCACTCCGATCGCCTTGCCCTCGGCCTGGTCCGCGTCCACGATCAGCATGTGCCGGCCGTCGATCAGCGCGGTGTCGAACTCCTCGGCGTCAAGATCCAGTTCCCGGGCCACCTCGACCAGCAGCTTCTCGCCGCCGCCCGCCAGATCGGCGGTGCGGGCGAGAACCGCCTCGATGTACGGCCGGCCGCTGCCCTGGGCCACGGCCTCCTCGGCGGCCTGGGCGGCGGCGTAGGCGTGCCGGTTCTTCTCCAGGGGGAAGTGCCGGAGCCGCACGTCGATCCGGTCCCCGTACCTGGCCCGCAGGGCGTGGACATCGGTGAGGGCGCGGTGGCAGTCGGGGCACTGGAGGTCGCACCAGACGTCGAGGACGACCGGTGCCGCGGAGGAGGAATCGCTCATGGGGCCAGTCTCGCAGGGTGCGCGGCACGGCCGCCGCCCGGCACCTGGGGAGGACTCCGGCCCCTGAGATGTCCCTGATGTGAGCCCGGGGCGTGGCCGCCCACCCGGTGGCCGGTGCAGGATGGAAGGGACGTTTCCCCTGCGCCTGGAGGCCCGATGCTTGCCGAGACCATCTGTTCCGCGGTGTCCGCGGCGGGCCTGGGCATCGCCGCCGTTACCGCGTACCGCAAGCGGTTCCTCACCGCGACGAGGATCGCCGCCTACTCGCTGGTGCCGGTCGGCCTGGTGCTGACGGGTGTCGTGAAGTGGGTGTCGGACATCGCCTTCAAGCCGAGCGTCTGGCTGGGCTTCGGCATCCTGGGCCTGGCCTGGCTGCTGTTCATGATCACCCGCGCGATCGAACGCCGGGGCGGCGGCAGCCGCAAGGAGCGCAAGGCGGCCGCCCGGGCCGCGCAGGGCGAGGCCGTGGCCCCGGCCGCGTCGCCCCACTCGCTGGCCGCCGGCTCCTCGGCCGGCGACGCGCGCTCGCGGCGCAAGCCGGACAAGCAGTCCGCGTCCGCCGGAGCCGGTGACGACTTCAGCGACATCGAGGCCATCCTGAAGAAGCACGGCATCTGACACCAGAAGGCGTCTTTGCCCCTCAGCCCCGCCGCGTGCACGCGGCGGGGCTCGCGTTCCGTCGGCCGCTGAATCGATTCCTCCAAGATCCCTTGCCCCTGCCCGGCGAGGCCGCATAACGTCCCGATGGGCTGTGGGCCTGTGCGGTCAGGCACTCAGCACCAGGGGGCGGGACGCGTGGCGCGTGCTGCTCCTTTCGCCTGCCCGAAACGGAGAAGCCATGGCCCTGTTCGACCTGCCCCTGGACCAGCTGCGCGCGTACCGCCCGGACCCCGACGAGCCGGAGGACTTCGACGCCTTCTGGGAGCGCTCCCTCGACGAGGCTGCCGCCCACCCGCTCGACGCGGAGTTCATCCCCTACGACGCCGCGATGACCGCGGTCGACTCCTACGACGTGTCGTTCGCCGGCTGGGGAGGGCACCGCATATCCGCCTGGCTGAACGTGCCCGCGGGCGCCGAAGGGCCCCTGCCGGCCGTCGTCCACTACCTCGGCTACGGCGGCGGACGCGGACTGCCGCTCGACCACCTGGTGTGGCCCGCCGCCGGCTGGGCCACGCTGCTCGTGGACACCCGGGGCCAGGGCGCGGTCAACCACCACTCGGCGGGCTCCACCCCCGACCCGCACGGTGCCGCCAACCCGCAGTCGCCCGGGTTCATGACCAACGGCATCCTCGATCCCGAGACGTACTACTACCGCCGGGTCTTCACCGACGCGGTCCGCGCCGTCGAGGTCGCCCGCAGCCACCCGTCCGTCGACCCCGCCCGCATCGTCGTGAACGGCGCCAGCCAGGGCGGCGGCATCGCCCAGGCCGTCGCGGCCCTCAGCCCGCACGTGAAGGCCGCGTTCGTCGACGTACCGTTCCTGACGCACTACCGGCGGGCCGTCGAGATCACCGACGAGGACCCCTACCAGGAGATCGTCCGCTTCCTGGCCACTCAGCACGGCACGCAGTCCCAGGTGTTCCGGACCCTGTCGTACTTCGACGGCGTCAGCTTCGCCGCCCGCGCCCCCGTGCCCGCGCTCTACTCGGTCGCCCTGATGGACTCCATCTGCCCGCCCTCCACGGTCTTCGCCGCGTACAACCACTGGGCCGGTCCCAAGGAGATCGAGGTCTACCCCTGGAACGGCCACGAGGGCGGCACCGGCGTCCACCGCCAGGCGCAGCTGAGGATGCTGCGCGACCTGGCCTGATCCGGCGGGTTCGGCAGGGGGAGCGGGGGAGTGGGCGAAGAGTTTCGAAAACATGCTGGGCGCTCGGACGCCGGAGCGATTACGACCGCCCCCATGACGGGTGAACTCCCGTCATGAAAAGCGATGTTGGTACGCGGCACGGCCCGGACTGCGTCATGATCGTCCCGAAATGGTGGACACCTCCCGGGGCGACGCCCCCGCACCCCCTGGCGAAGAGCCGCGCGGCTGCCTCTTCGCGCTTTCCCAGCCCCCTCTGATGATCTTCCTCACGGTCATCGGCAGCCTGCTGCTGATGGCCGCGTTGCACGATCTCTTCGTGCTGTGAGCGGTCAGCCGGCCGCTTCCCTGCGGCGCGCCCGGTACGCGGCCACGTGCAGGCGGTTACCGCAGGTGCGGCTGGAGCAGTAGCGGCGGGAGCGGTTGCGCGAGAGGTCGACGAAGGCGTGCCGGCAGCCCGGCGCCTCGCACCGCCGCAGCCGCTCCGTCTCGCCCGCCACGATGATGAAGGCGAGGGCCATGCCGCAGTCGGCCGCCAGGTGGTCGGCGAGCGAGGCGTCCGGCGAGAAGTAGTGCACGTGCCAGTCGTAGCCGTCGTGGTCGCTGAGCTGCGGCGTGGTGCCCGCGGCGGCCACCAGGGCGTTCACGAGGGCGGCGGCGGTCCGGGCGTCCGGCGCGGCGAACACCTCGGCGAACCGGGCGCGTACGTCGTGCACGGCCCGCAGGTCCTTCTCGTCCAGTTCGCCGACCCCGCTCACCCGGTGGCGCGCGGCGAACGTGTGGAGCGCCGCGATGTCGCCGAGCCCGTCGGCCGGGGCCCCGCCCCCTTCCGGCTCGCTCTCCGGCGCGGTGTTCACCAGATCGACCACTACGTCGAGGGCGATCCGGGTGTCGTGGGGGATCAGCACGCTTTCGCTCCCTGGCCTCCGGCGGGCGGGCGCCCGCCGATGCCGCTCGACTCTACTGGCTCGGCGGGGGCGCACCGGGGCGTACGGGGGCGTGCGGGGCACACCGACGCGCACCGGCGCCGGTCACCACGGTGGATTCCGTGATCACCGGCGCCGGTGCCAGCCGTATGAGGTTGTCCGCGCGACGCCGTCTCCCCGAGTCGGACGGCGCCGTGCAGCTCTCGGCCTGGCTCAGCTCTCGGCCAGGATGTGGGAGAGCTCCGTATCGAGGTCGAAGTGGCGGTGTTCGGTGCCCGGCGGAACCGCGGCGTCGGTCCTCTTCAGGAACGACTCCAGGGCCCTTGCCGGGGCCTCGAGCAGTGCTTCGCCCTCTGGGGAGCTCAGCGCGATACAGACGACGCCCTGGCCGTGACTACGGGATGGCCAGACGCGGACGTCTCCGGTGCCGGTGGGCCGGTGCAGCCCCTCGGCAAGGAGGTCACGGGCGAATACCCACTCGACCGTCTCCTCCGCTCCGGTGTGGAAGGTGGCGTGCACGGCATACGGATCGGCCGTGTCATACCGCAGGCCCGCGGGTACAGGCAGTGAGGACTCGCTCGACACAACGAGGCGCAGGTGCAGCTCGCAGCTGACCGTGGTGTTCATAAGCGCCAGGGCCTTTCGCTCAGTGTGCGCTCGGGGATTCGCACGTCGGCGAAATCGACATGCCACCTACGGTGGCGTTGTAAACCCCTCTGACCGTTTTGTGGCCCTTCAGGTAGCTCGTACAGCGGTGTGTAACTTTGGGTCATACGGCCATTCCAGTGACGGAGGGCGGTCCGGTAGGTTGACCTCATGAATGCGGAGAGTGACGAGCGGGACGGGAGCGCCGCCACGGCCGAACCGCTTCCCGCGGCGGGGGAAGCGCCCCGTGACGCGACGGGGGACGTCATACCGGAAGTGGCCAAGGAGGACCCGGCGCTCGGCTCCAGAGCGCCCGGCTTCATCAAGTCCTCCAGAGCGCTGCACCTGAGCTGGCAGGTCGGCGTCTTCGTGGTCGGCCTCGCCGTGGTGGTGGCCGGCATCATCATGCTGCCGCTGCCGGGCCCCGGCTGGCTGGTGATCTTCGGCGGCATGGCGATCTGGGCGACGGAGTTCGTCTGGGCCCAGCTGGTGCTGCGCTGGACCCGGCGCAAGGTCACCGAGGCCGCCCAGCGGGCGCTCGACCCCAAGGTCCGGCGGCGCAACATCATCCTCACGGCGACCGGCCTCGTCATCATCGCGGTGCTGGTCGGGATCTATGTGTGGAAGTTCGGGATCGTCATGCCGTGGAAGATCCACGAGTGACCCGGTGATGGTCGTGGGGCGCCGCTGACATGGGGTAATGTTTGGCGTGCGCCCGGGCGATTAGCTCAGTGGGAGAGCGCTTCGTTCACACCGAAGAGGTCACTGGTTCGAACCCAGTATCGCCCACCCCGGACCGACGGCCCGGAAGCTTCCAGAGCTTCCGGGCCGTCGGCGTTCCTGGGGGGTGTCTTGTCGATCAGGGCCGGATCACGCCGCGGACCCGGCCAAGATCGGCAAGACACCCCCCAGGCCACCTCACCGCATCCGCCCCAGCGCCTCCTTCAGCCGCCGGGCGTCCCGCAGCCGCTTCTCGTACGTCGCTCCCACCGCCAGCAGCAGCACCCCGGCCAGCGCCGGCGCCACCCAGCGCGGCAGCGCGCCCGCCACCTGCACCACGTACGGCGCCAGCTCGTGCAGCGCGTCCAGCGCCAGCACCGCCCCGCCCAGCACCAGCAGCGCCTGGAGCCGCAGCCGCGCCCCCAGCAGCGTGATCACCAGCGCCGCGGCCCCCAGCAGCAGCGGCCGGAGCCAGTGCGGGTCCGTCCAGGCCGCGAAGAGCGACGGCACCAGCGTCACCGCCAGCCCGGCCCCGTACGCCGTCCACGACGACGCCGAGGCATCGCGGCGCCGCCGCAGCACCCCGATCACGAGCGCTGGCACGGTCACCGGCAGGGTGTACGCCTCCGGGGCGGACACCCCGGACACCGAGAGCCGCACCCAGGCCGCCAGCACGAACAGCCCGGTCGCCAGATACCCGGCGAGCGGACGCCGCTCCGGGCGCAGTGCCGTCCCCGAGGCCAGCACCCCGCACAGCGCCAGCACCAGGGCCAGGAACCGCGCGTCGCCCAGCGCCATGGCCACGGCCACCGGACCCGCCGCCGCACCGGTCACCTCGACCGGCAGCGCCACCGGGTGGCCCTTCAGCCGGGCGCCCAGCAGCGCCGTCACCGCCGGGACGGCCAGCAGCAGCGGAGCCGTCTCGTGCACCGCGAGCCCCAGTGAGGCACCCAGCGCGGCCGTCGGAACCAGCGCGCACCCCACGGCCGCACACGCGGACGCCGCCCGCACCGCCACCGGCCCCGGCGTCCGCGCCCCGGCCGCCCGCGCCTCCAGGGCGACCGCGACGGCCGTGAACACCACCACCAGCAGACCGAACGCCGTGTACGTGGCCGCCTCCGTCGCCAGCGACAGCAGCCCCGCCCCGACCGCACCGGCCGACCCGGTCACCCCGGCCGTCAGCGCCACGCCCGACGCGCCGACCCGAAGCCCGCCCACGGCGACGGCGAACGCCGCCACCACCAGCACGAGCTGCCCCGCGAGGGCCGCCGCGAAGGACAGGTCGAGCGCGGCCGGCAGCACCGTGAGCCCCGCCCAGGCCAGCGCCACCGCCGCCGAACCCGCGGCACCCCGCCACGCGGGCCGGGCACCGAGGCCGGCCCACCGCACCAGGTCCTCCCACCACCGGTACGCCGCCCCGAGCGCCACGGCCACCAGCAGCAGCACCACCGGGGCCGCCACCATCTCCCGCCACGGCAGCTCGCCCGCGCCCACCGCCTCCCGGGCACTGTCCGGAACGCCGGACCACACGCCGCCCAGCCGCGTCACCGGGCCCGCCGCCACCACCGTCACCGGCGGCAACGAGACCAGCACCGCACCCGCCGTCACCACCCCGGAGGCCCGGACCAGCCCCCGAGCCGCCGCACGCCCCAGCGGAGCCCGCACACCGGCGAGCAGCGCCCCACCGCACAGCAGGTACACCAGCACCGGCCAGCCGTCCGGCACCCCGGCGGCCGCCACCCCGCCCACCGCCGCCACGGCCGCCAGACCGGCCACCGTGCCGCCGGCCGCCCCGAACGGCTCCGGAGCGGTACGGGCCCCCGCCAGCGCGAGCCCCGCCCCGGCCAGCAGCAGCGCCCCCGGCGCCACCGCGCCCGCGGGCCCACCCGCCGTCAGCGACTCCACCAGGGCCACCAGCAGCCCCGCCCCGCCCGTCACGCACAGACCGACGCACGCCGTGATCCGTACCGAGGCCCGCCCGAGCCGCAGGGCGAGCGCGCCGTCCAGCGCGGCCGTCACCAGCAGCGCCCCGGCGAACCACAGCGGCCCCGCCCCCTCGGCCCACGCCCACAGCACCAGCGGCAGCTGCGCGGTGCACACCGCGAGCGGCAGCGGCAGCCGCAGCCGGTCCAGGAGCAGACCGTAGGCCGCCCACAGCACCGCCAGCACCGCCGATGCGGTCGCCGCGTAACCGGCCCCGTCCGCCTCCGGCACCGCCACCTCGTACACCGCGTACGCGTCGAGCACCATCAGTACCGAGGCCAGCCCCGCGAGCGCCTCGGCCGTCGAGGACAGCCCCCGGCGAAGCAGCGCGGCCGGCGCGACGAGCGCCCCGGCCGTCACCGCCGTCAGCACCGCGCTGCGGCCGCCGATCCCCATGTCCCCCCAGCTCACCAGCGTGAACGCGAGCGCGGCGACCGTCAGCAGCAGGCCGCCGAGGACGAGCAGCACGTTCTGCGCGCTGTGGGCGCGCGGTGCGGAGGCCGGCGGACCGAACGCCGGAGCCGGCTGCCCCGGGGCCGGACCCCAGGGCGCGACCGGGGCCGGACCCCAGGGCGCGACCGGGGCCCGCCCCCGGGGCGGACCCCACGGACCGGGAGCGGGGGCCGGCGCGGCGCCGGCGGTCCCCAGCACACTCAGCAACCAGGTGCGACGCGTCAGCAGCTGGGACCGGCGGGCGTCCAGCCGGGCCAGTTCACGGTCGAGGAGCACCAATTCCTCGGCGGGTGGCGGCACATGTTCCATGAACGGGAGTGTGCTGCGCGCCACGCCGGGCGGACATGCGCACACGTACTCAGATCTCCCGCTGAGTACGTGTGCCGCACCCTTCGCGGACGGGCGTCCGAAGCCGCGCCGCAAGCGGTTTGAACCACAGCCGCCGAGCCCTGTATGGTTCAATCCGTTCCCGGGCGATTAGCTCAGTGGGAGAGCGCTTCGTTCACACCGAAGAGGTCACTGGTTCGAACCCAGTATCGCCCACCCCGACAGAGGCCGGTCCGTCAGCACCACCGACGGACCGGCCTCTGCGTCTCCTCGCGCGGCGGTACCCAGCTCCGGGCGCAGCGGCCAGGCCGGGTCCACCGTCTCCGGGGTCCCGCTCCGCGCGAACCATGCCTGAAGTCCCCGCGCCTGGGCGGCATGCCAGACCGCCTGGAGCGTGTGCAGCTCCGCCGGCGTCAGCCGCTCCAGCCGGGTCGCGAACCTGCGCCCCACCGCCCGGACCAGCTCCAGCGACGCCGTGGCGTCCGCCGCCGCGTCGTGCGCCCCGTCCAGCACCACCTCGTACAGCGCGCACAGATCCGTGAGCGTGCGCCGGCCCTTGCGGTAGCGGTCCAGATGCTTGTCCAGCACCCGGGGGTCCAGCACGCACAGCGGCGATCGCTCCAGACAGGCGCCCAGCGACGACGCCCGGTGCCGCTTCAGCTCCCGGTCCAGGAGCGTCAGGTCGAACGGCGCGTTCATCACGACCAGCGGCCGGCCCGCCGCACTCTGCCCGGCCAGAGCCCGGGCCATCTCCTCCACCGCGGGCGCCGGCCACCGCCCGTTGCGCCGCAGGTGGTCGTCGGTCAGGCCGTGGATCTCGGTCGCCCCCTCGGGCACCGGCACCCCCGGATTCACCAGCCAGCGCGTGACCCGCACCGGACCGCCCGCCCTGTCCTGGACCACGAGGGCGGCCGACACGATCCGGTCCTCCTCGACGTCCACACCCGTCGTCTCCGTGTCGAAAGCGGCCAGCGGCCCTTCGTACCAATGAGTCATCCCCGAACTCCTCGTGCCCGCACGGCAGATGGCGTGATTCCCCTGCCCGGTTCGGTGATACCCGCACCCTTTGCCTGATACGCCGTTTGCGGACCGCCCCGTGCGGTGACAGCACAGGCACCAGGGCCGGGAGTTGACGGCCCGGCACCCGGAGATCCCCATCGGTACGGCCCGGAAGGTCCAGGGAGCCATGGCGCTCGCCCAGCCCGAACCGAGCGGGCTGCTGCCCCAGCGGGCCGCCCCGCTGCGCGGCGCACTCGCCACCACCGCCTGCATGGAGACCCTCCAGGTGGGCTACCTGCACGCGGTCGCCGCCGCGGCGGGCTGCTCGCTGTCGCAGCCCTTCCCCGACAACGGCATCGACTGGCACGTCAGCCACGGGGCCCCCGGCCATGTCGTCGACGACGAGGTGACCATCAAGGTCCAGCTGAAATGCACCTACCGGATACCGGCCCGGCCGCCCGGCCCGGCCTTCTCCTTCACCCTCGACAACGCCCACCTCGTCAAGCTCGCCCGGACGCCCGTCTCGGTGCACAAGATCCTGGTCGTGATGCTCGTGCCGCGCAGCCGGGACGACTGGCTGCGGGCCGGGCCCGACAGCCTCGACCTGCGGCACCGCTGTTACTGGACCAACCCGGCCGGCCACCCCGTGACAGGCCGCCACCGGACCACCGTGCGGCTCCTGACCTCGCGCATCTTCGACGACCGGGCGCTCTGCGAGATCATGACCCGCGTCGGGGCAGGAGGGAGACCCTGATGCACCGGCCCATGGACGAGCCCGTCACCCGCGCCGGCGAAGCCGCCGCGCACCCCTGGCCCCTGCCCGACCCCGCCCGCGTCGATCCGGCGGTGCTCGGCGCCCTGCTCGCCCGGCACGGCTGGCACCGGCGCGGCGGGGGCGCCGGACCGTACAGCCGCTGGGCACCACCAGCCTGCTCCTGCCCCGCACCACCGCCTTCTGTGACAGCGAGGACCTGCTGGGCGAGGCACTGACCGCCCTCGCCCGCACCGCCACCCCCGCCGCCCGCGAGATTTTGATCGCCCTCACCGTCCCCAGCGACGAGATCCGCTGGTGGCGCGAGGTCCCGGAACCCGCCGCCGGAGCGGCCGGCTGGCTCGGCGCGGAACGGCTGCACGGCGCCGCCCGGCAGATCCTGCTGGCCGGCGCGCTCGCCGCCCGGGGCAGGGCCGGCCACCACGGCGCCCGCCACCGCCGCCGCGCCCTCGCCGCCCTAGGCCCCGTCGGAAGCCTTCGACACCGCCGTCGCGGCGGGTGTCAGCCGCGAACTGACCGAGGCGCTCGTCGCCCTCGTCCGGGGCTCGGAGGAGCCGGGATAGCACTGGACTGGGCGCCCGCCGCAGGTACCCCTGACGGCTGCCCCGCCCGCCCCGAGCCCGTGGAGTTCTCCCCGGGCGGCCTGCCCGCCCTGCGCCGCGCGGGCGCCCGCTACCTCCGCGACGAACCCGCCGTCACCGTACGGATCACCGGCGCCGTCGTCCGCCTGCGCCGCTCGGGGCCGCGCGGCGCCGGGATCGTACGGCTGCGGGTGCTCGCCGGGGCCGAGGTGCCGCACGTCCGGATCGAGTTGGACGAGGAGGCGTACCGGATCGCGGGCCAGGCCCACCTCGTGGGGCTGCCGGTCCGGGTGGAGGGCAGGCTGGAGAACCGGGGCGGCTTCCGGCGGCTGACCGGCGCCTCGCAGGTCGTCCCGGTGCAGGTGGACGACGAGGAGCGGGACCGGTTGATGAAGTCGCTCCAGGAGAACGTGGACTCCTTCGAGGAGGCGTGCGCGGGGGAGTAGGCCGGAAACCGGCCCTTTCGCAATGGGGGCCGTCGGCTCGGTACGATTCCTTCTGCACGCGCTAGAGGAATGCGGTGCGCCCCCTGAGTCAGGAGAGACCGGTGTCAGACGTCCGTGTGACCATCCAACGCGATTCCGAGCGGGAAGAGCGCGTGGTGACGACGGGCACTACGGCAGCCGAGCTCTTCCCCGGCGAGCGCACCGTCGTCGCCGCCCGTGTCGCCGGAGAGCTGAAGGACCTCGCCTACGAGCTCAAGGACGGCGAGACCGTCGAGCCCGTCCTGATTTCCTCCGAGGACGGCCTCAACATCCTGCGGCACTCCACCGCCCACGTGATGGCCCAGGCCGTGCAGGAGCTGCACCCCGAGGCCAAGCTCGGCATCGGCCCGCCGGTCAAGGACGGCTTCTACTACGACTTCGACGTCGAGAAGCCGTTCACGCCCGAGGACCTCAAGGCCATCGAGAAGCGGATGCAGGAGATCCAGAAGCGGGGCCAGAAGTTCTCCCGCCGGGTCGTGACGGACGAGGCTGCCCGCGAGGAGCTGGCCGACGAGCCGTACAAGCTGGAGCTCATCGGCATCAAGGGCTCCGCCTCCTCGGACGACGGCGCGGACGTCGAGGTGGGCGGCGGCGAGCTGACCATCTACGACAACCTCGACCCGAAGACCGGCGAGCTGTGCTGGAAGGACCTCTGCCGGGGTCCGCACCTGCCGACGACCCGGTTCATCCCGGCGTTCAAGCTGATGCGGAACGCCGCCGCGTACTGGCGGGGCAGCGAGCGCAACCCGATGCTCCAGCGCATCTACGGCACCGCCTGGCCGACCAAGGACGAGCTCAAGGCGCACCTGGAGTTCCTGGAGGAGGCCGCCAAGCGCGACCACCGCCGCCTGGGCGCCGAGCTGGACCTCTTCTCCTTCCCCGACGAGATCGGCCCCGGCCTCGCCGTCTTCCACCCCAAGGGCGGCGTCATCCGCCGGGCCATGGAGGACTACTCGCGCCGCCGGCACGAGGAGGAGGGCTACGAGTTCGTCTACTCGCCGCACGCCACCAAGGGCAAGCTCTTCGAGAAGTCCGGCCACCTGGACTGGTACGCCGACGGCATGTACCCGCCCATGCAGCTCGACGACGGGGTGGACTACTACCTCAAGCCGATGAACTGCCCGATGCACAACCTGATCTTCGACGCGCGCGGCCGTTCGTACCGTGAACTGCCCTTGAGGTTGTTTGAGTTCGGCACCGTGTACCGGTACGAGAAGTCGGGCGTCGTGCACGGCCTGACCCGCTCGCGCGGCTTCACGCAGGACGACGCGCACATCTACTGCACCCGTGAGCAGATGGCGGAGGAGCTGGACCGGACGCTCACCTTCGTCCTGAACCTGCTCCGCGACTACGGGCTCACCGACTTCTACCTGGAGCTCTCCACCAAGGACGAGACCAAGTTCGTCGGGTCGGACGAGACCTGGGAAGAGGCCACCGAGACGCTGCGCCAGGTCGCCGAGAAGCAGGGCCTGCCCCTGGTCCCGGACCCGGGCGGTGCCGCGTTCTACGGCCCGAAGATCTCGGTGCAGGCGCGGGACGCCATCGGGCGGACCTGGCAGATGTCGACCATTCAGCTCGACTTCAACCTGCCGGAGCGGTTCGACCTGGAGTACACCGGTCCGGACGGCTCCAAGCAGCGCCCGGTCATGATCCACCGCGCGCTGTTCGGCTCCATCGAGCGCTTCTTCGCGGTGCTCCTGGAGCACTACGCGGGCGCGTTCCCGGTGTGGCTGGCCCCGGTCCAGGCGGTCGGCATCCCGATCGGCGACACCCACATCCCGTACCTCCAGGAGTTCGCGGCGGAGGCCCGGAAGAAGGGCCTGCGCGTCGACGTGGACGCGTCGTCGGACCGGATGCAGAAGAAGATCAGGAACCACCAGCGCGCCAAGGTGCCGTTCATGATCATCGTGGGCGACGACGACATGAACGCGGGCACGGTGTCGTTCCGGTACCGCGACGGGTCGCAGGAGAACGGCATTGCCCGTGACGAAGCGATCGCCAAGCTCGTTGACGTGGTGGAGCGTCGCGTTCAGGTGTGATGCGGTCCCCGCGCGAGCGGGGATGACCCGCGGGATCACCGCAAGCTTGGCAACGAGCTTGACCACTGCCCGCGCAAGCGGGGATGAGCCCCCGGCCGAGCTACCCGCTCGCCGGGGGCTCCTTCTCGTCCTCCCGGCGGAACACCTGGATCAGCCACGACGAGAACGCGCCCGTCACCGCCCCCAGCAGCCCGAGGCCGCACACCATCAGCCCCGCCGCGATGACCCGGCCGCCCGCCGTCACCGGCACGGCATCCCCGTACCCCACCGTCGTCAGCGTCGCGCACGCCCACCAGACGGCGTCACCGAACGTGCGGATCGAGGCGCCCTGGGCGGCGTGCTCCCAGCGGTACAGCGCACGCTCATGGGCTCAGCATCGCGGTGCGTGAACGGGATCGGCCCCGGCGACACGCTCCGCACAGGTGAAGCAATATGCTGATCGGCATGACGAGTGAGCCGGAGCAGCAGATCGGAGTGGGGACGCCCGACGCGTTCCAGCGCCTGTGGACGCCCCACCGGATGGCGTACATCCAGGGCGAGAACAAGCCGACCGGCCCGGAGGCCGGGGACGGCTGTCCGTTCTGCGGCATTCCGGCGCTGTCGGACGAGGACGGGCTCGTCGTGGCGCGCGGTGAGAAGGTCTACGCCGTGCTGAATCTGTACCCGTACAACGGCGGGCACCTGATGGTGGTGCCGTACCGGCATGTCGCGGACTACACCGAGCTGGACGGTCCGGAGACTTTGGAGCTGGCCGATTTCACCAAGCGGGCGATGGCCGCCCTGCGGGCGGCCTCGGGGGCGCACGGCTTCAACATCGGGATGAACCAGGGTGCGGTGGCGGGGGCCGGGATCGCCGCGCATCTGCATCAGCACCTGGTGCCCCGGTGGGGTGGTGACGCCAACTTCATGCCGGTGGTGGGGCACACCCGGGTGCTGCCGCAGCTGCTGGCGGACACGCGGAAGATGCTGGCCGACGCCTGGCCGGCCGCCGCTGCCTGATCGCAGGGCTCACCGTGCGGGGCACACCGGAACGTTCCGGTGTGCCCCGCACGCGTATGTGCGTGGTCACGCGTCGTACAGGTCGGCCTTGCGGGGAGAGGGGTCCTGGACGAGGCCGCTCAGTATCGAGGAGCGGTTGGTGAAGCGTTCGGTGTCGACGCCGTTCTCGTCCAGGACCTTCACGGCGGCGTTGTGCACGACGCGCAGGACGGGGGCGGCGGCGCGCATGGCGTCGTCGGCCATGAAGCGGTGGCGCCACGGCTTCTCGGCCCAGGCGTGCCGCAGGCCGAAGGGCTCGGGGAGGGCGATCTTGCCGCCGAGGTAGTCCAGCAGCGGCGGGTACCAGGTGAAGGGGGCGCGCAGGGCGAGGCGGGTGACTTCGTGGGCGTCGACCAGGGAGAGGGTGATGTCGCGGGTCTCCCAGAACCTGACGGTCTTGTTGACCGTCCTGGTCTTGGCGGCGGGCTTGCTGGTGAAGAGGGAGTGGACGGGGCCGAGGGCGTGTCCGGTGACCTCGATGCGCAGGGTCTCGAAGAGGACGGTGACGGTGATCATCATGGTGATGACGAGCTGGCCGTCCCAGAGGGTGAACTGCACGCCGAGGTAGTGCCGGTCGCCGCCGCCGAACTGCTGGTGGTTGCAGATGCGCTGTATCTCGTGGGGCTTGATCTGGAAGGTGGCGACGTCCTCGCCCTCGCGGCGGGTGACGGAGTCGGCGTTCTCACCGACGGGCGAGACGATCCAGTGGGTGACCGAGGGGGTGGGGAATCCGCCGGTGTTCAGCGGGCCGCGCTCCAGCATCTTGAGCTGGTCGTGCATGACGCGGATCAGGTCCCAGCTGCGGAACTGGTGGAATTCCTTCCCGGGGTCCTTGGCGACGAGGTCCTCGGCGAGCTGCCAGCTGCCCCAGCGGGTGCCCATGCCGAGGATGCCCTTGGGGCCGGCGTAGAACACGGAGTTGGACTGCTGTTCGGCGGAGAGCTTCTCCAGGCCCTGGCGCAGCGCCTCGCGGGAGGTCTCGCTGGGGTTCTTCGGGACCGCTTCGGGGATCTTGGCGGTGACACCGCCCCCGGAGAGCAGGCCCTCCCATCGGGTGCGCAGGTCCTGGGCGGATTTCTCCGCGATCCGTTTGGCGAGGAACCAGCCGATGACCGGGGCGACGACCATGGCGCGAAGGTAGAGCCCTAGGAATCCGGTCAGCGGGAGCTTGATCAGGAGGAAGATCACGCCGATGCCGACGAGGGGCAGCAGGCTGTTGCCGAGGGTGGTGAGGAGCTTGTCCTTGGTCTTGGCGAAGCTGTCGCGCACACGGAAGGCGATGACCCACATCAGCATGCCGGGCAGGAACACGAACCCGAACAGGGCGGTGATGGCGGTGAGTTTGGTGTCGCGGGCCTTGCGCAGGCGGGACGCGGACAGGCAGTGCTCCACGACGGTCTGCGGGTCGCTGCCGAAGGACTGGATGAGGGCTTTGCGCGCCCCGCCCAGCATGCGTTCCTGGACGGCGCGGGAGAACGCCTCGCCGAGGTTGGGCTTGAAGTAGTCCGACTTCAGGAATTTCGAACGGCCCGCCTTCACCTCGGACTTGTGCCACTCGCTGTTGGCTTTGAGGATGTCCTCCACCGGGCTGTCGCGATACGCCGCGGAGGCGAGGGCGTTGGTCGCCACCGCCGCGCCTGCCGACCCCTGGAGCGGAATCTGCGCTCCGGGAGAGAAATCGAATCCGTTGCTGGCCACTGTCGCCCCCACTCGCCACCGAGGAACCGCTCCTGCGGCTGTTTCCCAACTGCCGTGCCCGGCACACTTTCTGAGCTGGGGTCCCAGCGTATCGTCCGGATACGTACGCCGTCCGGCCCTGTGGACAACGCGCGGGGGAGCGGTCCTTTCCGGTCACCCGTCCTGGGCGCGGACGCGGTCGGCGAGCTGCGCGGGCATGGATGCGTGGCCGGCGACGCCCCGGGGGCCTGGGCGCGGCGCGAGCGCCTCGACGAGGGTGGTCTTGCCGGACCCGCTGTGGCCGACCAGTGCCACGTTGCGCAGGGTGCGGGGGGTGGCCGGCCACCGTCGTTCCTCCGGCGGCTCCGGCGGCTCCGGCGTGTGCGTGTGCCTTGTCGCCCATGGTTCGTGCCTTCCATCGGCCGGCGCACGGGCACGGGGGGAGCCGCGGCGGCGCCCGCGGGGCCCTGGGCCACGCGCACGCGCGCGGGCCGGGGAGCCCGGGCGGTAGGGGGCCTCGGGCGTGACTACGATGGGCTCGGAGGGTGCTGAAGGCCCTGGCTGGGCTCGCGGCGTCCGGCACGCGCGTCTGCGGCGTTGCCGAAACGCCGTCATGGCTCAGCCATGGTGACGCTCCGGCGCCTCGCAGCCGCACGCACCGGACGCCGCTCCCTGATCCGGCCGGGACCTTCAGCACCCTCCAGCCGGTGGCCGATGGGGCCACGCGGCCCACCGACCCCTCGGGAAGGCCATGCTGAACAAGTACGCGCGTGCCTTTTTCACGCGTGTCCTCACGCCGTTCGCCGCACTGCTCCTCCGCCTCGGCGTGAGCCCCGACGCGGTCACCCTGATCGGGACGGCCGGGGTGATGGCCGGTGCGCTGGTCTTCTTCCCGATGGGGGAGTTCTTCTGGGGCACGATCGTCATCACGATCTTCGTGTTCTCCGACCTCGTCGACGGGAACATGGCGCGCCAGGCCGGTATCTCCAGCCGGTGGGGGGCGTTCCTCGACTCCACGCTGGACCGGGTGGCGGACGGGGCGATCTTCGCCGGCTTCGCCCTCTGGTACGCGGGCAGCGGCGACGACACCATCCTGTGCGCGGTCGCGATCTTCTGCCTGGCGAGCGGTCAGGTGGTCTCGTACACCAAGGCGCGCGGTGAGTCGATCGGGCTGCCGGTGGCGGTCAACGGGCTGGTGGAGCGCGCCGAGCGCCTGGTGATCTCGCTGGTCGCCGCCGGTCTCGCGGGTCTGCACAAGTTCGGTGTGCCGGGCATCCAGGTGCTGCTGCCGATCGCGCTGTGGATCGTCGCGGCGGGCAGCCTCGTGACGCTGGTGCAGCGGGTCGTCACCGTGCGCCGCGAGTCCGCCGAGGCCGACGCGGCCGCGCAGTGAGCGGCGCCCGCGGGGAGGCGGAGCCCGGCCCCGGGGAGCGGCTGAGCGACGCGCTGTACGGGCTGGGCTGGGCCGCCGTCAAGACGCTCCCCGAACCGGCCGCCCGGGCCCTGTTCCGTACCCTCGCCGACCAGGTGTGGAAGCGCCGCGGCAAGAGCGTGCTGCGTCTGGAGGCCAACCTCGCGCGGGTCGTGCCGGACGCCGGCCCGGCCAGGCTCGCCGCCCTGTCGCGGGCCGGGATGCGCTCGTACATGCGCTACTGGATGGAGTCGTTCCGGCTGCCCACCTGGAGCCCGGAGCGCATCAAGGCGTCCATCGACGTGACGGACGCGCACCGGCTGACGGAAGGGCTCGACGCGGGGCACGGGGTCGTCCTCGCCCTGCCGCACCTGGGGAACTGGGACCTGGCCGGGGCGTGGGTGACCACGGACCTGAAGGTGCCGTTCACCACGGTCGCCGAGCGCCTGAAGCCCGAATCGCTGTACGACCGGTTCGTCGCCTACCGCGAGGGACTGGGCATGGAGGTGCTGCCGCACAACGGCGGGGCCGCGTTCGGGACGCTGGCGCGCCGGCTGCGGGCGGGCGGTCTGGTCTGCCTGGTCGCCGACCGCGATCTGTCGTCGTCGGGCATCGAGGTGTCGTTCTTCGGCGACACGGCCCGGATGCCGGCGGGCCCCGCGCTGCTGGCCCAGCAGACCGGTGCGCTGCTGCTGCCGGTGACCCTCTCGTACGACGACACGCCGGTGATGAAGGCGCGAGTCCACCCGCCCGTCGAGGTGCCGGAGTCAGGTGACCGGGCCGTGCGGACGTCTGTGATGACACAGGCCCTCGCCGACGCGTTCGCCGTGGGCATCGCCGAGCACCCGGAGGACTGGCACATGCTGCAACGGCTCTGGCTCGCCGACCTCGAACCCCGCGGAGACCAGAAGTGAAGATCGGCATCGTCTGCCCCTACTCCTGGGACGTACCGGGCGGTGTGCAGTTCCACATCCGCGACCTGGCCGAGCACCTGATCCGGCTCGGCCACCAGGTGTCCGTGCTGGCGCCCGCCGACGACGAGACGCCGCTGCCGCCGTACGTCGTCTCCGCGGGCCGGGCCGTGCCCGTCCCGTACAACGGCTCGGTGGCCCGGCTGAACTTCGGCTTCCTGTCGGCGGCGCGGGTGCGGCGCTGGCTGCACGAGGGCACCTTCGACGTCATCCACATCCACGAGCCGACCTCGCCGTCGCTCGGGCTGCTGACGTGCTGGGCGGCGCAGGGCCCGATCGTCGCCACGTTCCACACGTCCAACCCGCGCTCCCGGGCGATGATCGCCGCGTACCCGATCCTGCAGCCCGCCCTGGAGAAGATCAGCGCGCGCATCGCGGTCAGCGAGTACGCGCGCCGGACCCTGGTCGAGCACCTGGGCGGCGACGCCGTGGTCATCCCGAACGGCGTGGACGTCGACTTCTTCGCCGGCGCCGAGCCCCGGCCCGAGTGGCAGGGCGGCACGATCGGCTTCATCGGGCGCATCGACGAGCCCCGCAAGGGCCTGCCCGTGCTGATGCGGGCGCTGCCCGCGGTCCTGGCCGCCCGCCCGCAGGCCCGGCTGCTGGTGGCCGGCCGGGGCGACGAGGAGGAGGCCGTCGCCTCGCTGCCCGAACCGATGCGCTCACGCGTGGAGTTCCTCGGCATGGTCAGCGACGAGGACAAGGCGCGGCTGCTGCGCAGCGTCGATGTGTACGTGGCGCCCAACACCGGGGGCGAGAGCTTCGGCATCATCCTGGTCGAGGCGATGTCGGCGGGCGCCCCGGTCCTCGCCAGCGATCTGGACGCCTTCGCGCAGGTCCTGGACCAGGGCGAGGCGGGCGAGCTGTTCGCCAACGAGAACGCCGAGGCGCTGGCCGCCGCGGCGGTCCGCCTGCTGGGCGACCCGGAACGGCGCACGCAGCTGCGGGAGCGCGGCAGCGCCCATGTCCGGCGCTTCGACTGGTCGACGGTCGGAGCGGACATCCTCGCCGTGTACGAGACGGTGACGGACGGCGCCGCCTCGGTCGCGGCGGACGAACGCACGGGACTGCGCGCCCGGTTCGGGCTGGCCCGGGAGTAGGCCGGGGCTCGGCCGGAGGGCGGGCGTTCCCCCGGTAGCCTTGCCGCCCGTGACCGTAACCCTCATCATCTGGGCCGTCGTCGTGCTCGTCGCGATCGGCCTGTACCTCAGCTGGACCGCCGGCCGGCTCGACCGGCTGCACACCCGTATCGACGCGGCCCGGGCCGCGCTCGACGCCCAACTGCTGCGCCGCGCCTCGGTCACCCAGGAGCTCGCCACCTCCGGGGTCCTCGACCCGGCCGCGTCCATCGTGCTGTACGAGGCGGCGCACGCCGCGCGCCAGTCGCCCGAGGACCATCGCGAGGTCGCCGAGAGCGAGTTGAGTACGGCGCTGCGCGCGGTGTTCGGCGAGAGCGCGCAGGTGGAGGCGGTGAAGGAGATCCCGGGGGGCCAGGACGCGGCGTCCGAGCTGGCGGCGGCCGTGCGGCGAGTGCCGATGGCGCGCAGGTTCCACAACGACGCGGTGCGGGCGGCGCGGGCGCTGCGCCGCCACCGCACGGTGCGCTGGTTCCGGCTGGCCGGGCACGCCCCGTTCCCGCTGGCCTTCGAGATGGACGACGAGCCACCGGTGGCCCTGGCGGACCGCCCTGGGAGCTGAAACGGGCGGTCCGGGCGGGTGCGGCCCGCTCGTGCGGCGGGCCGGTGCGGGCCAAAACGATCCACCGGCCTCTCATTGGCCCTTGCTGTGGACTGGTGCGGGGGAGTTTGCTCGGCGGTGCGCCATTGAGCACGTTCCGCATCCCTTTCCCGCAGTGAGGTCATCCGTGTCCACGCTTCCCAGCACCCCGCAGTCCGCCGACACCCCCGCCACCGGCACCGCTCGCGTCAAGCGCGGCATGGCCGAGCAGCTCAAGGGCGGCGTGATCATGGACGTCGTCAACGCCGAGCAGGCGAAGATCGCCGAGGACGCGGGCGCCGTGGCCGTCATGGCCCTGGAGCGGGTGCCGGCCGACATCCGCAAGGACGGCGGCGTGGCCCGGATGTCCGACCCGAACATGATCGAGGAGATCATCGAGTCGGTGTCCATCCCGGTGATGGCCAAGTCCCGCATCGGGCACTTCGTCGAGGCGCAGGTCCTGCAGTCCCTCGGCGTCGACTACATCGACGAGTCCGAGGTCCTCACCCCGGCCGACGAGGTCAACCACAGCGACAAGTTCGCCTTCACCACCCCGTTCGTCTGCGGCGCGACCAACCTGGGCGAGGCCCTGCGCCGCATCGCCGAGGGCGCGGCCATGATCCGTTCCAAGGGCGAGGCCGGCACGGGCAACGTCGTCGAGGCCGTCCGCCACCTGCGTCAGATCAAGAACGAGATCGCCCGGCTGCGCGGCTACGACAACAACGAGCTGTACGCCGCCGCCAAGGACCTGCGCGCCCCCTACGAGCTGGTCAAGGAGGTCGCCGAGCTCGGCAAGCTGCCCGTCGTCCTGTTCTCCGCGGGCGGCGTGGCCACCCCGGCGGACGCGGCGCTGATGCGCCAGCTCGGCGCCGAGGGCGTCTTCGTCGGCTCCGGCATCTTCAAGTCGGGCGACCCGGCCAAGCGTGCCGCCGCCATCGTGAAGGCCACCACCTTCTACGACGACCCGAAGATCATCGCGGACGCCTCCCGGAACCTGGGCGAGGCCATGGTCGGCATCAACTGCGACACCCTGCCCGAGGCCGAGCGCTACGCCAACCGCGGCTGGTAGTCACCGATGAGCGACACCCCTGTGATCGGCGTCCTGGCCCTCCAGGGCGACGTACGGGAGCACCTGATCGCCCTGGCCTCGGCGGACGCCCTGGCCAGGCCGGTCCGGCGGCCCGAGGAGCTCGCCGAGGTGGACGGCCTGGTCGTTCCCGGCGGGGAGTCCACCACCATCTCCAAGCTGGCCGCCCTGTTCGGCCTGCTGGAGCCGCTGCGGGAGCGGATACGGGCGGGGATGCCGGTCTACGGCACCTGCGCCGGGATGATCCTGCTCGCCGACAAGATCCTCGACCCCCGCTCGGGCCAGGAGACGCTGGGCGGCATCGACATGATCGTGCGCCGTAACGCTTTCGGGCGGCAGAACGAGTCGTTCGAGGCGGCCGTCGAGGTCGCCGGGATCGACGGCGGACCGGTCGAGGGCGTCTTCATCCGCGCCCCTTGGGTCGAGTCGGTGGGCGCAGGCGCCCGGGTGATCGCCGAGCACGGCGGCCACATCGTGGCGGTACGGCAGCAAAACGCCCTCGCCACGTCATTCCACCCGGAACTGACCGGAGACCACCGGATCCACGCCTACTTCGCCGAGATGGTGCGCGCCGTGGGGTGACTCGATCCCGGTAGGATCTCTCGGGTTCGTACGGAATTTGGTGACGCGAAGGAGAAGGCAGATGTCCGGCCACTCTAAATGGGCTACGACGAAGCACAAGAAGGCCGTGATTGACGCCAAGCGCGGCAAGCTCTTCGCGAAGCTGATCAAGAACATCGAGGTCGCGGCCCGCACCGGTGGTGTGGATCCCGAGGGCAACCCGACCCTCGTGGACGCGATTCAGAAGGCGAAGAAGAGTTCGGTCCCGAACAAGAACATCGACTCCGCGGTCAAGCGCGGCGGCGGTCTTGAAGCGGGCGGCGTCGATTATCAGACGATCATGTACGAGGGTTACGGCCCGAATGGTGTCGCGGTGCTCATCGAGTGCCTCACCGACAACCGCAACCGCGCCGCCTCCGACGTACGTGTCGCCATGACCCGCAACGGCGGCTCGATGGCCGACCCGGGCTCGGTCTCGTACCTGTTCAACCGCAAGGGCGTCGTCATCGTCCCCAAGGGCGAGCTGACCGAGGACGACGTGCTCGGCGCGGTCCTGGAGGCGGGCGCCGAGGAGGTCAACGACCTCGGCGACACCTACGAGGTCGTCAGCGAGGCCACCGACATGGTCGCGGTCCGCACCGCGCTCCAGGAGGCGGGCATCGACTACGACTCGGCCGAGGCCAACTTCCTGCCCACCATGCAGGTCGACCTCGACGAGGAGGGCGCCCGCAAGATCTTCAAGCTGATCGACGCGCTGGAGGACAGCGACGACGTGCAGAACGTCTTCGCCAACTTCGACGTCTCCGACGAGGTCATGGAGAAGGTCGACGCCTGAGCCGCGCCCCGCGCGCAGCTGTCGTGGACGGGCCGACGGGGACACACCCCGTCGGCCCGCCGCATTGTCGGTGCCGCCCGATAGCCTGCTGGAACAAGTGACCGATCGGCAGGGAGGGGCGGACCGTGCGGGTACTCGGCGTGGACCCGGGACTGACCAGGTGCGGGGTCGGCGTCGTCGAAGGCGTCGCGGGCCGGCCGCTGACCATGCTCGGCGTGGGCGTCGTGCGCACCTCCGCCGACGCGGAGCCCGGCCACCGCCTGGTGGCCATCGAGCGGGGCATCGAGGAATGGCTCGACACGCACCGCCCCGACTGCGTCGCCGTGGAACGGGTCTTCGCCCAGCACAACGTGCGTACGGTCATGGGTACCGCCCAGGCCAGCGCGGTCGCGATGCTCTGCGCCTCCCGGCGCGGCCTCCCGGTCGCCCTGCACACGCCCAGCGAGGTCAAGGCCGCCGTCTCCGGCAGCGGGCGCGCCGACAAGGCGCAGGTGGGGGCCATGGTGACCCGGCTGCTGCGGCTCGACGCCCCGCCGAAACCGGCCGACGCCGCCGACGCGCTGGCGCTCGCCATCTGCCACATCTGGCGCGCCCCCGCGCTCAACCGCCTCCAGCAGGCGCACGCGGCGGCCGCCGCCCGCCCCGCGCGCGTCCCGCGCACCGCAGCCGTTCCCGTCCGGAAGGTCCCCCGATGATCGCCTTCGTCAGCGGCCCCGTCGCCGCGCTCGCCCCGACCACGGCCGTCATCGAGGTCGGCGGCATCGGCATGGCCGTCCAGTGCGCGCCGGGCACCCTGGCCGGCCTGCGCATCGGCCAGGAGGCCAGGCTCGCCACCTCCCTCGTCGTACGCGAGGACTCGCTGACGCTCTACGGCTTCGCCGACGACGACGAACGGCAGGTCTTCGAGCTCCTCCAGACCGCCAGCGGCGTCGGCCCCCGGCTCGCCCAGGCGATGCTGGCCACGCACACCCCCGACGCCCTGCGCCTCGCCGTGGCCACCGGCGACGAGAAGGCCCTCACCGCCGTCTCCGGCATCGGCAAGAAGGGCGCCCAGAAGCTTCTGCTCGAACTGAAGGACCGGCTCGGCGAACCGGTCGGCACCCACACCGCCGCACAGGGCGTCGGCACCCCCGTGTCCGCCTCCTGGCGCGACCAGCTCCACGCCGCCCTGATCGGCCTCGGCTACGCCACCCGCGAGGCGGACGAGGCGGTCGCCGCCGTGGCACCGCAGGCCGAGGAAGCCCTCGCCGCCGGCGGCCGGCCGCCCGTGCCGCAGCTGCTGCGCGCCGCCCTGCAGACCCTCAACCGCGCGCGCTGAGCGGGCCCGGGTCCATCCTTCACATCCGGCCGGGCACCGTACGGCCGCGCACCGAGACATCCGAGGCGGGACAGACGAGATGAACTGGGACGACACCGGAGCCGACACCGGCGAGCGGTTCGACGACCGGCTGGTCGACGCCGGCGCGGACGGCGAGGACACCGCGGTCGAGGCGGCGCTGCGCCCCAAGGACCTGGAGGAGTTCGTCGGCCAGGAGAAGGTCCGCGAACAGCTCGACCTGGTCCTCAAGGCCGCCCGCGCCCGCGGCGCCACCGCCGACCACGTGCTGCTCTCCGGCGCCCCCGGCCTCGGCAAGACCACCCTCTCGATGATCATCGCGGCGGAGATGAACGCCCCGATCCGGATCACCTCCGGCCCCGCCATCCAGCACGCCGGCGACCTCGCGGCGATCCTGTCCTCGCTCCAGGAGGGCGAGGTCCTCTTCCTGGACGAGATCCACCGCATGTCCCGGCCCGCCGAGGAGATGCTCTACATGGCGATGGAGGACTTCCGGGTCGACGTGATCGTCGGCAAGGGCCCCGGCGCCACCGCCATCCCGCTGGAGCTGCCGCCCTTCACCCTGGTCGGCGCCACCACCCGGGCCGGCCTCCTGCCGCCCCCGCTGCGCGACCGGTTCGGCTTCACCGGGCACAT
The DNA here is from genome assembly GCF_004795015.1 of Streptomyces sp. A1277. Lineage (GTDB taxonomy): Bacteria > Actinomycetota > Actinomycetes > Streptomycetales > Streptomycetaceae > Streptomyces. Next base: position 29,227 of record NZ_SSBI01000050.1, on the reverse strand, counting down.
GGAGTTCTACGCCCCCGCTGAACTGGAACGGGTGATTCACCGCTCGGCCCGGCTGCTCGACGTCGAGCTGGACGTCGAGGGCGCCGCGGAGATCGCCGGACGCTCCCGCGGCACCCCCCGCATCGCCAACCGGCTGCTGCGCCGGGTGCGGGACTACGCCCAGGTCAAGGCGGACGGCAGGATCGACCGCGAGATCGCCGCGGCGGCCCTCAGGGTCTACGAGGTCGACGCCCGGGGCCTGGACCGGCTGGACCGGGCGGTGCTCGGCGCCCTGCTGAAGCTCTTCGGCGGCGGCCCGGTCGGCCTGTCCACGCTCGCCGTCGCCGTGGGGGAGGAACGCGAGACGGTCGAGGAGGTCGCCGAGCCCTTCCTCGTACGCGAAGGACTGCTGGCCAGGACGCCGCGCGGGCGGGTCGCGACACCGGCCGCCTGGGCCCACCTCGGGCTCGTACCTCCGCAGCACGGCGGAAAGGGACAACAGGGCCTGTTCGGGGCGTGATGCGTCACAGGTTGACCCGAAGCGGAACCACGGTGCCATGCTGGGCGTTGTTCCATCGATGCGGACTCGCTTAGACTCCGCCGATGCCGCCCTTAAGGGCCGGTGTACCCACCCCCGTAGACCAGGCCGCAGTCCTCTGTGGTCGTGCGAAGGAAACTCGTCCCGTGAATCCCGTGACTCTCCTCCCCTTCATCGTGCTCATCGGGGCCATGTTCCTGATGACGCGGTCCGCCAAGAAGAAGCAGGCGGCGGCTGCGAACATGCGCAATGAAATGCAGCCCGGCACCGGCGTCCGGACGATCGGGGGCATGTACGCCACCGTCAAGGAGCTTCACGACGACACGGTCACCCTCGAAGTCGCCCCCGGCGTGCACGCCATCTACGCCAAGAACGCCATCGGTGCCGTCCTCGACGACGCGGAGTACAACCGCATCGTCCACGGCGACGAGCCGGAGCTCGACGTCGACGGCGCCATCGTGCCCGACGACGCCTCCTCGCTGACCGAGCTCGACACCGCCGACGAGGCGAAGACCGACCTGGTCAAGAAGACCGGCTCGGACGAGGGCGGCGAGCCGGCCGAGGCCCAGGACGACAAGAAGCCCGAGGGCAAGGGCGACGGCGAGACCGACGCGAAGTAGCACACGACCCGGGGGTGCCGTGAGTCCGCAGGCATCCGGCCATCCCCGGTCCGTGCGCTCCTTCACGGGGGCGGGTCCCCACTAAACTTCGTGGCCGCTTGGGCGCATACCCGGCGCGGGGCGGTTGGACTAGGGAGAAACGACAAGGTGGCAGCACCGAAGAAGGGCCGGGGAGCGACCGGCGGTCAGGGGAGGCCGGGGCGTTCCCTGGCTCTGATCCTGATCGCCATGGTCGCCCTCACCGGCGGGATGTTCCTGGCCCACCAGCCGACGCCGCGACTCGGCATCGACCTGGCGGGCGGCACGTCCATCACGCTGGAGGCGAAGGCCGAGCCGGGCCAGGAAAAGGCGATCAACAAGACCAACATGGACACCGCGGTCGAGATCATGGAGCGCCGCGTCAATGGTCTTGGTGTCTCCGAGGCCGAGGTCCAGACCCAGGGCGCTCGCAACATCATCGTCAACATCCCCAAGGGCACGAACTCCGCCCAGGCCCGTGAGCAGGTCGGTACGACCGCCAAGCTCTACTTCCGGCCGGTGTTGACCGTCGCCCAGGGCACGCCCACCCCCGAGCCCAGCGCCTCGTCCACCGGCAAGGCCAGCTCCTCCCCGTCGCCGAGCGCCTCGGCCTCCGAGAAGGCGACGGGCGACAAGGCCACCGGCTCCACCCCGTCGCCGAGCGCGAGCGCCACCACCCAGGGCCGCGCGGTCACCGGCGCCCTGAAGGCCGACTCCTCGCCGTCGCCCGGGGCGAGCAGCTCCGCCTCCGCGGAGGACGAGGCAGCCGCTGCGAAGCTGCAGAAGCAGTTCGAGGAGCTCGACTGCTCCACCAAGGCATCCCGCTCCAAGGCGGCCCAGGGCTCCAAGGCCACCGACACGGTGGTCGCGTGCGAGCAGGACGGCTCCGCCAAGTACGTGCTCGGCCCGGCCGAGGTGGACGGCACGGACGTGGACAGCGCCAAGGCGGCCATCGACCAGAACGGTCAGTGGATCGTCCAGATGGAGTTCACCGGCGGCGGCGCCAAGAAGTTCCAGAAGATCACCGGCAAGCTCGCCGCGCAGCAGTCGCCGCAGAACCAGTTCGCCATCGCGCTCGACAACGAGGTCGTCTCGGCTCCCTCCGTCCGTACGGCGCTGAGCGCCAACGCGGAGATCTCCGGCAGCTTCGACCAGCAGTCCGCCGAGGACCTGGCCAACGTGCTCTCCTACGGTGCGCTCCCGCTCTCCTTCAAGGAGCAGAGCGTCACCACCGTCACCGCCGCGCTCGGCGGCGAGCAGCTGCGGGCCGGCCTCATCGCCGGCGCCATCGGCCTGGCGCTCGTGGTCATCTACCTGGTGGCCTACTACCGCGGTCTGGCGTTCATCGCCCTGCTCAGCCTCCTGGTCTCCGGCATCCTGAGCTACACGATCATGGCGCTGCTCGGCCCGGCCATCGGCTTCGCGCTGAACCTGCCGGCCGTCTGCGGTGCCATCGTGGCGATCGGTATCACCGCGGACTCGTTCATCGTGTACTTCGAACGCATCCGTGACGAGATCCGCGAGGGCCGCACGCTCCGCCCGGCCGTCGAGCGGGCCTGGCCGCGCGCCCGGCGCACCATCCTGGTCTCCGACTTCGTGTCGTTCCTGGCCGCGGCCGTGCTCTTCGTGGTCACCGTCGGCAAGGTCCAGGGCTTCGCGTTCACGCTGGGGCTCACCACCCTGCTCGACGTCGTCGTGGTCTTCCTCTTCACCAAGCCGCTCATGACGATCATGGCCCGCAAGAAGTTCTTCGCGAGTGGTCACCCGTGGTCCGGACTGGACCCGAAGCGGCTCGGCGCCAAGCCGCCGCTGCGTCGTTCGCGCCGTGTCAACGCTCCCACCGACCCGAAGGAGGCGTGAGATGTCGCGACTCGGCAATCTCGGCGCCCGTCTCTACCGCGGAGAGGTCGGCTACGACTTCATCGGCAAGCGCAAGATCTGGTACGGCGTCTCCGTCCTGATCACCATCACGGCCATCGTCAGCCTCGCGGTCAGCGGCCTGAACATGGGCATCGAGTTCAAGGGCGGTGCCGTCTTCACCACCCCGAAGACGAGCGTGTCCGTGGCCGAGGCCGAGGACCTGGCGACGGAGGCATCCGGGCACCAGGCGATCGTCCAGAGGCTCGGCAACGGTGGCATGCGCATCCAGATCACCGAGGTCGACACCGCGAAGTCGGACGAGATCAAGGCCAAGCTCTCCGAGGACCTGTCCGTCCCCTCGGAGAAGATCGCCGCCGACCTGGTCGGCCCCAGCTGGGGTGAGCAGATCGCCAACAAGGCGTGGACCGGCCTCGGCGTCTTCATGGTCCTGGTGGTCATCTACCTGGCCATCGCCTTCGAGTGGCGGATGGCCATCGCGGCCCTCATCGCGCTGATCCACGACATCACCATCACGGTCGGCGTCTACGCCCTGGTCGGCTTCGAGGTCACCCCGGGCACCGTGATCGGTCTGCTGACCATCCTCGGTTACTCCCTCTACGACACGGTCGTCGTCTTCGACAGCCTCAAGGAGGGCACGAAGGGGATCACCAAGCAGACCCGGTGGACCTACAGCGACGTGGCCAACCGCTCCATCAACAGCACGCTGGTCCGCTCGATCAACACCACCGTCGTCGCCCTGCTCCCGGTCGCCGGCCTGCTGTTCATCGGCGGCGGCGTCCTCGGCGCCGGCATGCTGAACGACATCTCGCTCGCCCTGTTCGTCGGCCTCGCGGCCGGTGCCTACTCCTCGATCTTCATCGCCACCCCGCTGGTCGCCGACCTCAAGGAACACGACCCGCAGATGAAGGCCCTGAAGAAGCGGGTCCTCGCCAAGCGCGCGGCGGCCGCCGCCAAGGGCGAGGCCACCGAGGCCGAGCAGGCCGAGCAGGGCGACCAGGGCCAGGACCCCGAGGACGCCGCACCCGCCGGCGCGGTCGTCGGTCAGCGACAGCAGCCCCCCAGGGGCCACGGCCGGACCCAGGGAAGGCGCTGATGACCAGCACCACCGAGAGCACGAGGGAACTCCTGCTCAGCCGCATCCGTGACGTGGCCGACTACCCGAAGCCGGGCGTGATGTTCAAGGACATCACCCCGCTGCTCGCGGACCCGGTCGCGTTCACGGCCCTCACCGACGCCCTCGCGGAGCTGTGCCTGCGGCACGGCGCCACCAAGATCGTCGGCCTGGAGGCCCGCGGCTTCATCCTGGCCGCGCCCGTCGCGGTCCGGGCCGGCCTCGGCTTCGTACCCGTCCGCAAGGCCGGGAAGCTGCCGGGGGCCACGCTCAGCCAGGCGTACGAGCTGGAGTACGGCACCGCGGAGGTCGAGATCCACGCGGAGGACCTGTCCGCCGACGACCGGATCATGGTCATCGACGACGTCCTGGCCACCGGCGGCACCGCCGGCGCCTCCCTGGAGCTCATCCGCAGGGCCGGCGCCCAGGTCGCCGGGGTCGCCGTCCTCATGGAACTGGGTTTCCTGGACGGCCGGGACCGTCTGAAGGAGAGCCTGCGGGGCGCTCCGCTGGAGGCCCTGATCACCGTCTGAACGCCTGCCGTGCCATAGCCGGCACAGCGACACGTGCACCGAAGAGGGCACCCGGAGCCATCCGGGTGCCCTCTTCGCGTGCCTTTGGGTGCGGAATCGCTTTTCGGTCGATTTCCGCCCCACGCACCCCGGCGGCGCGACGGTGGAACCGCAGCCTGATTGGATCTTGGTGGTGCCGCTGACCAGGCATCCCGACCGAAGGATCTCGATGAGAATCTCACGCACGTGCGCCCTGGGAGCGGTCACCGCACTCTCCTTCGCCGCCCTCGCCATGGGCGCGGCGCCTGCCGGGGCGGCCGCCGCGGCTCCGGCCGGTGCCGGGGCCAAGGGCATCTGCTCGGGCTGGAAGAACGCCGGGGGACTTCAGGGGAAGTGGACGACCGTCGACGACGGCTGCTCCCACTTCGGCGCCACGGGCATGAAGATGGCCTACGGCTGGAAGGTCTTCAAGGGCGGCAGCGTCTGCGTGAAGGTCAAGGGCTTCAACGCCGTGGGGAAGAAGACCTGGTACGACGCCGGCTGCGGAAAGACCGGATCGGTCGAGGCACCGTGGGGGAACGTGGCCGCCAAGAAGGAGATGCGGATCAAGGGCGGCGCGCTGCTCCGCTGGAACTGAGAGACGAGCCGCACCGGGGCCGGCCGGCGGGCACCGGGAACAACCCGGTGCCCGCCGGCGTTGTGAGGGCTCTCACGGTCCCCGGGGGAGGACCTGCCGTCGGGTCGTTACGATGGCCCTTCCGGGTGTGTCCGGATCCGCACGAGGAGCGCTCTTGCCAGACGAGGCCCAGCCAGTCGCCGCCCCGCAGCCCGACAAGCCCGCGGCGGCCCCAGCCACGCCCGCGAAGCAGCAGCCCGCGGAGAAGCCGAAGCCTCCGGCCCCCGAGCCCGGCACGGGACCGGCGCCCGCCGAGGCGAACGGTCCCGCGCCCGCTTCCCCCGCCCAGCCGGCCGCGCCCGCCCCGACCGCCCCGAAGCCGCCGGCGAAGCCCTCGGCCGGAGCCGTCGTGCCCAGCGGTTCGGTGTCCCGCTCCGCAGGCTCCTCCAACCGCGTCCGGGCCCGGCTCGCCCGTCTCGGCGTCCAGCGCTCCAGCCCGTACAACCCGGTCCTCGAACCGCTGCTGCGCACCGTGCGGAGCAATGACGCCAAGATCGAGACCTCCACGCTCCGCCAGATCGAGCGGGCCTACCAGGTCGCCGAGCGCTGGCACCGGGGCCAGAAGCGCAAGAGCGGCGACCCGTACATCACGCACCCGCTCGCGGTGACGACGATCCTCGCCGAGCTGGGCATGGATCCGGCCACGCTGATGGCCGGGCTCCTGCACGACACGGTCGAGGACACCGAATACGGCCTGGACACCCTGCGCCGCGACTTCGGCGACCAGGTCGCCCTCCTGGTCGACGGCGTCACCAAGCTCGACAAGGTCAAGTTCGGCGAGGCCGCGCAGGCCGAGACCGTGCGCAAGATGGTCGTCGCCATGGCCAAGGACCCGCGCGTCCTGGTCATCAAGCTCGCCGACCGGCTGCACAACATGCGCACCATGCGCTACCTCAAGCGGGAGAAGCAGGAGAAGAAGGCCCGCGAGACGCTGGAGATCTACGCCCCGCTCGCCCACCGACTGGGCATGAACACCATCAAGTGGGAGCTGGAGGACCTCGCCTTCGCGATCCTCTACCCGAAGATGTACGACGAGATCGTCCGCCTCGTCGCCGAGCGGGCTCCCAAGCGCGACGAATACCTCGCCATAGTGACCGACGAGGTCCAGTCCGACCTGCGCGCCGCCCGCATCAAGGCCACCGTCACCGGCCGGCCGAAGCACTACTACAGCGTCTACCAGAAGATGATCGTGCGGGGCCGCGACTTCGCCGAGATCTACGACCTGGTGGGCATCCGGGTGCTGGTCGACACCGTCCGCGACTGCTACGCGGCGCTCGGCACCGTCCACGCGCGATGGAATCCGGTCCCCGGCCGGTTCAAGGACTACATCGCGATGCCCAAGTTCAACATGTACCAGTCACTGCACACCACGGTGATCGGCCCCAGCGGCAAGCCCGTCGAGCTCCAGATCCGTACGTTCGACATGCACCGCCGCGCCGAGTACGGCATCGCCGCGCACTGGAAGTACAAGCAGGAGGCCGTCGCGGGCGCCTCCAAGGTGCGCACCGACGTCCCCAAGAACACCGGCCGCGGCCAGGACACCGTCAACGACATGGCGTGGCTGCGCCAGCTCCTGGACTGGCAGAAGGAGACCGAGGACCCCAGTGAGTTCCTGGAGTCGCTGCGCTTCGACCTCTCGCGCAACGAGGTCTTCGTCTTCACGCCCAAGGGCGACGTCATAGCGCTTCCGGCCGGCGCCACCCCCGTCGACTTCGCGTACGCCGTCCACACGGAGGTCGGCCACCGGACCATAGGGGCACGGGTCAACGGCCGGCTCGTACCGCTGGAGTCGACGCTCGACAACGGCGACCTGGTGGAGGTGTTCACCTCCAAGGCGGCCGGCGCCGGGCCCTCCCGCGACTGGCTGGGCTTCGTCAAGTCGCCCCGGGCCCGCAACAAGATCCGCGCCTGGTTCTCCAAGGAGCGCCGCGACGAGGCGATCGAACAGGGCAAGGACGCCATCGCGCGGGCCATGCGCAAGCAGAACCTGCCGATCCAGCGCATCCTGACCGGCGACTCGCTGGTCACCCTCGCCCACGAGATGCGCTACCCCGACATCTCGTCCCTGTACGCCGCGATCGGCGAGGGCCATGTCGCCGCAGCGGGCGTCGTGCAGAAGCTGGTCCAGGCGCTCGGCGGCGAGGACGCGGCCAACGAGGACCTGGAAGAGAGCACCCCGCCCTCGCGCAGCCGCAACAAACGCCGCTCCAACGCCGACCCCGGAGTCGTCGTCAAGGGCGTCGAGGACGTCTGGGTGAAGCTCGCCCGCTGTTGTACGCCCGTGCCCGGAGACCCCGTCATCGGCTTCGTCACCCGCGGCAGCGGGGTCTCCGTGCACCGGGCCGACTGCGTCAACGTCGACTCGCTCTCCCAGCAACCGGAACGCATCCTGGAGGTCGAGTGGGCGCCCACCCAGTCCTCCGTCTTCCTGGTCGCCATCCAGGTCGAGGCCCTGGACCGCTCCCGGCTCCTGTCGGACGTCACCCGCGTCCTGTCCGACCAGCACGTCAACATCCTGTCCGCCGCCGTGCAGACCTCCCGGGACCGGGTCGCCACCTCGCGCTTCACCTTCGAGATGGGCGACCCCAAGCACCTCGGGCACGTCCTGAAGGCGGTACGGGGCGTGGAAGGCGTCTACGACGTGTACCGGGTGACCTCGGCCCGCCGGCCGTAGGAGTCCCGGAGTCCGGGTCGGCGACAAGGCGCGCGAGAGCGACGCGGACGTCGTCGTCGGACATCTCCCGTCCACCGGGATGTCGTTGGCGTGGCCCGCACCGCCCCCGGTACGCAGAAGGGGCCTTCCCGCGCGAACACGGAAAGGCCCCTGCGGCGTACGAGTGGACCGCGTCAGCCGCCGAACTCCTCCAGGCCCTTGAGCGCCTGGTCCAGCAGCGCCTGCCGCCCCTCCAGCTCGCGGGCCAGCTTGTCCGCGCGGGCGTTGTTGCCCGAGGCACGGGCCGTGTCGATCTGCCCGCGCAGCTTGTCCACGGCCGCCTGGAGCTGCCCGGTCAGACCCGCGGCGCGGGCACGCGCCTCCGGGTTCGTCCGGCGCCAGTCGGCCTCCTCGGCCTCCTGGAGCGCCCGCTCCACCGCCTGCATCCGCCCCTCGACCTTCGGGCGGGCGTCACGCGGTACGTGGCCGATGGCCTCCCAGCGCTCGTTGAGGCCCCGGAACGCGGCCCTGGCCGCCTTCAGGTCCTTCACCGGCACCAGCTTCTCGGCCTCGTCGGCGAGCTCCTCCTTCAGCTTGAGGTTCTCGCCCTGCTCCGCGTCACGCTCCGCGAAGACCTCGCCGCGGGCGGCGAAGAAGACGTCCTGGGCGCCGCGGAAACGGTTCCACAGTTCGTCCTCGGCCTCGCGCTGGGCGCGGCCCGCCGCCTTCCACTGCGTCATCAGATCGCGGTAGCGGGCGGCCGTGGTGCCCCAGTCCGTGGACCCGGACAGCGCCTCGGCCTCGGCGACCAGCTTCTCCTTGGCCTTGCGGGCCTCCTCGCGCTGGGCGTCCAGCGAGGCGAAGTGGGCCTTGCGGCGCTTGGAGAACGCCGAGCGGGCGTGCGAGAAGCGGTGCCACAGCTCGTCGTCGGACTTGCGGTCGAGCCGCGGCAGGCCCTTCCACGTGTCCACGAGGGCCCGGAGCCGCTCGCCCGCGGAGCGCCACTGCTCGCTCTGCGCCAGCTCCTCGGCCTCGGCGACCAGGGCCTCCTTGGCGTGCTTCGCCTCGTCGGCCTGCTTCGCCTTCTGCGCCTTGCGCTCCTCACGTCGCGAATCGACCGTCGCGACCAGCGCGTCCAGCCGCTTGCGCAGCGCGTCCAGGTCGCCGACGGCGTGGTGCTCGTCGACCTGGCCACGCAGATGCTCGATGGCGGTCGTCGCGTCCTTCGCGGACAGATCGGTGGTCTTCACCCGCCGTTCGAGGAGGCCGATCTCGACCACAATGCCCTCGTACTTGCGCTCGAAGTAGGCCAGGGCCTCCTCCGGTGAACCGGCCTGCCACGATCCGACGACCTGCTCGCCGTCGGCTGTACGCACGTACACGGTGCCCGTCTCATCGACTCGGCCCCACGGGTCGCTGCTCACAGCGCCTCCTCCACCTGATGCCCGCGAGGGGATCACCCCCCTGGCATCGTCCACAGTTTCCTGGGGCGGGCAGCGCCCGCCCTGCACGACGCCAATCTAGGCGACGGGCCGCCCGGCTGTCCGCACTCAGCGCGGCCGGATTTATTCGGCCGCGCCACGTGCCCGCCCCCGGGAATCACGCCCGGCCCGCCGGGGTCACACCTTGTCGACGGTCAGCTTCGAGATGTTCACGGCCTTCTTCGGCGCACCGTCGGCTCCGCCGCCGTCCACCCCGGCCTTGCCGATGGCCTCGACGGCCTTCAGCGACTTCTCGTCCATCGTGCCGAACGGCGTGTAGCTGGGCGGCAGCTTGCTGTCCTTGTAGACGAGGAAGAACTGGCTGCCGCCGGTGTGCGGCTGGCCGGTGTTGGCCATCGCCACCGTGCCCGCCGGGTACGTCACCGTGCCGTCCGTGCCCGCCTTGCCGAGCGCGGTCAGGTTCTCGTCGGGGATCGTGTACTCGGGGCCGCCGGTGCCGTCGCCCTTCGGGTCGCCGCACTGCAGGACGTAGATGCCGTCCGTGGTCAGCCGGTGGCACTTCGTCCCGTCGAAGAACTTCTTGTCGGCCAGCGACTTGAAGGAGTTCGTCGTGTGCGGGGTCTTCGACGCGTCCATCGTGAACGCGATGTCGCCCTGGCTCGTCTTGAGCGACATCGTGTACGTGGCCTTCTTGTCGATCTTCATCGCCGGCTCGGGCGGCTCGCTCTTCGTCGGCGTGGGCGAAGCCTCGGCGGACGGGCTCTGGCTCGCGGCCGCGTCCGTCTTGTCCTTGTCGTCGTCCCCGCTGGTGGCCAAGTACATGGCGCCGCCGATGATGGCCACCACGGCCACCGCGGAGGTGATGACGAGCGTCAGCCGCCGCGTCCGGCGCCGGGCTTCCTCCCGCCGCTGCTGCTGCCGCTCGTACTTCTCCCTGGCGAGCTGCCGCCGCCGCTGATCGTTGCTGACCACCGGGTGATCTCCTTGTACGTCGTGTGATCGGGCCTGGGCTGCCCCGTACGGTATATGGGTTAGCTGTGGAATGAGGAGCGCCGGTAGGCTCTGAACTGCTGCGACCTCGCAGCCGCCTTCCCCCGTAGGACGACCATTAAGGACGATCGTGCTGATTGCCGGGTTCCCCGCCGGGGCCTGGGGGACCAACTGCTACCTGGTCGCCCCCGCCGCAGGTGAGGAGTGCGTGATCATCGACCCGGGCCACCAGGCGGCCCCCGGCGTCGAGGAAGCGCTGAAGAAGCATCGGCTCAAGCCCGTCGCCGTCGTCCTCACCCACGGCCACATCGACCACGTCGCTTCGGTCGTCCCGGTGTGCGGCGCGCACGACGTCCCCGCCTGGATCCACCCCGAGGACCGCTACATGATGAGCGACCCGGAGAAGGCCCTCGGCCGCTCCATCGGGATGCCGCTCATGGGCGAGCTGACGGTGGGGGAACCGGACGACGTCAAGGAGCTGAGCGACGGCGCCCGGCTGCTGCTCGCGGGCATGGAATTCGGCGTCTCGCATGCGCCCGGCCATACCAAGGGGTCGGTGACGTTCAGGATGCCCGAGACCCGGGAGGTCCCCCAGGTCCTCTTCTCGGGCGACCTGCTCTTCGCCGGCTCCGTCGGACGCACCGACCTGCCCGGCGGCGACCACGCCGAGCTCCTCGAGTCGCTGGCCCGTGTGTGCCTGCCGCTCGACGACTCGACCGTGGTGCTGTCCGGGCACGGCCCCCAGACGACCATCGGCCGCGAGCGCGCCACCAACCCGTACCTGAGCGGTATGGCCGGTACGGACGCGCCCCGACGAGGAATGTGACGAGAGCGAAATCGTGAGCACCTTCAAGGCCCCCAAGGGCACGTACGACCTGACCCCGCCGGACTCCGCGAAGTACCTGGCGGTGCGCGAGGCGATCGCCGCCCCGCTGCGGAACTCCGGCTACGGCTACATCGAGACCCCCGGCTTCGAGGACGTGGCCCTCTTCTCCCGCGGCGTCGGCGAGTCCACCGACATCGTCACCAAGGAGATGTACACCCTCACCACCAAGGGCGGCTCCGAGCTGGCCCTGCGCCCCGAGGGCACCGCATCCGTGCTGCGCGCCGCCCTGGAGGCCAACCTCCACAAGCTCGGCAACCTGCCGGTCAAGCTCTGGTACTCCGGCTCGTACTACCGCTACGAGCGCCCGCAGAAGGGCCGCTACCGGCACTTCTCGCAGGTCGGGGCCGAGGCCATCGGCGCCGAGGACCCGGTGCTCGACGCCGAGCTGATCATCCTGGCCGACCAGGCGTACCGCGCGCTGGGCCTGCGTGAGTTCCGCATCCTGCTGAACTCGCTGGGTGACAAGGAGTGCCGTCCCGTCTACCGCGACGCGCTCCAGGGCTTCCTGCGCGAACTCGACCTGGACGAGGAGACCCGCCGGCGCATCGAGATCAACCCGCTGCGCGTCCTCGACGACAAGCGCCCCGAGGTCCGGGCGCAGCTGGCCGGCGCCCCCGTGCTGCGCGACTACCTGTGCGACGCCTGCAAGGCGTACCACGAGGAGGTCCGCGACCTGCTCAACGAGGCGGGTGTGGTCTTCGAGGACGACGAGAAGCTCGTCCGCGGCCTGGACTACTACACGCGCACCACCTTCGAGTTCGTCCACGACGGCCTCGGCTCGCAGTCCGCGGTGGGCGGCGGCGGCCGCTACGACGGCCTCTCCGAGATGATCGGCGGCCCGGCGCTCCCGTCGGTCGGCTGGGCGCTCGGCGTGGACCGCACCGTCCTCGCCCTGGAGGCCGAGGGCATCGAGCTCGAACTGCCCTCCACCACCAGCGTCTTCGCCGTCCCGCTGGGCGAGGAGGCGCGGCGGGTCCTGTTCGGCGTCGTCACGCGGCTGCGCCGCGAAGGGGTGGCGGCGGACTTCGCGTTCGGCGGCCGGGGGCTGAAGGGCGCGATGAAGAGCGCCAACCGCTCGGGCGCCCGGTTCACGATCGTGGCCGGCGAGCGCGACCTGGCCGAGGGGCACGTCCAGCTCAAGGACATGGAGTCCGGCGAGCAGACGCCCGTGCCCGTCTCCGACGTGGTCGAGGCGGTCCGCGCGCGGCTCGTGTGACGTCTGCCCGGAGGGGGGCGGGCCGCGTGTCCGCCCGCCTCCGGGGCCTCGCGTCAACACGATGGGCGCGGATTCATTCCGAACGGTGATTCCGCCCCGGAAGGCCGGTCGCGCCCCGGGGGCGCCCGAGAAGGCGCAACGCCCCTCGTCGTAGCTGCGGAGCCGCATTCCGCTCCCTCACCGGGGCCTGTCGGTGCGCACACTTTTATGTGCATCGAACGGAAGAGCGGCCGAGCCGTACGGCACAATGACCGTGCCCCAGCAGGCTACTCAGTGACGGAAACGGCGATATGACGACTGCAGCGGTTGACCATCCCTCCTCCGACCAGGACGAGAGCGGCGGGACGCGCACCATCGGGGGCAGCCGCGCGCTGGCCATCCTGCTGGTGATCACGGGCGCTGCCGGAACGCTCGCCGCATGGGTCATCACGCTCGACAAGCTCAAGATGATGGAGGACCCCTCCTTCATCCCGGGCTGCAGTCTCAACCCGGTCGTGGCCTGCGGCAACATCATGAAGAGCGAACAGGCATCCGCCTTCGGCTTCCCCAACCCCTGGCTCGGGATGGTCACTTACCCGGTGATCATCGGGATCGGCCTGGCCCTGCTCGCGGGCGCCCGCTTCCGCAACTGGTACTGGCTCGGCATGAACGCGGGCACGCTGTTCGGCGTCGGTTTCTGCACCTGGCTCCAGTACCAGTCGCTGTACAACATCAACTCGCTGTGCCTGTGGTGCTGCCTGGCCTGGGTCGCCACCATCTTCATGTTCTGCTACGTCACCACGCACAACATCCGGCACGGGATCATCCCCGCGCCCGCCTGGCTGCGCAACGGGCTCAGCGAGTTCCACTGGGTGCCCCCGGTGCTGTGGATCGGCATCATCGGCATGCTGATCCTGACGCGCTGGTGGGACTTCTGGACCAGCTGACCGGCCGCGTCCCGCACCGGCGCCCCGGCCGGGTTGTCAGTGCGGTGACATAGGCTTCAAAACGTGGAGCCCGACCTCTTTACCGCAGCTGCCGAAGACCGCCAGGAGAAGGACCCGTCCAGCAGTCCCCTCGCTGTCCGGATGCGTCCGCGTACGCTCGACGAGGTCGTGGGCCAGCAGCATCTGCTCAAGCCGGGCTCGCCCCTGCGGCGCCTCGTCGGCGAGTCGAGCGGGGGACCGGCGGGCCCCTCCTCGGTGATCCTCTGGGGCCCGCCCGGCATCGGCAAGACGACGCTCGCCTACGTGGTCAGCAAGGCCACGAACAAACGATTCGTCGAGCTGTCCGCGATCACCGCGGGCGTCAAGGAGGTCCGCGCCGTCATCGACGGCGCCCGCCGCGCCACCGGGGGCTACGGCAAGGAGACCGTCCTCTTCCTGGACGAGATCCACCGCTTCTCCAAGGCCCAGCAGGACTCGCTCCTGCCCGCCGTCGAGAACCGCTGGGTCACCCTGATCGCCGCGACCACCGAGAATCCGTACTTCTCGATCATCTCCCCGCTGCTCTCGCGTTCGCTGCTGCTGACGCTGGAGTCCCTGACCGACGACGACCTGCGCGGCCTGCTGCGCCGCGCGCTGACCGACGAGCGCGGGCTCGGCGGAGCGGTGACGCTGCCCGAGGACGCCGAAGAGCACCTGCTGCGCATCGCGGGGGGTGACGCGCGCCGGGCGCTGACGGCCCTGGAGGCCGCGGCCGGGGCCGCGCTGTCCAAGCAGGAGGAGGAGATCACCCTCCTCACCCTGGAGGAGACCGTCGACCGGGCGGCCGTGACGTACGACCGGGACGGCGACCAGCACTACGACGTGGCGAGCGCCCTGATCAAGTCGATCCGCGGCTCGGACGTCGACGCGGCCCTGCACTACCTGGCCCGGATGATCGAGGCGGGGGAGGACCCGCGGTTCATCGCCCGGCGCCTGATGATCTCGGCCAGCGAGGACATCGGCCTCGCCGACCCGACGGCGCTGCCCACCGCGGTGGCGGCGGCCCAGGCGGTGGCCCTGATCGGCTTCCCGGAGGCGGCTCTCACCCTCAGCCACGCCACCATCGCCCTCGCGCTCGCCCCGAAGTCCAACGCGGCCACGCTGGCGATCTCCGCGGCCCGGGAGGACGTGCGCAAGGGGCTGGCCGGCCCGGTCCCGGCCCATCTGCGCGACGGCCACTACAAGGGCGCGGCCAAGCTGGGCCACGCCCAGGGCTACGTCTACCCGCACGACGTGCCCGGCGGCATCGCCGCCCAGCAGTACGCCCCGGACGCCGTGCGCGACAAGCACTACTACCGCCCCACCCGCTACGGCGCCGAGGCGCGTTACGCGGACGTGGTGGACCGGGTCAGGGAACGGCTCGGCCGGACGGCCGCGGAGGACGGGCCGGACCGGGCCTGATCCGGGCGGCCGGCCCCGGCCGCAGCCTGTCCGTATCCCGGCCGTTCCTCAGTGTGCGGCCGCCTCGAACAGCGTGTGCATGGCGTGGCTCAGTTCCACCACGTCGCGCACCGGCTCGGGGAAGTCGAAGCGGGCGTCGAAGCAGCCGCCGTCCCGCTCGCAGAAGCGCACCCGCAGCCCGAGCCGGTCCAGCGCCAGGGGCACCACGGCCGGCCGGTGCGCGGCGCAGGTGCAGGCCGCCCGCTCGCCGAGCAGCCCGCACAGGGCCGCCAGCTGGTCGCCGTGCGCCGAGTGGAGGTGCTGGAGCAGGTCCGCCTCGTGGGCGGCGAGGGGATCGGGGAGCGCGTCGCGGAAGTCCTCAGCGTCGACGCCCTCCTCCCCCCACAGGTCGTCGATGTGCGCCTCGCCCGTCTCCAGCCGCAGCAGCATCCGGCCGGGGCCCGCCATGCCGGGCACCGAGGTCAGCCAGCCGCCGACCCGGGCCCGGCCGCGGATACGGTGGGGCACGGAGACGGGGGCGACGTCCGTGATCTCCAGCACGGCCGACAGCTCGTCGTCCTGGGCGTGCGTCGCGGCCCGTACGACCGGGGATTCGGCGGGGAACTCCAGGAACAGGTCCCCGTCCGGGCCCACGCCGCGGGAGAGCGGCATGAGCTGGTCCGAGCCCGCCCGTTCGAGCCCGGGAACGAGCAGTACCGCCGAGCAGGTACTCTGTACGAGAGTTCGTGTGCGCTCGGCTGCTGACGGCATCCGTGTGTTTTCAAGCCCGCTGGGACGCGGCTGACCACGATCTGATCGGTCCTCCGTCGTTTCGACGCCTTCAGGCGCGTCGATGCTGTCTGTGCTGTCCGTGACGTGTGTGGTGTTCCCAGGGCGAGACATGCGATCTCCTTGAGTAAGGTGAGCCTAACCTAACCTACAACGGAGGTCTGGAGAACGTGCCTAATCAGTCGCGTCCCAAGGTCAAGAAGAGCCGTGCGCTCGGCATCGCGCTGACGCCGAAGGCGGTCAAGTACTTCGAGGCCCGCCCCTACCCGCCGGGCGAGCACGGCCGCGGCCGCAAGCAGAACTCGGACTACAAGGTCCGTCTGCTCGAGAAGCAGCGTCTGCGTGCGCAGTACGACATCAGCGAGCGCCAGATGGCGCGTGCCTACGACCGCGCCAAGAAGGCCGAGGGCAAGACGGGCGAGGCGCTCGTCGTCGAGCTCGAGCGCCGCCTCGACGCGCTGGTCCTGCGCTCCGGTATCGCCAAGACGATCTACCAGGCGCGCCAG
Organism: Streptomyces sp. A1277; assembly: GCF_004795015.1. Taxonomy (GTDB): domain Bacteria; phylum Actinomycetota; class Actinomycetes; order Streptomycetales; family Streptomycetaceae; genus Streptomyces. The sequence continues at coordinate 13,065 of NZ_SSBI01000050.1, read as the reverse complement.
ATGGTCGTCCACGGCCACATCGAGGTCAACGGCGGCAAGGTCGACAAGCCGTCGTTCCGCGTCCGCCCGGACGACATCGTCATGGTCCGTGAGCGCAGCCGCGACAAGCACCCCTTCCAGGTTGCGCGCGAGGGTGGTTACGACACCGACGGTGAGACCCCGCGCTACCTGCAGGTGAACCTGAAGGCCCTGGCCTTCCGCCTTGACCGGGACCCGAACCGCAAGGAAATCCCCGTGATCTGCGACGAGCAGCTCGTCGTCGAGTACTACGCCCGCTGATCCAGGCGTAGCCGCTCGTCACCGGCGCTCAGGCCCGCCCCTTCCCGATGCCGGGGAGGCGGCGGGCTTTCGCGTTCTGCCGGGCGCGGGCACGGCGGCCCCGGCCGGCTCGTCGGCGCCCGGCTCCGCCCGCTCCCGCCCGCCCGGCCGCCCCGTGAGCGCCCGGCCGACCGCCGCGTCCGGCCCCAGCTCCCCGCCCGCCCGCAGGGCGCTCGCGTACCGCGTCCCGCCCAGCTCGCGCAGGGCCAGCTCCGCGCAGCGGGCCCGGGGCACCCCGTAATGCGCCGAGCCGAACAGCGGCAGGCCCACCGATGGCCAGATCCGGTCGGCGGCCCCCTGGAGCAGCGCCGCCTCGGCCGCGTCGCCCTCGGTCACCGTGACCAGCGCCAGCAGCTCCAGGGACAGGACGGTGCCCAGCAGGTCGTGGAAGGCGTGGCTGATGGACAGCGACTCCTCCAGCAGCTGCCGGGCCCGCTCCGGGCGCCCGCGCTGCAAGGTGGCGTAGGCCAGGACGTACAGCGCGTAACTCAGGGCCCACCGCTCGCCGTGGTCCTCGCAGATGTCCCGGACCTCCTCGCAGATCGCCGAGGCCCGCTCCAGATCCCCCAGGAATCCGGTGGACATGGCCAGTTCGACCTGGGCCATCAGGACGTTGCTGTTCAGCTCGCCCAGTTCGCGGTAGCGGCCGAGCGCGTCGCCCAGCAGCTCCCGGGCGCGCTCCATGTCGTCGGTGACCAGGGCCAGGCAGCCGGTGCGGTGCACGGCGTACGCGACAGCCGTGGCGTCGCCCGCCGCCTCCGCCTCCTGGCGGCACTCGGTGAGGGCGGAGATCGCCCCGACCGGGTCGCCCTGGAGCACCGCGACGTACCCCAGCACCCACAGCGCCTTCAGCCGCGAGGCGTCGTACGGGGTCTCCTCCTCCAGGACGTGGTCCAGCCAGTGCCGGCCCTCGGACAGCCGACCGCAGCCGACCCACAGGAACCAGAGCGTGCCCGCCAGGTACTGGGCGAGGTGCGCCTCCTGCGGGGACTCCAGCGAACACTCCATGGCCCGCCGCAGATTGGGCAGCTCGCTCTCCACCCGGGCGGCCACCTCCGCCTGCCGTGGGCTGAACCAGTCCAGCTCGCACCAGGTCGCGAGCCCGAGGAACCAGTCCCGGTGCCGCCGGCGCAGCCGCTCGGTGTCCCCGGTGGCCGCCAGCCACTCGGCGCCGTACTCGCGCACGGTGTCCAGCATCCGGTAGCGGGTGCCCACGGGGGAGTCCTCGCGCAGCACCACGGACTGCGCGAGCAGCCCGGTGAGCACGTCGAGCACCGAGTCGGCGGGCAGGCCGGGGCCGCTGCAGATGTACTCGACCGCCTCCAGGTCGAACTGCCCGGCGAAGACCGAGAGCCGGGCCCACAGCAACCGCTGCGGCGGGGCGCACAGTTCATGGCTCCAGCCGATGGCCGTACGCAGCGTCTGGTGCCGGTCCAGCGCGCTGCGGCTGCCGCCGGTCAGCAGCCGGAAGCGGTCGTCCAGCCGTTGCAGCACCTGCTCGGTCGACAGGGCGCGCAGCCGTCCGGCCGCGAGTTCGAGGGCCAGCGGGATCCCGTCCAGCCGGCGGCACAGCTCCCGGGCCGGGCCGCGGCTGCGCTCGGTCAGCCGGAAGTCCGGCCGCACCCCGGCGGCCCGCTCGGCGAAGAGCCGCAGCGCGTCCTCGTCCGTCATGGTGGCGAGCGGGTAGACGGCCTCGCCCGCCAGTTCCAGCGGCAGCCGGCCGGCCGCGAGCACGCGCAGCCCCGGGGCGCGGCGCAGCAGTTCCCGTACCAGCGCGGCGCAGTCGTCCACCAGGTGCTCGAAGCCGTCGAGGACCAGCAGGAGGCGGCGTTCGGCGCAGTGCTCGATCAGGGCCGTTCGGGGCGGCCGGCTGGTGTGATCGGTGAGGCCGAGCGCGTCGGCGACGGCGTGTTCCAGCAGCCCGGCGTCGTGGACGGCGGACAGCTCCACCAGCCACACCCCGTCGCAGTACCGTTTCTCCAGGAGCGCCGCGGCTCTTGTGGCCAGCCGGGTCTTGCCCACGCCGCCCACTCCGATGACGGTGACGAGCCGGGAGTCCTCCAGCGACCGGGCGACATCGGCCAACTCGCTCTCGCGTCCCACGAAGTGGTTCAGCTCCGCCGGGAGGTTCCCCGGCAGCGGGTGCGCGCCGGCGTCCCCGGCGGCGGCCGGGGACCCGGAATCGTCGGCGGGCGGCAAAGGGCGCTGAGGGCGTCGCATGAAACACGCAGAGTACTGGCTTGAAAGCTCTCCGTACAATCTCGTCGCCCGAACTCCCGCGGCTCCACCGGTCATGCGGTACGGGGCGTGAGCCCCGGCGCGATAGGCTCGGGGGACGGCGACCGGCCGCCACGGCGGCCCCCGCCGCGGAGCAGAACAAGACAGAGACAGACGACAAGCCAGAGAGCGCGGTGCACTGTGTCCGGTGGTGAGGTGGCCGGGATTCTGGTGGCCGTCTTCTGGGCGATCCTGGTTTCGTTCCTCGCCGTCGTGCTGGTGAGGCTCGCCCAGACGCTCAGAGCGACCACGAAACTCGTGGCGGACGTGACCGAACAGGCCGTCCCCCTGCTCGCGGACGCCTCCGCGACCGTGCGCTCGGCGCAGACCCAGCTCGACAAGGTCGACGCGATCGCCACGGACGTGCAGGAGGTCACCTCCAACGCCTCGGCGCTCTCGACCACCGTCGCCTCCACCTTCGGCGGCCCGCTGGTCAAGGTCGCGGCGTTCGGCTACGGGGTCCGGCAGGCCATCGGCCGCAAGTCCGCCCCCGAACCGGAGGCGCGCTCCCGGCGCTCGGTGATCGTCGGCCGGACCGTGCCGTCGGCGCGTGGCAGGAAGCGCAACGGCAGAAATTCCCGCGGATCTAAGGACTGACGCAGCGATGTTCCGCCGTACGTTCTGGTTCACCGCCGGCGCAGCCGCCGGGGTGTGGGCCACCACCAAGGTCAACCGGAAGATCAAGCAGCTGACCCCCGAGAGCCTTGCGGCGCAGGCCGCCGACAAGGCCGTCGTCGCCGGTCACAAGCTCAGGGACTTCGCGCTGGACGTCCGCGAGGGCATGGTCAGGCGCGAGGCCGAACTGGGCGAGGCGCTGGGCCTGGAAGCACCGGCAGGACCCGAGCTCCCCGTGCGGCGCAACCTCGCCGTCGAGGCGGCCGAGCCGGACGCGCACCCGGCCCCCGCCACCTACCGCAAGCTCCCCTACCACTCGTACAACCGGAATGAGGACCACTGATGGAGTCGGCAGAAATTCGTCGCCGCTGGCTGAGCTTCTACGAGGAGCGCGGTCACACCGTTGTCCCTTCGGCGTCGCTCATCGCGGACGACCCGACTCTGCTGCTGGTCCCCGCGGGCATGGTCCCCTTCAAGCCCTACTTCCTCGGTGAGGTCAAGCCGCCCGCCCCGCGCGTCACCAGTGTGCAGAAGTGCGTGCGCACACCGGACATCGAAGAGGTCGGCAAGACCACCCGGCACGGCACCTTCTTCCAGATGTGCGGCAACTTCTCCTTCGGCGACTACTTCAAGGAAGGCGCCATCGCGTACGCCTGGGAGCTGCTGACGGGTTCCGTGGCGGACGGCGGGTTCGGGCTCGACCCCGAGCGCCTGTGGATCACCGTCTACCTGGACGACGACGAGGCCGAGGCCATCTGGCGCGACAAGATCGGCGTCCCCGCCGAGCGCATCCAGCGCCTGGGCAAGAAGGACAACTTCTGGTCCATGGGCGTCCCCGGCCCGTGCGGCCCCTGTTCCGAGATCAACTACGACCGCGGCCCGGACTTCGGCGTCGAGGGCGGCCCGGCCGTCAACGACGAGCGGTACGTGGAGATCTGGAACCTGGTCTTCATGCAGTACGAGCGCGGCGCCGGCGACGGCAAGGACGACTTCCCGATCCTCGGCGACCTGCCGTCCAAGAACATCGACACCGGCCTCGGCCTCGAACGCCTCGCGATGATCCTGCAGGGCGTGCGGAACATGTACGAGACCGACACCCTGCGCGTCGTCATGGACCGGGCCACCGAGCTCACCGGCGTGCGCTACGGCGCGGCCGACGCCACCGACGTCTCGCTGCGCGTGGTCGCCGACCACATCCGCACCTCGGTCATGCTCATCGGCGACGGCGTCACCCCCGGCAACGAGGGCCGCGGCTACGTGCTGCGCCGCATCATGCGCCGCGCGATCCGCAACATGCGGCTGATGGGTGCCACCGGCTCCGTCGTGAACGAGCTGGTCGACGTCGTGATCAACACGATGGGGCAGCAGTACCCGGAGCTGATCACCGACCGCAAGCGCATCGAGACCGTCGCGCTCGCCGAGGAAGCCGCCTTCCTCAAGGCCCTCAAGGGCGGCACCAACATCCTGGAGACCGCCGTCACCGAGACCAAGGCCGCCGGCGGCCGGGTCCTCGCCGGCGACAAGGCGTTCCTGCTCCACGACACCTGGGGCTTCCCGATCGACCTCACCCTGGAGATGGCCGCCGAACAGGGCCTGTCCGTGGACGAGGACGGCTTCCGCCGCCTCATGCAGGAGCAGCGCGCCAAGGCCAAGGCCGACGCCAAGGCGAAGAAGACCGGCCACGCCGACCTGTCCGCCTACCGCGAGGTCGCCGACAACTCCGGCGTCACCGAGTTCACCGGCTACACCATGACCGAGGGCGAGTCGACGATCGTCGGTCTCCTCGTCGACGGCGTCCCCTCGCCCGCCGCCACCGAGGGCGACGAGGTCGAGGTCGTCCTCGACCGCACCCCGTTCTACGCCGAGGGCGGTGGGCAGCTCGCCGACCAGGGCCGCATCCGGCTCGACAGCGGCGCCGTCATCGTGGTGCGCGACGTCCAGCAGCCGGTCCCGGGCGTCTCCGTCCACAAGGGCTCGGTCCAGGTCGGCGAGGTGACGGTCGGCGCCTCCGCCTACGCCGCCATCGACTCCACCCGCCGCCGCGCCATCGCCCGCGCCCACAGCGCCACCCACCTCACCCACCAGGCGCTGCGCGACGCGCTCGGCCCGACGGCCGCGCAGGCCGGTTCGGAGAACTCCCCGGGCCGGTTCCGCTTCGACTTCGGCTCGCCCGCCGCCGTCCCCGGCACGGTCCTCACCGACGTCGAGCAGAAGATCAACGAGGTCCTGGCCCGCGAGCTCGACGTGCAGGCCGAGGTCATGTCGATCGACGAGGCGAAGAAGCAGGGCGCCATCGCCGAGTTCGGCGAGAAGTACGGCGAGCGGGTCCGCGTCGTCACCATCGGCGACTTCTCCAAGGAGCTGTGCGGCGGCACCCACGTGCACAACACCGCCCAGCTCGGCCTGGTCAAGCTGCTCGGCGAGTCGTCCATCGGCTCCGGCGTGCGCCGTATCGAGGCCCTTGTCGGTGTCGACGCGTACAACTTCCTCGCCAAGGAGCACACGGTCGTCGCCCAGCTCCAGGAGCTGGTCAAGGGCCGCTCCGAGGAGCTTCCGGAGAAGATCGCGGGCATGCTCGGCAAGCTGAAGGACGCCGAGAAGGAGATCGAGAAGTTCCGCGCGGAGAAGGTCCTCGCGGCCGCCGCGGGACTGGTCGAATCCGCGAAGGACGTACGGGGCGTCGCCCTGGTCACCGGCCAGGTCCCCGACGGCACCTCGGCCGACGACCTGCGCAAGCTCGTCCTCGACGTGCGCGGGCGCATCCAGGGCGGCCGCCCGGCCGTGGTCGCCCTGTTCGCGACGGCCAACGGGCGCCCGCTGACCGTCATCGCGACCAACGAGGCGGCCCGTGAGCGCGGCCTCAAGGCCGGCGACCTGGTCCGCACCGCCGCCAAGACCCTCGGCGGCGGGGGCGGCGGCAAGCCGGACGTCGCCCAGGGCGGCGGTCAGAACCCGGACGCGATCGGTGACGCCGTCGCCGCCGTCGAACGCCTCGTCACCGAGACGGCGTGACGCCGGACATGCCGCAGATGCGCCGCGGTCGCCGACTGGCGATCGACGTCGGGGACGCCCGGATCGGGGTCGCCTCCTGCGACCCCGACGGCATCCTCGCGACGCCGGTGGAGACCGTGCCGGGACGCGATGTCCCGGCCGCCCACCGGCGGCTCGGCCAGATCGTCGCGGAGTACGAGCCGATCGAGGTCGTCGTCGGCCTCCCGCGCTCCCTGGGCGGCGGAGAGGGGCCGGCCGCCGTCAAGGTCCGCGCGTTCGCCGACGTGCTCGCCCGTGCGGTTGCACCCATTCCGGTGCGATTGGTGGACGAGAGGATGACCACAGTGACGGCGAGTCAGGGGCTGCGCGCCTCGGGCGTGAAGTCCAAAAAAGGCCGTTCCGTCATCGATCAGGCTGCCGCTGTGGTGATCCTTCAGAACGCTCTGGAGTCCGAGCGGGCGTCAGGCAATCCGCCCGGCGAGGGCGTCGAAGTGGTTGTCTGATCGCATTACGGTAACGTTCCGCGCGATGCGGCGGTGGTCGGACAGACACCGCACAGCAAAGAGACGGAACATCGTCTCGCGGCTCAAGGGGATCGATGACTGAGTATGGCCGGGGCCCCGGCTCCGAACCGTGGCATCCCGAGGACCCCTTGTACGGGGACCAGGGATGGGGCGGCCAGCAGCCTGCCCAGGGCCAGGCCCAGTACGACGGCCAGGCGCAGTACGACGGCCAGAACCAGTACGACGGCCAGAACCAGTACGGCGGGCAGCAGCAGTACGACGGCCAGAACCAGTACGACCCGTATCAGCAGCAGCCGCACGATCCCTACACGCAGCAGCAGGACCCGTACGCCCAGCAGCAGTACCAGCAGCAGGCGTACGGGAACCAGCACGACCCGTACAACCAGCAGCAGCCCGCCTACGACCCCTCCTGGGAGACGGGCCAGGCGGCCGCGATGCCGCCGTACGAGGGCCAGCCCGTCGCCGCGTACGGCTACGGCGAGACGAACGACTACTACGGCACCCCTGACGCCTACCCGCCCCCGCAGCCCCCGGGCCGCCGCGAGGCCGCCCCCGCCGAGCCCTCCGAGCCGCACCCGGACTGGGACCCGGAGGAACAGCCGGAGGAGACCCACCCCTTCTTCACGGGCGTGGACGAGAAGGACGGCAAAGGCCCCAAGGACGACGACTACGACGACGAGGACGACGAGGACTCCCGCGATTCCCGCCGCGGGGACGGGGGCGAGCGCCGCGGCAAGGGCAAGAAGAAGAAAGGCCGCAGCGGCTGCGCCTGCCTGGTCGTCTCCCTCGTCCTGGTCGGCGGCGTCGGCGGGGCTGGCTACTACGGCTACTCCTTCTACAAGGACAGGTTCGGCGCCGCCCCCGACTACTCGGGCAGCGGCTCGGGCTCGGTCGAGGTGGAGATCCCCAAGGGCGCGTACGGGTACGACATCGGCAACATCCTGAAGAAGCTGGGTGTCGTCAAGAGCGTCGACGCGTTCGTCTCCGCGCAGAACGAGAACCCCAAGGGGAAGTCGATCCAAGCGGGTGTCTATCTCCTGCATGAAAAGATGTCGGCGGCCGAAGCCGTGAAGATGATGGTCGACCCGAAGAGCCAGAATCTTTTGGTGATTCCGGAGGGCACGCGCAACGCGAAGATCTATGCCTTGATCGACACGCGGCTCGGCCTCAAGAAGGGCACCACCGAGGACGTGGCGGCGGACAAGAGCGGAAGCCTCGGGCTGCCGGGCTGGGCGAAGGGCCACGCGAAGATCAAGGACCCGCTTGAGGGGTTCCTCTACCCGGCGGCCTATCCAGTCACCAAGGGGATGAAGCCGGAGGCCGTCCTGAAGAAGATGGTCGCCCGCGCCGACGAGGAGTACAAGAAGCTCGATCTGACGGGCACTGCCAAGAAGTACGACTTGGACGGCCCGTGGCAGGTCATCACCACGGCCAGTCTCGTCCAGGCCGAGGGCAAGACGCACGACGACTTCCGAAAGATGGCGGAGGTCATTTACAACCGTCTCAAGCCGGACAACACGCAGACCAACCAAATGCTCCAGTTCGACTCCTCCTACAACTATTTGAGGAAGCAGAGCGAAATCAACATCACTATCGAAGAGGTTCGCAAGAATCCGGACCCGTACAACACGTACAAATACCCCGGACTCACCCCCGGACCCATCGGTAACCCCGGTGACGAGGCCCTGGCTGCCACTCTGAGCCCGACGAAGGACGGCTGGCTCTATTTCGTGGCCACCGACGGACAGCACAAGACCGAGTTCGCCAAGACGTACGAAGAATTCCTCACGCTCAAGGCCAAGTTCGATGCCAAGAATTGACGGGCGCCACCGCGCAGCCGTCCTCGGCTCGCCCATCGCCCACTCGCTCTCCCCGGTCCTGCACCGGGCCGCGTACGCCGAGCTCGGCCTCGACGGCTGGTCGTACGACCGGTTCGAGATCGACGAGCGGGCGCTGCCCGGCTTCATCGAGGGGCTGGACGGGACCTGGGCCGGGCTCTCGCTCACCATGCCGCTGAAGCGAGCGGTCATCCCGTTGCTGGACGAGATCAGCGAGACCGCCGCCTCCGTGGAGGCCGTGAACACCGTGGTGTTCGGCGAGGACGGCCGCCGCACCGGGGACAACACCGACATCCCCGGCATGGTCGCCGCCCTGCGCGAACGCGGCGTCGAGAAGGTCGAGTCCGCCGCGATCCTCGGCGCCGGCGCCACCGCCTCCTCCGCGCTGGCCGCCCTCGCCGAAATCTGCGCCGGACCCGTCACCGCCTACGTCCGCAGCGCGGCCCGCGCCGAGGAGATGCGCGGCTGGGGCGAACGCCTCGGCGTCGACGTCCGGATCGCCGACTGGGCCGAGGCCGATCGGGCGCTGGCGTCCCCCCTCGCCATCGCCACCACCCCGGCCGGGGCGGCCGACGTGCTGGCCGGTGCCGTGCCGGAGCGTCCGGGCACGCTGTTCGACGTGCTGTACGAGCCGTGGCCCACCCGCCTCGCCGCCGCCTGGACCGAGCGCGGGGGAGCAGTCGTCGGAGGTCTCGATCTCCTGGTGCATCAGGCCGTCCTCCAGGTCGAGCAGATGACCGGCCGCTCGCCGGCGCCGCCGGCCGCCATGCGGAAGGCCGGGGAACAGGCGCTGGCCGCCCGCTGACGCCCGCCCGGCCCCGCCTCCCGTCCGTCTGCTGGACCGGCGGCGGGCCGGGGCCCCCGGCCGTGGGAGGATCGGGGGCGGCGGGCCAGGGCCGCGCACCCGGTCGCGCCGTTGGATTTCAGGCGCGAGCATGAGGAGCACCGTTGAGCAGGTTGCGCTGGCTGACCGCGGGGGAGTCGCACGGCCCCGCACTGGTGGCGACGCTGGAGGGTCTTCCCGCCGGTGTCCCGGTCACCACGGAGATGGTTGCGGACGCGCTCGCCCGGCGGCGGCTCGGTTACGGCCGCGGCGCGCGCATGAAGTTCGAGCGGGACGAGGTCACGTTCCTCGGCGGCGTCCGGCACGGGCTCACCATGGGCTCCCCGGTCGCCGTGATGGTGGGCAACACCGAGTGGCCCAAGTGGGAGCAGGTCATGTCGGCCGACCCGGTCGACCCCCAGGCGCTGGCCGAGCAGGCCCGTAACGCCCCGCTGACCCGCCCCCGGCCCGGCCACGCCGACCTCGCCGGCATGCAGAAGTACGGCTTCGACGAGGCCCGGCCGGTCCTGGAGCGCGCCAGCGCCCGGGAGACCGCCGCCCGCGTCGCCCTCGGCGCCGTCGCCCGGTCCTACCTCAAGGAGACCGCCGGCATCGAGATCGTCAGCCACGTCGTGGAGCTGGCCGCCGCCAAGGCGCCGTACGGCGTCTACCCCGTTCCCGCCGACGTCGACAAGCTCGACGCCGACCCGGTGCGCTGCCTCGACGCCGACGCGAGCAAGCGGATGGTCGCCGAGATCGACCAGGCGCACAAGGACGGCGACACCCTCGGCGGTGTCGTCGAGGTGCTGGCGTACGGAGTGCCGGTCGGCCTCGGCTCGCACGTGCACTGGGACCGCCGCCTCGACGCCCGCCTCGCGGGCGCGCTCATGGGCATCCAGGCCATCAAGGGCGTCGAGGTCGGCGACGGCTTCGACCTCGCCCGGGTGCCCGGGTCCAAGGCGCACGACGAGATCCTGGTGACCGAGGACGGCATCAAGCGCGCCTCCGGCCGGGCCGGCGGCACCGAGGGCGGGCTCACCACCGGCGAGCTGCTGCGCGTCCGCGCCGCGATGAAGCCGATCGCGACCGTGCCGCGCGCCCTGGCCACCGTCGACGTGGTGACCGGCGAGCCCGCCAAGGCCCACCACCAGCGCTCCGATGTCTGCGCCGTCCCGGCGGCCGGCATCGTCGCCGAGGCGATGGTCGCCCTGGTCCTGGCCGACGCCGTCGCGGAGAAGTTCGGCGGCGACAGCGTCCCCGAGACCCACCGCAACGTGCAGTCGTACCTCGACCACCTCCAGATCCGATGAGCGCTCCGCTGATCGTCCTGGTCGGACCGATGGGCGTCGGCAAGTCCACCGTCGGTGAACTGCTCGCCGCCCGCCTCGGCACGGGCTACCGGGACACCGACGCCGACGTCGTCGCCACGGCCGGCAAGCCCATCGCGGAGATCTTCTACGACGAGGGCGAGGAGCACTTCCGCGCGCTGGAGCGGGAGGCCGTACGGGCCGCCGTCGCCGAGCACGCGGGCGTCCTCTCGCTCGGCGGCGGGGCCGTCCTGGACGAGCGGACGCGCGCCCTGCTCGCCGGCCACCCGGTCGTCTACCTCTCGATGGACGTCGACGAGGCGGTCAAGCGGGTCGGCCTCAACACCGCCCGCCCGCTGCTCGCGGTCAACCCGCGCCGGCAGTGGCGCGAGCTGATGGAGGCCCGCCGCCACCTCTACACGGAGGTCGCCCGCACGATCGTCGCCACCGACGAGCGCACACCCGAAGAGGTCGCACAGGCGGTCCTCGACGCACTGGAACTGCCGGACGCACCCCCGTCCGGCCGGGAGAACACACGCATGACGCAGCAGGCACCCACCCGCGTCCAGATCGCCGGCAGCGCGGGCACCGACCCGTACGAGGTGCTGATCGGCCGGCAGCTCCTCGGCGAGCTGCCCGCGCTCATCGGCGAGCGCGCCAAGCGCGTCGCGGTCCTCCACCCCGAGGCGCTCGCCGAGACCGGCGAGGCGGTCCGCCAGGACCTCGCCGACCAGGGCTACGAGGCCATCGCGATCCAGCTGCCCAACGCCGAGGAGGCCAAGACCGTCGAGGTCGCCGCCTACTGCTGGAAGGCGCTCGGCCAGACCGGCTTCACCCGCACCGACGTCATCGTCGGCATCGGCGGCGGCGCCACCACCGACGTCGCGGGCTTCGTCGCCGCCTCCTGGCTGCGCGGGGTGCGCTGGATCGCCGTACCGACGACCGTGCTCGGCATGGTCGACGCGGCAGTCGGCGGCAAGACCGGCATCAACACCGCCGAGGGCAAGAACCTCGTCGGCGCCTTCCACCCGCCGGCCGGGGTGCTCTGCGACCTGGCCGCCCTGGACTCGCTGCCGGTCAACGACTACGTCTCCGGCATGGCCGAGATCATCAAGGCCGGCTTCATCGCCGACCCGGCGATCCTCGACCTGATCGAGGCCGACCCGCAGGCCGCACGCACCCCCGAGGGGCCGCACACCGCCGAGCTGATCGAGCGTTCCATCCGGGTCAAGGCCGAGGTCGTCTCCAGCGACCTCAAGGAGTCCGGACTCCGCGAGATCCTCAACTACGGCCACACGCTGGGCCACGCGATCGAGAAGAACGAGCGCTACAAGTGGCGCCACGGCGCCGCCGTCTCGGTCGGCATGGTCTTCGCCGCCGAACTCGGCCGCCTCGCCGGCCGCCTCGACGACGCCACCGCCGACCGGCACCGCGCGATCCTGGAGTCCGTCGGGTTGCCGCTCACCTACCGGGGCGACCAGTGGCCCAAGCTGCTGGAGAACATGAAGGTCGACAAGAAGTCCCGCGGCGACCTGCTGCGCTTCATCGTCCTGGACGGCCTCGGCAAGCCCACCGTCCTGGAGGGCCCCGACCCGGCCGTGCTGCTCGCCGCCTACGGGGAGGTCTCGGCATGACCCGCCGGGTCCTCGTGCTCAACGGCCCCAACCTCGGCCGGCTCGGCTCCCGCGAACCCGACGTCTACGGCTCCACCTCGTACGCCGGGCTCGTCGAAGCCTGCCGCACCCTCGGCAAGGAGCTCGGCTTCGACGTGGACGTCCGCGAGACCAACGACGAGGGCGAGCTGATCCGCTGGCTGCACGAGGCGGCGGACGGTTCGATTCCGGTCGTTCTCAACCCCGGTGCCTTCACGCACTACTCGTACGGAATGCGGGACGCGGCCTCCCAGCGCACCGCCCCGCTGATCGAGGTGCACATCTCGAACCCGTACGCGCGCGAGGAATTCCGCCACCACTCGGTGGTCGCACCGGTCGCCACCGGCACCGTCGCCGGTTTCGGCATCGGCTCCTACCGGCTCGCCCTGCGCGCGCTGGCTGACGAGCTGACGGACTGACGCACCGCCCGCACCGGAAGGCCGACTGGCCGACGGGCACTGTGGACCCTCCCCGGCCGTTGTCCGTGTGGCGGCCGGGGAAGGTACGGTTGCCGTTGCACCAGCGCCAGTTGCCTGTACGAGACGGAGTTGCACCGGATGCAGCACGCAGTGGGGGCCCCGCTGCCTCCGCCCCAGGGTCCCGGAAACGGCCCCGTCGGCTGGTCGCACCAGGCCCAGCACCCCGGCCCGCCCCTCCCGCCCCCGGCCGGCCCGCCACCCCGGCCCCCGGCAGGCCACCCGGGACCGCCGCCCGCCGCCC
>NZ_SSBI01000004.1 GCF_004795015.1 Streptomyces sp. A1277 | reverse complement strand
GTGCGATCCAGCACCGGGCGGGGATGCAGACCTCGAAGACGATCGTCGCGGTCAACAAGGACTCCGAGGCCCCGATCTTCGACCTCGTCGACTACGGCGTCGTCGGTGACCTCTTCGACGTCGTCCCCCAGCTCACCGAGGAGATCAACACCCGCAAGGGCTGACACCTCGTCATCGGCGTTGCCCGGCCGGGGCGGTGAACCGGGAAACCCCGTTCACCGCCCCGGCCGCGCCGTATCAGCCGAGCAGCTCCTCCACCAGGTCGGCGGCCCGCCGGGTGCCGCCCTCCGCCCGGGCCTCGTCGCGCAACCGCGCCGAGCGCCGCGCGACCTCCGGGTCGGAGGCGAGCGCCAGGAGGGCTTCGCGCAGCGCTTCGGGGGTGGCGTCATCGGTGTCGATGCGGCGGGCCACACCGAGCTCGACGAGCTTGTCCGCGTTCATGAACTGGTCCACGCCCTGCGGCACGGCGATCATCGGCACCCCGGTGTACAGGCCCTCGGAGCTGCCGCCCATGCCGGCGTGCGTGACGAAGGCATCGGCCTGGTGCAGGATCGCCAACTGCGGTACCCAGCGGTGCACTTCGACGTTGCCGGGGATCGTGCCCAGGTCCGCTCGGTCGGTCTGCTTGCCGATCTGGAGCACCACGTGCCAGCCGGGCAGGTCGCCGTAGGCGTCCAGGCAACTGCGGTAGAACGCGGGGCGGTTGGTGTACGCCGACCCCAGCGAGACCAGCAGCACCTTCTCCGCCCCGGTGGGACGGGTCCAGGTCTGCTCGTCGCCGCGCCCGGCGAAGCAGGGGCCGACGAACGTGACGGTGTCGGTGTCGACGTCGTCGGCGTGCGGCTGCATCGCCCGGGGGATCAGGGCCAGGGTGTGGCCGGGGCGCCCGACGAAGGCGTCCATGTCCGTGGTGGCCGCGCCGCAGCCGGCGAGCCACTGCGTGAACTTGGCCCGGTAGGCGTCGGCGCCCGGCAGCTCCCACAGGTGCACCGCCACGTCCTGCTCGTAGCTCCGCCACCCGACGAACGTCGGGTACAGCTGCATGAGGGGTCGGTTCTGCGACTCGGCCAGCACACGCGCGGGGTACGCGCCGATGTCGTAGAGGTAGAGGTCCGCCGGGTCCCGGTCGTAGACGGCGCGCAGCTGCGGCAGGGCGCGGATGGCGTCGTCGAGGAAGAGGCCCATGGCGGCGATGGGGTCGTCGGGCCAGTTGTCGTCGCCCACCGGGAGCACGGAGTCGTACGGGACGAAGGTGGCGCCGGTGGCTTCGATGCGCTCGGCCATCACCGGGTCGTTGGCGTAGGTGACGCGGTGGCCGCGGGCCACCAGTTCGCGGATGACCTCGATGCTCGGCAGGACATGGCTGACGGCGGGGATGCCGACCATGGCGATATGGGCACGGCGACGGGACATGGGGAATCACTCGTTTCAGCTCTGCGGCGGAAGTGGACACGGCGGACCGGCGCGTCGGCCACCCCGGCGAAGGCCGGGCCGTGGGCGCGCGCATGCGGTGTGCCGGACGGGGTCGGGGGCCTGCCCCGTCCGCGTCAGCCGTAGAGCTGGCAGATGTTCATACCCGCGACCCTAACCGCCGCCCGCACCGCGCGCACGCGGTTTCCCGTCGGTGCGGACCGGGCGGCGGTTCCGGTGCGTCAGCCGAGACCGGGGCCGGCGGTCAGCGTTCCGGCCGGCGCCGGGACGGTCTCGCTGAGTCCGCTGAGCCGGGCCCGGGCGCGGGCCGGCCGAAGTGCTCCGCTCCGCCGTCTCATCCCCGGGTCGGGCGGAGGCGGGGGCCCTCGAATGGGGTCCGCGCCCGCCCGGTGGGACCGGACGGGCGCGGCGGCCGGGTGTCAGGGCTGGATCGGCATCGACCAGCAGTTGGAGGTGGCCGGCTTGCCCGAGAGGCGGTCGGTCATCCAGGAGATGGCGTCCCCCTGGTCGGTGATGAACGGGACCAGGTGGTTGGTGAGGATCTTGTCGCCCAGGTTGGGCAGGATGACGGCGTCGTAGGTGACGCTGCCGCCCTTGCGGCACCAGTCCACGGCGAGCTGACGTGCCTGGTTGTGCGGCACGATGTCGTCCTGGACGCCGGTCGCGAGCCGCACCGGCCCGGCGGGCTTGAGGGCGCCGATGCGCTGCTTGTCGAGCGCGGCCCGCGCCCTGGGCTCGGCGGCGATGATGTCGCCGAGGGACTTGCCGGAGGTGGTCCACTTGGTGCTCTTGGCGAAGCCGTAGCCGAGGATCGCGTCGCCGACGCACATGGTCGAGGCGTCCTTCAGCGCAGCCCGCCCGGCGTCGTTGATGTTGGCCTCCACGACGTCGCGCAGGTCGGGGTCGGCCTGCGCGAAGCCGTTGATCGACCAGGCCAGGGCGCCGGCCAGGGCGCTGCCGTCGATGCCCTTCATGACCGCGGTCAGGTCGGCCGGCGGCGCCCCGGAGTAGGTGCCTGCGAGGGTGACGTCGGGGGCGTACGAGGGCTGGAGCTCGGCGGCCGCCGCGCTGGCCCCGCCGCCCTGGCTGTAGCCGTACAGGCCGGTACGGGACTGGGGCGTGAGCGAGGTGCCGGGCAGCGCGTGCGCGGCGCGGGCCGCGTCGAGCAGCGCGTGGCCCTCGTCCACCCGGTTGACGTAGGTGTGCAGGCGGTCGGTGGTGCCGAGGCCCACGTAGTCGGTGACGACGACGGAGACACCGGCGGACAGGAGCCGGTAGACGGCGAGGATCTCGTAGCCGACCGACACGGTGTCGCCGGTCAGGGTCAGCGGGTTCTGCAGTGCCAGCGAGGGCGCGCACTGGTCGCCCTGGCCCATGGTGCCCGAGGCCAGCGCCACCAGCGGGCGCGGGCCGCTGCCCTTCCAGGCGGCCGAGGGTTCGATGTAGGCGCCGGTCACCGCGACCGGCTGCCCGTTCGAGTCGGTCGACCGGTACATCAGGCGGGTCGCCCGGCCCGGCATCGGGCGGCCGTCCAGGCCGGGCAGGCTCGCGCCGAGCGGCAGGGCCTCCTGGCGGATCAGCGCCCCGTTGGCGGCGGGCAGTTCGGCGGGCGGGTTGTAGAAGGCGGGGATGGTCACGCCCCGGGACACGACGGGCCCGGTGCCGTCCGTGGCGGACGCGGGCGCGGCGTACGCGGCGACGCAGGCCGCCGCGGTCACGGCGACGGCCGCCGCACGCAGGGTGCCGGTGCGCCGGTGGGTGGGGGTCGGGGGGACGGTGGAACGCGAACGGCTGTCCTTGCGGCTCACAGCTCACTCCTCGCTCTGCTCCGGTGATACGGGTGAGCGCAAACTAGCAGCGGTAGTTACCAGAGGTAACCCACGAGTAAGTTACGCTGTGGTAACTATCGTCCGGGCCCTCTCCCCGGGTGTGCGCACCGCCCAAGCCGTCTGTCGGGCGCGGGAATTGCGCACCGCCGCCCCGGACCGGCGGGTGAACTCTCCCGTGCCGGCCGTTCAGTTGCCTATCCTGGGCGCGAGCTGATCATCCGCAGCCTCCCGCACCCTGGAGTTGGCCATGTCCCGACCGGAGAACACCACCGCCCCGCTCATCGACACCAGCAAGCCGCATCCCGCGCGGATGTACGACTGGTTCCTGGGCGGCAAGGACAACTACCCGGTGGACGAGGCCATGGGCCGCCAGATGCTGGCCGTCGAACCGAACGTGCCGGTGATGGCGAAGATCAACCGCGCCTTCATGCACCGGGCCACCCGCTGGCTGTCCGCCCAGGGCGTCCGGCAGTTCCTCGACATCGGCACCGGGATACCCACCGAGCCCAACCTGCACCAGGTCGCCCAGGCGGCCGAGCCCACCACCCGGGTCGTCTACTGCGACAACGACCCGATCGTGCTGGCCCACGCCGAGGCGCTGCTCAAGGGCACGCCCGAGGGCGTCATCGACTACGTGCAGGCCGACGCCCGCAACGTCGACACGATCCTCGAACGCGCCGGAAAGACGCTGGACTTCAGCGCCCCGGTGGCCCTGTCGATGATCGCGCTGCTGCACTTCGTGAGCGACGAGGACGGCGCCTACGAGCTGGTGAGCCGGCTGACCGACGTCCTCGCGCCCGGCAGCTACATGGTGATCTCGCAGATCACCGCCGACTTCCACCCGGAGGAGGCCCGCCAGGTGGACGAGATGTACCGGGCCAACACGCTCACGCTGGCGCCGCGCAGCCGCGCCCAGTTCGCCGCGTTCTTCGACGGGCTGGAGATGGTGGAGCCCGGCGTCGTCGCCGCCGAGGCATGGCACCCCGAGCTCGGCGAGCCGGTCCCCGGCACGGGCGAAGTCGTCACCCCGGGTTACGTGGCGGTCGGCCGCAAGCCGTAACGCGACCGCTCATCCACACAGGCCCGGTGGGCACTTGACGCGGAAGCCGCCCGCGCCCGGTGTCACCGGGCTGTGTGATGATGCACGGAAAAACGGGCCGGCCGGGGTGCCGGGAGGGGCG
This sequence comes from Streptomyces sp. A1277, assembly GCF_004795015.1. GTDB lineage: Bacteria > Actinomycetota > Actinomycetes > Streptomycetales > Streptomycetaceae > Streptomyces. The sequence goes on along the minus strand of NZ_SSBI01000004.1, from coordinate 212,514 downwards.
GGAGCGCAGCGTGGACACGGGCGGGTCATCCATACCGGACGAGGAGTGGGAGCGCTTCCTGCGGGAGGCCGAGGCCGGAACCGCCGGCGCCCCCGAGGAGCCGTCTGCCCGGGCCCGGATGGTGGCCCAGCGGCTGCGGGAGGAGACCGGCCCGCCCGAACCCTGGCGCACCCACCAGCCGCCCCGGCGGCGCGGCAAGGGCCGGTACGCGGTGGCCCTGCTGGTCGTCGTCGCGCTGCTCGTCGTGGCCCTCAAGCCGGGCCTGGTGACCGGCTGGTTCGGGTCCGACGACGCCGGGGCCCCGCTCGCCGCCGAGTCGGTCCGCCCCAGTGCGCCGCCCGCCACCGAGGGGGCCGGCCAACGCCCCACACTGGACGAGCCGTTCAGAGGGTCACCGGCGGCGCGCTGGGCCGACGGCGCGGCCGGGATCACGCTGCCCGCGGCGCGGGCGACCGGCTGGATGAGCAGGAAGCAGGTGGCGCAGGCGCTCGACGGCAGCCGGGCCTTCCTCGTGGACGCCGGTCTGGACCCCGGCGTGCTGCGCGGGGAGCGTCCGGCGAAGGCCATCGCGGCGCTCAACCCGAAGCAGGCCGACACCAAGGCGTACCTGGCGAGCGCCTTCGACAGCCCGTCGCGGAAGAACAACCCGCTGCTGCTGTTCAGCCGCTTCGATCCGTCGTACGCGCGCCCGGCCGGCGAGGTGGTCAAGACGCGCGGCCGGATCACGTACCGGGAGGGCGAGCGGGGTGCGGTCGAGGTGACCGCCGACGTCACCTTCGTCTATCCGCTCGTGCGGGCGGCCGAGGGCAGCGGGGGCGTCGCCCGCACGGTCGTGCGCCGGGAGATCGTGATGAGCTGGGACGACCCGTCGAAGGTGATCACCGAGCCGGGGACCTTCACGCTGCTGTCCTACAAGGTGGACTCCGCCAACGGCGGCTGCGACAACGACACCGGCTACTTCGTCCCCGCCTTCGACGAGGGAGCCGGCACGGGCGAGGGGCCTTTGGTGGACCCGTACGACCGGAGCGCCTCGATGGACGACCTGACGCGGGACCGGAGCGAGTGGGAGTGCGGCACCTACACGCGTACGTGATCTCCGCCGCCCGCCCGTCGATTCCCGGCGGGCGGCGCCCCCACCCCGTACGCTTCCGACCGTGACCAGCAAACCCGACGCGGCGCAGCACCTGCGCGACCTCGCCCGGCTGCGCCGGGTCCGCGACCGGATCGACCGCGAGTACGCCCAGCCCCTGAACGTCGAGGCGCTCGCGCGCGGGGCGCACATGTCGGCCGGACACCTCAGCCGCGAGTTCCGGCGCGCGTACGGGGAGTCGCCGTACGGCTACCTGATGACCCGGCGCATCGAGCGGGCGATGACGCTGCTGCGCCGGGGGGGCATGAGCGTGACCGAGGTGTGCTTCGCGGTCGGCTGCGCGTCGCTCGGCACGTTCAGTACACGCTTCACCGAGCTGGTCGGGATGCCGCCGAGCACGTACCGGCAGGAGGCGGCGCGGGCGACGGCGGGGATGCCGTCGTGCGTGGCCAAGCAGGTGACCCGTCCGGTCAGGAATGGAGAAGCACGGCCGCCGGGAGCCCCGCTAGCGTGAGGAACGTCAGGCGGGTCGGGTCCGCCGGGGCTTACGCGGAAGGGCCGCCGTTCAGGCCGGGCGGCGACGACGGGGCTGCTCGGCGGCCCCGCCAACCGAGGGAGACACGATGAGCAGGGCCACCGGCAAGGTCGCGCAGCCGCACATCGCCGACAGCCACGATCTGATCCGTGTGCACGGGGCGCGCGTGAACAATCTGAAGGACGTCAGCATCGAGATCCCCAAGCGCCGGCTGACGGTGTTCACGGGTGTCTCCGGTTCCGGTAAGAGCTCGCTGGTGTTCAACACCGTCGCGGCCGAGTCGCAGCGGCTGATCAACGAGACCTACAGCGCCTTCGTCCAGGGATTCATGCCGGCCCTGGCCCGGCCCGAGGTGGACGTCCTCGAAGGGCTGACCACCGCGATCATCGTCGACCAGCAGCGGATGGGCGGCGACACCCGCTCCACGGTGGGCACCGCCACCGACGCCAACGCCATGCTGCGCATCCTCTTCAGCCGCCTCGGCTCCCCGCACATCGGCCCGCCCAGCGCGTACTCCTTCAACACCGCGTCCGTGAAGGCGAGCGGTGCGATCACCGTCGAGCGCGGCAACAAGAAGGCCGTGAAGGCGACCTTCAGCCGGACCGGCGGCATGTGCACCGAGTGCGAGGGGCGGGGCACGGTCTCCGACATCGACCTGACCCAGCTCTACGACGACTCCAAGTCACTCGCCGAGGGCGCGTTCACCATCCCCGGCTGGAAGTCGGACAGCTTCTGGACCGTGCGGGTGTACGCGGAGTCGGGGCTGCTCGACCCGGACAAGCCGATCGCGAAGTACACCGGGAAGGAGATGCAGGACTTCCTCTACCGGGAGCCGACCAAGGTCAAGGTGGAGGGCGTCAACCTCACGTACGAGGGGCTGATCCCCAAGATCCAGAAGTCCTTCCTGTCCAAGGACAAGGACTCGCTCCAGCCGCACATCAGGGCGTTCGTGGAGCGCGCGGTCACCTTCACCACCTGCCCCGCCTGCGAGGGCACCCGGCTCAGCGAGGGCGCCAGGTCCTCGAAGATCGCCGGCATCAGCATCGCGGACGCCTGCGCGATGCAGACCAGCGACCTGGCCGCCTGGATCCGCGGCCTGGACGAGCCCTCGGTGGCGCCGCTGCTCACCGCGCTCCGGCAGACCCTGGACTCGTTCGTGGAGATCGGCCTCGGCTACCTGGCGCTCGACCGTCCGGCGGGCACCCTGTCCGGCGGCGAGGCGCAGCGCGTCAAGATGATCCGCCACCTCGGCTCCTCGCTGACCGACACCACGTACGTCTTCGACGAGCCGACCGCCGGTCTGCACCCGCACGACATCCAGCGGATGAACAACCTGCTGCTGCGCCTGCGGGACAAGGGCAACACCGTCCTGGTAGTGGAGCACAAGCCGGAGACCATCGCGATCGCCGACCACGTGGTGGACCTCGGTCCCGGCGCCGGTGCGGCGGGCGGCACCGTCTGCTTCGAGGGCACGGTCGACGGGCTGCGCGCCTCGGACACCGTCACCGGCCGCCACTTCGACGACCGGGCCACGCTCAAGGAGTCCACCCGCAGGCCCACCGGCGTGCTGGAGGTGCGCGGTGCGACGGCGAACAACCTGCGCGGCGTCGACGTGGACATCCCGCTCGGGGTGCTGACCGTCGTCACGGGCGTCGCCGGGTCCGGCAAGAGCTCGCTGATCCACGGCTCGGTGGCCGGGCGGGACGGGGTGGTGCCGGTCGACCAGAGTGCGATCCGGGGTTCGCGGCGGAGCAACCCGGCCACGTACACCGGGCTGCTCGACCCGGTCCGCAAGGCGTTCGCCAAGGCCAACGGCGTGAAGCCGGCCCTGTTCAGCGCCAACTCCGAGGGCGCGTGCCCCACCTGCAACGGCGCGGGCGTCGTCTTCACGGACCTGGCGATGATGGCGGGCGTCGCCACGGTGTGCGAGGAGTGCGGGGGCAAGCGGTTCCAGTCCTCCGTGCTCGAATACCGGCTCGGCGGCCGGGACATCAGCGAGGTGCTCGCGATGCCGGTGGCCGAGGCGCAGGAGTTCTTCGGCTCGGGCGAGGCGCGTACGCCGGCCGCGCACCGCGTACTCGAACGCCTCGCGGACGTCGGACTCGGCTACCTCGGCCTCGGCCAGCCGCTCACCACGCTCTCCGGGGGCGAGCGCCAGCGGCTGAAGCTCGCGACGCACATGGGCGAGAAGGGCGGTGTGTACGTGCTCGACGAGCCGACCACCGGCCTCCACCTCGCGGACGTGGAGCAGCTGCTCGGCCTGCTCGACCGGCTCGTGGACGCGGGCAAGTCCGTCATCGTCATCGAGCACCACCAGGCGGTCATGGCGCACGCCGACTGGATCATCGACCTGGGACCCGGCGCCGGGCACGACGGCGGCACGCTCGTTTTCGAGGGCACCCCCGCCGAGCTCGTCGCCGCCCGTTCGACCCTGACGGGCGAGCACCTCGCGCAGTACGTGGGCGCCTGAGCGAAGCCGTACGCGGCGTGGGCGCCTGAGCGAAGCCGTACGCGGCGTGGGCGCCTGAGCGAAGCCGTACGCGCCTGCCCGGCCCATGGTGGCCGGGCGGGCGCTTCTTCTCGCGCGCGCCGGGCCGGCGGTGGCCGCACCGGACACGCGATCAGGTCAAGGCGGCGGGCCGCGGAGCCCGTGCACCTTTTCAAGATGGCCGGTTCGCACCGGCGTGAGCCGTGTGCGAGGGCTGGCGAACCGTGACACACCGCCACCAACCTTGCGGGGTACGCCTCTTGGGGTCTGCGTCCTCCTGTGTCGTCGCGCGAGCGCGTGCCCGGCGGAAGCCGAACCAAAACAATCACCATCGCTAATCGGATCTAACCTTTCCGCAACAACCTGACACTCGGCAGCGGTTGGGCGGGCCGGGCCGGTCAGGGGCCCGTTGGTCATTCCGTCTTGTGGTGCGGGGCGCCATCCCGCCCGGTGGCACAGCAGTCAGGCGTGTGCGTACGGGCGGGACTTGATCATTCCGCTTAGCCTCATGGTGTTCCGCAGTGGAGACAGGTTTGATCGAAGCAGATCGTTTCTGCGCCTCTGAGTGAACGCAAATCTTCGACGCTGTCCGCATCCGGGGTTGTGTACTAGGCATAGGATCAAGCCGCGCCACAGGAGCCCCGTCCGCCCCGCCTGTCCTATCAGCAACTGTGCACACGATGTACGAGCGTCCCTACCGACACCCCCACAACCCGTTAACAGGTATCTGCGTGTCACCGATACTCAGCACCGGTTCCGGCGATGGAGCCGCGCAGTGAAAATCAATCGTCGTCTCGTCCTGCTCGTCACCGCGCCCCTCACCGTCGCGGTCGCCTTCTCCGCCCTGGCCCTCGCACCCGCGACCAACCAGGCCCTCCAGGCGAACCGGCTGGCCTCCATGGTCGATGTAGCCGCCGGTGCCGCCGATTTAACGCATCAACTGCAGCGTGAACGGGCGGCAGCCACCGCTCTGGTCTCGCACCAAGGGGACTCGGCCGCCTTCCAGGAGACGTCCGACGCGACCGACAAGAGCATCGCCGCCTTCAACAGCCGGACCAGCGGGCTCTCCGAGGTGCCCGGCAGCGCCCAGGAGGCGCTGGACCGCATCGACCGCTTCATCGACGAACTCCCCGCCCTGCGCGCGCAGGTGCGCTCGGGCAGCACCACGATCTCCGCACTCGCCTTCGGCTACCGCATCGTGATCGCGGACCTCAACGGCTACCGCGACGGCATCGCCCAGGCCGACGGTGTGGACGCCGACATCGCGGACCGCATCCGTGCGGCCGCCGCCCTGTCCGAGGCCGCCGAGCACACCGCCCAGCAGCAGGTCACCGTCATGAGGGCGCAGGCCGCCGGCGGCTTCACGGTCGCCTCGCAACGCACGTTCGACGCCACCCGGCTCGGCTACACCGAGTCGACCGGTGTCATGTTCGGCCTCGGCCCCGGCGAGTGGCGGACCTGGCTGGAGCGCACCCTCTCCGGCCCCAAGGCGCTGGCGTCCCGCAAGCTGGAGGACAAGATCGGGCGCACGGACACCAGCAAGTCCATCGGCGTCTCCCCCCAGGAGTGGCAGAAGGCGTCCGAGGACCGCCAGACCCTGCTGCACACGGTCGAGAAGCGGATCGACGAGTCCGTCGCCGCGACCGTCGACAGGGAGCGCACCCGGCTGCTGTGGACCGCCGGCGGCGAGGTCGCCCTCGTGCTGCTGACCCTGGTGGTCGTCGTCGTCGTCGCCATCCGCCTCGGCCGCGTCATGATCCGCCGGCTGCGCGACCTGCGCAACGCCGCGCACGAGGTCGCCCACACCCGGCTGCCCGCCGTCATGAGCGAGCTGTCCCAGCCCGGCGCGCTGAGCGGCTCCACGCCGGAGCAGGTCGCGGAACGGACCGGCAACCCGGTCGAGACCACCGGCGGGGACGAGATCGGTGAGGTCGGTGAGGCGTTCAACGCCGTCCACCACGAGGCCGTCCGGCTCGCCGCCGAACAGGCCCGCGTGCACGAGCAGTTCGCCGAGACCCTGGTCCGGGTGGCCCGCCGCGGCGCCCAGCTGACCAGCGTCATGGTGTCCGAGCTGGACACCGTGCAGCGCGACGAGGCCGACCCGGAGCGCATGAAGACGCTCTTCGCCCTCGACCACCTCGCCATCCGCATGGAGCGCAACACCAACAACCTGCTGGTGCTGGGCGGTTACGGCAACGCCCGGGTGCGCTCGGCGGACATCGGCTGCTCCACCGTGATCGTGGCCGCCGCCCAGCAGATCGAACGCTTCGACCGGGTGTCCCTGGGCGCCATCGAGGCCGGCATCGGCATCGCCGCCCGCGCCGTGCACGACGTCGCCCACATCCTGGCGGAGCTGCTGGACAACGCGACCCGCTTCTCGCCGCCCGACGCCCAGGTCGGGGTCGCCGTCTGGCGGCTCTGGGACCGGGCCGTCGTCCAGATCGTCGACGAGGGCGTCGGGATCTCCGCGGAGCGCCGTGCCGTGCACAACGCCGCGCTGCGCGAGCCCAAGGCGGGCATCGGGGACGTCCGGTCCATGGGCCTGCACGTGGTGGCGCGGCTCGCCGCCCGTCACGGCATCGTTGTCGAGCTCCGCGACTCCTCGGGCCCGGGCACCATCGCCGAGGTCACCCTGCCCAAGGCCGTGCTGGCCGAGGTCCCCGTCGAGGCTCCGCCCGTCCAGGGCACGCCGGGCGAGGGCCGGGGCGACGAGGTCCGCTACGAGGCGCCGCGTCCGGTCACCGCCGGCCGCAAGCCGCGCGACGTGCGGGGCCGCGTCGGGCGCCCCGTCGGCGCGGGTACCGGTGCCCGCCCGGGCGGCGCCGACGCGGGCAGGCGCGAGGACCACGAGGGCCCGGCGCGCGGGAGCGGCACCGACCCGCGCGAGAGCGGCTCCGCGCCCGCCCCGCACCCCGTGCACGACGAGCAGGTCTCCCGCATCGCCGGGGTCAGCTCGTCCGGCCTGCCCCTCCGGCAGCGCAACACGCCCCAGCAGTGGCCCAGCCTGGGCAAGCGGGGCGGCACCGATCAGCGGTCCGGCGCCGCCACGCCGAGGCCGACTCCCCGCCGCCGGGACTCCCGGCAGGTCTCCGACGTCCTCGCGGCCTACGCCCAGGGCATCAACCGGAGCACGAACCCCCGCGGGCGTTCCGCCACCGATGACAACACCGAACGGACCAAGAAATGACCTCACCCACCGACCTGAGCTGGATCCTGAGCGACTTCGCCGGACGCATCCCGGAGGTCACCCAGGCGATAGCCGTGTCCGTGGACGGACTCGCGCTGGCGTACACCGGCGTGGAGCGCGACGACGCGGACCGGCTGGCCGCCATCGCCTCGGGCGTCGTCAATCTGCTCTCCGCCGCCGCGCAGCTGACCGACACCGACCCGGTCGAGCACAGCCTCACCGCCATGGAGGGCGGCTACATGTTCTCCATGGCCGTCTCCAGCGGTGCCTCGCTCCTGGTGACCACCACCAGGGACGCGGACATCGGTGAGGTCAGCTACATGATGTCCGAGCTGATCAACCAGGTCGGCGACTCGCTGTCCCCCCAGGTCCGTTCCCCGCACAACTCCCCCACGCACTGACCGTCGGCCGTTCCCCCACGGCCGCACCGACCCGTCCGCGGAGCCGACTCCGCGGTCGGGTCACACCGTTGCCCGACACACTCCCCCGATGAGAGCACTCATGTTCTTCGACATATCCCGCCGCACACGCCACCGCAGATTCGTCCGGCCGGCCGGCGCCGCCGCCCTCGCCCTCGGCCTGGCCGCCGTCACCGGATGCAGCAGCGACAGCGGCTCCGGCGACGAGACCATCAAGGTCGGCCTGGTCGCCTCGCTGTCCGGCACCTACAAGCCGGTCGGCACCGACCTGCGGGACGGCTTCGACCTGTACCTGAAGACGCACGACAACAAGCTGGGCGGGCGCAAGGTCGAGCTCATCGTCGCCGACGAGGGCGACGGCCCGCCGACCGCGGTCCCGGCCGCCACCAAGCTGGTCAAGAAGGACAAGGTCGACGTGCTGACCGGCCTCGTCAGCGGTGGCTCGGTCAACGCGGTGCTGCCGCTGGTCAACCAGGCCAAGATCCCGTTCCTGGGCTCCAACGCCCGGCCCGAAGTCAAGGACCCCGAGTACGTCTGGACGACGAGCTTCATGTCCGACGAGCCGGGCAAGGCCATCGCCCCGTACGTCAAGGAGAAGGTGAACGGACCGGTCTACGCGATCGGCCCGGACTACCAGGGCGGTTACGACGAACTGCGCGGGTTCACCGACGAGTTCAAGCGCATCAAGGGCGAACTCGCCAACCCCGACGGCAAGACGACCTGGACGCCGTTCCCGAAGACGACCAACTTCATGCCGTACTTCGCGGATATCGCCAAGACGGACGCCAAGGCCGTCTACTGCTTCTACGCCGGCAAGGCCGCGATCGACTTCGCCAAGCAGTACGCCCAGTCCGACATCGCCGACCTTCCGCTGTACACCGCCTTCGTCACCGAGGGCAGCGTGCTCCAGGCCGAGGGCGACGCCGCGAAGGACATCTACTCCGTCCTGAACTACGCGCCGGACCTCGACAACGCTGCCAACCGCAAGTTCGCCGCCGACTGGACCGCCGAGCACGACACCCAGCCGACCACGTACGCGATGTCGTCCTACGACGCCGCCGCCGTGCTGGACAAGGCGATCGCGGACGCCGCGAAGAAGGGCGACGTGACGCCGCAGACCATCAACAAGGCCATCGACGGCCTGGGCCAGATCGACAGCCCGCGCGGCTCCTGGGAGTTCAGCGCGAAGGCGCACGCGCCGGTGCAGACGTGGTACCTGCGCCAGGTGCGTCCGGACGGCAACCAGCTGTCCAACGTCATGGTCCAGGACCTGGCGACGCTCGGCGGCTGACATGGAGCTCCTTGATGCCCACCTCGTGCCGGCGGTGGACGGAGTGGCCTACGGGCTGCTGCTGTTCGTGGTCGCCGCCGGCCTGAGTCTCGCGTTCGGCACGGCCGGCGTACTGAACCTCTCGCACGGCATGCTGTACGCGATCGGCGCCTACACCGGCGCCGAGCTGAGCGACGGAACCTGGGGCGGCCTCGTCGTCGGACTGGCCGCCGGAACGGCGGCCGCCGCCCTCGCCGGGGCGGGCCTTTCCGCCGCGACGGTTCCGCTCGCCCGGCGTGGGCATCTCGCTCAAGCCCTGCTGACGTTCGGGATCGCGCTGGCCGGCGGTGATCTGCTCATCCAGTTCTTCGGGGCGGACGAGCTGCCGGTGCGCGTCCCCGGCGCGCTCGACTCCTCGGTCCACCTGCTGGGCCACCGCTACCCCGCCTACCGGCTCTGCTTCATCGCGATGGCCGTCGTCCTGGCGGCCTTCGGCACCTGGGTGCTGACCCGCACCCGGGTGGGGGCGGCGGTCCGGGCGTCGGCGGACGATCCGCAGATGCTCGCCGCCACCGGCCACAACCCCCGGGCCGTGCACACCGGTGTGCTCGCGGCGGCGGGCGCGCTGGCCGGAGCGGCGGGCGTGCTCGGGGCGCCGATCATCGGCCCCGGGCCCGGCACCTCCGAGAACGTCCTGATGCTGTCCCTCGTGGTCGTCGTCCTCGGCGGGCTGCGCTCGCTGTGGGCGACGTTCTTCGCGGCGGTCGCCGTGGGCGAGGTCCAGACCCTGGGCGTCTCGGTGCTCCCGGAGCTGGCCCCGTACCTGCTGTTCGCCGCGATGGCGGCGGTACTGGTGTTCCGCTCCCGCTTCGCGGAGCCGGCGGCGCACGAGGAGCGGGGCCCGTCCTCGGACCCGGTCTCCCGGCTCCGGCACCTGCTCGCCGCACGGTGGGAGAACCGTCCGCGTACGGCCCCGGCCCGGGAGACCGCCCCGGCGGCTCCCGGGCGGTTCGGGGCGTGGCCGCGCGGGGCCGGGTGGCGGCAGGCCGCCCCGCTGCTGGTGCTGCTCGCCCTGCTGTTCGCGCTGCCGGGGATGCTCGACTCGTACAGCATCTCGCTGGCCGGGTCCGCCCTGGCGCTGGGGCTGCTCGCGGTCAGTGTCACCGTCCTGACGGGTTACGCCGGGCTGCCCACCCTGGGGCAGACCGCCCCGTTCGCCGTCGGCGCGTACGCCACCGCCAACCTCGCGGACGCTGGCTGGACGATGGGCCCGGTCCAGATCGTCCTCTCGGCGCTGGCGGCGGCGGTGTTCTCGGCGCTGACCGGGCCCGCCGTGATCCGGGCCCGCGGCACCACCGTACTGATGATCACGCTCGCCGTCGGCGAGCTGACGAGTGCGGTGATCAACCAGGTCAAGTCCGTCACCGGCGGCGCCGACGGCCTGGTCGGCTTCCCGGCCACCCAGGCGCTGTGGGGCGGTGAGGGCATGACGCGGGAGCGCGAGCTGTACGTCTACGCGCTCGTCGTCGCCGTCGTCGCGGTGGCCCTCACCCTGCTGGTGCTGCGCTCCCCGGCCGGCAAGCTGCTGACCGGCACCCGGGGCGCCGAGGCGCGGATGCGCGCCTCGGGCCACCCGGTGGGGCGCTATCTGCTGGTGGCCCACATCTGCGCCGGCGCGCTGGCGGGCGTCGGCGGCTCGCTCATGGTCACCGTCCAGCAGTACCTCTCCCCCGCCGACGTCGGCTTCGAGATCGCCGCGTTCGCGCTGCTGGCCGTCGTCATCGGCGGCACGACGTCCGTCATCGGCGCCCTGCTGGGCGCCGGGCTGATCGTCTTCACCCGGGACTGGGTCGCCGGCTCCTGGCCCGGCCACGGACCGCTGCTCCTCGGGGCGCTGTTCATCGCCGCCGTGTATCTGCTGCCGCGCGGTCTGGCCGGTTTGCGCACCGCCCTCGGCCGCCCCGCCGCGCCCGTGGCCCAACCCACCCCGTCCCCCGCCGGGAAGGTCTCCGCATGACGCCCGCACCGACCGCCGCACCGGCCGCCCCCGTGCTGGACCTCGACCGCCTCACCCGCAGGTACGGCAGCCTCACCGCCGTCGACGACGTCAGCCTGCGGCTGGCCGAGGGCGCCCGGCACGCCGTCATCGGACCCAACGGCGCCGGCAAGACGACCCTGCTCAACCTCATCGCCGGCACCGACCGGCCCGACCACGGCACGATCGCCCTGAGCGGTACGGACGTCACCCGGGCGTCCACCGCCAAACGCAGCCGGCTGGGCATCGCCCGCAGCTTCCAGCAGCCTTCGGTGATCTCCGAACTGACGGTGCTGGACAACATCGTCCTGGCCGGGTGGCCGCACCACCCGGCGCGCCGCGGCGCCTGGCGCAGCCCGTCCCGCTACCGCCGGCACACCGAGACCGCGGGGCACCACCTGGAGACCGTCGGGCTCGCGGACCTCGCGCACCGCCCGGCCTCCACGCTCTCCCACGGGCAGCGCCGCATGCTCGACCTGGCCGCCGCCCTGGCGGGCGAGCCGCGCCTGCTGCTCCTGGACGAGCCGGCGGCGGGCCTCACCGACGGGGACATCGGCCGGCTGCTCGCCATCCTCGGCGCCCTGCCTTCGAGCGTCGCGGTCGTCCTGGTCGAGCACCACGTCGAGGTCGTCGCCCAGCTCGCGACGTCGGTCACCGTGCTGGCTGCCGGCCGGGTGCTGGTCACCGGCCCGACCCGTCAGGCGCTCGCCCACCCCGAGGTCCGCGACGCCTACCACAACACGGGCCCGATGGCCGGCGAGGCGCCGGACCTCGTCACCGGCACCACCGACGCGAGAGGATGACCGACCCCCGATGCTCGAACTCACGGGCCTGACCGCGGGCTACCACGGCGGAACCGTCCTCCACGGCCTCGACCTGTCCGTACCCGCCGGCACGGTCCACGCCGTCGTCGGCCACAACGGCGCCGGCAAGACGACGCTCGTCCACACCGTCGCCGGTCTGATGCGCCCCGGCGCCGGCACCGTGCGGCTGCACGGCCGGGACGTGACGGGGCAGCCCGCCCACCGGATCGCCCGCGCCGGGATCGGTCTCGTCCCGCAGGGCCGCCGGGTCTTCGCCAACCTCAGCGTCGCCGAACACCTGCGGCTGTCCTACCGCCCGCCGCGCCGGGGCGACGCCACGCGCCCGAGCGTCTGGACGCCCGCCCGGGTGCTGGAGCTGCTGCCGCGGCTGGGCGAGCGCCGGGGCAACCGGGGTACGGACCTGTCCGGCGGCGAGCAGCAGATGCTGGCCCTGGCCCGCGCGCTGCTCGGTTCGCCGAGTGTGCTGCTGCTCGACGAGCCGACCGAGGGCCTGGCCCCGGCCCTGGTCCGCCAGGTCCACGAGCTGGTGACGACGCTGGCCGAGGAGGGCATCGCCGTCCTGCTGGTGTCGCCGAGCCCGGCCCAGGCCGCCGAGTGCGCGCACACGCTGACGGTGCTCACCTCGGGGCGGGTCGGGCTGCGGCTGGACGGGGCGGACGCCCGTACCGACCCCACCGCGCTGCACGCCGCGCTCGAACTCGCGCCTGCGGCGGCCTGACCGGCGCCGGGCGGCGCGAAGGGGGGCGGTGACCGGATTCCGGTGACCGCCCCCCTTCGCGTCCGGGGCTCTACTTGACCTTGAGGCTGTGGCCGCCGAAGCCGCTGCTGCGGTCGGAGCCGCTGTTCTGGTCCTGCCACCAGGCATCGAACTCCGGCTGGCCCATGGCGGACCAGTCCGGGGTGTTCTCGACCTGGGTGCTGCCCATCCGGCGGGCGAGCGCGACCATGGCGGAGCCGACCGCGCCCCGGCCGCTGTCGTACCGCTCCAGCACGTCCTTCCAGCTCTCCCCGGCGATCCAGGCGGCCTCCAGTGCGGTGGCGTCCTGGAGCGCCTTGACGCTGCCGGCGCCGACGTGCGGCCGGGCGACGCTGGCGGCGTCACCGACGAGCGCCATGCGCCCGGAGGTGTAGTGCGGGACCGCCAGGTCGTAGATGGGCTGGATGAAGGTGGTCTCGGCGGGCGTGCCGAGGACCTTGTCCGCCCAGAACGGCGGGAAGTGTGCGGCGACCAGGGCGCGCAGGTGGTCGGTGAGCTGCGAGTTGAGGCGGCCGGGCGGCAGGGAGGTGGGGGTGCGCAGGTCGGGGTGGAGGCCGTCGGTCTGCGGGGGCGCGGTGTAGAGCACCCAGTTGAGGCGGTGGCCGCCGGCGCCGTCCGGGATGCGGTAGATCATGCAGTGGCCGCCGGGGAAGACGATGTTGTGCGCGTCGAGGCCGTCCGAGGGCAGCCCTTCGACGTCCGCCGACGCACCGCGCCAGCCGATGTAGCCGGCGTACTCGGCGCTGACCCCGGGGAACATGGCCTCGCGGACCACGGAACGGTAGCCGTCGGCGCCGATGACGAGGTCGAAGTGTTCCTCGTGCCCGTCGGCGAGCCGCAGCGTCACCCCGTCGTCGCCCGGTTCCACGGCGGTGACGACGGCGCCGGAGCGGTAGTCGACGTCCTCGGGCACCCGGCGGCGCAGCTCGCTCCAGAGCGAGCCCCAGTTGTAGGCGCGGAAGGGGAAGGGCTGTTCGCCGAAGGACCGTCCCTTGGCGGCGTCGCCGTCGCGTACGCTCCACACCCGCCGGGTCAGCGGGGCCCAGGGCATCTCCGGGGCGACGTATCCGGCGTCCTTCAGCTCGTTGTAGCGGTCGCTCTGCAGGGCGATCCCGACGCCCCGGTCCCGGAGTTCGGCGTCGGCGCGTTCGAAGACGGTGACCTTGTCCGCTCCCGCGCGCGACGCGGCCAGGGCCGTGGCACACCCCGCTATGCTCCCGCCGACCACGGCGATGCTGCCTCCACGCATGTCTGGCTCTCCACTCACTTGATGTCCCGCCCACCGCCCGGCCGCTCTCCCGCCGGCGCGTCGGTTCGGAAGTACGCTTGCATTGGCGCTGGTTGGCCCGTCCCCGCGGTCCGGGCCCGCCACCGAATCCTAGCGAGGGGCCCGGGACGTGCGGCCCTCGCAGGTGGTTCCGCTCTTTTCCCCGCGCGATGGCCCGTCAGACCCGGTTTCCTCTGCGCTCCTTGGTCGTTTCGGATTAGGCTTCTGTCATGTCCCCCTCGCCGGTCAACCGCTCAGATCGCCCCCTCCCGGCCGGCTCCGGAGCCGGCCGCGACACGCTGCGAAGACGCCTCGCCGCTTCCGGCCGCAGCTGACCGAGCGCCTTCGGCGACACGTTCCCCTCCCCCAGGCGGCCCGTCCTGAGCGCCGCCAGATCCCGGAAGTCCGGGCACTACGGAGTACAGACACGATGCGACACGCCCCCGGCAGCGGGTGCTTCGGCCTCGGCGGCCCGCGGGCCGGCATGCCCGCCGGAGCCGCAGGAACCGTCCCCCTGATCCTCGCGAGGACCCGATGACCGAACTGATAGCGATCCTGCTCGTGTTGGCGGCCGGCGCCGGCGCGTCGCTCCACTTCCTGCGCCGGGCCCGCGCCGAGAAGCGGCGGGCGGACGAGCTCCAGCAGCAGCGCGAGCAGCTGGTCCAGCAGCTGCGGGCCGCCGAGCAGTTCGTCGCGTACATCGCACAGACCGTCGTCCAGGCGGCCGCGTCGGAGGCGCAGACCGGCCGCCCCTACCAGCTCGACCTGGCGGTCCCGCCGCAGCTGGCGCACACTCAGCTGGCCAACGGGCTCAGCGCGCTGGCCGGCCAGGTGCGCTCCGCCATAACCATGACGGGCCAGTTGGCGCAGAACGCCGCCGAGGAACAGCTCGCCCAGGTCTGGTCGGAGACGGAGCGTCAGGTCGCCCAGGTCCGTCAGGAGTCGGTGGACGTGGCGCGCGCGGCCGTCCGCGCCTTCGCCTCCAGCACGGTGCACCGCGCGGCGAAGCTGAGCAGCACGATCAGCGCCGGTGTGCGCCGCCACGTCTCGGACGAGGCGTACGCGACGCTGGTCGAATTGGACCACCTGGCCCAGCAGATGCTGCTCACCGCGTCCGGCTACGGCGTCCTGGCCGGTGACAAGCTGTCGCGGCGCTGGCCGGCCACCACGCTGACCGATGTCGTGCGCACCGCCATGGGCCGGGTCGAGGGCTACCAGCGCATCCAGCACACGGACCTGGAGTCCTTCGCGGTGCAGAGCCGTGCCGTGGAGGCGGTCGTCCACGCCCTGGCGGTGCTGCTGGACAACGCCCTGCGCTACTCGCCGCCGAACGCCCGGGTGCACGTCTCCCTGGAGCACGGGGCGAACGCGGCGTTCCTGGTGGTGGACGACGCCGGTCTGCGGATGGAGGACGAGCGGCTGACCTGGGCCCGGGAGGTGATGTCCGGCGAGCAGCGGAACGACATCACCCGGCTGGGCGCGTACCCGCAGACGGGGCTGCGCGTCGCCTCGGTCCTCGCCCACCAGTACGGCTTCCGGGTCGAGCTGACGGCGCCCAACCTGTACGGCGGCACCCGCGCGATCATCGTGCTCCCGCAGGCGCTGCTGACGACGCCCGGTCCGTCCCGGTCCGTCTCCGCGCAGACGCTTCCCGCGGCCCGTCCGTCCGCCGCCGTCCCGCCGGCCCCGCAGCCGTCCCTGCTGCCGGAGGCCCCGCCCATGTCCCGGCCCGAGCCCGAGCTCGTGCCTCTGCCGGCTCCGACGCCTGAGCCGGCCTCCGTGCCGGAGCCGGAGTCCCAGGCGGCGCAGACGACCACGGCCAGCGGGCTCACCGTCCGCCGGCGCGGCGGGCGGCCCGCCGCCGCCCGGTCCGGGCCCGAGCCGGTGGTGGAGCCGGGCAGGCCCGCGGTGGCCGCCGCGTGGATGGCGGGCAGCCGCCGCAGCCGGGACAACCAGAACACCCCTCGTACGGACGAAGGACGTTGATCATGTCGGACACGCACGCGAACACCTTGGGCTGGCTGCTGGACGAGCAGCTCGGATCGGTGGACGGCGTCCGGTACGCCGTGCTGATGAGCGGCGACGGTCTGCTCAAGGCGCGGACCCGCACCATCAGCCAGGAGGACGGCGAGAAGCTGGCCGCCCTGACCGCCTCGCTGCGCGCCTCGGGCCGCGCGTGGGACGAGTTCACCGGCGGGCAGGGCGTGCGCCAGCAGCTGATCGAGTCGGTGTCCACGATCGGTCTCACGACCGCGGCCGGGCAGCACACGATGCTCTCGGTGGTCACGACGGGCCCGCACGCCGACGTCGGCCTGATCAGCCACCACATGGCCCTGCTCGTCGTCCGCCTCGGCGAGCAGCTGGGGACGAAGGAACGCACACCGGTCCTCCAGCCGGACGGGGGCCCCCTCGCATGAGCGGACCACGGCACGACCCGGACATGGTCAGGCCCTACGTCCGCACGGGCGGGCGGGTCCGCCCGGACCGGGATGTACGCCTGGAGAGCGTGGTCGTCGCCGCCTCGGGCCCGGCCGGCGAGCTGGGGCCCGACGCGCGGCGGGTGATGAGCCTGTTCGCGGTGGGCCGGGGCGGCCTCGCCGTCGCCGACATCGCCGCCGCGCTGCAACTGCCGCCCTCCACCGTCCGGATCATCGTGTCCTCCCTGATGGACAGCGGCCACCTGGCCAGCCCGGCCCCGGCCGCCGACGACCAGCCACAAAACGACCTCCTGCAGAAGGTGCTTGATGGACTGCGAGAACTGGTCTGACTCACCGAACGGCGTCTCGTACGTTCCGTCCACGGTGACCCAGTCCGCCAAGATCTTGATCGCCGGCGGTTTCGGCGTGGGCAAGACGACCTTCATCGGCAGCGTCTCGGAGGTCAGGCCGCTGCGCATGGAGGAGCCGATCACCCAGGACAGCGCCGGGGTCGACGACCTGCGCGGCGTGCCGGACAAGACCACGACGACCGTGGGCATGGACTTCGGCCGCATCCACCTGGCCGGCGGCGCCCTGGCCCTGTACCTGTTCGGGCTGCCCGGGCAGGTCCGCTTCCAGCCCCTGTGGGAGGACCTGGCCCATGGGGCGCTGGGCTGCCTGGTCCTGGCCGACACCCGGGACCTGGACGCGAGCCACGGGGCGCTGGGGCTGCTGGAGGACCTGGCCATTCCGTACGCGGTCGCGATCAACGTCTTTCCCGGCGCCCCCGAGTACGGCCTCGCCGAGATCCGCGAGGCCCTGGCCCTGGACCCGGCGACACCGCTGACCACCTGCGACGCGCGGGACCGTACCTCCTGCGTGTACGCCCTGATCACGCTCACGAAATACCTCGCCTCGCACCGCGCGGCCCTCTCCCTGGAGCCCACGCCATGACCTCCCCCAGCAGCACCGTGCCGCCGGCCCCGGCGGGCCGGATCGCCCTGTACGAACCGGAGTTCGCCGCCGACCCGCACGCCGCCTACGAGCGGATGCGGGCGGCGTACGGGCCCCTGGTCCCCGTCGACCTGTCCCCGGGTGTCCCCGCCACGCTGGTGATCGGCTACTTCCAGGCGCGGCGCATCCTCAACGACCCGCTCTACTTCCCGCACGACCCGCGCGTCTGGCAGGAGCAGGTGCCGGCCTCGTGCCCGGTGCGGCCGATGATGGAGTGGCGGCCCAACGCCCTGCGCAGCAGCGGCACCGCCCACGCCCGCTACCGGGCGGCGAACACCACCGCCATCGACGCCGTCGACCAGCACGAGCTGCGGGCCCGGGTGGAGAAGCTGGCCGAGAGCGCCGTCGGGGACTTCATCACCGCGGGCAGCGCCGACCTGCTCACCCAGTACGCCTGGCCGATCGCCTTCCGCGTCCTGAGCTCCCTGCTCGGCTGCCCGGACGAAATCGGGGCGCGGATCGCCGACGGCATGTCGCGCGTCTTCGAGGCCACCGACGCCCAGCGGGGCAACGAGATCCTCGGCCAGGCCGTCGTCGACCTCGTGGCCCTGCGCCGGCGCCACCCGGCCGACGACATCACCTCCCGGCTCCTGGCCCACCAGGCGCAGCTGACCGACGAGGAGATGGGGCACCAGCTGGTCACCCTGTACGGGGCGGGCATCGAGCCGCTGACCAACCTCATCGCCAACACCCAGCTGAAGATCCTCACCGACGAGGAGTTCTCCGCCGGGCTGCACGCGGGGCACTCCACCGTGCGGGACGCGCTCGACACCGTCCTGTACACGGACCCGCCGCTGGCGAACTACTGCGTCACCTATCCGCCGTACCCGGCGGACATCGACGGCGTGCTCCTCCCGGCCCACCAGCCGGTCCTCGTCTCCATGTCCGCCTGCAACAACGACCCGGCCATCGCGCAGGCCCCGGGAGGCATCGCGGGCAACCGCGCCCACCTGGCCTGGAGCATCGGCCCGCACAGCTGCCCGGCCCGGTCCCACGCGTACCTCATCGCGGAGACCGCGGTCACCTATCTGCTCGACGCCCTGCCCGAGATGGACCTCGCCGTCCCGGAGGACGGACTGCGCTGGCGGCCGGGTCCGTTCCACCGCGCGCTGGAATCCCTTCCCATCGTCTTCACCGCCTCCCACTGAAGGAAGCCACATGTCCGAGCAGCAGATCCTCGTCCTCGACCCCGCCGGTGCCGACCGCCACGCGGAGTACCGGACCCTGCGCGAGCGCGGCCCCGCCACCCGCGTGGACGTCCTCGGGGTGACCGCGTGGTCCATCACGGACCCGGCCCTCCTCAAGGAGCTCCTGACCAGCTCGCAGGTCTCCAAGGACGCCCGCGCCCACTGGCCTGCCTTCGCCGAGACGGTGGCCACCTGGCCGCTCGCCCTGTGGGTCGCCGTGAACAACATGTTCACCGCGTACGGCGGCGACCACCGGCGGCTGCGCCGGATGGTCGCCCCCGCGTTCAGCGCCCGCCGCATCCAGGACCTGCGCATCTCCGTCGAGAAGGTCGTCTCCGAACTCCTCGACGGCCTCGACTCGCAGCCGGCCGGGGAGCCGGTGGACCTGCGCACGCACCTCGCCTACCCGCTGCCGATAGCGGTGATCGGCCGCCTCATGGGCGTCCCCGACGATCAGCTCGACGGCTTCCGTTCCGTGGTCGACGGCGTGTTCGACACCACCCTCACCGTCGAGCAGGCCACCGCCAACACGGCCGGTCTGTACGAGGCACTCAACCAGCTCATCGCCTCCAAGCGCGCCCAGCCCGGCGACGACATGACCTCCCTGCTGCTCGCCACCCGCGACGAGGAGGGCGACGGCGGCAGCCTCACCGACGAAGAGCTGCGCGACACGCTGCTCCTGATGATCTCCGCCGGTTACGACACCACCGTCAACGTCATCGACCAGGCCATCACCGCCCTGCTGACCCGCCCCGAGCAGCTCGCCCACCTGCGCGCCGGCCGCGCCGACTGGAACGACGTGGTCGAGGAGACCCTGCGCCACGAGCCCGCCGTCAAGCACATCCCCCTGCGCTACGCACTCTCCGACATACCCCTGCCGGACGGACAGACGATCGCCGAGGGCGAGGCGATCCTCGCCTCGTACGCCGCCGCCAACCGCCACCCCGACTGGCACGGCCCCACCGCCGACGACTTCGACCTCACCCGCCCCGCCAAGGACCACCTGGCCTTCGGCCACGGCGTGCACTTCTGCCTCGGCGCCCCGCTCGCCCGCCTGGAGATCGCCACCGCCCTCCAGCAGCTCTTCGCACGCTTCCCCGACATCGAACTCGCCGTCCCCGCCGCCGACCTGCTCCCCCTGCCCTCCCTGATCAGCAACGGCCACCAGACTCTCCCGGTCCGCCTCCGCCCTGCTCGCTGAGGACTACCGGCGACGGCCCGCACGGGGGTGGTGCGGGCCGTCGCACGTGCCGGTGCCGCTCAGCCGTCGCCCCGGCCGGCGCCCGGGGGCTTCGTGTGGCGCCGGTGGCTGGTGTCGCACCAGGGGTACATCCGGCTGCGGCGGCAGGTGCAGACGGCGACGACGAAGCGGTCGGACGCGGCGATCGTGCCGTCCTCCTGGACGATCTCCACCGGGCCCTCGACGAGCACCGGGCCGTTGCGCTCGACGGTCAGGCGACGGGGGCGGTCAGCTTCGTTGGGCACGGACGACCACCAGTTCCTCAGTGTTCTCATCGGGCCCGATCAGGCCCTGGGCGCGAAGCCAGGGCAGCCGCTCGGTCATGACCGGCCCGAACGGTACGAAGGCCCGGCTCGTCACCGCGCAGCGCAGGCCGCTCGCGGTCAGCCGGTCCAGCGTCTCCTCGACACCGCACAGACCCGAGTGGACGAGGAGCAGCACGCCGTTCGGCCGGAGCAGGCCGGGGGCGTGGGCGCAGATGCGGTCCAGGGACTCGCGGCCGCAGAGGCCGGCGTCCCAGGCGCGCTGGGGGCCGTGGCTGCGGGAGCGGCGTGCGTGGGGGGCCGGCACGTAGGGCGGGTTGCTCATCACCACGTCGAAGTGCTGGGCGGCGACGGGACCGGTGAGGTCGCCGCGCAGGATACGGACGCGGTGTCCGGCGCGGGCGGCGTTCAGGCGGGCGGTCATCACGGCCCGCAGGGAGATGTCGATGGCCGAGACCCGGGCCCCGCTCCGCGCGGCCAGCAGGGCGAGGGCGCCGCTTCCCGTGCAGATGTCGAGGACGTCCATGTCCGCGGTGAGTCCTTCGGCCTGGAGCGCCCGCGCCAGCAGGTGGGTGTCGGCCTGTGGCGCGTAGACCCCGGGGAGGGTCCACAGACTCCCCAGGTCGACGGGTGGTGCGGCGGCTGTCGTCATCCGAATCCTCCGTGAGGGTACGAACACGTGCGGGCAGGCGGGTACTCGTCGGCCGCCGGCGCGGGTTCACCCCATTCAGAGTGAACGGGGTCGCGGCCCGCCGCGACTCGAACGAACGGTCTCCGGCCTCGTGCCCCGCGTCCGCCGCCGCATGCGGGGCGGGCGGGCGGCGGCTCCCGCCGCGCACATCCGCGACCCGCGGGTCACCATGGCCGTTACGAGGGCGCCCCTGGCCCTCCCGCCCCGCGAAGGAGTCCCGTGACTGACCGCAAGCACCTGCTGAACGGCCGGACGGCCGTGGTGACGGGCGGGGCGCGCGGCCTCGGAAAGGCCGTGGCCCGGGAGCTGGCCGCCCGGGGCATGCGCGTGGCCCTGCTCGGTCTGGAGGAGGACGCGCTCGCCCGGGTGGCCGCCACGCTCCCCGCGCCGTCCGGGCACTGGCACGTCGATGTCACCGACGACGGGGCGATGGCCCGCGCCGCCGAGGAGGTACGCCGCCGTCTCGGCCCGGTGTCGGTCGTCGTCGCCAACGCGGGCGTCGCCGAGGGCGGCCCGTTCACGGACTCCGATCCGGCGAGCTGGCGGCGCGTGATCGAGGTCAATCTCGTCGGCAGCGCGGTCACCGCGCGGGTGTTCCTGCCGCAGCTGCTGGAGACCCGCGGCCATTACCTCCAGGTCGCCTCGCTGGCCTCCATCGGCGCCGCGCCGATGATGAGCGCGTACTGCGCCTCCAAGGCGGGCGTGGAGTCCCTTGCCCACTCCCTGCGGGCCGAGCTCGCCCCGCGCGGAGTCAGCGTGGGCATCGGGTACCTGAACTGGATCGACACCGACATGATCCGCGACGCCGACCAGCACCCCGTGCTCCGCGAGCTGCGGGCCCACATGCCGCCGCCCGCCCGCAAGACCTACCCCGCGCCGCATGTGGCCCGGCGCCTGGTGGCCGCGATCGAGCGGCGTGCCCCGTCGGTGTACGTCCCGGGGTGGCTGCACGGCGTACAGGCGGTACGGGCCGCGCTGCCGGGGGTGGTCGCCCTGGCGACCCGCAAGGAGCTGACCCGCTCGCAGTTCACGGCCACGGGCCTGCTCGGCGCGGGCGGCCGGGCCGCGGAGAAGAACTGACCGGCGCGCCGGCGGGGGCGGTGCCTCAGGGCTTCCGGCCGCGCGAGGCCCGGGGCACCGGGCGCAGGGTGCGCCGCAGCGCGGCACGAGCCGCGTTGGCGCCGGGGGCGCCGTGCACCCCGCCGCCCGGGTGCGCGGAGGCGGAGGCGAGGTACAGGCCCTTCACCGGGGTCTCGGGCCTGCCGGTGCCCGGGGTCGGGCGGAACAGCAGTTGCTGATGCGCGGCCGCGGTGCCGCCGTTGATCGCACCGCCGGGCAGGTTGGCGTCCATGGATTCGATGATGGGCGGGGCCAGGACGCGACGGGCGGTGATGCGGGAGCGGAAGCCCGGCGCCCAGCGCTCGACCTCCCGCTCCATGCGGTCGGCCATGGCTTCCTGCTCGCTCCGGTCCCAGCGCCCGGTCAGGCCGTCCTCCCCCGCGTCGCCCTTGATGCGGTGCGGGACGTGCGTGTACGCCCACGCGGCCTCGGTGCCGGCCGGTGAGCGGGTGGCGTCGGCGGTGGTCATCTGGCCGAAGAGGAGGAACGGGCGGTCGGGCACCCGGCCCGTGGCGATCTGCGCCGCGAACCGGGTGAGGCCGTCCACGCCCTCGGCCAGGTGCACGGTGCCCGCCGTGGTCGCCGCCCGCGCGGTCCACGGCACCGGGCCGTTCAGCGCCCAGTCGACCTTGAACGTCGCGAAGTCCCACTGGAACCGGCGCAGGTCGTCCAGGAGCCGGCCGGGCAGGTGCCGGGCGTCGACCAGCCCGCCGTAGAGCGCCGGCGCCGACACATCGGCGAGCACGGCACGGGACGCGGGGACGGCCTCGCCCTTCGCGGTGCGTACGCCGACGGCGCGTCCGCCGCGTACGACGATCTCGGTCACGCGCTCACCGCAGCGGACGACGCCGCCGTGCCGCTCCAGCCGCCGCACCAGTGCCGAGGTGAGGGCTCCCGCGCCGCCGACCGGCACCGGGAACCCGTAGGTCTGGCCGAGCATGGACATCAGCCAGCCGAAGCCGCCGCTGCCCGCCGCTTCGGGGCCGAGGTCGGCGTGCAGCGCGCTGCCCGCGAGCAGGAGCCTGGCCGCCTCGCCGCCGAACCGCTCCTCGCCGAGGCGGCGCACGGGCAGCAGCAGGGTCCGCGCCAGCCGGAGGCCGTCGGCCGCCCGGAGCCGGGCGGCGAGGCGGGCGGCGGAGCGTACCGGCGGGAACGGGGTGAACAGCGCGCCCAGCAGGTCGCGCCGCACCCGGTCCCAGGTGGCGCACAGCTCCAGCCAGGCCGCCCCGTCGCCCTCGGCGAACGCGTCGAGCCCGGCCGCCGTGTCGTGCGCACGCCCTTCGAGGACCGCGCACCGGCCGTCCGGCAGCGGGTGCGCCAGGACGCGGGGGGCACGCGACCAGCGCAGCCCCTCCGCCTGGAGGCCGAGGCCGCCGAGGACCGGGGAGGCCGCCGCGAGCGGGTAGAAGGAGCTGAACAGGTCGTTGACGTAGTCGGGGTGCACGCCGCGGTCGCTGCGGACCGCGCCGCCGGGCTCCGGCTGCGCCTCCAGCACCTCCACGCTCCACCCCGCCGCGGCCAGGAGGTTCGCCGCGACGAGACCGTTGGGTCCCGCGCCGATGACCACCGCGTCCGGCATCGATGCCTCCATCTCTTCGCAGCCGAAGGGTGACCGGCTCGGTCAGACCGCCTGGCGCGTGCCCTTCGGGGACGCCTCGACGGTCTTGGCCAGCCGGGCGAGCACGCTGCGGTGGCGCAGCTGGATCAGCGCGTCCACGGCGCCGTTGTGAAACTTCCCGGCCGGGCCGCGCAGGGGGTGCTCGTCCAGGGTGACCAGGGCGCTCTCGCCCCACTGGCGTACCTCCAGGGCGATCCGGGCGGTGCCGATCCAGCCGCTGTCGGCCTCCAGTTCCAGCACGTGCGGGGGCTCGCACCGCCGGACGTAGGTGGTCCCCTGCACGGACCACCGCCCCAGCCCGACGGTGTACGTGAGGCTGGAGCCGACCTCCGGCCAGGTGCCGTGCCGGGGACGCGAGTCCGAGGTCCCCACCACCCAGTCGCTGTAGAGCCTGTCGTCCGCGAGGACCTTCCAGACGTCCTCCACGGTGCGTTCGATCAGGCGGTGCCGTACAGCCATCGGTCCTCCAGCTCTCGTCGGTCGGGTTGGTCAGGACCGGCCGTCAGGGGTGACGACGGCGAAACCACGCCATCGGCCACCACCCTCACCCGGCGCCCAACGCCTCACAAGCGGGGGTACGCCGTACGGGGGCGCGCCGGATGTCAGACTCTTAGGGCCTCGAACGCGGTAGGATATACCCCTAGGGGTATGGCGAGGGAGGAACCGTGGAGCTCGACATGGCGGCCGATGAGCTGAAGTCGGTGCTCAACCGGCTGAAGCGGGCGCAGGGCCAGATCGCCGGGATCATCAGGATGATCGAGGAGGGCCGGGACTGCGAGGACGTGATCACGCAGCTGGCCGCGGTCTCCCGCGCCCTGGACCGGGCCGGTTTCGCCATCATCGCGACGGGTCTGCAGCACTGCATGGCCGACGGCGAGCAGCCGGTGGCGGACCGGAACCAGATGCGGGCCCGCCTGGAGAAGCTGTTCCTCTCCCTGGCCTGACCGCCCCGGTCGGATCAGGACGTCTCTTCGGCTGAACGCCGCAGTCAGATCAGCGCGTCGCCGAGCATGAAGGCGGCGACCGCGAGGAGTACGAGGGCGAACAGCCTCTGCAGCCCGCGTCCGGAGACCCGTTCCGCCAGCCGTCTGCCGTCCCATGCGCCGAGGATCGCGGCGCCGGCGAACGGCGCCGTCACCGCCCAGTCCATGCCCGCCGCACCACCGGAGCGGGTGACCAGGGACGTCAGCGAGTTGACCGTGATGACCAGCAGGCTGGTGCCGACGGCGGCCTGCATCTCGAAGGCCAGGGCGGTCACCAGCGCGGGTACGGCCAGGAATCCGCCGCCCACCCCAAGCAGCCCGGTCACCGCACCCAGCCCCGCCCCGGCTCCCCCGGCCCGCCACGGCCGCACCTCGCCCCGCTCCCGCTCGGGGGCCGGGCGCAGCATCTTCACGGCGGCGAGCGCGGCGACCGCCGCGAAGGCCGCCGTGAGCACCGCGTCCGGGAGCCGGGTGGCGGCCAGGCCGGCCACCGCGGCCGGGACGATGCCCGCCGCCGCGAACGCCGCCCCGGCCTTCCAGCGGACGTGTCCGGCGCGGGCGTGGGCGTACAGGGCGGTCGCGGAGGTGACGGTGACGATGAACAGGCTCGCGGTGGTCGCGGCGGCCGGGGTGAGGCCGAGCAGGTAGATGAGGGCCGGGATGGCCAGGACGCTGCCGCCCCCGCCCAGCGCGCCGAGTGCCAGGCCGACCACTGCCCCGCAGGCCAGGGCCAGGATCAGCACGCTCACGCCGCCGGACCGCCCCTGCCGGTACCGGAGCCGCCGCCCCTGCCGCCGCCGGTACCGGGGCGGTCGTCCGCGTCGCCTCCGGTCACGGTCAGGCCCGCGTGCCGGGCGGCCTCGAAGCCGTCGTCGACGGCGACGACCCGCCGGCCCTCCGCGTCGAGCAGGGACGCGGCGATCGCCGCCCGCATCCCGCCGGCACAGTGCACCCACACCACACCGTCCGGCACCTCGCCGGAGCGCTCGTGCAGTTCGTGCACGGGTATGTGCACGGAGTCCCGTACGTACCCGCCGGCGCGCTCGGAGTCGCGGCGCACGTCCAGCACCACGACGTCCTCGCCGCGCTCGCGGGCCCGCTTCAGGGCGGCGAAGTCGGTACGCGGGAAGGACCGCAGCTCGTCGCCCGCCCGCAGCCAGGAGTCCGGCGCACCGGTGGCGGCGGCGGCCGGGCGGTCGATGCCGACCCGGACCAGCTCCCGCTGCGCGTCCGCGAGCTGTTCGGCGGACGCGGCGAGCAGGGTCAGCGGCTTGCCCCAGGGGATCAGCCAGGCCAGATACGTGGCGAGCTTGCCCTCGCCCTCGAAGTTGAACGTCCCGGCCACATGCCCCCGGGCGAACGCGGTACGGTTGCGCAGGTCCACCACCCACTCGCCGGCGGCCAGGCGCTGCGCGATCTCCTCCGCGTCGGCGGCCTCCGGCGGCGTCAGGTCCACCGGCGGCGGCCCGCCCGCGTTGAGCGGGGCCATGTGCGCGTAGTACGCGGGCACGTCCTCAAGACCGGCGAGCATCCGCGCGACGAAGGTGTCGGCGTCCTGGGTCAGGGCGTCGTTGCCGGTCCGCTCCTCGCCGATGGTGGTGGCGTCGCCCTCGGTCTGCGCGGAGGAGCAGAAGCTCCCGAAGCCGTGGGTGGGGAGCACCCGGACGTCGTCGGGGAGTTCGGCGGCCAGCCGGTGGGCGGAGGCGTGCTGGGCCCGGGCCAGTCGCTCGGTCAGCCTCGGCTCGACCAGGTCGGGGCGCCCGACCGTACCGATGAGCAGCGAGCCGCCGGTGAACGCGGCGACCTCGCGCCCGTCCTCGGCCAGCACGTAGGAGGTGTGGTGCGGGGTGTGCCCGGGGGTGGCCAGCGCCCGCAGGCTCAGCCCGGCGTCGACGGTGATCCGGTCCCCGTCCGCGACGGGCACCCGCGCGAAGGAGACCCGGGCCGCGGCGGGCACCAGGTACCGGGCCCCGGTCAGCCGGGCCAGTTCGAGGCCGCCGGTGACGTAGTCGTTGTGTACATGGGTCTCCACCACGTGCCCGATCCGCACGCCCCGGGCGGCCGCCGCGGCGACGATCCGTTCCACGTCGCGCGGGGGATCGACGACGACGGCCGTCGCGCTCCCGCCGGCGAGGTAGCTGCGATTGCCCAGGCCCTCGGTCTCCAGGGTGTCCACGAAGAACACGGTCGACTCCCTCCATCGCTCTCTGCGCACTCCTGCCCGGGATTTACCCCCGGGGGTATATTTCACTGTAACAGGGTACCCCCCGGGGTATTCCTGAGGCCGCAGGCGCCCCTCGCGAGGAGAGGCGCGGGGGCTAGTCCTTGCGGGCGAGCAGGTGCACTTCCTGGAACTGGCGCCGGTCCTCGGGCCGGGGTTCGCGGACCATCCGGGCCACCTCGCTCAGCCCGTGTGCGCGTAGCAGCCCCGCGAGATGATCGGGCGACCACCGGTGGGCGAGCGCGACGGCGTGGTCGAAGGACTGCGTGGGGTGGTCCGGCCCGTCGGTCGCGGAGAAGCCGATCAGGAGGTGGCCGCCGGGGGCCAGGACTCTCTGGAACTCGCCGAGAACGGCCGGGAGTCCGGGCGGCGGGGTATGGATGACCGACCACCGCGAGAGCACACCGCCCAGCGCCCCGTCGGCGATGTCCAGCGCGGCCATGACCCCCACGTCGAACCGCAGCTCCGGCCACGCCTTGCGCGCCAGTTCGATCATCGCGGGCGAGGCGTCCACGCCGAACGCCTCCAGGCCGAGCCCCGCCAGGTGGGCCGTGACATGGCCGGGCCCGCAGCCGAGGTCCGCGACCCGGCCGCCGCCGGCCGCGCCGACGTGCTCGGCGAAGGCGCCCAGCATCGCGCGGTCCAGCGGGCTGTCGCGGAGCGAGTCGGTGAACAGCTGGGCGTACTGGACCGCGGCGTCGTCGTAGGCGTCGCGGGTGGTACGGAGGGCATCGTGTTCGACCATGCCGGCGACAGTATCGCCCGGCACGGACAGGCCGCCGAGCCCCTTACGGGGCCGGGTCCGTCGCGAGCCTGGCGTGCGTCTCGACGTCGTAGCGGATGCCGTCGTACACGAGTTTCCGCCGTTGCAGCCCCTCGGCGACGAAACCGGAGGCGAGCGCCACCCGGCACGAGGCGGGGTTGTCGGTGCGGTGCCCCAGCTCCAGCCGGAAGAGTTCCAGTTCGGCGAAGCACCAGTCGGCGAGCGCCCGGCAGCCGAGGGTCGCCGCTCCCCTGCCGCGCGCGGCGGAACCGGTCCAGTAGGAGACCCAGCCGGTGGCGTGCCGGGGGTCCAGGTCGCTCACGGCCACGCCGCCGAGCGCGGTGCCCGTCGCGTCCGCGACGGCGAACGCGAAGGCGGCGCCCCGGCTCCACTGCTCCTGCCGCCGCCCGACCCACTGCCCGGCGTCGGACACCGTAACGACCGGCGCGTCGGCCTGCCGTTCCATCCCCGGCTCGGCGAACGCCTCCCGCACGGCGGGGGCGTCGGACATCTCCCAGGGGCGCAGGCTCAGCCCGCCCGGCAACCGCACACGCTCACTCACCGCACGGATTATCCCGGTGGCCCGGCGGCCGGGTCGTCCCGGGGCCCAGTCGGCGCCGGGGCCCAGTCGTTCCGGGGCCCAGTCGACGCCGGGGCCGGGCGGTGGGGCGCCCCGCCGCCGTTGCGCTTAGCATCGCCGCGTGGGAGCGATGATCCGGGGAGCCAGTCTGCGCGGCTTCACGCGTCTCGTGGAGGAACTGGGCGGTGACCCGGTCGAGTTCGCCCGGCGGTTCGCCATCCCGCTGCGGGCTCTGGTCTCCGACGACGAGCTGGTGCCGATCACCGGGCACGACGCGATGCTCGACGCGGCGGCCCGCGACCTGCGCTGCCCCGACTTCGGCCTCCGTCTCGCCCGCGGCCAGGACATCGGCATCCTGGGCCGGCTGGCGCCCGCCATCGAGGCGTCGTCCACGGTGGCCGAGGCGCTGGAGTGCGCGTCGCGGTTCCTGTTCGTCCACAGCCCGGCCCTCAGCATCGCGGTGGAGCCGGACCCGAGGGGGCGCCGCGAGGTGGTGGCGCTGACCTATCGCAAGGACCCGCGCGAGTCCCCGTACTCCCCGCAGGCCATGGAGCTGGGCATCGGCCTGTTCCACGGGGTGGCGGCGGCGCTGGTGGGCGGGGTGCGCGGGCTGCGGTCGGTGGAGCTGCCGCACCAGCCGCTGTCGCCGGTCTCCCGGTACACCGGCTTCTTCGGCGCGGACGTGCGGTTCGGGAGCCCGGCCGGCGCGCTGCGCGTGGAACGGCGGTTGCTGGACCGGGAGTTCAGCAGCGGCGACGCGGCCGTCCGCCGGCTCGCCGTCGACCACCTGGCCCGTCACCACACGGACCCGGAGGACCGGGTCGCCACGCACGCCCGGCGCGCCCTGATCGAGACCGTGGGCATCGCTCCCCCGGCCATCGGCCACATCGCCCGGCTCCTCGCGATGCACCCGCGCACCCTGCAACGGCGGCTCGCGGCGGAGTCGACGGGCTTCGGGGAGATCCTGGAGGACGTACGGCGGGACCTCGCGCTGCGCTACATCACGACCACCGACCTCCCCCTGGGCCAGGTGGCCGCGATGGCGGGCTTCGCCGACCAGTCCGGTCTCAGCCACGCCGTACGGCGGTGGCGCGGCGCGAGCCCCAGTGAGGTGCGCCGGCGGGCACGCGGTACGTCCTGAGGGGGCGTGCCGTCCGGCGACGGCCGGGAGCTTCCCGGATTTGTCGCGCCGGAACAAATCCCGCCCCGCCCGGCCGGGCATGCTGCGGCCGGACGGCGAGCGCGAGGAGAGTGGGCCATGACGGCGACGGATACCAACCGGCTGACCTCGATCGGTGCACGGCCGGTCCCCGCATTCGACGGTGTGCGCGAGGTGCGCCCGCGCGGCGACCGGCTGCGGGCGGCCCGCCGGGCGGCCGCGGTGTACCAGGAGAAGCGGTTCCGGCCGGTGGTGCCGAGGGACGTCCACGGCTCCATCGAGTACGGCACGGCCGAAGGCGGCCGGCGATGAGCGCGGACCGCGCGGGCGCGGTGGTGACGGGGGCGGGACGCGGGCTCGGCCGGCTGATCGCCGCCGCCCTGGTCGAGCGCGGCCACCAGGTCCTGGTCACCGACGTGGACGAGGCCGCGGCACGCTCGGCGGCGGCGGAGCTCGGGCCAGGTGTGTCGTGGGCGGTGGTCGATGTCCGGGACGCGTCGCAGGTCGCCGCCGCCCGGGACCGCTCCGTCGCGGAGGCGGGGCGCCTCGACGTATGGGTGAACAACGCCGGCGTGCTCGTGACGGGGCCGGCCTGGGAGCAGGCCCCCGAGGTGCGCCGCCTGATGCTGGAGGTCAACGCGCTCGGGACCGTCAACGGCACCGTGGCCGCGATCGAGGCGATGCGCGGGACGGGCGGGCACATCGTCAACGTCGTGTCGCTGGCCGGCCTGACCCCGGTCCCGGGCGAGGCGGTGTACGCGGCCTCCAAGCACGCCGCGATCGGCTTCAGCCTGAGCACCCTCGCCGATCTGCGGCTGGCCGGACTCACCGGGATCGACATCTCCTGCGTGTGCCCGGACGGCATCTGGACGCCGATGCTCCACGACAAGCTGGACGACCCGGCGTCGGCGCTCTCCTTCTCCGGCAAGCTGCTCGGACCGGAGGAGGTCGTCGCCGTTGTGCGCCAGGTGCTGGACCGCCCGCGCCCGGTCACGGCGGTCCCCCGCCGGCGCGGTGTGCAGGTCCGCCTGGCCGACGCCTTCCCCCGCCTCGGCCTGCGGGCCCTGCCGCTGGCGGTGGCCCGGGGCAGGCGCGTACAGCGCAGGATGCGGGCTGGGCGGGGCGAGGGGGCCTGACCGGGGCGGGCCGCCACTGCCTCAGGAAGGCACCGCGGCCAAGAGCGCCCCGCCGTCCCGCCCGCCCGTGGAGAGCCCGCGGACCGGCGGGACGGCGGCACACCACGTGTACGCAGCCGCGTTCCACCGGCCGGCCGGGGCCGGGGCGGCCGTCCCAGGAAGCCCGGCCACCGTCCCGTGCCGCACACGGGCATCCCGTCCCACGGGCCGCTCACGGCAGACTCCGCTCCACCGCCAAAACCGGCTACACGTACGTGACGCGCAAGAACCGCCGCAACGACCCGGACCGGCTGGTCCTGCGCAAGTTCGACCCGGTGGCCCGCCGCCATGTCGATTTCCGCGAGGAGCGCTGACCGGGCGCCGGCACGTCCCCGCCCCGCACCCAGCCACTCCCGACCCCGGCCCAGGGAACCGATCACCCATGAAGCACGGAATCCACCCCGCCTACCGCCCGGTCGTCTTCCGCGACAAGGCCGGCGGCTTCGCCATCCTGACCCGTTCGACGATGACCAGCGAGAAGACCGTCGAGGGGGAGAACGGACACACCTATCCGGTGGTCGACGTCGAGATCTCCTCGGCGAGCCACCCCTTCTACACCGGCACCGCACGCGTCCTGGACACCGCCGGCCGCGTCGAACGCTTCGAGCGCCGCTACGGACAGGGCGGAGGGCGGCGATGACGCCCTTCGGACCGATGCCCGTGGTGGTCGTCGCCGGGCTGCACGCCGACGCCCGGCGCGAGACCGTCGGGCAGCTGCTGCGCGAGGTGTCCGGCAGCGTCGCCCTGCACCACGACCTGTCCGCCGGACCGGCCGGCACCGTACGCCGCAGCGTGCGCGACGCCGGCGGCGAAACGTCCTTCGGCGACACGCCCCTGGTCAACGACTGCGCCTGCTGCGCGCTGCGCGAGGACCTGGTCCCCGAACTGGTGCGGCTGGCCGAGGACGGCGTGACCCGCCTGGCGGTCGTGGAACTGTGGGACTCCGTGGAGCCCCGCTCCATGGCCGAGGTGATCGCCGCCCACGGCGACGGCCTCTTCCGGCTCACCAACGTGATGACCGCCGTGGACCCCTCTCTCGTCCTGCCCTGCCTGTCCAACGGCGACGACCTCGCGGACGCCGGCCTGGCCGCAGCCGTCACGGACCGGCGCACGGTCGGCGACACGTTCGCACGGCAGCTGGAGTACGCCCCCGTGCTCGCGGTGACCGACAGCCCCGACACCGGCCGGGACGATCTCGCGCTGCTGCGGCAGCTCCACCCCACCGCGGCCCGACTCCGCCTCCGTTCGGGCGGGTTGGGCGCGGCGGCGACGGCGGGCTTCGACATGGCGGCAGCGGCGGCCGCACAGCATCCGGCCTGCGCCCGGCTCCCCCACGACTGCGACGCGCACGGGGTCGGCACGCTCGTGTGGCAGCGCCGCAGGCCCCTCCACGCCGGCCGGCTCTACGAGGCGCTGGAGGATCTGTGCTGTGCGGCGGCCCGGAGCCGGGGGCGGTTCTGGCTCGCCGACCGGCCGGACAGCCTGCTCGCCTGGGAGGCGGCCGGCGGCGCCCTGTGCGTGGAGAACGCGGGGCCGTGGATGGCGTCGCTCCCGGACGCCGCCTGGGAGTTGATGCCCGCCGAGCGCCGTACCGCCGCCGCCCTGGACTGGCACCCCGAACACGGCGACCGCTGCCAGCACCTGGTCTTCACCTCACCGGGGCTCGACCGGGCGGGCCTCCTCGCGCTGCTCGACGCCTGCCTGCTCACGGACGAGGAGCTGACGTCCGGGCCCGACTCCTGGTCGCGGCCCACCGGGTTCGACCAACTCCTCGACCCCGCCGCCTGACCCGCCCACCACACCACCGAGGGAGCCACCATGACCCGCCCCACCACGAAGAACGCGCCCGTGGGCAAGCCGCGGCCGAATCCGCTCGACGCGGCCGGCATCACGCACATCGACTACAAGGACACCGGCCTGCTGCGGAGGTTCATCTCGGACCGCGGCAAGATCCGCAGCCGTCGCGTCAGCCGGGTCACCCGGCAGCAGCAGCGCCGGCTCGCCGCGGCGATCAAGAACGCCCGCGAAATGGCCCTCCTCCCCCACGCCGGCCGCTGACCCCGGCCTTTGAGCGAGGGCCGGGGCGTCAGCGCCGCTCGCCGACACCGTCCGGGCACTGCCGGACGGTGTCGGCGAGCGCACGGATCAGCGAGCGGCAGCTGCGCCCGTACATCCTCGCCAACCAGGAGCACGGCCGCGAGGCGGCGAAGTCCCTGGGCGCCTGAGCGCGCCGCCGACCACGCCTACGGCATGATCGGGGCCAGCCGATCACCGGGCCCTTGGGAGCCGCTATGCCATGGCGTGAACACCTGCTGATACGAGACGACGTCCGGCTCGCCTGCCGGGACTGGGGCGGGCCCGGCCAACCCGTGGTGCTGCTCCACGGGTTGGCCGGCCACGCGGGCGAATGGGACGACCTGGCCGAGAGGCTGTCCCCCACCCACCGGGTCGTCGCGGTGGACCAACGCGGACACGGCGCCGCCGAGCGCCACCCGCACGACGTCTCCCGCGCCGCTTACGTGGAAGACGTCGTCGCCGTCATCGGCCGACTGGCCCTGCACCGCCCCGTCCTGGTCGGCCAGTCCCTGGGCGGCCACACCGCCGTGCTCACCGCCGCCGCACACCCCGGCCTCATCCGCGCCCTGGCCCTCGTGGAAGCCGGCTCCGGCGGCCCGAACCCGGACCTCCCCGCGAACATCGGCAACTGGCTGGACTCGTGGCCGGTCCCGTTCCCCTCCCGCGAGGCGGCAACCGCGTTCTTCGGCGGCGGCAGGGCCGGGGCGGGCTGGGCGGCGGGCCTGGAGCACCGCGCAGACGGCTGGTGGCCCCGCTTCGACCGGGACGTCATGGTCCGCTCACTGGCGGAGCTCGCCCAGCGTTCCTTCCACCACGAGTGGACCCGCGTCACCTGCCCCACTCTGCTCGTGCTGGCCCAGTCCGGCTTCATCCCCGCCGACCAGGTCACCGAGATGTTCCGCCTGCGCCCGGACATCCGGGCCGTCAGCGTCCCCGGCACGGGACACGACGTACACCTGGACGCGCCGGAGGCGGTGTACGGGGCACTGTCCGGGTTCCTGGCGGAGCTCGCCTGAGACGGGGCGGCGGGGGCCGGACCCGCCGCCCAGTCCGCGATGTCGACGCCGTAGCGGCGGGCGAGATCGGCCGGGCCGTGGTCGTACCCCTGCCCGACGACACGCATCCGCCGGCCCGCCCCTCGGCGGTAGAGCTCCGCGAGGATCATGGTGCGTTCGGTGGTGGGCGCGTCGGGTGGCCCGCGCGGCCGGGGCCGCGCCGGCCCCGCACGTGGCGGTGATCTCCAGTGCCCCGACGTCGGCGAAGGTCGCGGCACCGTCGACCGCGGCCGCGACGGCGACCCGGTGCACCTCCAGGGGCAGGCGCGCCAGGTCGGCGGCGACGACCTGCTCCGTGGGACCGTCCGTGCCGAGGCGTACGGTGCCGTCCGGATGCTCGGGCGCGCCGTAGAAGGCGAAGTCCTCGTCCCCCCGGACCTGCTCCTGCGCGTCGACCGCGAAGGCGATGACGTCCGCAAGGTGCGGCCGGCGCATCCGCCCGATCCTATGCAGCCCGGTCGCACGGCCGTCGACTCCCTCTCCGGGGTCAGTGATCAATGTCATCAAAGGCATGACGCATGTCAGCCGGGATCTCCACACCGTTGTCCGGTCACCCGGCGGCGACGCAGGATCGGCGGCGGCTCGCCCCGACCGCCCCGATCACGGCAGGTGACACGGTTTGAACCTGGATACCGAACCCGCTGCAATTCCGGCCCGTGCCCCAGGCGGCACCACCGGAGTCCGGCTCCACACCCGAGGGAGCATCCACCCCGGGTGGCTGGCGAACGCCGTCCTCCCGGCCGTGCGGATGCTCGACGAGGAACTGAACGCGCCGGTTCTGTATCTGCGGCGGGGCTGGCTGCACGGCCCCCATGTGGACCTGGTGGCCCGGCCGGCCGGGGGTGAGGGCGGGGCCGTGCTGCCCTGGGACGACCTCGCGGCGAAGCTGGACGCGGGACCGCTGGCGCCGGAGGAGCAGCAGAGCGAGGAGGAATACCTCGCCCGCGCCCGGGAGTTCGGCAGGCTGGAGCGGGTCGAGCCGCCCTATCTGCCGATGCACCCGCACGGCCGGCTCGAATGGCTGGACGCCACGCGGACCGCCACCTGGCCGGAGCCGCTGAACGCCCTGTGCGACCTGGCGCTGACCCGGATCAACCGGCCGCTGACGGCGGCGGTCGCGGAGGCCGCCGCGGGGGCGGGCACCCTGCCCACCCGGGTGGCCGAGGCCATGGTCGCGCTGGCGGCGGCCCACCACTCCGGCATCCCGTTCGGCGTGTTCTCGCTGCGCAGTCACGCCGAGGCGTTCCTGTCCTGGGCGGCGCCCCGCAAGGACGTACGGCCGGCCTTCGACCGCCGCCTCGCGGGTGACGCACCGCTGCTGCGGGCCCTGGTGCAGCAGACCCTGGACGACACCGGCAGCCCGTCGGCGGCCCGTTGGCGTCAGGCGTTCCACTACTGCATGGGGGTCTTCGACTCGGCCGTCGCGCAGGGGGCGCTGACCCTGCGGACGCTGGAGGAACGGGAGGGCGGCTTCGACCGGCGCACGATGGGGCCGCCCGGCCAGGAGGACGTCACCGGCCGGCGGGGCAGCGACTTCCACACGGCCGTGAACGCCTCCGGGGCCGTGGCCGGCACCACCGACTGGTTCGCCTCCTACCGGCTGCTGATCAACCTGTTCTACCAGCAGCTCCTGCTGCTCGACGTGGCCCCGCTGCACCGCTACTACCTGTGCTACGCCATCGCGGAGACCGTGGACGAGGTGCTGGGGGAATCCTGGAGCGACCGCCTGTCCCGGGCGGCGGCCGGCCGGCCCGCCGGGTCCGCCGCGTGAGGCCCGGGACGACGGGCGAGGAGGCCCAGGCCGGGCACACCGGTGAACCGCTGTGGATGCTGCGCGTCAACCCGCTGGTCCGGGTGCGGCTGGCGGACTCCGTACTGGCCGCGCTGCTGGACGAGGTGTGCGCCGCGGAGAACGAGGTCGAGGCCGCCGCGGAGGTCTGCTCCGCGGAATTGCACGAGCTGATCGGCGCCGCCGCCGACCCCGGCGCGCGCGGCCCGCTGATCGCGCTGCGCCGGGACATCCACAACGACCGCGTGCCGCGCACCGAGGACGATCCGGTGCCCGCGGTGGCGCGGTGGCGGGCGGCCCGCGCCGTGCGGGACACCCTGCGGGAGTCGCTGGACCGGGAGTACCCGCAGGCCGCGGAACGGGAACGGAAGCGGCTGGCGGGGCTCCTCGCCGATGACGACCTCAGGCGTGCGCTCGCCCTGGTCGCCCCGGAGGTGGCCGCCGGCGCCGACCGCTACCGGGCCGCCC
This sequence comes from Streptomyces sp. A1277, assembly GCF_004795015.1. Taxonomy (GTDB): domain Bacteria; phylum Actinomycetota; class Actinomycetes; order Streptomycetales; family Streptomycetaceae; genus Streptomyces. The sequence continues at coordinate 176,824 of NZ_SSBI01000004.1, read as the reverse complement.
TGGAGGGCGGCGGGAGGCTGTCCGCCCGGCTGCGCAAGTCAGAACGCGGCCTGGTCCAGTACGTCACCCGCGCGATGATCCGCACGAGTCCGCTCTCCCGGTTCACCGCGGTGGGGCTGGCCCTTCCCGGCCGGGAGGGCGTCGCGCTCGGTGACGAGGCCCCCGCCGGCGCGGTCCCGGTCGTCGGACTCGACCGGATCATGCTGCACTACGTACTCGGCGGGCTGCGGTACGAGGCGACGCCGGACCGGCCGCCGGGTCCCGAGGACTGGGTGCAGCTGCCGCCGACCTCGGAGTTCGGCCCGGGCCGCGAGAAGCTGATGTTCCTTCAGCCCGCCGGGGGCGTCATTCGCCGGCTCTCCACCCCGGTCGCGGGACCGGTGCGCCCGCTGGTCAACGCCGTCGCCCTGGGCGCCAGGCAGGTGTCCGCCGTCGCGGCCGAGGTGGCCGGGGAGCTGGGCTGCTCGGCCGAGGACGCGCTGACCGCGGTGCGCGGGGCCGTGCGCGCGGGCATCCTCTGCCTCAGCGACGGCCCGGAGGACGGCGCCCTGCCCCTCCGCACGATGCTCGACCGCCCCGGCCTGCCCAGCGCCCCGCTGCTGGGCGAGGTGGACCGGCTGCTCCCGGAGGTCGCGGCGGCCCCGGCCGAGCAGCGGGCCGCCGTGCTCACCCGGCTGCGCGGCACGCTCGCCGGCCTCAGCCACCGCGCCGCCCGCCCCGCGCAGGTCCTGGTGGAGGAGGACTACGTACTGCCGCCCCTGACGGTGGACACCGGCCCCTGGGGCGGGGCCCTGGACGACATGGCGGCGGTGGTGGAACTCCTGTCGGTCTTCGACCGGCTGCACGACATCCGCGCGGTGCTCTCCGCGATCTTCGTGGAGTGGTACGGGGCGGGAGCCGAGGTGCCGCTCGCCGAGCACGCCGAACGGATCGCCGCCGAGGTGTACCGGCGGGGAGGTTCGCTGGACGGCGACATCCCGCAGGACGGCGGGCCGCCCGACGGCTCCCTCGGCCGGCTGCACCGGCTGCGGCAGGAGGTCCTGGCCCGGATGCGGAGCACGCTCACGGCCGCCGGCCCCGACGCCCGGGAGGCGGTGCTGTCCGCGCGGGAGGCCCGCGGTCTGGTCGCCGAACTGCCGGACCGCTTCCGCCGGGACCCGCTGGCCTACGGGGTCCTCGTACAACCCTGGCGGGACCGGCTCGTCTTCAACGACGCCTACGCCGGGCACGGCATGCTCTACGGCCGGTTCCTCGGTGCCGACCGGGAGCTGGGCGGCCGGGCCCTGCCGTATCTGGCGGAGCGGCTGCGACGGCAGTACGGGGCGGACGGCCGGCGCGTCGCCGAGGACCTCGGGCTGCACCGGCTGAACGTCAACGCCCACGCCCGGGTCCTGCCGGACGGCATCGACGCCCAGGGCTGGTCCGCGCTGCGCCTCGCCCACGACCCGGCCACCGACGCGCTGTGCGTCCGCGATGCCGAGGGACGCGACCTGCGGGTGCTGACCCTCGGCAGCGGGCACCCCGAGTTCCTGCCCGCCCCGGTGCGCATCGCGGCGTGGCTGGTCAGCGGCGGCCGGCTGATGGAGGACTTCGTCGGCGACTGGCACGCCTCGGCGGGCGGTCCGGGCACCGCCACCCGGGCCTGCCCGCGGATCCTGGTGGGACGCGCGGTGCTGGCCCGGCGCCGCTGGTACGGCGGGGCCGAACTCGCCGAGGCGGTCACGGCCGGCCGGGAGGAGACCGACCGGCTGCGGGCGCTCACCCGCTGGCGCACCCGGCACGGCGCACCCGCCGAAGTGGTCCTCAAGACACCGCTGGAGGCCACCTACGGAACCGAAGCGCTCCGGGCCGCCGCCGCGCTCGGCTTCGGCGCCGAGGAGCACCGGCAGCGGCAGAAGCCCCAGTACACCGACCTGGAGAGCGCCGTGAGCGTACGCGTACTGCCCCGGCTCATGGACCGCCGGAGCCCCGGCTACCTGGAAGAGGCCCTGCCCGCCGTGGCGGACTCCCGGCACGCGGCGGAATGGGTGGTCGAGATCGCCCGGACCGCCGGCGCCCCCTTCACCTACGGAGGAAAGACCGCATGACGATGAGGTCACGGCCGTATCTGCACTATGCACCGGTCTCGGGAGGCGTCTACTTCAGCGGACCGCACACCCAGTTCGTCATTCTGGGGCCCCAGGTGCTGCTGACCGTCGCGGACGTCTGCGTCCCGCTGCTCGAGACGGGCACCACGGAGGACGAGATGGTGGCGGCCCTCGGCTCGGAGCGGGCCCGCCCGGCCGTGCGCAGGCTCACCGACGAACTACGGGCCCGCGACCTGCTGCTGGACCCCGAGCGGTTCACCGCCGCCGCACCGGACGCGGAGACCCGGGAGCGTTTCGGTGAAGCGCTCGCCCATCTGGAGGCGTTCAGCGACGACCCGTACGCCGCCTTCGGCGCGCTGCGGGCCGCCCGGGTCCTGCTGTACGGCCCCTGCGCGGCCGTGCTGCCCGCGGCGCGCGGGCTGGCCCGGGCCGGAGCGGGCCGACTGGTGCTCGCTCCCACCGACCCGCAGGACGCGGTGGCCACCGCCCGGCGGCTGGGCGCCACGCTGCTCACGGACGGCGTGACCGGCCCCGGAGCGGTGACCGGCGTGGACGCGGTGATCTGGTGCGCCGAGGGCACCGGCGTCGCGGAGGCCGCCGCTCGGCTCCTCGGGCTCCCCGCGGGCGTGCCGCTGGTGCCGGTACGGCTCGGCGCCACCGCCCTCGTCGGCCCGGTGGTGACCGGCGGGTCCGGCGCGGACACCGCCGACGCGCTGGCGGCCCGTGCCGATGACTGGGCCGCGGCCCGGGGGACCGGGCCCGCGCCGATGCCCGGCGCCGACGCGCTGGCGGGGGCCCTGGCCGGACAGCTGGTGTTCGAGGCGCTGACCGGTGTCGGTACCGCGGGCGGCGCGCATGTCGTGCACGGGGAGGATCTGTCCGCGGACGTGCTGCGTACCGGGGCGGGCGCCGCCGCGACGGAGCCCGCCCCGGCTTCGGCGGAAGCCGGAAGTGCTCCGGCGGCCGACCCGGCGCTACAGCGTGTCGTCGCCCCGCTGTCCGCGCCCTGGACCGGGCTGTTCGAGCTGGCCGAGGGCGGCGACCTGCCGCAACTCCCGCTGGCACTGCGCGAGGCGAGGCTGCCCGGCCGGGCGGGGGCCGGCGTCATCGGCTGGGCCGGGGACCAGCAGGCAGCCACCGTCGCGGTCGCCCTGGACGCGCTGCGCCGGCTGGCCGGTCCGGACGGCGCGTCGGCGGTGGGCGCCGCGGGGACCACTGAGGACCAGTGGCTGCTGGACGGCGCGCTGCGGCTGCTGACGGAGCACGCCGTGCCGAGCGAACGGCCGGTCCCCGAGCGCCTGTTGCCGGGCACTCAGGTGGTGCGACGCGCCCTGGCCGAGGAGCACGGTCTCCCGGTGACGGTGCGGCTGCTGGAGGTGCCGGGGGCCGGCTGGGTGCTGGCCCGGGCGGTGCACGCCGAGACCGGCGAACTGTACGGACACGGCTGGGGCCCGACCGTGCAGGAGGCCGCGCACGGGTGCCTCGCCACGGTGCTCGCCCGCCGCATCGCGGACCGGCTGCGGCCCGGCGCCGGCGTCGCGGACGTGCACACCGGGGCCCTGCGGACGGCGGGCCCGGACGCGCTGGCGCGGCTGCGCGCGGAGATCGCCGCCTGCGCCGGTGCGGGCGTGCTGCCCGGGGAGCCGGCGGGGACACCGCTGCGTTCCGACCCGGTGCTCGGCACCCTGCCGGTCTTCTTCGGGGCGGTCTCGCTGAACCCTGCCCCGGGCCCCGCCCACCTGGCTTCCTCCGAAGCCCCGGCGCACGCCGAGGAGCCCGCCCATGCCCGGTGAGATCATGACGGCCCCCGCCCCGGCGCAGCCCGCCGCCGGCCCGGACGCGGAGGTGCTGACCGGTCCTGACCTCGCCGGCCCCGCCGCCGGGCCGTGGGCCCGGGCGCTGCTCCCGCTGGCCGCCGCCCGGCCCGGCTCGCTCTCCCTGAACCGCGGCTGGAACGCGGGCTGGGAGCAGGAGCGGGTGGACGCCGCGTCCGCCTCGGGCCTGCCGCATCTGTCGGTCCGGCTGTTCGGCGGCGAAGTCCTGATCGGCCCCTACTGGGTCCCCGGGGCGGAAGGCGGCTGCGCGGGCTGCGCGGAGCTGCGCTCCCGGGTGGTCGCCGGCCATCCGCTGGCGGCCGATCCCCTGCGGCCGGTCTCCCGCCCCGCGATGCGCCGCCCGTTCCTCCTGGAGATGCTGGCCCCCGTCCTCCTGAACCTGGGGGAACACCCCCTGGAGGCGGGTGAGTTGTACGCGCTCGGCGGGCCTTCGTCCCGCCGCCATCTGGTACGGCGCAGCGCCCGCTGCCGGGTCTGCGCCCCCGACCCGGACCGGCTCGACCCGGCCCCGCCCGCCCCGCTGCCGGTCCGCCGGATACCCGCCGCCCCGGACGGGCCGACGCGCGGCGCGGACGGTGCCGGGCTGCTCGCCCCCGGACGGCTCCGCGCGCGGACGGTGGACCCCCGGTTCGGGCCGGTCGACCGGGTCGTGCGGGAGGCGCTGCCCCCGTACGCCATGAGCGTGGCCTCCCTGCCGGACTCCCTGGCCATGGGCTTCGCCCGGGCGGGGACCTTCGCCGACGCCGAGCCGGTCGCCATCCTGGAGGCGTACGAGCGGCTGGGCGGCTTCCCCCACGAGGCGGCCGTCGTCGGCCCCCTCAGCTACCGCGAGACCGCCGACCGGGCCGTGGACCCCGGCACCCTCGGCCAGTACACGCCGGAACAGCTGGCGCACCCCGGCAGCCGGGTCACGCCGTACACCCCGGACACCCCGATGGACTGGGTGTGGGCCAGGGACCTGCACGGCGGGCCGTCGCTGCTCGTCCCGGCGGAGATCGGCTTCTACCAGTACGACCACCGCTTCCGGCGGGCGTACGACACGGTGCGCCGCAGCGACTCGCGGACACGGACCTTCCACTTCCACGACTCCTCCAGCGGCTGCGCCCTGGGCTCGACGCCGGAGGAGGCGGTGCTGCACTCGCTGTTCGAACTGGCGGAACGGGACGCCTTCCTCAACGCCTGGCACCGGGCGGCCCCGCTGCCGTCGATCGAGCTCTCCTCCGTCACCGATCCGGCGTCGCGGCGGCTGCTGGAGCTGATCGGCGCACACGGTTTCGACGTCCATCTGCTGGTGGCGACCGACGACATCGACCTCCCGGTCATCTGGTCGCTCGCGGTGAACCGGGAACGGCCCTTCCCGGCCAGCTTCTCGGCCGCCGGTTCCGGCTCCGACCCGGTGACCGTGGCGCGTACCGCCCTGTGGGAGCTGGCCCAGCTGGTCACCGACCCGGTGACCTGGACCCGCGAGGACATCGAGCCGATGTTCGCCGACCCGTGGCTGGTGGACCAGCTGCACGACCATCTGAAGCTGTACACGCTGCCCGAGGCGCTGCCCCGCGTCACCTCGGTGCTGGGCGGGCCCGCGGTCGCCCTGCGGGACGCCTTCCCCGCCTGGCCGCACCGGCTGCGGGACGCGGCGCGCGGCGATGTGCGCCGGGCGCTGGACTTCACCGCGGGGCTCTTCGCGGACGCCGGTCTCGCACGTGTCCTGACGGTGGACCAGTCCACCCGCGAGCACCGGGACCTGGGGCTCGCGGTGGCCAAGGCGGTCGTGCCCGGCATCACGCCGATGTGCTTCGGCCAGCCCCAGCAGCGGCTGGCGGGACTCCCCCGGCTGGCGGCGGCGCTCGCCGGCGCCCCGGCCGGGAACCGCACGGCGCCCTACGACCCCCACCCGTTCCCGTGACCGCGGAGGCAGCTGTGAACGTACCGGAAGCCCTCGTACCGCCGGGGGCGGGCCCGGTGCCCGAGGACGCGGACACCATGGCCCGCGACCGGATGTGGTACCTGTACGCCGCCGGGGCCGACCGGCCCGCCGTGCCGCCGATGCCCCCGGACGCGGAGCCGCCGCCCGGTGTGCCGGTCTACGCGCTGCCGGTGGCCCCCCGGCTGCCCGGCACCGCCCGGCTCGACGACCTCACCGCGCTGCCCCCGGGCACGGTCGACCTCCTGGAGGACGCCCCGTTCCCGGCGGGCCGGGTCACCGGCGTACCGGAGGACCGGGCGCTGGCGCACGCGCTGGTCGCGGCGTTCGGGGTGCAGCGCCGCGAGCCGGAGAACCCGTTCAACGACCACCGGGGTTACGCCTCGGTGCGCGCCAAGTTCCCGGTGCAGGTCCTCGTCAACGACCGGGGCAGGCGGCGGGTGTTCGACCCCTACCGGCGGGCGCTGGCCGGGCTGTCCGGCGCCTCCTCGGCCCCGTCGGCGGCGCGGGAGGTGCTGCTCACCGGGCGGTTCACCCGGCTGCCCGCCACCTACCGCTGGTACCGGGGCTCCCTGGTGCAGCTGGAGCTCGGCATCGCGCTGCGCGCGGTGTGCGTCGCCCTCCAACTGCTGGGGATTTCGGCGCGGGTGCGGTTTCCGGGGCCCGGCGCCCGGGAACGGCTGGCGGAGTTCGGCCTGACGCCCAGCTGGGAGTGGACCCTGCCCGTGGTGGTCGAGCTGGCCGGGGACGCCCCGGCCGGACCGGACCACGGCCCGGTCCCGGCCGAGGCGGTGCCGGACGCGGTCATGGCCGATGTGGTGGAGATGAACCGCGCCCAGCGGTTCCCCGCCGCCGCGGCCCCGGTGGACACGGCCGTCCCGCCCGGCACGCCGGACACCGGGCTGTCCTGGGCGGAGGTGCTGTGGCGCCGCACCTCGGGCCGGATGCCGCGCGGCCTGTTCGGGAACAACGCCCGGCCGCGCACCGTACCGGGCGCGGTGCTGGACACCGCGCGCGACTGGCTGCTGACGCCTCCGCCGGGCGCCGGGCTGCGGGCGGCGGCCGGGGCGCTGCGCGTCACCGCCGTCACCCAGTCGGTGGCCGGCCACGCCGACGGGGTGTACGAGGTGACCTCGGCGGCGTACACGCCGCGCGCCACCGGCCCCGGGGTGCCGGCCCGGCTGGAGGAGATCTACGGCTACCCGCTGGCGCCGGGCAACGGTTGCGACGTACGGCACGCGTCGGTGCTGTGGTTCCTGTCGTTCCGGCCCCGGGAACTGGCCGGGGACCTCGGCACCAGTGCCTGGACGGCGGCGCAGTACGCCTGCGGCTGGGCCGTGCACGGGCTGACGCTGGCAGCCGCGTCGGCGGGCCTCTACGCCCGCCCGGTGCGGGCGTTCCGTGAGGCGCCCGCGCGCCGCCTCCTCGGGCTGCCGGCCGACGAGATGGTCGTACTCGCAGTGATCAGCGGGACGTCGCGGTTCAGCGGCCCGCTCCTCGATCTCCGGCAGTGACGAGAGAGACCTCCGGCAGTCACGAGAGAATGGAGACAACAACGGTGCAATCCCCCTCCACCGGGAGCACGGCGTCCCGGACAGCGCACTGGCTGACCCCAGAGGCGACGGCCTCCCGGAAACTGGGCCCCGCGGTCCAGTGGCGTTCCTGGCACCTCCATCTCGGCTCCATGGCGCGGTCCGCGCACGACAGGGTGGTCACCGAGGTGATCGGCCCCGCGGTGGACCTGTTCCCCGACCGCCCCTGGTTCTTCATCCGCTACTGGCAGGACGGGCCGCATCTGCGGCTGCGGCTCGGAGGGCTGACCGCCTCCGAGACGGCGCGCGCCGAACGCCTGCTCCAGGACCGGCTCGGCCGCGCGGCCCGGCTCCGGGAGGGCGAGGACCCCGTCGACCGGGACACGTATCTGGGGCACGCCCGGCGGCTGTCCGCGCTGGAGGAACCGCACCGCGGCGTCCGCCTGGCCAGTCCCCGGGCCCCGGGCGTGTACCAGGACACCTATGCACCGGAGACAAAGCGGTACGGCGGGCCCGCCCTGATGCCCGCGACCGAGCGGCTGTTCCAGCTCTCCAGCGAACTGGTACGCGCCTTCCTGCCCCGGCTGCCCGACTCGCGGTCGCGTTCGGCGATGGCGCTGCGGGCGGCCATGTCCGCCGGTACGGCGCTGGGCGGCCCGGCCGACCAGGCCATGTTCTACGCGCGCGGACTGGACGCCCTGCGGCAGATGGTGGGGGCCGGGTTCCGGCTCTCCACCGAGCAGTTGGACCGGCTGTGCGGGTCCGGCGCGGGCCCCGGGAAGCGCCCGGCCGCCGCACCGCCCGCCGTGGACCCGGCCCAGCACGGCCCGTTCGGGTCCTGGCACACCCTGCTCTGCGACCTGGCCGGCCAGGTCCGTACGGAAGGCACCGCCGAACACCCCGGGGAGGTCTTCTTCTCCCACGTCCACATGCTGCACAACCGGCTCGGGCTGACCATGGCCGAGGAGCTGCAGACCTACGCCCGGCTGGTCCACCTCTTCCCGTTTCCCGAGCCCGGCACCACCGACACCGCCGCGCAGCCGGCACCCGAGGAGCACTGATGGCACGATCCCTGCTCACCGCGGCGGACCCCCCGCGCACGCCGTCCGCCGCCGCACCGCCGGTGGCCGTCCGGACCGTGGGGATGTCCCGCTCCTACGACGGCAAGACCGCGCTGCACCCGATCGACCTGGAGATCCGCGGCGGCGAGCTCGTCGGCCTGCTGGGGCCCAACGGCGCGGGCAAGTCCACGCTGCTCAGCCTGCTCGTCGGGCTGCGCCGGCCGTCCTCGGGCCACTGCGAGCTGTTCGGCGGCGACCCGCGAAAGCCCGTACACCGCAGGCTGATCGGGGTGACCCCGCAGGAGACCGGGCTGCCGCCCACGCTCCGGGTCGGTGAGGTGGCCGACTTCGCCGCCGCCCATTACGAGAACCCGGTCCCCCGGGGCGAACTCCTGGACCGCTTCGGCCTGCTGGACAAGGAGCGCCGCCAGACCGGTGGGCTCTCCGGCGGCGAGAAGCGCCGCCTGGCGGTGGCCCTGGCCTTCGTGGGGCGGCCCCGCATGGTGTTCCTCGACGAGCCCACCACCGGACTGGACGTGGAGACCCGCCGCACCCTGTGGGAGGTGATCCGCGCCTTCCACGCCGAGGGCGGCACCGTGCTGCTGACCAGCCACTATCTGGAGGAGATCGAGACCCTGGCCGACCGCGTGGTGGTACTCGCCCGGGGCCGGGTCGCCGCCGACGACACGGTGGACGCGCTGCGCGGGCTGGTGCGCGCCCAGCGGGTCAGTCTGCTGGCCGACGAGGTGCCCGCGCTGCCCGGCATCCTCAGCTCCGAGCGCGTCGACGGCCGGGTGCACCTGCTGACCCCCGACGCCGACGCGCTGGTGCGCGATCTGGTCCACAGCCGGGCGCCGTTCTCCGGACTCGAAGTCCGCTCGGCGACGCTGGAAGAGGCGTTCCTCACCCTCGCGGACGAGGCCGGGGCCGACGACGCCCCGGCCGGCGCGCCCGCGGCGACGACACAGTTGGGAAGCGGCCCGTGGCGATAGGCACGCCGAAGACGGCAAGCAGCTCCGAAGAGGCGTCCGCCGGCCCGCCGCCCGGCGCGGCGGAGTCCGGCCAGGGGGTGCGCGCGGCGCTGCGCACCCAGGTCCGGATGAGCCTGATGCACGCGCGCTACCAGTTGCTGCGGACCATGCGCATCCCGATCGCGCTGGTGGGCACGGCGTTCTTCCCGGGCGCTTCGATGCTGTTCTTCGTCGTCCCGGCCGCCGGCGACGACCCCGTGGGCGCGACCTACGCGACCGCGGCGATGGTGGTCTTCGCGACCATGATCAGCAACCTCTTCGGGCACGGCATCGGTGTGGCGGAGGAGCGCCAGCATCCGTGGGACCTCTACACCCGCACCCTGCCCAGCGGGCCGGGCCCGAAGTTCGCGGGGCGGCTGCTGTCCGGGCTGCTCACGATGCTGCTGTCGATGATCCCGCTGCTGCTCATCGCCGCGCTGGCGACGGAGGCCACCACCACCCCGCTGGGCTTCCTGACCGGTGTGGTCGTGGTGGTGCTGGTCTCGATCCCGTTCACGCTGATGGGGCTGACGATCGGGTATCTGCTGCCGATCCGGGCGGCGTTGACGGTGGTGCAGCTGACGTTCTTCCCGCTCGCCTTCGCCGGGGGGCTGTTCTCCGGGGCGGGCCGGGCGCCCGGCTTCATCGAGACGATCGCGCCCTTCACCCCGACGCGCGGCGCCGCCGAGATGATGTGGGCGGCCGTGGGCGACTACCACCTGAACCCGGTCGCGGCCGTCTCCTTCGTCGGGTGGACGGTGCTCCTGGCCGTGCTGTCGGTGTACGCCTACCGGCGCGACGAGGGCCAGCGCTTCCACTGACGCCCGTGGGCGGACGTCGAGGAGGGGTGACGGTCCGAGCGGACCGTCACCCCCTCGGCGCTGTTACGCGGTCGGCTCCAGGGACGGTGCGTAGCGGTCGGCCAGCTCCCGCACCAGGGCCTCGGCCTCCGACGGGTTCCGGGCGAGGCCGTAGACCCGGCAGTCCGGCCGGATGACGGCCGCCGTCGCGCCCAGCGACTCCAGCCAGGCCCGCAGCAGCTCGTCGGCGGTGTCCCCGGGCCGCAGCCGGCGCAGCCGCAGCCGCCAGCGCTCCGCGCGCTCGAACGCGCCGGAGGCGTGCAGCGCGGCCGGATCGTCGGCGGTGAGCAGCACCGGGTCCGGGCCGAGGTGCCCGGCGGCCCCGAGCACCGCCGGCGGGACGGGCAGCCCCGCTCCGAGGCCGGGCGTGCCGTCGTCCCGGCGGTGGTACAGGCCCCCGTCCGGGGCGTGGACGCCGGGCTGTGCCGGGCGGGCGACGTCCGCGTCCGGCCGTGCCGCCATCGCGGTGTCGCGGTGTGCCGCGGCGATGGGATCGGTCAGGCAGATCATCCGGCCGAGCGCGACCGAGCGGTCGATGCTGCCCTGGGCGTGCGGGCGGCGCTCGGCCTCGTAACTGTCCAGCAGCTCGGGGCGCGCGGCGCCGGCCAGTACGCGGTCCAGCTTCCAGGCCAGGTCGTCGGCGTCGCGGATGCCGGAGCACATGCCCTGCCCGGCGAACGGCGGCATCTGGTGGGCGGCGTCCCCGGCGAGCAGGACCCGGCCGGCCCGCCAGCGGTCCGCGTTGCGGGCGGTGAAGGTGTAGACGGCGTGGCGTTCCAGCGTGGCGTTGCCCGGTTCGACACCGAACAGCCCGAGCAGCCGCCAGGCGTTCTCGGCGATGCCGAACGCCTCGGGGGCCTCGCCGGGCAGCCGCATGAACTCCCAGCGCCGGTGCCCCGGCCCGGCCGAGACCGCCACCCGGGGGCGCGCCGGGTCGGCGATCTGCACGTTGCAGGGCGGGAAGTCGGCCGCGCGGTGCGGAGTCACATCGCAGGCCATCCAGTCCAGCGCGAAGCCCCCGTCGCTCAGCCCGGCGCCCATCGCCTCGCGCACCATGCTGTTGGCGCCGTCGCACCCGACGGCCCAGCGGGCGCGCAGCACCCGCTCGGGGCCCCCGTCCGCGCGGCGCACCGTGAGGTCGGCTCCGGTGTCCCGGGCGGTCAGCCGCACCGCCTCGTGACCGCGCAGCAGCCGCAGGTTGGGGAGCCGCGCGGCGCGCCCGGCCAACGCCTCCTCCAGGCCCGGCTGGTACATGGAGGTCGAGGCGGGCCAGCGGTGGGCGGGGTCGTGGCCCAGCCCGATACGGAGCAGGGTGCGGCCCGCGGCGTCGGCCACCACGTAGTCCTCGGAGGGCTCCCCGAACGTGCTCAGGTGGGGGCCGACCCCCGTGGCGTGGAGGATGCGGGCGGCGTCGGCGTCGAAGGCGACGGCACGTGGCATCGGGTAGGGCCGGGGCCAACGTTCGACGACCGTGACCTGCCATCCGCGCTGGGCGAGCAGGATCGACAACACCTGGCCGACCGGGCCGAACCCGACGACGAGAACATCGGCGGGGGCCTCTTCCGAGGCCGGGGGCGGCGCAGCGCTCAACTCTCTCTCCCTTCCCGGGAAGGTCCGGAAACGTGGTCACGCTAGTGCCCGTTCCACGCCGGGCAGGCCCGCGGAACCCCCTCCGGAAAAGAACGTGATGAATGTCAGGGCGGCTCGGGCGGCCGTTGTCCCGGCCGACGCCCGACTGCCAGCATCAGCGCGTCATCGAAGCCCTCTGCACAAGCAATGGAAGGGATCCATCATGAGCACCCTCGCGAACGAGACCCCGGCCGGCGACCTCTTCGCCTCCTTCGACATCGCCGAGCTGGAGGTGCTGGAGGTCTCCGACAGCGTGGGTCTGCCGGAGATGGGCGCGAGCTCGTCGAGCCTGAGCGTCGCCTCCGAGGCGGCGGCCGACGTCAGCCTCTGCTGCTCGTCCTCCTCCTCCACCTGCTGCTGCTGCTGACCGCAGGTGCCCGCGTACCGGCCCGCCTTCCGGTCCGGTACGCGGGGCCGTTCCCGTGCACGTCCCGGAGAGGAGCCCTATGAGCACTGGTCCCCCCGTGCGGATACCCCCGTCCTGGGCGCGGCACGAGCACTACGCCTTCCGCCTGTCGCACACCTGGACGGAGCATCCGGACGCACCGGCGGTGTACTGGTCGGGGCACCGCCTCACCGCGCGGGAAAGCCTGTCGTCGGTCTTCGACACGGCCGCCGCCCTGCGTAACTCCGGTATCGCCGCGGGCGACACGGTCGCCCTCCTCACGGCGGCGAACCACCCCACGGCGCTCTTCGCGCGCTACGCCGCGCACCTGCTGGGCGCGGCCGTGGTGTCGGTCCGCGCGGCCAACCCCCGCAGTGACGCCGAGATGCTTCCGCCCGAGGTCCAGGCCGAGGTGTTGCGGGACACCGGCAGTCGTCTCCTGGTCGCCGACGAGACCACGGCCGTACGCGCGGCCGCGCTGGTCTCGCCCGCTCTGCGCGGCCTGTTGCTGCCCGCCCCGGGCAGCACGGCCCCCCGGGCGGGCAGCGCTCTGGCCCGGGTGCCCGAGAACGCGGGCTTCGGCCCGGGCGAGACGGCGCCCTACGACCCCGGAGCCCGCGCCCGGATCACCTTCACCAGCGGGACGACCGGGCTGCCCAAGGGCATCGTCCAGACCTACCGGACCTGGAACGCGACCGTCGGCGTCTACCCTTCGGCCCCCGGCCCCGGCGGGCCCGCCCGCGTCCTGGCCGTCACCCCGGTCAGCCACACGGTGGGCTCCATGGTGGACGCGGTGCTCGCGGCGGGCGGTTCGGTGGTGCTGCACGAGCACTTCGACGCCGACGAGGTACTGGACGCCTTCGGCCGCCTCGCCGTGACGGACACCTATCTGGCGGTGCCGCACCTCTACCGGCTCACCGAACGGCTCGGTGCCGGCGGCCGGCCGGACCTGTCAGCGCTGCGCCAGGTGGTGTACTCCGGGACCCCGGCCGCACCGCACCGGATCACCGAGGCGCTGCGCTGGTTCGCGGGGCCGCTGTCCCAGCTGTACGGCTCCTCCGAGGCGGGCGGCATCTGCGGCCTGGACCGGCTGGACCACCAGGAACCGGAGCTGCTGGGGACCGTGGGCCGGCCGTTCCCCTGGGTCGGGCTGCGCCTGCGCGACCCGGAGACCGGTCAGGACGTTCCCCGGGGCGCGGCCGGCGAGGTGTGCGTGCGGTCCTCGACCGTCATGGACGGCTACCTCGGCCGCGACCCGGCGCAGGGCAGCACCCCGGACGGCTGGCTGCGCACCGGTGACCTCGGCCGTCTCGATGTGTACGGCAGGCTCCGGCTGACCGGCCGCCTGGGCCAGGTCATCAAGAGCGGCGGGCAGAAGGTGCACCCGGTCGCCGTGGAACGGGTGCTGACCGAGTATCCGGCGGTGCGGCAGGCGGTGGTGTTCGGGGTGCGGGACCGCGACCGGGTGGAGCGGGTGCACGCGGCGGTGTCCCTGTACCCGGGGAGCGAGGGCGACGACGCCCGGCTGCGGGCCCATGTCGGGGCGCGGCTGGACTCGGCGCATGTGCCGGTGCGCATCAGCCGGTGGCCGGAGCTGCCGCTGAACGACGGCGGCAAGCCCGATGTGCGGTATCTCCGCGGTCTCGCGCAGGCGGCGGACAGCGAACCCGGCGTGCGGGAAACCACCGGGGAGAGGAGAGCGATATGACGTCATATCTGCATTTCGCGCGTGAGATGCGGCTCGGCAGGCTGTTCCGCCACGGGGACGGCCGGCTCCTGATCACCCCGCTCGACCACTCCATCACCGACGGCCCGGTGGTGCCTCGCGGCAGCACCATCGACCGCCTGACCGGCCAGCTGGCCGCGGGCGGTGTCGACGCCGTGGTCGTCCACAAGGGCGTGCTGCGGCACATCAGCCCGGCCCGGTTCGCCGGCATGTCGCTCATCGTGCACCTCAGCGCGAGCACCCGGCACGCGCCGGATTCGGAGGCCAAGTACCTGGTGACCGCGGTGGAGGACGCGCTGCGGCTCGGGGCGGACGCGGTCAGTGTCCACATCAACATGGGCTCGGCGGACGAGCGGCAGCAGATCGGGGACCTGGGCCGGGTGGCGGACCTGTGCGACCGCTGGAACCTGCCGCTGCTGGCGATGGTCTACCCGCGCGGCCCCGGCATCCGCGATCCGCAGGCCCCGGAGCTGGTGGTGCACGCGGCGACGCTCGCCGCTGACCTCGGCGCGGACGTGGTCAAGGCCCCGTACGCGGGGAGCGTGGCCGAGATGCGTGACGTGGTCGCCGCCTGCCCGATCCCGCTGCTGTGCGCGGGCGGGCCGCGCCGCGGTTCGGGCACCGACGCGCTGGCGTTCGTCAGGGACGCCCTGCTCGGCGGCGCCGCCGGGGTCGCGATGGGGCGCAACATCTTCCAGGCCGCCGATCCCCGCCGGATGGCCGCCCAGGTGGCCGCCGTGGTGCACGGCGAGCCGCGGCTGCACATGGCTGACGAGACAGAAGGGCAGTGTGATGAACGGACAGAAGCTGTGCTGGCTTGACATCCGTGGTGCCGGTGCCGCCCGGCCCGCGATCATCGAGGAGGCCCTGCACCAGCGGACCGACGGCATCGTCGCCGGAGACCTGCAGACCCTGGCCGGCCTCCCGCCCACCGTCCGCAAGGTGCTGCTGCCCGGCGGCGACGGCTGGTGGCGGGACGAGTGCTTCCCCGGCGCGGCCGACATCGTCATCCTGCCGCCCGGCTTCACCGGCCGCACCGAGCTCGAACAGGCCCATCCGGAGGTGGAGTTCGGCCGCCTGGTGGAGATCACCGACGCCGCGAGCCTGGAGGAGGCGTGCCACGCGGCGCGCACCGAGCGCTGGAGCGTCCTCGACTTCCGCGACCCGACCAAGATCCCGCTGGAGATCGTCATCGCCGCCGCCACGGGCTCCAAGGGCTCGATCGTGACCACCGCCGCCGACTCGGAGGATGCGGCGATCACCTTCGGGGTGCTGGAACTCGGCTCGGACGGGGTGATGATGCCCGGCCACCGCGTGGGCGACGCCACCGCGCTGGTGGAGGCGGCCCGTTCCTCGGCCGGTGAACTGACGCTCACCGAACTGACCGTCACCGCGACGACCCACATCGGCATGGGCGAGCGGGCCTGCGTGGACACCTGCAGCCAGCTCGGCGAGAACGAAGGGCTGCTGGTCGGCTCCTACTCCAAGGGCATGGTGCTGTGCGTCAGCGAGACGCACCCCCTGCCGTACATGCCGACCCGCCCCTTCCGGGTGAACGCCGGCGCGGTGCACTCGTACGTCGTCGCACCGCACGGACGCACCAACTACCTCAGCGAACTGCACGCGGGCGCCCCGGCGCTGGCGGTGGACGCCACCGGCCGGACCCGCGTGGTGCCGGTGGGCCGGATCAAGGTCGAGACCAGACCGCTGATCTCGGTCGACGCGGTGTCACCGGAAGGGGTACGGGTCAACCTCATCCTCCAGGACGACTGGCACGTACGGGTGCTGGGCCCGGGCGGCGTGGTGCTGAACTGCACCGAACTCGCCCCCGGGGACACGCTGCTGGGGTACGTACCCACGGCCGACCGGCACGTCGGCTACCCCATCGACGAGTTCTGCCGCGAGCAGTGACCGGGACGCAGGGCGTACAGGTACGTGCCGCCGCCGTGGCGGTGATCGGCGGCGGCATCGCGGGGCTGACCCTGGCCCTCGCCCTGAGGCGCGAAGGGGTGGACTGCACCGTCTTCGAGCGGAGCCCGGAACCGGCCGGGGCGGGCGCCGGGCTCCAGCTCGCACCCAACGCCACCCGCCTGCTGCACCGGCTGGGCCTCACCGAAGCGCTCCGCGCGATCGCGGTCCTGCCCCGTGCGCTGCGCCTGCGCGGCTGGGACGACGACCGCCCGCTCAGCACCACCGCACTGGGCGCGGCCTGCCACCGCGGCTACGGCGCGCCCTACTACACGGTCCACCGGGCCCAACTGCACCGCGTACTGAGGGAAGCGGTCGGCCCGGGACAGCTCCGGCCCGGGCACCGGCTGACGGACCTGACGGAGACCCCCGGCGGAGTACACCTCACCTTCGCCTCGGGCGCCCGGATTCGGGCGGACGTGGTGATCGGCGCGGACGGGGTGCACTCCGCCGTCCGCTCCTGGCTGGCCGGTGACGCCCGGGTATTCTCCGGCAGCAGCGTCTACCGCGGCCTGGTCCCGGCCGACCGCCTCCCCTGGCCGGCCGACGAACCGGAGGTCCGCGTCTGGCCCGGCCCGGGGCGCCACCTGGTGTGCTACCCGGTCTCCGCGGGGCGGGAGATCAGCTTCACCGCCACCGTGCCCGCACGCACGGCGGGCGAGGAGTCCTGGACCGCCGAGGGCGACCCGGCCGAACTCGCCGCCGCCTACCGCGGCTGGAACCCTACGGTCACCCGCCTCATCGCCGCCGCCGACACGGTACGCCGCTGGCCCCTGCACGACCGCGAGAGCCTGCCCGACTGGGTCACCCCCCGGGTGGCCCTCCTCGGCGACGCCGCCCACCCCATGCTGCCGTTCCTGGCCCAGGGCGCGAACCAGGCGATCGAGGACGCGGTCACCCTGGCCGTATGCCTGGGCCGGGCCGCCAAGGCCGACGCACCGACAGCGCTGCGCCGCTACCAGGAACTCCGCCTCCCCCGCACCACGCTGATCCAGCGCGGCGCGCGCGAGAGCACCCGGTTCCTGCATCTGCGCGACCACCCGAAACCGTCCGGCCCCCACCGGCCCGGCGCCCCTGCGGACCCGCGGGGCCTGGCGGGGCTGCGGGCGATGAGCTGGCTCTACGGACACGACGCGGAGGCGGCCGCGAGGCGGGAAGGAGCGGGACAGACGGCGTCATAGCCCGCCCGCCTCACAACCAGCGCTGCTCGGTCGCGATCCGGGCCGCGTCGAAGCGGTTGCGGGCCTGGAGCTTCCGGATGGCGGTCGAGGCCAGGTTCCGTACCGTGCCGACCGCCAGATACAGATCCCGGGCGATCTCCTTGAGCGAGGCGCCCGAGGCGGTCAGCCGGAGCACATCGGCCTCCCGGGCGCTCAGCGGACAGTGCAGCGACACCGGCGGGGAGGCGAAGAGACCGGGATCCATGGTCAGACAGCCCACCGCCGCCCCCCGTATCGCCCCTATCAGGTACTGCAGTTCGACCTGGAGGGACACCACGCTCAGCACCCCGGCCCGGATCGCCTGGTCGGTGAAGTTCGGCGAGGACTGGCTCGATATCAGCGCAACCCCGCACTGCGGCTGCGTCGTACGCAACTGCCCCAGAATGGCCAGTACGTCCTCGTCCACGGTGCCCGTCTCGACCACCGCGACGGCAGGCTCTAACCGCGCCACCGCCGGCAGCAGATCACCGTGCTGCTTCGCGGCCCCGACCACGGAGAAGTCGGCCACGGTATCCAGGTACTTCGCCATCACCTCGACGGACAACGCGTACTCTCCGGCCACGACGATGCGGATGCTCATGCCAGTCCCCCCATGCACGCGGAAACAACACATCGAAGGGGCCACATCTGCCTCCGGGATGGCTCATTGTGGCCGCTCAATGATCCCATGAAGGTAATGGGTGAACGCGTGAAGTGTTCATGTAATGGCGGAGAATCTAGGGGTATAACGTGAGGAGGGCGTGTACGCAGGACCGAAATGTTACGGAACCGGCTCATCCGTTGACAGAACGCGCCGAATGCCCGAGCCTCGATGACCGGCCCAGCGCCGAGACGCCGACCGGGCCCTCCTCGCCCGCACCCACCTCGGCGAGGCGCACCACTCGAAGCAACAGTTCAGCGGCGCACGGAACGCAGCTGCGCCTGCCCGCCCTCACGCCACGGCGCTGCGACGCACCGGCGTGAGGGCGGCCGCCGCGAGCAGAAAGGCCGAGGTGCACAGGCTCACGATGCGGGTCTGCGGACGGATCGAATCCAGTACCGCGGCGATGCCCTCCGGCAGCGTCCCCGTCGCGAGCAGATCCGTGCTGGGCTCCAGGGTGGCGGTCACCACCGTGTCCGCGCTCCGCAGCAGCGACTCGTCGTGGTCCACGAGGAGTCGGAAGTCCTCGTGCGTACGGGCCGGCCGGCCCCGATCGAGGCGGGTTCACGCACTACCTCGGCAGATGCGGACTCGCCTTCCCGTGCCAGCTGATACGCAAGGTGTCGCGGGCCCAGGTGGACATCCCGCCCCTGCCGCCCGCTCGGTCTCGCTCCAGGGCCGTTTCGCGCGGTGGGGCGACTCAGGCGCCCACGGCACCGTCTTTCACCGCGGACACGAAGGACGACCAGCCGTCCGCGGTGAAGGTGAGGGCGGGGCCACCCCGGTGCTTGCTGTCACGGACCGGGACGACATCGGCGAAACTGCGGGAAACCTCGACGCACGCGCCACCGTCCTGGTTGCTGTGGCTGCTCTTGTGCCAGGTCGCGGCGCTCAGGTCGATGGCTCGCACGGCAGTTCCTCCAACATACGCAAGATGAATTTTCGCGACTCGGCCGGGGAAAGCGCCAGGTCACGCGTTGCATCGTACGCACGTTGCATACGCTCCACCGCAGCGCTTTCCTCATGCAGTTCTCCGCCGTACCCATGCTCCGTGTACGCCACCGTACGAGTGTCGTGCAACCGGAGAAACCAGACGTCGGTGCTCGACAGGCCGTGCAGTCCGGCCGCCTGAGGCAGAACTTGCAGCGTCAGGTTCGGTCGGCCCCCCGCCTCGACGAGGTATTCAAGCTGCCTTCGCCACTCCTGTGCACTTCGCAGGGTCGTCCGGAGCACTGCCTCCGACAGGATGGTACGGAAGGGCGGCGGGTCATCCGCTGTCAGTAGATTCTGCCGCCCCATCCGTGCCTCGACCTGTTGGTCCAGGGCGTCACCGCGTAGTCCTCCTGCCGCCAGCAACTCCCGCGCATACCCCGGTGTCTGCAGCAGACCGGGCACGACGCTCACCGCGAAGTGCCACAGGCTCGTCGCCTCGGCCTCCAGGGCCATGTACCGCCGGTACCGCTCCTTGAACTGCGTCTGGTCGCTGATGGCCAGTTCCCACAGCGCCAACAGCAGCCCCGGTGTGCCGTAGTACTGGTCGAGCGCCTCGACCACCTCGGGGCCGCCGACCGTCTCGCCCTTCTCCATCTTCCCGAACAACGACCAGTCCCAGCCCAGCCGTTCGCCGAGCTGCCGCAGACTGTCGCCACGCGCGGTTCGCAGGTGCCGCAGCTCCTCCGCGAACCGTGCCCGTGGTTCCCTGCTGCGGCCTGTGACCGCCCGCCTCGTCGGCATCGCGCCCTCCGTGGAACGTGTGGAAGGTGGCCCACCCACCG
Source organism: Streptomyces sp. A1277 (assembly GCF_004795015.1). Classification (GTDB taxonomy): domain Bacteria; phylum Actinomycetota; class Actinomycetes; order Streptomycetales; family Streptomycetaceae; genus Streptomyces. The sequence goes on along the minus strand of NZ_SSBI01000004.1, from coordinate 157,172 downwards.
GGGAGGCACCCTTCGCCCTCGGTGTGTCACACCGCTGACGGGGCCATCCTCGTAACGAGCCCCTCACGCACCGTATTACCGGGCGGGTGGCCAGGCAGAGGAATCAGCGAAAGAACAACCGAAGGAAGAAACCCCATGAAGCCGTCCCTCCCCCGCAGGACGCCCCAGGCGGAGAACGCGTCAACAGCCAAGATCCAGGAGGCCGTCGATGCCCGCGACGCCCTCGCCGCCGCCCTGACAACCGCCGGCATCCAGCTGCCCGCGATGGACGTACGCACCCCGTGGCGCGACGCGGAGGGCGACGGCGGCGTACGGCCGGCCGGTTACGCACTCGTCCACCTCGGCGTCTGCTCCGCCCCCGTGGCGCACGCCCTCGCCGAGGTGATCAGGAACGGAGCGACCGGGTGACCGATGACGGGGTCCCTCGCGTCGGGACGGCCGTGCACGACGCCGGAAGCGGCCGGGTGGGCCTGGTGATGGGCCACGAAGGTCCCTGCCTCCAGCTCCGCCCGCTCGCCGGTGGCCGCGAGTGGGAGGCCGACCCGGCCGACCTACGGCCGCTCGACCCCGCCGAGTTGCTGAGCGCCCGCGTCGCCGAGGCCAACGCCCGCAGCCGTACCGGCCTCGGTGCACGCGACATACGGGGCTCCCCCTTCCGGATGTGACGGAGGGCCCTCTCCTCATCTCATCCGAGATCGCCCAGCAGATCGTCCAGCACCGCCTCCTCCTCCACCCGCACACCCGCCTCCTGCAACGCGTCCGGCAGGCCGGGGTCCCACGGGGCCTCTGCCCGGGTCCCGGTGAGGGGTGGACCGGCGGGCAGCGTGTGCACGGCGGCGCGGTAGTCGGCCGCGGTGTAGCGCCACGGGCTCCAGGGGACCCGCCGCAGCAGGGCGGCGGCGATCCGCATGCCTCCCCAGTCGAAGTCGCCGTGGTAGTGGAAGCGGCTCCCGTGCGTGTGGAGATGGCTCAGGAGGGCGAGGGCGGCGGCGGACGGCTGGCCCTGGAGGCAGACCAGCGGCGCGCACCGCGTGCCGTACGTGTCGGCGGCCGCGGCGAGCACGGCCGGGTTCTCGCAGATCCGGACCACCGGTGGCGCCGAGCTGGGCGGGCAGCGCGTCAGTTGCCGCAGGGTCAGCACGGCGGGTTCACCCGCGTCGGCCATCCAGTCCAGGGCGGGAGTCCCCCGCAGGTTCAGGGCGAGCACGGTCGAGGACAGCTCGTCGCGCAACAGGCCCACCGATGCCCACGCCTCACGCCGCCCCTGCACACCGCCTGCGTCAGGGGCCCCGGTCAGCGCCCGGACGCCGGACAGGGTGAGCGTACAGAGCGGGGTTCCGTCGTCGAGCGCGTGCGCACTGCCGAGGAGCCGGGAGGCGAACGCGGGGAGCGACACCGGCGGCTCCACCGGGAGGGCCCTCACGACGGTGGCGGCACGGCCGAGCAGGTCGGCCGCTGCGGTGGGTGTTCCGGCGAGGCGCCGTACCAGCCCGTCGTTCCGGAGCCGTTCGGCCCAGCCCCGGAGGGCGGGGACCTCGTCCGCCAGGGCTTCGAGCGGGACGTATGCCCGCGCCCAGGCCCGCTGCTCCTCGGCACGGGCATCGCCGAGGAGGGTGACCGGCCCGGTGAGTGCCACCACGGCCGCGGCCAGCCCGGCCGGGCTGATGCCGGAGCGGCGCAGCACGTCGTCCACCACGTCGAGACGCACGGACAAGGACCGCCCGCCGCCTGGTGCACGGCCCAACAGCCTTTCCGCGGCCATCCGTTGGTCTTCCGTGGGCGAGCTCAGTGATACCGGGCCGGTGAGCGGCTGCCCGCGCTCCAGGCGCCGGCGCGCCCGGTCGACCAGCCAGCCGAGTCCGGGTGCGCCGAGGAGTCTGCGCAGTCGTACGCCGTCGGCCGTCGCGGGGGTCAGGTCCACAGCGGCTCCGACGCGTCGGCCTGCTCGGCCCGGGACGCGGGAACCGCGTGCGCGGGCCCCGCCGGGTCCGGGCCGCGCCGCCTGCGCGTGCCGTCCCATTCCCACCGGGTGACGAGCACCGCCGCGACCTCGTCGATCCGCGACAACTGGGCGATGGCGATGCCGGGCACCTGCGGGTAGCAGGCCCACTCGCGCTCGCTCGTCATCACGACATCGAGGTCGAAGGCGTGCAGCAGGCCCAGACACTTGGCGCGGGAGTCGTCGTCCACCCCGGCGAACGCTTCGTCGAGGGTGACCAGGCGCGGTGCGTACGGGCTGCCCGCACTCGCGTAGTGGGAGGATGCGGCGGCGAACAGCGGCACCGACACGGCCAGCACCCGCTCGCCTCCGGAAGCGGGTCCCGTGGCCGGAATCCAGCGGCCCTGCTGGTGCCGCTCGACCCCGAACTCGTGCCAGGTCCGGTAGTCGAGCGCGGCAGTGAGGTGGTCGAGCCAGCTGCCCGTGGCGTCTTCCGTGTGCTGGCGGGCGATCAGCTCCTGAAGGAACTCGCCCACGGCCGCGCGGTCCTCGGCGGTCCATACGTCGGCCGACCGGCGCAGCCGCTCCCTGGCCCGGGCGAGCCCGGCGGGGGCCTTGCGGGACGCCCGCCACACCAGCCTCAGCCGCATGCCGGTGGAGGTCGGCCGCTCCTCCAGTTCGACGTTCATGTCCCGCACCTGCCGCTCGGCCGCACCGATCAGCTCCTGGAGCGTCCCCGCGACCTCCGTGACCAGATGGGTCTCCAGGATCTCCCGCTCCCGTGCGGACAGGATGCGTGCCAGCTCGCCGACCTCGACGGCCAGTGCCGCGGCCAGGTCCGGTACGGACCGCTCACGGCCCTGGTAGGTGATGTCGACGACCATCCCGTCCTCCACCATCCGGGCGGAGGCCCGGTGGCCATGCCTGGAGAGGGTGTCCTGCAGGGCCTTGAACTCCTCGCTGAGCCGGCGTTGCACGCGTTCCCATGCGCTGTCGGAGTCGTCGACGGTGGCGAGCGCCGCGTCGATGGCGCGGGCCAGCGCGATGGCAGGAGTGGCGGCCCATGCGCCACCGTCGACGGCGGGCGCCTCGACGTCGGGGACAGCCACCGCCATCAGCCCGGTGCCGGTGAACCGCTGGAGTGCGGCGATGGCCTCGGTACGCGCCTCGGCCGCTTCACGGAGCCCTGCATGCAACTGCTCGATGCGGCCTTCGGCCCTGCTCGCGGCCCGGTCGGCCTCGGCGTACCGCCGGCGGGCGTCCTGCTGCTCGCTCTCGCACGTACGCGACGCCTCCGCGGTCCGCGCCAGCAGGCGCTGGAGTTCGTCGACGGCGGCGCCGACCGTGGCACGCAGGGTGCTGAAGCGTTCGTCGGCCGCCGACGCCTCGTTCTCCGCCTCCTTCGCGCGCTCCGTGAGCTCCGCGGCACGCTCGGCGGCCTGCCCGGCCTCGGTACGCTCCTCCGTGACCTGGCCGCCCGCCTCTCGGCGTTCCCGGAGGGCGGGCCAGAGGGCGGCCAGCACCTCGGCGAGTACGCCGAGTGCGTCGCGTACCGCTGCCAGCCCTTCCTCGTCCGCCGGCATCCTCAGGTCCTCGGCGGTCCGCGCGAGATCCACCGCGGCCGACTCGCTCCGCTCGGCCGCCTCCAGGAGCGCGGCTGACCGCTCCTCGCACCGTTCGACGGTCCGGCGCAGGGATTCCGCGGCGGCTGCCACGCGGGCGTGCGCACGAGTGAGGGCGGTCTCGTCCGGTACCCCGGCCAGCTCCGCCTCCAGCACCTCGCGGCGGGCGGCCAGCGTGGCGATCAGTTCGGCGAGGTCCGCCAGCTCCCCCTGGAGAACGTCGAGTTCGCCGCGGATGACGTGGATGCGGGTCCGCCGGGCAGCCTCCCGCGCGCCCTCACCGATGTACTCGGCGGCGGACTTGCCCCATCGGCCGGTCAGCGCACCGATCCGGAAGCGCCCGTCGACCGCGGCCCACGTTCCGGCTCCGCCCGCCGGTCCGGTGCCGGTCTGCTCGCCGCCCGCCGCACCGGCTTCCGGGCCGGCGCCGATTGCGGCGAGCAGCCGGGCCACGGTCTCCTCGCCCACGGCCGCGGCCCCCGCGTCCCCGTGGTCCACGGCCGGGCGCAGCAGGTGCGCGAGCGACATGCCCTGTACCGGAGCCCCGTCCGGGGCGAGCAGCGTCTCGTGGGTGTCGGCCCTGAGAACCGTGCCGCTGGGCAGCACCCAGGCGTCCAGCATCCCGGACCCCTCCAAGGCGGCCTCAAGGCCGGCGCGTTCCTCATCGGAGAGCCCGTTCTCGAAGTCCACCAGCCGCCACAGGGGGGCGCCCGTCATCCGCTCGCGCAGACCGGGGGTGCGTGTGCGCGGCGGCTGCGGTGGACGGCGCCCGCCGGCCTCCAGCGCGGTCAGTTCCTGCCGCAGCCCGTCGGCCCGCTCGGTGAGTTCGGTCCGGCGCCGGCCGACGGCGGCAGCCTGCTCGGCCAGTCGCGCGGATGCGGCGCTGTGGGCGCGCACGGCCTCGGTCCGCGCCGGGTACGGGCCGTGGAGGCGGCCCACCCATTCCTGGAGTTCGTCCAGCAGGCCGGGCTCGTCCGCGTAGGCAAGCTCGGTCCAGCCACGGGCGCGGGTGCGGACTTCGGCCAGCAGCGCCCGACCGGCGTCCAGCACGTCCTCCTCGGCCAGGCCGAGCTCCGCCGCGGCCGCAGACCGGTCGATATCGGCTTCGTCCAGTCTGACGGCGTGCGTGCGCCGTTCCTCCGAGGCGCGGGCGGCGGTCCGGGCGAGGTCCGTCACATGGGTGAGCGCACGTCGGCCTCGCTCCACGGACTCCTCGACGGCGGTGCGCAGTTCGCTCGGGGGGAGCCCGCCGGCCGGCAGGCCGTTCGCCGGGAGGACCACCCGGGCGGCCGCCGCGGCCTCGGTCGCCTGCCGGTAGGTGTCCTGGGCGTGCCGGTCGGCCGCGCGCAGCCGGTTCTCGGCGGCGCCGAGCCGTTCGAGGCGCTTGTCGTGCAGCCGCGCCGCCTGCTCCCGGTCGTTCCGCGCGCGCTCCGCCGCACGCGCGGTGCGCTCCACCTCGTGGCGTGCCTGCTCAAGACTTCTGGCGCTGCGCATCTCGGGGCTTTCCCGCAGGGCCTCGTCCTGAGCGCGGAGCCGGTTGTGCTGTTCCTCCAGCTTCGCGGTGAGTTCGGCCGCCGCCTGCCGCTCCTCCTCGGCCCTGGCTTGCTGTGCCTGTGCCTCGGCGAGGTCCCGTTGGCGTTGCTCGTAGCGGGAGTGCTCGGCGCGTGGCAGCCGGGCGCGGCGGCGGGTGGCGACGCGCGCGTAGCGCCGGTAGTGCTCCAGGAAGTCGGCGGCAGCACGCTCCGCGGCGGAGGCGGCCGCCAGTTCGGTCTTCTCCTCGTCGAGTGAGCGGAACGCCTCGGCCACGTCGGCGATCACGGCCTGGTCCACCGGTGGCAGGGCCTCGGTGAGTGCGCGGGAGAGGGCCGCCTCGTTGGGGCGCTTGGACAGCTGTGGCTGGCGCAGCTGGACGAGCAGGTCGACCAGGGCTCCGTACCGCTGCTCGCCGAGCCCGAAGAGGGCCTCGTCCACGGCTCTGCGGTAGGTCTTGGCCTGGTCGTACACCATGCCGTGGCCGGTGACGGCTTCGACGAGGCGGTCCCTGGTCAGGGCCGTGCCGGTGGCGTCGACCAGGCTGAGGAAGCCCTCCACGGGTGTACCGGACCCGTGCTGGACGCGCCGGTCGGTGACCGCGTACCAGTGCCGGGCGATCCCGCGGCCGCTCACCGCCTTCAGTCCGCACAGGAGCGTACGGAAGTGGCTCCCCCCGGTGTTCGCGTCGAGTCTGCCGAACTCGATCCAGGTGTAGCCGAGGCGTTCGGTGTGCGGGTGATCACCGCCGAGGAGGAGGTTCCATTCCATCCGCTTGCCGGGGTCGCCGTCCGGCTCGACCCGTCGCGGGCTCAGGTCGCCGTCGAGCAGGAAGGGCAGGGTGAGCGCGAGCACCTTGGACTTGCCGGTGCCGTTGTTGCCGCGCAGCAGCAGTCGTCCGTCACGGAAGTGGAACTCCTCCACGTCGTAGTGGAAGAGGTCGACGAGCCCGATGCGCAGGGGCTGCCAGCGGGTGCGGAGGGGCTCGGGGAGCGGGTTGGTCACGCCTGACCGGCCTTTCGCTGTGCCGGCTTGCGCGCGCTGCCGGGTGTGCCTGGTTCGAGTACGACGGGTTCGCCGACCGCGTAGCGGGCCAGCGCGGGGCGGGGCTCGGCCCCGTCGGCGGTCCGGGAGACCAGGCCGAGGGCGGCGAGCCGGGCGACGGCCTGCTCGACGAGTTCCGCCTCCGTGCCCGGCTCCCGCGCGGCCTTGGACCAGAACGTGCCGTGTACGACGGCGAGTTCCCGCACCCGCTGGATGAGCTGGTGGGTGGTGACGGGGCGGCCCGCCCCCGCCAGGTGCTCGGCGAGCAGCAGGGTGATGTGGCCGTGGGTGCCCTGCTCGGGCATCCGTACGTCGGTGAGGTCGTCGTCGGGGTCGACCATGGCGATGCCTTCGGCCCGGATCTCGGGCACCAGACCGGTCAGCTCGGCGACCCGGGCCGTGAGGAACCCCCGCTGCCGGGTGAGATAGCCGAGTTCGGCGTCGCTCAGCTCGTCGTAGTAGACCACCGGATCGTCCAGAAGTCTGCGCGTCAGTGCGTGCCGCATCGCGCGGAAGCGGAGCTCCTCGCTGTCGAGGGCGGTTTCGGCGACGAGCTGAGCCAGCCGGTCTGCGGTGGCCTCGGCCTGCACGGTGGAGGGCCCACGACGTGTCGCGAGGAGCCCGGCCAGTACCCGGCGTTCGACGTCGTAGAGCACGTCGCCCGCACCGTTCACGTACGCGTCCTCGTCTCCGGCGACCCGGCGCAGCACACCGAGACCGAGCAGGAGCCGTACGACGGCCGCGAGGTCGAGGCGCTCGTCCCGGCGGTCGAGGGTGAATTGGATGCCCGCCGCGACGAGCCCGGGGTCGGTGGCATCGAGGACGATCTGGTCGGCGAGACGGCCGAGGGCGATCTGGGACTCGCCGCGCTCCAGGGATGCCAGGGCCAGACAGAGCAGGACGTAGCGGCGACGGGTGAAGGGCGCGGCAGCGCGGGTCGCCTCGCGTGCCGGGTGCGTCGGATCGTGGAGTACGCCGGGGATCTTGCGCAGCCGCGCGGTCTCGGCGTCCACGTGGAGCGGCCAGCCGGTGTTGCGGTCGAACCACTCGCGAAGCTCGGAGGCGTGCCGCCGCACGAGCCGGAACTCGTCCGCGTGCTTGCCGCGCGAGAGGAGGAGTGGCTGTTTCAGCAGGGCGCGGGCGGCCTTGCGGAGCTCGGCGGCGTGCTGCCCGTCGAGCACTTCGGCCGGTGGCGTGGTCATCGTCCGCTTCCTCCGTACATCGGCTCGTCGGCATCCGTCAGGTCGACGATCTCGATGAGGTGATCGGGCCCGTGGAACGTCCCCGACGGCGTACGGATCTCCGCCGCGGGTCCGTCGGGCAGAGCACTGAGCCTGATCTCCATGGAGCCGTCGTTGCTGGTGGCCACGGTGTGCCGCATACCGGGTCGCCAGGTGGCCAGTGCGTCACCGAGCAATTGGAGGAAGAGCCCGAAGGACGCGGGGTCGAGCTCGCCGAGTTCGGACAGTCTGACCGTTCCGTCGGTGACGAGACGGTCCCGGGCAGCGGCGGTCTCGGCCACCTGCTTGGCTGCCAGCTCGGCGAGGTGGCGACGCCGCGCCTGCCGGTCCTCGACCTTGCGGGGCTTGCCCCGCCGCTCGTAGCTTCCGGTGCGGCGCAGCTGAGGGCTGATCCGCAGCGGCTCCGCGGCGGCCCAGGGAGTCGCGGCCGGCACGGGTACGGCCAGGCGGGCCGCCAGAGTGTCCGCGTCGGCCGTGAGGTGCCGGGCGGGGTGGAGCCCGAAGGCCGCACGCCACAGCTGGTGCCGCGACGCGTCGTCGGGAGCCTCGGCGAACCAGCGCGCGAGTGTACGGAAGTCGGCGGACCGGTCCGACCGGCCGGCCCGGCGTTCCCCCAGCACACGGACGACGGCCAGCATCTGCGGAATGGCGCCCAGGGCACGGCCACGCAGGAGTCTGGCCTGCGACTCGCGCCCGTCTCGGCTGAGGAACCACACCGCGAGCCCGTCCCACCGGCCCGCCCAGTGGGCGTACGCCCTCTGCGCGGCGGGCTCCGCGTCCTCCGGCGCGGCATCGGCCGCTTCCCGCCCGGCGGCGGCCCTGAGCAGGACCTCGATCCTGCCCGAGTCCTCCAGCTCCAGGATGAGCTGGGCGATGCGCCCGCCCAGCGTGATCAGGTCCTGGATGAAGCGTTCCAGATACTGGATGAGGCGGTCCTTGTACGCGAGGAAGACCGCTTCCTCCACCTCGTGCAGATCAATGGTCCGCTGCAGCGAACCCATGAACGCGCGCGCGTTCTCGGCGAGAGCGGCGAACCGGCTCGCCAGCGCGTCGAACGCGAGGTACGTCTTGCCGGGGTCCGGCTGCTCGTCGGCCGTGAGCACGAGAAGGGCTCGCAGCTGCGTGACGATGTCGTGCAGAGCGATGGCCTGAAGGGCGCCCCGCCGCCCGAGCGCCTCGTCGTAGGCGGCAAGGGCTTCCTCGGCCGCCTCCCCGGCCCGGGTCAGCTGGTAGATGAAGCGTTTGCGGTAGAAGTCCTCGACGGCGCTGACCCGCCCGGTGTCGGGGTCGGCCCGCAGATTCCCCCACTCGACCAGCTTGTCCAATGCCTTGACGACCCCGTCGAGCTCGCCCGGCCGCACCTCCCCGGGCAGTGCGGCGTACACGTCCTCGGGGCGCAGATGCACGGCGAAGTGTTCCTTGGCCATGACGAACGCCCGCATCACCTGACGGTAGAGAGCGGTGTTCTGCACGGTGAGGTGGGCGAAGGGGCTGAACCCCTCCTGCCCGGATCCTGGAGCGGTGGTGCTGGTCATCACCCGTAATTGTGCCGTGGCGGCGGCGCTCCCGGACAGAAACCAGAGCGCATACCCGGTTTGCACCGGTATGCGGGGCGCCCGGTCGCCTCCCAGAGCGATCGAGGACCGTCACGCCGCCGGCGGGACTCCGGCAGCCGGAGCTGACGGAGTACGACACTCAGCCATTGAAGCGGTCCGGGTCGGGCCCGGTCCGCTCGTTGCGGTCCAGCGCGGAGATCTCGCCGATGTCGCCTTCGCTGAGCTCGAAGTCGAAGAGGTCGAAGTTCTCCTCGATGCGCTTCTGGGTCACCGACTTGGGGAAGACGACGTCCCCGCGCTGGATGTGCCAGCGAAGGGTCACCTGGGCAGGCGTCTTGCCCACCCGATCCGCGATGCGCTTGATGGCAGGATCGTCGAGCACCTTGCCCTGCGCGATGGGCGACCATGCCTCGGTGACGATGTGGTGCTCGGCCCCGAACGCCCTGACGTCGTCCTGGGTGAGGTAGGGGTGCGCCTCGATCTGATTGACCGCGGGGACCACCTCGCTGCCTTCAAGCAGGCGGCGCAGGTGGTGGGGCTGGAAGTTGGAGACCCCGATGGCCTTGGCGCGGCCGGAGCGGTAGATCTCCTCCAGAGCCTTCCACGTCTCCACGAAGTCGCCCTTGCCGGGCAGCGGCCAGTGGATGAGGAAGAGGTCCAGGTAGTCGAAGCCGAACTCGTCCATGGTGCGGCCGAACGCCTGGAGGGCGTCGTCGTGAGCATGGGCGCCGTTGTTGAGCTTGCTGGTCACGAAGACGTCGGCACGGTCGAGACCGGAGTCCCGGACCGCCTGGCCGACCTCCTTCTCGTTGCCGTACATCTCCGCCGTGTCGATGTGCCGGTACCCGGCCTCCAGCGCGGCCAGGGTCGTCTCCCGGGTGTCCTCCGGCGGAATCTGGAAGGTGCCGAAGCCGAGTTGGGGGATCTGCACTGCGTTGTTGAGGGTGATGGCAGGCACTGCGGTCACAGTCACTCCTGGTGTCGTGTCGTCGGTTTCGGGGAGGCAGCGGATGCGCCGGCTGTTCCACGTTCGCTTTCACCGCGGGACTGCCTACGGGCCGCTTCCGCCTGCTTCGATCCCCTGATGTGCGCGAGGGCGGCCGGATCGCTCAGCCTGCGATGCCGTGCAGATCCGCGTCGGGCGGCAGGATCCGGACCAGCTTGCGGTTGACGAACTCCTGCATACCGAGCTTCGAGAGCTCCCGCCCGTAGCCGGAGCGCTTGATGCCGCCGAACGGCAGGTCGGGCTGCGTCGAGGTCGGGTGGTTCACCCAGACCATGCCGGTCTCCACGCGCTCCGCCACTCGTCGGCCCCGCTCCACGTCCGCGCAGAATACGGATCCGCCGAGGCCGTACTGGCTGTCGTTGGCGAGGGCGATGGCCTCGTCCTCGTCGGCGACCCGGTAGATCACCGCGGCCGGCCCGAACAGCTCCTCGGCGTAGGCGCGCATCCCGGGCTTGACGCCGGTGATGATCGTCGGCTCGACGAAGGCGCCCGGACGGTCGATGCGGTGGCCGCCGGTGACCAGTTCCGCACCCTGGTCCAGGGTCTCGCGGATCTGGTCGGCCAGGTCCGATGCCGCCTGCTCCGAGGAGAGCGGCCCCAGGGTGGTCGCCTCGTCCGCAGGGTCGCCCGGCCTCAGCGCCTCGAACTCGCGGCGCATCCCGTCCACGAAGTCGTCGTAGACGTCCTCCAGCACGATGAACCGCTTGGCGGCCACGCAACTCTGGCCCGTGTTCGCCATCCGGCCGGCCACCGCGGCCCCGATGGTGCGCTCCAGCCCCTCACGGTCGAGAACGATGAAGACATCGCTGCCGCCGAGCTCCAGCAGGGTGGGTTTCATGTTCCGCCCGGCCCGTTCCGCGACCCGGGCCCCTGCCCCTTCGCTGCCGGTCAGTGAGGCCCCACGGACGACGGGGCTGTCGATGATGCGCGAGATCTCGTCGTGGCTCACGAAGAGATTCGTGTAGACGCCCTCAGGGGCCTCCGCGTCACGGAACAGTGACTCCAGGGCGAGAGCGGACTGCGGGCAGATACCGGCGTGTTTGACCAGCACGGTGTTGCCCAGCACCAAGTTCGGTCCCGCGAAACGGACGACCTGGTAGAGCGGGAAGTTCCACGGCATGACACCCAGCAGCACGCCGAGGGGCTCGTTGACGAGGTACGCCTCCCCCTCTTGCACATCGAGCGGCTCGGCGGCGGCGAAATCCGGCCCGTGCTGGGCGTAGTACTCCAGAATCGATGCGGCGAGATCCACCTCTCCGCGCGCCTCGGAGATGAGCTTCCCCATCTCCTCAGTGATGATCTGGGCCAGTTGCTCTTTCCGTTCCTTCATCAGCCCGGAGGCGCGGCCGACGATCGCAGCACGTTCCGCGATTGGCCGCTTCCGCCATGCTTCGAACGCGTTACCTGCGACTTCGAGCACGGAGTCGACCTTTTCCCCTTCGATGACCGGGAACTCCGCGAGCGTCTCCCCGGTATACGGATTCACGGTCGCAAAGGAACTCTTGTTCTGACCTGACATGACATCTCCAGAACGACGGGGGCAGCGCGGATCGTGACCGCGCGCGGGGCGGAACGCCGCATTCCGCCTCCCCTGCCGATTACCCGACATCAGGATGAGCAAACCGCATATACGACCTAAAAGGGACCAAGCCTTCTCGGTGCGGCGAGAGGCCGTTCACCTGCGTTGCGGTGGACCATGCGAGTCCTTCCGGCTCGGAAGATGACGACGGTCGTGGCGCTCCACCGCGTCAAGCACCTTCTGATGCGCTCATGCGACTCGCGCGTCCTTCTCACCACGTAACGAATGCCCTGACGGTCGGCCTGCGCGAGACTCGCTGCTCCTCGAAGGGGATCAGCAGCTGCTGGACCGGGTGGAAGTGACCACTGTCAACGCCTACGCGCACTCCGTCGTGGGACGCTACGACGTGTGGCCGACCGTACGAGCGGCTGGCGGCAGCCGGAATCCTGGTGGCCAGGGGCCGGGACACCCCAGGGCCGGACGTGGCAGGGTCAGGATGGCCACGATGCACGCGATGAAGGGGCTGGAGTTTCACTGCGTGGCGGTGCTGGGGATCACCTCCAGCGCCCTGCCGTTCGCACGGGAGGCCACCTCCGCCTCGGTCGACGCCCTGCAGCACGCGTCGGACCTGCTGCGGGATCGGTGCCCGCTGTTCGTGGCGCATACCCGGGCAAGGGAGGTGCTCCATGTCTGCTCGACGGGGGCGGCGAGTGGCTTCGTACCGCAGCCTGCACCGCAGGCGAGCGAATCCCCATCGGAGGCGGCGGCTTCGAGATAGCTCCGCAGCCGACTGCGTTCCTGGTAGGGGACGGCGTCGTAGCCCTCCGCCATGGCAGAGGTCAGGAGAGCCCGGTCACCGTACGGATCCGGCACCCCCGTCCGCTCACCTTCACCGACCCCTTTTGCTGACACATACGGGTCCCCACCCATGACACCTCCGCCGCACTACAGGTCGCCCCGGCCCACCTGCGGTGATTCCCGTAGAGTGAGCACATCCCTAGGTTTCCTGTGGCGCTTTCACCACTTTGCGATGGCCCACGACGCTCGAATCCGCTTACCGCGTTCACAAATTCCGTAGAACCAGGGCGTTAACGCCCCGAACACGGCCCGAAGCTCCAGAATCGCCACGCTCTCCACATGAGGCGCCCTTGCCTCGTCGAACGTCAGGAAACGGGGAACCAGGTCGCGAGGCGCTTGGCGATCGCCGGTACATCGACGCTGTCCTGCGCGACTGCCTCGACGAACGGGCCGGCCACGGAGACGGGTGGCGGGGCGGTACTGGCGCTGACGCCGTTGAACCGCAGGAAGACACGCATGGCAAGCCAGGCGGTGCGCTTGTTGCCGTCGATCAGCGCGTGATTGCGAGCGACGGAGTGCAGCAGTGCCGCCGCCTTCTCGTGCAGCGTGGGATACAGCTCGGCCCCGAACACGTTCGTCCGGGGCCGTTCGATCGCTGACACCAAAAGTCCCATGTCACGCACGCTGTGCTCGGTACCGTTGACCGTGCGAGCGATGGCCAGGATCTCGTCGATCTGGATGTAGCGAACGTCCGTCACTTCAGGTAGTCCAGGATCTCCGCATCGCTCTCCATGAGCTCGGCCAGGACGTCATCGACCTTCAGCTCGGCCCGGTCCTGGGCGTCACGGATGGCCTCAATGGCGAGTTCCTGCTTGCTGCGGCCCTCCCGACGAGCCCGCTCAGTGAGCTTCGCGTCAAGGTCGTCGGGGAGTCGAAGTGTCATCGCCATACAGGGATGATACCAGGACGGTATCAAGTGGTGCGGTCGGGCCGCGCTCGGCTCCGCGGAGCGTGGGACCAGGCGGCCATGCGCATCGCTACCGCGGAGGCCCGAAGACTTCCTCTTCGAGCGTCATCCGAGCGTCAAGAAGCCCGCAGGAGCCACTGGAGGGCGTCGCCGTTGCAAGCGCCTCGTTCACGAATTCGCAGGCCAGCGAGCCCTCAAAGAGCGATCCGTCCGCTCGAACCGCTACACGGAGGGAAACAGGTCGAAACCCACCAGAGGAGCAAAAATACAGGTCAGGCGCCCTTGTCCGCAGGCTCAAGAATAGCCACGCATTCCACGTGCGACGTCATCGGAAACAGATCGAACGCGCGCAGCGTCCGCACCTTGTAACCGCCCTCCCGGAAGTACGCCAGGTCCCTCGCCAGCGCCGCCGGGTCGCAGGCCACGTACGCGATGCGGCGCGCACCCAGCCCCACCAGCTGCTTCACCGTGGCCTTACCGGCGCCCGCGCGGGGCGGGTCCAGGACGATGAGGTCGCATTCGGTGATGCCCGTGCGGGGCAGGACCTGGTCGACCTTGCCGTGTTCGATGCGGACGCGGTCGAGGTCCTTGAGGTTGTGGCGGGCGTCCTCCACCGCGCGCTTGCCGGACTCGATGCCGAGGACCGCGCCCTTCTCGCCGATGCGCTGGCCGATGGCGCCGGCGAAGAGGCCGACGCCGCAGTAGAGGTCGAGGGCGGTGTCGTTCTTGCGGGGCAACAGGCCCTGCATGACGGCGCGGACGAGGGTGTCGGCCGCCTGGGGGTGGACCTGCCAGAAGCCGCCGGAGCCGACGCGGTAGGTGCGGTCGTCGGCGCGTTCGCGGACGAAGCCGCGGCCGTGGACGCGGTGGACGCCGCCGTCGCGCTCGTCGACGCGGAGGACCGAGACGGGCTTGTCGAGCTCGACCAGGGGGAGGCGGCCGCCCGTGCGGGGGGTGAGGATGACCTGGCGGTCGTGGGAGCCGGTGGCGGAGATGGCCTCGACCGTGGCCATCTGGGGCCAGTCCTGCTTCTCGACGCCGAGCTCGGAGACGCCGGGCGCGGCGATCATGCAGTGGTCGATGATCTCGATGTCGTGCGAGCGGTGCTTGCGCAGGCCGACGCGGCCGTCCTCGTCGATGGCGTACTGGACGCGGGTGCGCCAGGCGGGCACCTCGCCCGCCGGGAGCTTGTCGCCCTCGGCCGGCATGACCGTGCCGTCCCAGCCCGCCTCCTCGGGGGTGAGGCCCGCGAGGCGCTGGAGCTGCTCCGCGATGACCTCGCCCTTGAGGCGGCGCTGGGCGCCGGGCTTTGCGTGCTGCCAGTCGCAGCCGCCGCACTTGCCGGGGCCGGCGAACGGGCAGGGGGCCTTCACGCGGTCCTTGGACGCCTCGATGATCCGTACGGCGTCCGCGCGCAGGAAGCGCGAGTCGCTGTCGCCGTCGGTGACCCGGGCGACGATCTTCTCGCCGGGCAGGGTGTGGCGTACGAACAGGACGCGGCCCTCGTCCGTCCGCGCGATGCAGTGGCCGCCGTGCGCGACGGGGCCGACCTCGACCTCGTACTCCTGCCCGATGAGCGATTCCGGCTGCGTCTCCCCGGCCTGCGGCGACGTGGATTCGTTCTGCATGAGGGGCGGGCTCCAAGGGAAGGGGGGTGGCCGGCGGCCGGACAACAACCTACGAGTCTACGTGGGTCTCGTCCGGCCGCCGACCACCGGCGAAGCCCTCGCGGATCTGCCGCCTCAGCCCTTCGGTGCCGGGTCCTTGTGCTTGCGTTCCACCGGGCCCCGGCGCACCGATCCGGGAGCGGTCCAGTTCGCGCGCCTGCGGGCGCGCTTCTTGGCCACCTCGGAGGACTCCAGCTGGTACGGGACCGAGGTGACCATCACGCCGGGGGTGAAGAGCAGCCGCCCCTTGAGCCGCAGGGCGCTCTGGTTGTGCAGCAGGTGCTCGTACCAGTGGCCGACGACGTACTCCGGGATGTACACGCTCACCACGTCCCGCGGGCTCTCCCGGCGCAGGCCCTTGACGTACTCGATGACCGGGCGGGTCACCTCGCGGTAGGGCGAGTCCAGGATCTTGAGCGGTACGTTGATGCCGCGCCGCTCCCAGTCCTCCCTGAGGGCCTTCGTCTCGGCCGGGTCCACGCTGATGGAGAGCGCCTCCAGGTGGTCCGTGCGGATCAGCTTGGCGTAGGCGAGGGCGCGCAGGGTGGGGCGGTGGAGCTTGGAGACCAGGACGATCGCGTGGACCCGCGAGGGGCGGATGGACTCGTCCGGTGCGGTGTCGTCGGCGGAGATCTCCTCGGCGACCCGGTCGTAGTGCTTGCGGATCGCGGTCATCGTGCCGAAGAAGATCACCATGCCGAGCAGCGCGACCCAGGCGCCGTGGGTGAACTTGGTGGCGAGGACGACGACGAGCACCAGGCCGGTGAAGAAGGCGCCGAAGGTGTTGATCGCGCGGGAGCGGACCATGTGGCGGCGCTTGGCCTGGTCCCGCTCCACGCGCAGGTGGCGGTTCCAGTGCCGGACCATGCCGGTCTGGCTGAGGGTGAAGGAGACGAACACGCCGACGATGTACAGCTGGATCAGCCGGGTCGAGTCGGCGCCGTAGATGACGACCAGCAGGATCGCGGCGCCGGCCAGCAGCACGATGCCGTTGGAGAAGGCGAGCCGGTCGCCGCGGGTGTGCAGCTGGCGGGGCAGGTAGCGGTCCTGGGCCAGGATCGAGCCGAGCAGCGGGAAGCCGTTGTACGCGGTGTTGGCGGCCAGGAAGAGGACGAGGGCGGTGGCGGCGGCGAGGATCACGAAGAAGAACGTGCCGTCGCCGAAGACCGCGGCCGCGACCTGGGAGATGACCGGGTCCTGGACGAAGCCGGAGCCGACCGGGGCGCCGTTGCGGACCAGGTCCCTCGCCGGGTTCTCGGCCATCTTGACGTCGGTGGCCATGGCCAGGCCGATGATCCCGCAGAACATGGTGACGGCGAGCAGGCCCATCATCGCCAGCGTCGTCGCGGCGTTCTTGCTCTTGGGCTTGCGGAACGCGGGCACGCCGTTGCTGATGGCCTCGACGCCGGTGAGCGCCGCGCAGCCGGAGGAGAACGCGCGCAGCAGCAGGAAGACGAGGGCGAAACCGGCCAGGCCCTGGTGCTCGGGCCTGATCGTGTACGCGGCGGTCGGGGCCTGCATGGTGTCGCCGAGGACCAGGCCGCGGAAGGCGCCCCAGATGATCATGATGAAGACGCCGGCCACGAAGAGGTACGTGGGGATGGCGAAGAGCTTGCCGGACTCCTTGACGCCGCGCAGGTTCATCAGGGTCAGCAGCACGATGGCCGCGACCGCGCACCCCGTCTTGTGCTCCACGACGAAGGGGATCGCCGAGCCGAGGTTCTCCACGCCGGACGCGATCGACACGGCGACGGTCAGGACGTAGTCGACCAGCAGCGCGCTGGCCACGGTCAGACCGGCCTTGGGGCCGAGGTTCGTGGTGGCGACCTCGTAGTCGCCGCCGCCGCTCGGGTAGGCGTGGACGTTCTGCCGGTAGGAGGCGACGACGGTGAACATCAGGACCACGACGGCGACCGCGATCCACGGGCTGAAGTGGTAGGCCGACACACCCGCGATGGACAGCACGAGGAGGACTTCTCCGGGTGCGTACGCCACCGAGGACAGCGGGTCGGATGCGAAGACGGGGAGCGCGATGCGCTTGGGGAGGAGCGTCTCCCCCAGCCTGTCGCTGCGCAGGGCCCGTCCGATCAGGATCCGTTTGGGCACGTCGGTCAGTTTGGACACGCTGGGATCGTAAGGGTTCCGTACGGGGCCCGCCCCCGCACCACCCGCGTGGCCCGCCAATCTTCCGCACACCGCCGGAAACGACGCGGAATCCTTAACGAAATCCTTGCACCGGGGCCCCGCCGAACCGCGTCGCGCACACTCGGATGAGGTAACGCAACCGGTGCGGCATAAGCTCGTATACGGGCGACGGGACACACCGTTGCCCCGTTGTTTGCCCGGCCAGCCCAGGAAAGAGTGTGAGCAGGGTGTTTTCGCAGGTCAGCCGGACGACCAGGACTGCGAGGTAGGCGCAAGGTGCACATCGTCATCATGGGCTGCGGGCGAGTGGGAGCCGCTCTCGCGCAGACTCTGGAGCAGCAGGGGCACACGGTCGCCGTCATCGACCAGGACCCCACGGCGTTCCGGCGCCTGGGCTCCGGGTTCGGCGGACGTCGCGTCACGGGGGTCGGTTTCGACCAGGACACCCTGCGTGAGGCGGGGATCGAGGAGGCCGGGGCGTTCGCCGCGGTGAGCAGCGGCGACAACTCCAACATCATCGCGGCCCGGGTGGCGCGCGAGATGTTCGGCATCGACAACGTCGCGGCCAGGATCTACGACCCCCGGCGTGCCGAGGTGTACCAGCGTCTGGGCATCCCCACGGTCGCCACCGTGCGCTGGACCGCGGACCAGATGCTGCGCCGGCTGCTGCCCTCGGGCGCGGAGCCGCTGTGGCGCGATCCGAGCGGCGGGGTGCAGCTCGCGGAGGTGCACACCACGCCGTCCTGGATCGGGCACAAGATCAGCACGCTGCAGGAGGAGACGGGCGTGCGCGTCGCCTTCCTCACCCGGTTGAGCGAGGCCGTTCTGCCGTCGTCGCAGACGGTGCTCCAGGAGGGCGACCTCGTCCACGTGATGATGCGTACGGACGAGATCGCGAAGGTCGAGGCGGCGTTCGCCGAGGGCCCTGAGGAGGGCGGTCACTGATGCGTGTCGCGATTGCCGGGGCCGGTGCGGTGGGCCGTTCCATCGCGGGCGAGCTGCTGGAGAACGGGCACGAGGTGCTGCTCGTCGACAAGGCGCCGACCGCCATCTCGGTGGAGCGGGTGCCGATGGCCGAGTGGCTGCTGGCGGACGCCTGTGAGATCACGTCGCTGGACGAGGCGGCGTTGCAGCGCTGCAACGTCGTGATCGCGGCGACCGGCGACGACAAGGTGAACCTGGTCGTCTCGCTGCTCGCCAAGACGGAGTACGGCGTGCCGCGGGTCGTCGCCCGGGTGAACAATCCGAAGAACGAGTGGCTGTTCAACGAGTCGTGGGGCGTCGATGTGGCGGTCTCCACGCCGCGCCTGATGTCGGCGCTGGTGGAGGAGGCGGTGAGTGTCGGCGATCTGGTCCGGCTGCTGCGCTTCAGCCACGGCGACGCGAACCTGGTGGAGCTGACGCTGCCGCCGGAGTCGGCGCTCGCCGGTACGCAGGTCGGGGAGGTCGCCTGGCCGGAGGACACCTCGCTGGTGACGATCATCCGGGGCCAGCGGGTGCTGACGCCGAGCCCGGAGGAGAGCCTGGAAGCGGGTGACGAACTGCTGTTCGTGGCCGCTCAGGCGCGCGAGGAGCAGTTGGAGGACCTGCTGTCGGTGCGCCGGGGCGATCCGGAGGAGTAAGCGGCAGCAGCATGCGGGAGGGGCCTGTCACCGGTGGTGACAGGCCCCTCCCGCGTCGTTCAGAACTCCTGGCCCCGGGCCGCTTCGGCGGCGGCCGCTTCCTTGCGGGCCTTCTCGGCCTGTTCCTCGGCCTCCATCTCGGCGAAGACGTCGATGGGCGGCGGCGCCTTGGCGAGGAAGACCCAGGTGAGGTAGACCGCCAGCAGGAACGGCGGGATCTTCAGGGCGACCAGCACCCAGCCGAACTGGGTGGTGTCGGCCCACCAGTACAGCGGGAAGAGGATCGCGCACTTGGCGAGCAGGATCAGTCCCCAGGCGTAGCTGGCCTTGGCGTACGCCTTCTTGCGTCCGGGGTTGCGGGTGCGCCAGGAGAGGTTCTCCTTGAAGACCGGGCCCAGGATGAGGCCGATCAGCGGGAGGCCGGCGACGGTGCTGATCAGGTAGGCCAGGGCGAGACCGAGCGTGTAGAGCATGCCCGGCAGGTAGAAGTCCTTGGCGTTGCCGGTCATCTTGGCGAAGACCACGCCGAAGGCCACACCGAAGACACCGCTGAAGGCGTGCTTGACGGTGTCCTTGCGGATGAGCCGGACGGCCACGAGCGCCAGCGACACCGCGACGGCCGCGATGGCCGAGTTGGTGAGGTTCTTGTCGATGGTGAAGATCGTGACGAAGAGCAGCCCGGGCAGGACCGTCTCCACCATGCCCCTCACGCCGCCGAATGCCTCGAAGAGCGCGGCTTCGGTGACCGCCCTTGCGTCGGCCTCCTGCTGGTCGGTGGTGCGGTCCGTGTCGGACGTCGGCTTGTCGAGAGACGTCACCGGCTACTCCTTGCCGAGCGGTCGGAGTTCGTATTTGGGATTGAACAGCACCCGGCGGCCGTGGCTCATGGCGATCCGGCCGGAGGCGATGAGCCTGCGGCCCGGCTCTATGCCCACGATGGAGCGGCGGCCGAGCCAGACCACGTCGAGCGGTGCGGTGCCGTCGAAGAGCTCCGCCTCCAGGGCGGGCACTCCGGCGCGCGGCCGCAGGGTGACCGTCCGCAAGGTACCAGTGACCTTCACGATCTGGCGGTCGGTGCATTCGGAGATCCGGGTGCAGCCCGACGCCTGCGACTCCTCCGCCAGCTCCTCGCACTCCAGGTCTTCCTGGGAGCTGGAAAGCCGGTCGAGCATCCGCCGGAAGCGCCCGGACGGCCGGTCGGCCTTGTGGGGCTTCTCGAATCGAGGAACAGCACTCATACCCGAAGGGTACCGGTCCTGCGAGGTCATGGCGGGTGGCCGCCGTCTCACTCGAACTCACTCGAAGGGGGGACGCGATCGCGCCCGGCCGCCGGTTTCAGGCGCGTTCGAAGCGGTAACCCATGCCGGGCTCGGTGACGAAGTGGCGGGGGTGGGAGGGGTCGGCCTCCAGCTTGCGCCGCAGCTGGGCCATGTAGACGCGCAGGTAGTTGGTCTCGGTGCCGTACGACGGGCCCCAGACCTCCTGGAGCAGCCGGCGCTGGCTGACGAGCCGGCCGCCGTTGCGGACCAGGACCTCCAGCAGGTGCCACTCGGTGGGGGTGAGCCGTACGTCGCGGCCGTCGCGGTGGACCTTCTTGGCGGCGAGGTCGACGGTGAAGCCCTCGGTCTCCACGATCACGACCTCGTCGCCGCCGTCCTGGCCCACGGGCTCGGCGCGGCGCACCGCCGCCCGCAACCGGGCCAGCAGTTCGTCCATGCCGAACGGCTTGGTCACGTAGTCGTCCGCGCCCGCGTCCAGCGCCTCGACCTTCTCGTCGGAGCTGTGCCGGGCCGAGAGCACCAGGATCGGCACCCGGGTCCAGCCGCGCAGGCCCCTGATCACGTCGACGCCGTCCATGTCGGGCAGCCCGAGGTCCAGGACGACGACGTCGGGGTGGCGGGCGGCGGCGAGCTGGAGGGCGGTGGCCCCGTCGGGCGCGGCGTCCACCTCGTACGTGCGCGCCTTCAGGTTGATCACGAGGGCGCGCACGATCTGCGGCTCGTCGTCGACCACTAGCACCCGGGTCATCGAGGTCCTGCCTTTCTGCTGTGCGTGGGTCCTGTCAGGAGTGCGGTGTCGTCCGCGCGGGGCACGGGGGCGTGGCCCGGGGCGGCCCGGAGGGTCAGGACCATGGTGAGGCCGCCGCCGGGGGTGTCCTCGGCGTCGAGCGTGCCCCCCATGGCCTCGGCGAATCCGCGGGCCACCGCGAGGCCGAGGCCCACTCCGGCGCCGCGCGGGGCGTCGCCGTAGCGCTGGAAGGGTTCGAAGATGCGCTCCTTGCCCTCGTCGGGGACGCCGCGGCCGCGGTCGGCGACCCGGAGTTCGACGCGGGTGCCGAGCGCGCTGGCGGCGACGGTGACGCGGTCGCCCTCGGGGCTGTACTTGACGGCGTTCTCGACGATGTTGGCGACGGCCCGCTCCAGGAGCCCGGGGTCGACGGCGACCATGGGCAGCGTCTCGGGGATGTCCAGGTCGACGCTGTCCTCGGGGACGCCGCCCAGGGCCATGGGCACCACCTCGTCCAGGTCGATCTCCCGGATCAGCGGGGTGACGGTGCCGGTCTGGAGGCGGGACATGTCGAGGAGGTTGCCGACGAGGTGGTCGAGGCGGTCGGCGCCGGCCTCGATGCCTTCGAGGAATTCCGCCTCGTCGTCGTCGGACCAGGCGACGTCGTCGGAGCGCAGGGAGCTGACGGCGGCCTTGATGGCGGCGAGCGGGGTGCGCAGGTCGTGGCTGACGGCGGCCAGCAGCGCGGTCCTGATCCGGTTGCCCTCGGCGAGCCTGCGGGCCTCCTCCGCCTCGTCCACCAGGCGCTGGCGGTCCAGGACGACGGCGGCCTGGGCGGCGAAGGCGCCGAGCACCCGGCGGTCCTCGGCGGGCAGCACCCGGCCGGACAGGGCCAGGGCCATGTGGTCGCCGACGGGCATGTCCACGTCGGCGTCCTCGGGGCGGGCAACCGGTGCCGGGCCGACGCTCCCGGCGCACGTCCACGGGTCGACGTCGCTCTGCCGCTCCAGCAGGGCGACGGACCCCATGCCGAAGGTCTCGCGGACCCGGTCCAGGAGCGCGGCGAGTGTGGTCTCGCCGCGCAGCACGCTGCCGGCCAGGAACGACAGGATCTCGGACTCCGCGCGCAGCCGGGCTGCCTGATGGGTGCGGCGGGCCGCCAGGTCCACGACGGAGGCCACCGCGACCGCCACCGCGAAGAAGATCACGATGGCGACGAAGTTCTCCGGGTCCTGGACGGTGAGGGTGTGGGTGGGCGGGGTGAACCAGTAGTTCAGCAGCAGTGAGCCGGCGGCGGCCGAGGCGAGGGCGGGCAGCAGTCCGCCGATCAGGGCGGCGGCGACGGTCATGAAGAGGAAGAGCAGGACGTCGTTGGCGAGCCCGGGGCCGGACTCCAGGGCCTTGAGGAGCACGGCGAGGAGGACGGGACCGCCGACGCCGACCCCCCAGCCCCAGATGATGCGGGCCCGGCCGAGCCGGGCGCCGCGGGCGATGGGCAGGCCCCGGCCCTTGGCGACCTCGTCGTGGGTGACGATGTGGACGTCGAGGTCGGGGCCGGACTCGCGGGCGACGGTGGCGCCGACGCCCGGGCCGTAGATGTACTGCCATGCCTTGCGGCGGCTGGAGCCGAGGACGATCTGCGTGGCGTTGACACCCCGGGCGAAGGCGAGGAGTGCGGAGGGGATGTCGTCGCCGATGACGTGGTGGAAGGTGCCGCCCAGGTCCTCGACCAGGGTGCGCTGGACGGCCAGCTCCTTGGGCGAGGCGGAGGTGAGTCCGTCGCTGCGGGCGATGTAGACGGCGAGGATCTCGCTGCCCGAGCCCTTGGCCGCCATCCGGGAGGCGCGGCGGATGAGGGTGCGGCCCTCGGGGCCCCCGGTGAGGCCGACGACGATGCGTTCGCGGGCCTGCCAGGTGGTGCGGATGTTGTGCTCGCCCCGGTACTGCTGGAGGTATTCGTCCACCCGGTCGGCGACCCAGAGGAGGGCCAGTTCGCGCAGGGCGGTGAGGTTGCCGGGGCGGAAGTAGTTGGACAGGGAGGCGTCGATCCGGTCCGGTTTGTAGATGTTGCCGTGGGCCATGCGGCGGCGCAGCGCCTGGGGCGACATGTCGACCAGTTCCAGCTGGTCGGCGCGGCGGACCACTTCGTCGGGCACGGTCTCGCGCTGGCGTACGCCGGTTATGGACTCGACCACGTCGCCGAGGGATTCCAGGTGCTGGATGTTGACGGTGGAGACGACGTCGATGCCGGCCTGGAGGAGTTCCTCGACGTCCTGCCAGCGCTTGGCGTTGCGGGAGCCCGGCACGTTGGTGTGGGCGAGCTCGTCCACCAGGGCGACGGCCGGGGCGCGCTCCAGGACGGCGTCGACGTCCATTTCGGTGAAGAGGGCCGCGCGGTGCTCGATCGCGCGGCGCGGGACCTGTTCGAGGCCGTTCAGCATGGTCTCGGTGCGCGGGCGGTCGTGGTGCTCGACGAAGCCGATGACGCAGTCGGTGCCCCGCTCGACACGTCGGTGCGCCTCGGCGAGCATCGCGTACGTCTTGCCGACGCCGGGTGCCGCACCGAGGTAGATCCGAAGTTTGCCGCGCGCCATGGCCCCATTGTCTTCCGAAACCGGCGGCTGCCGACGTGGCAGCCCGTGGTCGAAACTACCCTGCGAATTTCCGGCATATCGGGCGGGGGTGGGGAAACGGCGGGAATTGACGCAACCCTGATACGGCACCCCGGCCGCCACCGCGCGGACGGTCGGTGCGGCCGCCGGTAGGTGCGGGTGGTACGGGACCGGGCCGTGCCCGGGTGCGGCCGCGGCGGCCGGACCCGGGCGCGGCGCACCGGTCAGCGCGTCACGGCGCCGCCCACCAGCTGCCGCAGCGCGAGGTTGAGCCGCAGGACGTTGACGCGGGGTTCCCCGATGAAGCCGAGGACGCGCCCGTCGATGTGCCGCTCGACCAGCTCGGCGACCCGGCCGGCCGCGAGGTGGTTGCGTGCGGCGACGCGGCGGACCTGGAGGTGCGCGTACTCCGGGGAGATGTCCGGGTCCAGTCCGGAGCCGGACGAGGTGACGGCGTCGGCCGGCACGTCGGCGGGCTCGACCGGGTGCCCGGGGACCGAGTTGTCCCGGACGACGGCGGCCTTGGCGGCGGTGACCCGGTCGATGAGGTCCGCGTTGTCCCCGGAGAGGTTGGTCGCGCCGGAGACGAGCAGTGCGTACCGGGTGTTGAGGGTGTTGGTGCCGAGGCCGTGGGAGGGGCGCGGCTGGAACCATCTGAGGTCGGGGGCGGCGCTCTTGCCGCCCTCCTCGGCCGGCAGGTCGTAGCGCTGGCCGATGAGGGCGGAGCCCACCACCTCGCCGTCGGCGGTGATCTCGGAGCCGCCCGCGCGGCCGGGCATGAGCGCCTGGGCGACGCCGGTGACGGCGAGCGGGTAGAGGACGCCGCACACCAGGGTGAGGGCGAGCAGGGCGCGCAGGGCGGCCCAGAGCTGCCGGGCGGGGCTGCGTACGGATGAGTTCATGGCGGGTCAGCCGATTCCGGGGACGAGGGAGAGGAGCAGGTCGATGAGCTTGATGCCGGCGAACGGGGCGATCAGCCCGCCGATGCCGTAGACGGCGAGGTTGCGCCGGAGCATGGCCGCGGCGCCGCCGGGCCGGTAGCGGACGCCCCTGAGGGCCAGCGGGACGAGCGCGACGATGATCAGGGCGTTGAAGATCACGGCGGCGAGGATCGCGGAGCGGGGCGAGGACAGGCCCATGATGTTGAGCTTGTCCAGGCCCGGATAGACCGCGGCGAACATCGCGGGGATGATCGCGAAGTACTTCGCGACGTCGTTGGCGAGCGAGAACGTGGTCAGCGCGCCGCGCGTGATCAGCAGCTGCTTGCCGATCTCCACGATCTCGATCAGCTTGGTCGGGTCGGAGTCCAGGTCCACCATGTTCCCGGCCTCCTTGGCGGCCGAGGTCCCGGTGTTCATGGCCACGCCGACATCGGCCTGGGCGAGCGCCGGGGCGTCGTTGGTGCCGTCGCCGGTCATCGCGACGAGTCCGCCGCGGGCCTGCTCCCGCTTGATGAGGGCCATCTTGTCCTCGGGCGTGGCCTCGGCGAGGAAGTCGTCCACGCCCGCCTCCTGGGCGATGGCCTTCGCGGTCAGCGGGTTGTCGCCGGTGATCATGACCGTGCGAATGCCCATCCGGCGCAGTTCGGCGAACCGTTCGGGCATGCCCTCCTTGACGACGTCCTTGAGGTGGACGACGCCCAGGACCCGCGCCCCGCTTCCGTCGTCCACGGCCACCAGGAGCGGGGTGCCGCCCGCGCCGGCGATGCGGTCGGTGAGCGCCCGGGCCTCGTCCGGGACGCTGCCGCCTCGCTCCTTCACCCAGGCCAGGACGGACCCGGCGGCGCCCTTGCGGACCTTGCGCCCCTCGGTGTCCACGCCCGACATCCGGGTGCGGGCGGTGAAGGCGATCCAGGTGGCACCGGGCAGCTCGCCGGGGCGGCGTTCGCGCAGCCCGTACCGCTCCTTGGCGAGGACGGCCACGGACCGGCCCTCGGGCGTCTCGTCGGCCAGCGAGGCGAGCTGTGCGGCGTCCGCGAGCTCGGCCCCGGTGACACCGGGCAGGGGCAGCAGGTCGGTGGCGCGGCGGTTGCCGAGGGTGATGGTGCCGGTCTTGTCGAGCAGCAGTGTCGAGACGTCGCCGGCCGCCTCGACGGCCCGCCCGGACATGGCGAGGACGTTGCGCTGGACGAGCCGGTCCATGCCCGCGATGCCGATCGCGGAGAGCAGCGCGCCGATGGTGGTCGGGATCAGGCAGACCAGCAGGGCGGTCAGCACGATCATGGACTGCTCGCCGCCCGCGTGGACGGCGAAGGGCTGGAGGGTGACGACGGCGAGCAGGAAGACGACGGTGAGGGACGCCAGGAGGATGTTGAGGGCGATCTCGTTGGGCGTCTTCTGCCGGGCGGCGCCCTCGACCAGGGCGATCATCCGGTCGATGAACGTCTCGCCGGGCCTGGTGGTGATCCTGACGACGATCCGGTCGGAGAGCACCTTCGTACCGCCGGTGACCGCGCTGCGGTCGCCGCCCGACTCGCGGATGACGGGGGCCGACTCGCCGGTGATCGCGGACTCGTCGACGCCGGCCACGCCCTCGACGACGTCCCCGTCGCCGGGGACGATGTCGCCCGCCTCGCAGACCACCAGGTCGCCGACGCGCAGGCCGGTGCCCGCGACCCGCTCCTCGCGCGCCCCGGTCAGCCGGCGGGCGACGGTGTCCGTCTTCGCACGGCGCAGCGTGTCGGCCTGGGCCTTGCCGCGGCCCTCGGCGACCGCCTCCGCGAGGTTCGCGAAGAGCGTGGTCAGCCACAGCCAGCCGGTGATCGCCCAGCCGAACCAGTCGCCCGGGTCCCGCACGGCGAGCACGGTGGTGAATACGGAACCGGTCAGCACCACGAACATGACCGGTGTCCTGGCCATCACCCGCGGGTCGAGCTTGCGCACGGCGATGGGGAGCGCGGCGGTCAGGGCCTTCGGTGCGAACAGCCCGGCGCCGGCGCGCCGCCGGGGCGCGGTGGTGGGCATGGGGCGCTCCTGTCGCGTACGAGTGGTCATGACGCCAGCCCTTCGGCGAGCGGGCCCAGGGCGAGGGCCGGGAAGTAGGTCAGACCGGCGATGATCACGACGGCGGCGGCCAGCAGCCCGCTGAACAGCGGTGTGTGCGTGGCGAGGGTGCCGGCGCTGGCCGGTACGGGCCGCTGCTCGGCCAGCGAGCCGGCCAGGGCCAGGACGAACACCATGGGCAGGAACCGGCCCAGCAGCATCGCGAGCCCGATCGTGGTGTTGAACCACGGGGTGTCCGCGTTGAGCCCGGCGAAGGCCGAGCCGTTGTTGTTGGCGCCGGAGGTGTAGGCGTACAGGATCTCGGAGAAGCCGTGCGCGCCGGTGTTGGCCATCGAGGCGGGCGGGGTGGGCAGTGCGACGGCGGCGGCGGTGAAGCCGAGCACCAGGGCAGGGGTGACCAGGAGGTAGCAGGCGGCGAGTTCGATCTCGCGGGCGCCGATCTTCTTGCCCAGGTATTCGGGCGTGCGGCCGACCATCAGTCCGGCGATGAACACCGCGACGACCGCCATGATCAGCATCCCGTAGAGCCCGGAGCCGACGCCGCCCGGGGCGATCTCGCCGAGCTGCATGCCGAGCAGGGTGATGCCGCCGCCGAAACCGGTGAACGAGGAGTGGAAGGAGTTCACCGCCCCGGTCGAGGTGAGCGTGGTGGCCACCGCGAACAGGGACGAGCCCGCGACGCCGAACCGGGTCTCCTTGCCCTCCGTCGCCCCGCCCGCGATCTCGAAGGCGGGCCCGTGGTGGGCGGACTCGGTCCACATCATCAGCGCGGTGAAGCCGATCCAGAAGACGAGGGTCGTCGCGAGGATCGCGTACCCCTGCCGGACCGAGCCCGTCATGCGGCCGAAGGTGCGGGTCAGGGCGAACGGGATGACGAGGATCAGGAAGATCTCGAAGAGGTTGGACAGGCCGTCGGGGTTCTCGAAGGGGTGGGCCGCGTTGGCGTTGAAGTACCCGCCGCCGTTGGTGCCCAGCTCCTTGATGGCCTCCTGGGAGGCGACCGCGCCGCCGTTCCACTGCTGCGAACCGCCCATGAACTGCCCGACCTCGTGGATGCCGGAGAAGTTCTGGACGGCCCCGCAGGCGACCAGCACGAGCGCGCCGGCGACCGAGAGCGGGAGCAGGATGCGCACGGTCCCGCGCACGAGGTCGGCCCAGAAGTTGCCGAGCTCCCCGGTGCTGGTGGCGGCGAAACCTCGTACGAGGGCCACGGCGACGGCCATGCCGACGGCGGCGGAGACGAAGTTCTGCACGGCGAGGCCGCCGGTCTGCACGACGTGGCCCATGGCCTGCTCACCGGCGTACGACTGCCAGTTGGTGTTGGCGACGAACGAGGCGGCCGTGTTGAACGCCTGGTCGGGGCTGATCGAGGAGAAGCCGAGCGAGCCGGGCAGGGCGCCCTGGAGCCGTTGCAGCAGGTAGAGGAAGAGGACGCCGACGACGGAGAAGGCGAGGACGCCGCGCAGATAGGCGGCCCGGCGCATCTGTGTGCCGGGGTCGGCGCCGATCGCCCGGTAGATCCACCTCTCGGCCCGCAGGTGGCGGGGCGAGGTGTAGACGCGGGCCATGTGGTCGCCGAGGGGGCGGTAGGCCAGTCCCAGCGCCACGACGAGCGCGAGGAGCTGGAGTACGCCGGAGAGGACGGGGCTCATGGCGGGCTCAGAACCTCTCCGGGAAGAGGAGGGCGAGGACGAGGTAGCCCAGCAGGGCGGCGGCCACGACGAGGCCGGCCGCGTTGTCCGCGGTCACAGCCTCGCCACCCCCTTGGCGACGAGTGCCACCAGCGCGAAGACCGCGATCGTGGTGACGACGAAGGCCAGATCGGCCATCGGGTGCTCCTGGATGAGGTGTCGATGGATCGGACCTCTTGAGCAAACCGCCCGCCGACACCGCTGTGACCTGCGTTGATGCCTTCCATACGGGAACGGGCACCGCTTTGACGGCGCCTGTACGCCCCCGATACGCGGCCCGTACGCGCCGGACCCGCGCAAAAGGCCGGTGGGCCGCACCCCGGGAAGGGGTACGGCCCACCGGCCGGTGTCCGCGGGTGCGGGTCAGCGCACCTCGGTGATCTCGGGGCCGCGCTGGAGGCCGGCCATGCCACCGGAGAACTTCGAGCCCTCCTGCTCCTCCTGCTGGACGCCCTCGGGGACCATCTGGGCGTCGTTGGGGAGCTTGAGGACGATCGGGTCGCGGGGGGCCATCGGGCCCTCGCCGCGGACGACCACGGTGTCCCGGAAGACCGTCTCCAGGAGGCCGGCGGCCTCCGGCTGGACGGCGCCCTGGCCGGAGATCACTCCGCGCAGGAACCAGCGCGGGCCGTCGACGCCGACGAAGCGCACCAGCTGCACGCCGTTCGTCCCGTCGGGAAGCTGTACGGGGACCTGCGCGCGCAGCTCCCAGCCCAGCGGGCCCTCGACCTCGTCGATGATGCCGCCCTGCTGGGTGATGCCGGAGGCGATCTCCTCGCGGACCTCGCCCCAGATGCCCTCCTTCTTGGGGGCGGCGAAAGCCTGGAGCTGGATCGCGCTGTCACGCATCACGACGGTGGCCGCGACGATCGCGTCGCCGGCGACCTCCACGCGCAGCTCCATGCCCTCGACACCGGGCACGAAGACGCCGCCCAGGTCGACGCGGCCCTCGCCGGGCTGGGACACCTCGCTGACGTCCCACGGGCCGTCCGGGCGCGGCGCCGGCGGAAGGTTCGTCCGGCGCGATTCGCCCTCGGCGTCACCCTGCTCGTCGACGACCTGCTCGGCCTCGCGCGCCTCGTCCGCCGTGTCATCGGCGGAACCACTGTTCTTGCGACGTCCGAACACGTCACTGTCCTTCCCGGTCGGATTCGACCGAAGCGTAGCTGCTCCCGCCCTGGGGAACCCCGCCCCGGACGCCATCAACATCAACGGCGGCATGGCCGCCGGTGGACCCGAAGCCCCCTTCGGCCCGCGCCGAGCCGGGAAGCTCCGACACCTCGTGGAAGCGCACCTTCTCGACCTGCTGCACGACCAGTTGGGCAATCCGGTCGAACCGCTCGAACCGCACGGACTCGCGCGGGTCGAGATTGATGACGATCACCTTGATCTCTCCACGGTACCCGGCATCGACCGTCCCAGGGGCATTCACGAGGGCCACTCCGCAGCGGGCGGCGAGGCCGGATCGTGGGTGCACGAACGCGGCGTACCCGTCGGGCAGGGCGATCGAAACCCCGGTGGGCAGCACGGCCCGCTCGCCCGGCGCCAGCTCGGCCGCCTCGGTCGTCACGAGGTCGGCGCCGGCGTCGCCGGGGTGCCCGTAAGCCGGAAGGGGAACGTCCGGGTCGACCCGGCGGATCAGGACGTCGACGGGGTGGCGCATCAGGGGTTCACCTCGAAGGCACGCGCCCGCTTGACCTGGTCGGGGTCGGCCATCGCGGCCCGGATCTCGGCCGGCCGGCCGTTGTCGATGAAGTGGTCGACCTTGACCTCGATGAACAGGGCCTCGGCGCGTACCGCCACGGGCCCGTCCGGGCCGCCGATCCGGCCGGTCGCCCGGGAGTAGATCTTGCGGCCGTGCACGGCGGTGATCTCGGCGTCGAGGAACAGCACGGTGTCGACGGGGACGGGGCGCACGAAGTCGGTCTCCAGCCGTCCGGTCACCGCGATCACCCGCAGCATCCAGTTCAGCGAGCCGAGGGTCTCGTCCAGCGCGGTCGCCAGCACGCCGCCGTGCGCCAGGCCCGGGGCGCCCTGGTGGGCGGCCTGCACGGTGAACTCGGCGGTCACGCAGACGCCCTCGCCGGCCCGTGCCTGGAGGTGCAGCCCGTGCGGCTGTCCGCCGCCGCAGCCGAAACAGTGCTCGTAGTGCGCGCCGAGGAGTTCGCCGGGGGCCGGGGCGTCGGGGTGCCGGACCGGTTTCACCGCGTCGGCCGGGGGCGTCAGAGCCGCAGATGTTCCACTCACAGGCGCAGACCTTACCCGCGCGGGTACCCGCTGGTCGCGCCGTGCCAAGCTTGGAGCCATGCAGCCTTCCACCCCGCCCTTCGACGAACGTCTCACCGCCCCCCGTTCGTGGTGGCTGATCGCCGTCCTGATCGGTATCGCGTGCGCGCTGATGCTGCTGCCGCTGGGCACCCTGCCGCTGCTCGCCGGTCTGGCGGGCGGCACGGTCCTGTCGGCGGTCGCGGTGAGCTCGTACGGCTCCGCCCGCATCCGGGTGGTGGCGGGTGCGCTCGTCGCCGGCGACGCCCGGATTCCGGTCTCGGCGCTCGGCCGGGCCGAGGCGCTGGACGCCGAGGAGGCGCGCGCCTGGCGCACGTTCAAGGCGGACACCCGGGCCTTCATGCTGCTGCGCAGCTACATCCCGACGGCCGTCCGGGTGGAGGTCACCGATCCCGAGGACCCGACCCCGTACGTCTACCTGTCGACCCGCGACCCGCAGGCACTGGTGGCCGCGCTGAACGCGGCGGTCCGGGCGTAACTAATGCCGCGGCACTAGGCCGTGTCCGGCCCCTCGTGGGACGGCGGCTGTTCCAGCGGGGGCAGCTCGGGGAGGCGGTCCCAGGGGATCTGCTTCTTGCGCAGGTCCTTCCTGATGTGCGCGGCGAGCTTCCTGGTGTCGCGCCGGTTCATCATCGCGCCGACCGCGGCACCGATCAGGAACGGGATGAGGTTCGGCAGATCGCGCACGGTGCGCTTCATGATCTGCCGGCGCAGCTCGCGCTTCATGTGGCCGCCCAGCGCCGCGTCGACCGTGGTCGGCTGCAGGACGTCGATGCCGCGTTCCTGCGTCCAGGAGGTGAGGTAGGCGGTGGAGCGCCGGCCGACACCGCCCGGGGGCCGCAGGCCGTACACCTCGTGCAGTTCGGCGACGAGCTTCAGCTCGATCGCGGCGACGCCGGTGAGGTCCGCGGCCAGCTCGGCGAGCATGGCGGGCGGTACGGGCATCATGGCCGTCGCGCCGATTCCGGCGCCGACGGTGGCGGTCGCGCGGCTCGCGCCGGCGACGAGCCGGTCTGCGATCTCCTCCGGCCCGAGGCCGGGAAAGTGCTTGCGCAGGGTGTCGAGGTCGCGCACAGGGACGCGGGGAGCGATGGCGATGATCAGGTCCGCGATACGACCGATCGTCGCCCTGGCGCTCTCCCCGCCCTTGCGTACGCCCCGTTTCACTGCATTCAGACGGCCTGCCCCGGTCACGGGCTCCGTCCTGTCGACCTGTTCGGCCCCATCGGCCGTGTCGACTCCGGCAGCCTCGCGCACTGCCTCGGCTGCCACTTCCGCTGCTTCGAGCGAGGCCGCCAGGCCCCGCTCGTCGTCCTGTCCGTCCGGCGAGGGTGGCAGGGCGGACCGCTCGGCAGACGCTGACGCGCCTTCTGCCGGGCCTGTACCGCCCTGTTGCGCCTCCGACGACTTCTTGCCCCAGGGGCGCCGCTTGCGGAACGGTGTGTCCCCTGCCACGGCCGACCGGACCTCAGTCGCAGTCGCGGCAGATGGGCTGGCCGTTCTTCTCGCGGGCCAGCTGGCTGCGGTGGTGCACGAGGAAGCAGCTCATGCAGGTGAACTCATCGGCCTGCTTGGGCAGGACCCGTACGGCCAGCTCCTCGTTGGACAGGTCTGCGCCGGGCAGCTCCAGTCCTTCGGCCGCGTCGAACTCGTCGACGTCGACGGCGGATGCCGTCTTGTCGCTCCGGCGCGCCTTCAGCTCTTCAAGGCTGTCCTGATCGACGTCGTCGTCGGTCTTGCGTGGGGTGTCGTAATCCGTTGCCATGTCGCTCTCCCCCTCTGGGTGTCTGCGGTGTCTCAGCGCTCGTAACGCGTGAGAGGCCGGACTTGTGCCCGACCTGAGGCGGAGATTTTGCCTCACATCAAGGTCTGTTACTCAATCGACACCCAAAAGGACCGCTCGAGAGTGATCGGCTTGGGTGGCGATGGGGACCGTACACGGTCCCGGCGGCGGCCTTCGCAGGCGCCACCCCGTGTACTTCCCGTGATGTCTACCCCCGAAAACCCAGCGATTCGCCGGATTTCCGGTGGGTTCCCTGGTCACGGAGCGTGGACAGGGCGTTATTCGCTTCTGTGATCGATCACACATGGACTTTCCGGGATCAGGTCCCAAAAATTCCGCTCAAAGCGAACAAAAAAATAATCGGTGTTCGAACGGCTCATCCCGTCGGTCAGACAGGCAGTGAGACACGCATCACAAGACCACCGCCTTCGCGGGGCTCGGCGATGATACGGCCTCCGTGGGCGCGCGCGACGGACCGCGCGATCGACAGACCGAGCCCGACCCCCTTGTCGCTGCCCGTGCGCTCGGTACGCAGCCGCCTGAAGGGCTCGAAGAGGTTGTCGATCTCGTAGGCGGGCACCACGGGGCCCGTGTTCGCGACGACGAGCACGGCCTGCCCCGGCAGGAGCTCGGTGCTCACCTCCACCCAGCCGTCCTCCGGCACGTTGTAGCGCACGGCGTTCTGTACGAGGTTGAGCGCGATGCGCTCCAGCAGGACGCCGTTGCCCTGGACGACCGCGGGGGCCAGCTCCACGCGCATCTCCACGCCCTTGGCCTCCGCCTCCCCGCGTGCCTGGTCGACGGCGCGCGAGGCGACCTCGGCGAGGTCGACGGGTTTGCGCTCGACGATCTGGTTGTCGCTGCGGGCCAGCAGCAGCAGGCCCTCGACCAGCTGCTCACTGCGCTCGTTGGTGGCCAGCAGCGTCTTGCCGAGCTGCTGGAGCTCGGACGGCGCCTGCGGATCGGAGAGGTGGACCTCCAGCAGGGTGCGGTTGATCGCGAGCGGGGTGCGCAGCTCGTGCGAGGCGTTCCCCACGAACCGCTGCTGCGCGGTGAAGGCACGCTCCAGGCGGTCCAGCATGTCGTCGAAGGTGTCGGACAGCTCCTTGAGCTCGTCGTCCGGGCCGTCCAGCTCGATGCGCCTGGACAGGTCCGTACCGGCCACCCGGCGGGCGATGCGGGTGATCCGGCCCAGCGGCGAGAGCACCCGTCCCGCCATCGCGTAACCGAAGGCGAAGGCGATGACGCTCAGGCCCACCAGGGCCAGCAGCGAGCGGTTGAGCAGCGTATCCAGGGCCTGCTGGCGCTGGTGGTTGACGCATGAGTTCATCGCCGCGTTCACTGCGCTGGGCGAGGTGCCCTCCTCCAGCAGATTGCAGACGTCGCTGGACACGTGCCCGTCGACGATCTTGAACGGCAGCTCGCTGCCCACGTGCAGGGCCTGGGCGGCCAGCATGTAGATGATCGACAGCAGCAGGATGCCCGCGATCAGGAACATGCCGCCGTACAGCAGGGTGAGCCGTATCCGGATGGTCGGGCGCAGCCAGGGGTACGGGGGCTCCTGCGGCTTGGGCTCCCAGGTGGGTTTGGGGGGCGCCGCCACGGGCGGCGGTACGGCGGGCACCGGCCTCAGATCCGATAGCCGGAGCCGGGCACGGTGACGATCACCGGGGGCTCGCCGAGCTTGCGGCGCAGGGTCATGACGGTGACCCGGACGACATTGGTGAACGGGTCGGTGTTCTCGTCCCATGCCTTCTCCAGGAGCTGCTCCGCCGAGACGACGGCGCCCTCGCTGCGCATCAGGACCTCCAGGACGGCGAACTCCTTGGGCGCGAGCTGGACCTCCTGGTCGCCCCGGAACACCTCGCGGCGGTTGGGGTCGAGCTTGATGCCGGCCCGTTCCAGGACCGGCGGCAGGGCGACGGTCGTACGGCGGCCGAGCGCCCGGACCCGGGCGGTCAGCTCGCTGAAGGCGAAGGGCTTGGGCAGATAGTCGTCGGCACCCAGCTCAAGCCCCTCCACACGGTCGCTGACGTCCCCGGATGCGGTGAGCATGAGCACCCGGGTGGGCATGCCCAGCTCGACGATCCGGCGGCACACGTCGTCGCCGTGGACCAGGGGGAGGTCGCGGTCCAGCACCACGACGTCGTAGTCGTTGACCTCGATGCGCTCCACGGCCGCGGCGCCGTCGTACACGACATCGACGGCCATGGCCTCGCGGCGCAATCCGGTGGCCACCGCATCGGCGAGCAGTTGCTCGTCCTCCACGACGAGTACGCGCACGGCGCTTCCTTCCTTAGAACTTCGCAAGCGGTCTTCACCACGGGCCTCACGGCGTCCGGAACGGGCCGGTCGCCCGTGCCGCGGGCGTGCCCCGGCACACCCCGTGCGGCTCCATCCTGCCCGGAACGCGTATAAACCGGCGGTAAGACGGTGCGGTCCGACCTGCGGCTTCGAGGAAACAACGGGATTTTTGGGCCAGTTGAGGTTTCTCTGAGGTTCGAGCTGGGGAGGACGCATTCACACCCCGCGATCACGTCTTTTATGTGGCGTGCCACAGGCCCCTCCGTCCCCGGAGAGTGCGTGATCACCCGCCCTACCGCCTCGGCGGAGGGAAATCCGGGCACACCCCCGTGCCACCGACCCACGATGAGGGGGCGCTTCATGGACGCTTTCACCGCAGGTCTGCTGCAACGCATCAGGACCACCGAGTCCGATCTCACGAAAGCACGCGAGACGGGCGACGATTTCCTCGCGGACGTCGAGCAGAGCGAACTCGACGACCTTCATCGCCTCGCCGCCGAGCACGGTGTTCAGATCAGCACGGCGACGAACGCCTGACCCGACTCCAGAGGGCCCCGCGGCTGCCTTACGGCGCTGCGGGGCCCTCGTGGTGCCCGGGGCCCGTCAGGGGGCGTGCAGGTGCCCCCTGACGCGCCAGGGGTCAGTCGTGCCAGGCGCCCAGCTCCTCCAGGAGGGTCTGGAGGGGTTCGAAGACGCCGGGGGACGCGGCCACCGTCAGGTCCCCGCCTGCGGGGACGCCGGGGCGTCCCCCGGTGCGGGCGCCCGCCTCCCGGGCGATGAGGTCGCCCGCGGCCAGGTCCCACGGGTGCAGGCCGCGCTCGTAGTAGCCGTCGAGCCGGCCCGCGGCCACGTCGCAGAGGTCGATCGCGGCCGAGCCGCCGCGCCGGATGTCGCGCAGCCTCGGGATCAGCTCGCGCGCCACCTCGGCCTGGTGCGTCCGGACGCTCGCGACGTAGTTGAAGCCGGTCGACACCAGTGCCTCGTCCAGTGGCGCGGCGGGGCGGCAGCGCAGCCTGACCGGGTCGTCCCCGTACGCCCCGCCGGTGACGTACGCGCCGCCGCCGCGCACCGCGTGGTACGTCTCGCCGCGCATCGGGGCCGCCACCACCCCGGCGACCCGCTCGCCGTGCAGTTCCACGCCGATGGAGACGGCCCAGGTCGGCAGCCCGTAGAGATAGTTCACCGTGCCGTCGAGCGGGTCGATCACCCAGCGCACGCCGCTCCTGCCCTCGGCGGTGGCGCCCTCCTCGCCGAGGAAGCCGTCGTAGGGGCGGCGCTCGGCCAGGTATCCGGTGATCAGCTTCTCGGCGGCGATGTCCATCTCGGTGACGACGTCCACCGGGCTGGACTTGGTCGCGGCAACGCCGAGGTGGGCGGGGCGCCCGTCGCGCAGCAGCCGGCCGGCCAGCTCCGCGGCTTCCATGGCGAGATCGAGCAGTGAGTACGACACGTCGAGGGGGTCGGTCACGGCGCTCCCAAAGGGGTGAGAAGGGCGGGGTCGGTCACTACTACGCGTAGGGGCTGTCGGCGCCCGCGGCGGCGGGCTCGGGGGCCCGGGCCGGGCAGCAGCCCACCGGGCACAGGTCGTGGCTCGCGCCGAGCGTGCCGAGCGCGCACCGCTGCGGCGGGGGGCCCTGTTCGGCGGCGGCCCGTTCGAGGACGAGGTCGCGCACGGCCGCGGCGAACCTCGGGTCGGCGCCGACCGTGGCGGACCGGCGCACCGGCAGGCCGAGCTCCGCGGCCTTGGCGGTGGCCTCGGTGTCGAGGTCGTACAGGACCTCCATGTGGTCCGACACGAAGCCGATGGGCGCCATCACCACGGCCGGCACGCCCTCGCCGTGGAGCGCTTCGAGGTGGTCGCAGATGTCGGGTTCCAGCCAGGGGATGTGCGGGGCGCCGCTGCGCGACTGGTAGACGAGCTGCCAGGGGTACGCCACACCGGTGCGCTCGCGCACCGCGTCGACGATCAGCCGGGCGACGTCCAGGTGCTCGGCGACATAGGCGCCGCCGTCGCCGTGCGCCTCCACGGGGCCGGAGGTGTCGGCCGCCGAGAGGGGGATGGAGTGCGTGGTGAAGGCCAGGTGCGCTCCCGTGCGCACGTCGTCGGGCAGGTCCGCCAGCGAGGCGAGGACGCCCTCCACCATGGGCTCCACGAAACCGGGGTGGTTGAAGTAGTGCCGCAGTTTGTCCACGCGCGGCACGGGAAGACCCTCGGCCTCCAGGGCGGCCAGCGACTCGGCGAGGTTCTCGCGGTACTGCCGGCAGCCGGAGTACGAGGCGTAGGCGCTGGTCGCCAGGACGGCGATGCGGCGGCGGCCGTCGGTGACCATCTCGCGCAGTGTGTCGGTGAGGTACGGGGCCCAGTTGCGATTGCCCCAGTACACCGGCAGATCAAGCCCGTGCTCGGAGAAGTCCTTGCGCAGCGCGTCGAGCAGGGCCCTGTTCTGGGCGTTGATCGGGCTGACGCCCCCGAACAGGAAGTAGTGCTTGCCGACCTCCTTGAGCCGCTCCTCGGGGATTCCCCGGCCGCGGGTCACGTTCGCGAGGAACGGGACCACGTCGTCCGGGCCTTCGGGGCCGCCGAAGGAGAGCAGCAGCAGGGCGTCGTAGGGGGCGGGATCGCGCAGATCGGACATGGCATCGATCCTGCCACCCGCGCCTGCCGCCGGTCCCACCGACATCCGGACCGGGTCCTCGGCCGGGCCGCGCGAGGGCTGTGACGGGCGCCGGACGTGTGTCCGGGGGCCGTGAGTATGATCCCCCTCCAACCGGCCGGTAACCCGTCGTTCCGTCCGGGGCACCACCGGCCCTGGGCCGGTTCCTAGGGAAGGGCGCGGGGAAGATGACCGAGACCTACGCACGGACGGCGACGAGCCCGTGGCGCAACTGGGCGGGGAACGTCACCGCCCGCCCCGCACGGACCGTGTCCCCCGCGTCCGTGGACGAGTTGGCCGAGGCGCTGCGCAGGGCGTCCGAGGACGGGCTGCGGGTGAAGCCGGCCGGTACCGGCCACTCCTTCACCGCGACCGCGGCCACCGACGGGCTGCTGATCCGGCCCGATCTGCTGACGGGCATCCGCGAGATCGACCGCACGGCGATGACGGTGACGGTCGAGGCCGGTACCCCGCTGAAGCGGCTCAACACCGCGCTGGCCCGCGAGGGCCTCTCGCTCACCAACATGGGCGACATCATGGAGCAGACGGTCGCCGGGGCCACCTCCACCGGCACGCACGGCACCGGCCGCGACTCGGCGTCCATATCGGCGCAGATACGCGCCCTGGAGCTGGTCACCGCGGACGGCAGGGTCCTGACCTGTTCCAAGACCGAGAACCCCGACGTCTTCGCGGTCGCCCGGATCGGGCTCGGCGCGCTGGGCGTCATCACGGCGATCACCTGCGCCGTGGAGCCGGTCTTCCTGCTGACCGCCCGCGAGGAGCCGATGCCCTTCGACAAGGTCACGGCGGACTTCGACCAGCTGGTGGCCGAGAACGAGCACTTCGAGTTCTACTGGTTCCCGCACACCGGGAACTGCAACACCAAGCGCAACAACCGCAGCGCGGGCCCCGCCGCCCCGCCCGGAAGGGTCAGCGGCTGGATCGAGGACGAGCTGCTGTCCAACGGCGTCTTCCAGGTCGCCTGCTCGCTCGGCCGGGCGGTGCCCGCCACGATCCCCTCGATCGCCAAGCTCTCCAGCCGGGCCCTGTCGGCGCGTACGTACACCGACATCCCGTACAAGGTGTTCACCAGCCCGCGCCGGGTGCGGTTCGTGGAGATGGAGTACGCGCTGCCGCGCGAGGCCGCCGTCGAGGCGTTGCGCGAGGTCCGGGCGATGGTCGACCGCTCGCCGCTGCGGGTCAGCTTCCCCGTGGAGGTGCGGACCGCCCCGGCCGACGACATCGCGCTCTCGACGGCCTCGGGCCGGGAGAGCGCGTACATCGCCGTCCATCTGTACCGGGGCACGCCCTACCAGGCGTACTTCACGGCGGTCGAGCGGATCATGACCGCGCACGGCGGCCGCCCGCACTGGGGCAAGATCAACACCCGCGACGCCGCGTACCTCTCCGGGGTGTACCCGCGCTTCGGCGAGTTCACCGCCGTACGGGACCGGCTGGACCCGGACCGCCTGTTCGCCAACGACTACCTGCGCCGGGTCCTGGGCGACTGATCCGGAGGCCGGGGCTCACTCCCCCGTGCCGGTGCCGTCCGGCGCGGGAACGCCGTCCGTGGCCTCCGGGCCGGGCGTCGTGCCCTGCCCGTCGTCCGTGGTGCCCGGGGTGGGTGTGGGCGACGGCTCGACGCCGCTGCCCGCCGGGGACGAGGGGGTGGGCGTGGGGGCCGGGCCCTGCGAGGAGCCGTCGGGCTGCGGGCCGGTGCTGCCCTGCTCGTCCCGGCCGCCGGTGCCCGGGCTCGTCGAGCCGTCGTCCCGCTGGGCCGGAGCCGTGCCCTCCTGGTCCGGGTCGGCGCTGTCGGCAGGGGCGGGGGTGGACGGTCCCGCGTCGCGCTCGCCGCGTACGACGGAGCCGACTGTCGTGCCCCGGCCGCCGCTCAGGTCGTTGCCGGAGATCAGCTCGAACGTGGTGATGCCGGCCATCGAGACCACGAACACCAGCGCCGCGCCGATCGCCGAGCGCTTCCAGCCGCGCAGCCGGGTGCCGTGCGTGGTCGCCTCGGAGAACTCCTCGTCGCTTCCGGGGCCGGCCGGCACCTGCCGCAGGACGGTGGTGGCGTCGTGCCTGGGCAGAAGGACCGTCCCGTCCGCGTCCACGCGGCGCAGGACGGTCGTCCCGTCCGCCTCCACCCGGCGCAGGACCCTGGTCGCGTCGTCCGCCGCCGCCGGCAGGGCGGTGTCGTCCTCGGACGCCCCGGCGGGCCGCCGCGCAGCCGTTGTGCGGGTGTGGACCGTCACCTCGCGGCCCGGGTGCTTCACCTGAACGGTGACCTCGCGGATCTGCTCACCCGTACGGCGGAAGAAGTGCTGGAACACCGAGCCGCCGCAGGTGGCCACGATGCTCATGACGCCGGCCCCGGCGATGGTTCCGTACACGCCCAGCTGGGAAGCCGCCACGGCCGCCGCCACCGCCGCGACCGCACTGCCCGCGACCTGGGGCAGGCTCAGATCGATCCTCTTTCCCTCGGGTTCTGCGTCGCTTTCCGGCTTCTGCACCATTTCCAGCCCTTGATTGACATCTCTCCCACCATGCACCAACTAGGGACATGCGAACGAAGCCGAAAGTTCCGGTTGCGCGGATTGTGTGAAGCACGACACGGAACAGGGGCGATCGACGTCCGGACGGGTAGGTCAACTCCCGCACCCGAGGAGAACTTCGACGGCGCGGCGGTCCACCCACATGGCCCGAATGGAGTACTGTGGCGAGCCCTGGGGCCGGACTCCCACGTGGGCGTCCGGGACCTTCGGGAGGGGGCCGAAGGAGGCACTCGATCCGGCGGCGCACGGCATCGCACGGCGGCCAGCTACACGGAGTGACCATCGGTCACTTTGCGTTGCGCACAGGCCACCGTGGCATACCGGCGAGCAAGGGCTCACGCCCGACACGCCGGGCAACACGGCAATGTTGTGGCAGGCTGCACCCGGGCAGGCCACACTCGACTAGCGGAAGCAGCGACGCACGTGACGTCGGCAGGCACCACCCGGGAGGTCCCCATGCCCGAACTGCGTGTCGTGGCCGTCTCCAACGACGGCACACGACTGGTGCTCAAGGCTGCGGACAGCACGGAGTACACGCTTCCGATCGACGAGCGGCTGCGAGCCGCCGTGCGCAACGACCGCGCCCGGCTCGGCCAGATCGAGATCGAGGTGGAGAGCCACCTCCGCCCCCGCGACATCCAGGCCCGGATACGAGCCGGCGCCTCCGCGGAGGAGGTCGCCCAGTTCGCCGGGATCCCCGTCGACCGTGTCCGCCGCTTCGAGGGCCCCGTCCTCGCAGAGCGCGCCTTCATGGCCGAGCGGGCCCGGAAGACTCCTGTGCGCCGTCCCGGCGAGAACACCGGCCCCCAGCTCGGCGAGGCGGTGCAGGAGCGGCTGCTGCTGCGCGGCGCCGACAAGGAAACCGTCCAGTGGGACTCCTGGCGCCGCGACGACGGCACCTGGGAGGTCCTCCTGGTGTACCGGGTCGCCGGTGAGCCGCACTCGGCGAGCTGGACGTACGACCCGCCGCGCCGGCTGGTCCAGGCCGTGGACGACGAGGCGCGTTCGCTGATCGGCGAGACGGACGAGGTCGCGGCGCCCGAGCCCAGCTTCCCGTTCGTCCCCCGGATCGCCCGGCTGCCGCGCGACCGGCCGCTGGACCGCGCGCTGGACCGGCAGATCGAGCGCCCGGCCCCGCCGCCGCCCCCGGAGCCGGAGGAGCGGATCGGCGGGGTGACCGCGAGCGAGCGCGATTCGCTCACCAGCCTGCTGGAGGCGGTTCCGAGCTTCCGCGGCGACATGGTCGTACCGGA
Organism: Streptomyces sp. A1277; assembly: GCF_004795015.1. Lineage (GTDB taxonomy): Bacteria > Actinomycetota > Actinomycetes > Streptomycetales > Streptomycetaceae > Streptomyces. Next base: position 116,372 of record NZ_SSBI01000004.1, on the reverse strand, counting down.
ACGGCCGTCGCAGCCCGAGCCGTCGGCCATCGAGCCGGCCGCGCAGGAGCCGGAGGCGGAGGAGCCGCCGGCCGCTTCGGCGGGCGCGGGCTCCGCGTACGCGGACGTCCTGATGCCGCGCGCGGTCGCCGGCCACCGCGACCGGCTGACCGGGACGACGGACCGGCAGGCGGAGGCGGACGGGGTCCGGCCCGGGCGCCGGGCGGCGGTGCCGAGCTGGGACGAGATCGTCTTCGGCACGCGCCGCAAGAAGCAGGACTGAGAAGAAGGAACAGGGGTCGTGACGGGGGCCCGTACGCAGCCGCGTACGGGCCCCCGTGCGCCGTACGGACGCGACCGGCCGCGCCGGTTCTGCGGGGAGGCCCCCTTACCGGGGCTCGGGGCCGGTGGCGACCGGGCGCGAGGCGTCGCCGGACCACTGCGACCAGGAGCCCGCGAAGAGGGCGGCCCGGTGACCGGCCAGCTCCAGGGCCAGCACCTGCTGGGCCGCGGAGACGCCCGAGCCGCAGTAGACGCCGACCTCGGTGGCGTCGCCCACGCCCAGCCCGGCGAACCGGGCGGCCAGGCGCTCGGGGCTCAGGAAGCGTCCGTCCGCGTCCACGTTCTCGCCGGTCGGGGCCGAGACCGCGCCGGGGATGTGTCCGCCGACCCGGTCGATGGGCTCCACATCGCCCCGGTAGCGCTCGGCCGCCCGCGCGTCGAGCAGCACGCCCGAGCGGGCCAGGGCGGCGGCGCCGTCCGCGTCGAGCAGCGGCAGCGCCCCCGGCGCCGGCACGAAATCGCCCTCCTCGGGTTGCGGGGTCTGCTTCGACAGCTCCCCCGTCCAGGCGGCCAGACCGCCGTCCAGCAGCCGGACGTCGTGGTGCCCCGCCCAGCGCAGCAGCCACCAGGCGCGGGCCGCGGCCCAGCCCTGGCCGCCGTCGTAGACGACCACCGGAGCGCCCGCACGGACTCCGGCGCGGCGCATCACGGCGCCGAACTCCGCCGGGTCGGGCAGCGGGTGGCGGCCTCCGTCGCCCGCCGGCCCGGCCAGCTCGGTGTCGAGGTCGACGAAGACCGCGCCGGGGATGTGCCCCGCCTCGTAGTCGGGGCGGCCGTGCGGGCCGCCCAGCTGCCAACGTACGTCCAGGAGCACCGGCGGATGTGGCCCCGCCAGTTCGCTCGCACATTCGGATGCGGAGATGATGGGCTTCATGCGTGCCATCCTCGCGCAGACGCCCGGCCGTCCGTAACAGCGGCGAGGTTCCCATACCGCCGCAAACCGGGCTACCGGCGTCGAGATCCCGGAACGGACGGCGCGGCCGGAGCGCATCCCGCGCCCGGTGGTGCCAACATCTGCACGGGGCGTACACCGGTCGCACCGCACCACGGCGCGCGCGCCCCGTTCCCCCGTACGGCCACCACGATGGTCCGAGGAGAGTGACGATGACCGAGGCTGCCGCCCGGCGTACACCTGGAACACCTTGCTGGGTGAGTCTGATCGTGCACGGCCTGCGCACGACCCAGAACTTCTACGCCGAGCTTTTCGGCTGGGAGTTCGGGCCCGGCCCCGAGCAGCTCGGCCCGTACGTGCGGGCGCTGATCGACGGGAAGGAGGTCGCGGGCATCGGCCAGCTGCCGCCCGACCGGCACCTCCCGATCGCCTGGACGACCTATCTGGCCACCGACGACGCCGATCAGACGGCGGAGTCGATCCGGGCCTGCGGCGGCACGGTCGGCGTCGGTCCGCTCGACGCGGGCGAGGCGGGCCGGGTGGCCATCGCGTCCGACCCGGGCGGCGCCGTCTTCGGGATCTGGCAGGCGGCCCAGCACCTGGGCACCTCGCTGGCCGGGGCGCCCGGCACGCCCGTCTGGAACGAGCTGGTGACCCGGGAGACGTCGACGGTCGCCAAGTTCTACCAGGCGGTCTTCGGCTACGAGGCCAAGGCCGTCGTCTCGGCCGACTTCGACTACCAGACCCTGCACCTCGAAGGCCGCCCGGTGGCCTCGCTGCACGGCGTCGGCCATGCCCTGCTGCGCGACCGGGGCCCGCACTGGATGACGTATTTCGAGGTGGCCGACACCGACGAGGCAGCACGCCAGGTCGCGGAGCTCGGCGGGCAGCTCCTGAGCCCCCCGAGAGAGAGTCCGAGCGGCAGAGTGGCGACGGTCGCGGACCCGGAGGGCGCGGTGTTCACGATCCAGCGGTCGGCGGCGAGCTGACGGGGGTGCGCACCCAGCGCCAGGGCACGAGCTGGACGGCGCCGAAGGCCACTTCGGCCACCATGAACAGCCAGAGCCAGTACGGGGCCGCCGTGGGCCGGCGCGTACGCCTGCCACAGGGCGAACAGCGTGCGCGCGAGGCCGTCGTACAGGCCGTGCACCGGCAGTGGCCGGACGATCCTCAAAAGCGCCCAGACGGCCACCACCGAACCCATCAGGTTCGCGTAGAGGGTTTCTATCGGGTCGAGGGCGGGCAGGGCGCCCGCCCCGATCGCGTCACCGGGCCGGGACAGCGCGGTGTGGACCAGCGTGTACGTCCACGGGGTGGCGGACCCGGCGGTGACGACGAGGTCTTACCACGCGCTCGCGCGTAGGCCGAGATCGCGCGCACCGGTGAGGAACTGCGCGACGCACCCGACAGCGCCGAGGCCCTGTCCGCGCTGTTCGAGGAGAAGACCGCGTTGGTCGACGCGCGGATGGCGGACCTCGCCGCCCTGCGGGCCGACCTCGCCGCGCGCGTCGGCTCCGGATGCCCGCTGCGGGCGGCCGGCTGAGCGGGCGACCGCCGTCGGACCGGGATCAGGCGGAGGAGACCGGCAGGACGTCCGGGGAGAGCGCGCCCGCCTGCGCGGACGCGGCAGTCATGCGGCGGCGGTGGTGACGGCGGCAGAGCACCTCGTAACCGACCTCGCCCGCCGTGCGGTTCACGTCGCCGACGACGACCTGCGCGCCCTCGACGACCATCTCGCCGTCTATCGTCCGCGCGTTGTGGGTGGCGCGGGCCCCGCACCAGCACAGGGCCTCCACCTGGAGGGCTTCTATCCGGTCGGCCAGCTCGACCAGCCGCTGCGAGCCGGGGAACAGCCTGGTGCGGAAGTCCGTCGTGATGCCGAACGCGAAGACGTCCATCTCCAGGTCGTCCACGACCCGGGCCAGCTGGTCGATCTGGGCGGGTGCCAGGAACTGCGCCTCGTCCACGATCACGTAGTCGACCCGGGCGCCCTTGGACAGCTGGGCGACCAGGTAGGCGTACAGGTCCATGCCCTCGTCCGCCTCGACCGCCTCCGTCACCAGGCCCAGCCGGGAGGACAGCTTCCCCTCCCCCGCCCGGTCGTCCCGGGTGAAGATCACGCCCTGCAGGCCCCGGGCCGAGCGGTTGTGGCCGATCTGAAGGGCCAGCGTGCTCTTTCCGCAGTCCATCGTTCCGGAGAAGAACACAAGCTCGGGCATGAGGGGTTGAGCACCTTTCGGGACGGGCGGAGCGGGCGGGCGGGGCGGAACGGCAGGGCTACGAGCGTACTTCCAGGAGCGGGACGAGCTGCTCGACGGGGGTCATCGAACCGTGCATGCCGACCATGGCCGACTCGTTCGGCTCGTTGCGGGAGGCGGTGATCACCACGTCGTCGTGGGCCGCGGCGACCACGTCGCCGATCCTGCCGTACACCCGCTCGTCGATCCGGGGGCCGAACCAGCCCGCCGCGACGGCCTCGTCCCGGCTCGCCACCCAGAACTGCTCGCCCAGCACCTCGCGCCACACGGCGAGCACGTCCGACTCGGCGCCCGGGACCGCGTACACGTGCCGGGCGCGGCCCTCGCCGCCGAGCAGCGCGACGCCCGCGCTCAGCTCCCAGTCCTCGTCGAAGTCGATCCGGGACTGCTCGTCGAACGGGATGTCGATCATCCCGTGGTCGGCGGTGACGTAGAGCGCGGAGCGCGGCGGAAGCTGCTCGGCCAGCCGCCGGGCCAGCCCGTCGACGTACATCAGCTGTCCGCGCCAGGCGTCCGAGTCGGTGCCGAAGCGGTGCCCCTTGCCGTCGACCTCGCTGTAGTACGTGTAGACGAGCGAGCGGTCGCCCGCGGCCAGCCGCTCGGCGGCGGTGTCCATCCGCTCCTCGCCGGTGAGCCGGCCGAGGAACGAGCCGCCGCTGAGCGCGACCTTGGTCAGCGGGGTCTGCTCGAAGGCGGGTGCGGAGACCTGGGCGGTACGGACTCCGGCCGCGTCGGCGAGCTGGAAGACGGTGGGATAGGGCTGCCACGCCTTCGGCGGGGTCCACGGGTTCCAGCGGAGCTGGTTCATCAGCTCGCCGGTCTCCGGGTTGCGGACCGTGTAGCCGGGAAGGCCGTGCTCGCCGGGGGGCAGCCCGGTGCCGACCGAGGCCAGCGAGGTCGCGGTGGTGGCCGGGAAGCCTGCGGTGATCGGGCTCCCCGTGCCGCCGCGCGAGGTGGGCAGCAGGGAGTGCAGGAACGGGGCCTCGTCGGGGTGGGCCTTGATCTGCTCCCAGCCGAGGCCGTCGATCAGGAAGACGCAGTTGCGGTCGGCGGGGGTGAGCTCACCGATCGCGGCGGTGAAGCCGGGCACTTCCTGGCCCGCGAGGAGCGTCGGCAGCAGATCGGCGAGCGAGCCGCTGCCGTACTCCGGGACGGGGGCCGAGTCGACGGGCAGCAGGACGGGGTCCTGCCAGGCCGGCTGGTCCATCAGCGGCCGGCCGCCGCGGTCACGGCCGTGGCCTCGGAGAGCGCCTGGGCGAAGGCGAGGGTCTGGCGCACGGTGTCCGGGCCGTCGCCGGCCTCGCTGACCCGCAGGCTCAGGTCGTCGGCGGTGGAGCTGCCGGTGTAGCCGTGGTCGGCCTCGCAGTTGGGGTCGCCGCAGGCGGCGGGCTCCAGGTCGATCCGGGAGACCGCGCCCCAGCCGATGGTCAGGACGACCTCGCGGGGCAGCGTGCCCGGGACGTACTTCTCCGGGTTGGCGACGACCCGGCTGACCACGACCGAGGAGATCCGGTCGAGCTTGACCGACTCGGTGGAGGTGGTGGCGTACGGCGAGGGGGAGGTGGTGTCGGCGTTCTGCTCGTCGGTGTGGCTGACGATGAAGCGGGTGTCCGTGAGCACCAGGACCGTGACGTGCCGGCGCACCTCGTTGGAGTCGAACGTCGTCTCCTGGTGCACCAGGTACGAAGAGACCGGCTCACCGCCCACGGCGGCCTCCACCGCCTCGGCCACGAGGGCCGGGTAGTAGCCGCTGCGCTCGATCGCCGCGCGCAGCCCCTGGGTGGTCGTACCGGTCTTAGCCATGGGGACCATCCTACGGGGGACGGATGGCTGCCGGGGACGCCGCGGCGCCCCCGTGCGGGCCGGGTCCAGCCGGTCTCCAGTCGGTCCCGGTCAGTAGTTGGACAGGCGGCGCGGGCCGAGGTCGTTCCGGGCCGGGGGCGGCGAGAGGCGGACGCTCGCCCCGAGGACGGAGAGCCCCTGGGGCGAGACCACGACGGGCTCCAGGGCGATGGAGACCACTTCGGGGTGGTCGTCGACCAGCCGGGAGACCCGCAGCAGCAGCTCCTCCAGCGCGGCGGTGTCCACCGGCGCCGAGCCGCGCCAGCCGAAGAGGACCGGAGCGGCGCGGATGGACCGGATCAGTTCGGCGGCGTCCCGGTCGGTGGCCGGGACCAGGCGGTGGGCGGTGTCGCCGAGGAGTTCGGAGGGCGCGCCCGCCAGGCCGAAGGAGAGGACGGCGCCCGCGGCCGGGTCGATGGTGGCCCGTACGACGGTGTCGACGCCGCGCGGGGCCATGGCCTGGACGACGGGCCGCAGCTCCGCGGGCTTGCCGAGCAGTTCGGTCAGGTCGCCGTACGCGCGGCGCAGTGCGGCCTCGCTGTCGAGGTCGAGGCGTACGCCGCCGAGGTCGGCCCGGTGGCGCAGATGGGGGGCGGTGGTCTTCAGTGCCACCGGGTAGCCGAGCCGCCCGGCGGCGGCCACCGCCTCCTCGGGTCCGGGGGCCGGCAGGGTGGGGCGCACGGCGATGCCGTAGCAGGCGAGCAGTTCGCGGGCCTCGTCGTGGCCCAGCGGCCGGCCGCGCGGGTCGGGGTCCTGGCCGAGCAGGGCGTCGATGCGGGCGGCGGCGCCCTGCGCGTCGATGGTGTCGTCCAGGAAGTCGGGCACCTTGCCGGGCACCGCGGCCTGGCGCCGCCACTGGGCGTACCGCACGGCTTCGGCGAGGGCCCGGACGGCGCGTTCGGCGGCGGGGTAGGCCGGGATGCGGCCGACCGGGCGGGTTCCTTCGGGGGCCTCGGGGGCGGTGCCGTCCGTGGCGGGCGTCGGCGCGGGGCCTCCCTGCGCCGCGGTGAAGGGCTGGGAGGCCGGGCGCTGCTGGGCCACGGTGCTGGTGGCGGCGGACAGCGCCTCCGCCAGGCCGCCGATCTCCACGTGGACCACGGCGACCGGCTTGGCGGGACCGGCGGTGGCCGCCGCGTGCAGGGCGGTGGCCAGGACCTCGCCGTCGCCCGACTCCGCCTCGCCGTTCTCGCCGACCCAGGGGATGGCCGTCACGATCACGGCGTCGCAGGCCCCGTCGGCCAGCGCCGCCGACAACGCGTCCCGGAAGTCCTGCGGGGTCGCGGAGGTGGTGAGGTCGATCGGCGGGCACGGGCGGAGCCCCTCGGCCAGGCAGGCGTCGTACGTGAGCAGCCCGAGGGATTCGGAGTTGCCGAGGATCGCGACGCGGCCGCCCGCCGGGAGCGGCTGGTCGGCGAGGAGCAGGCCCGCGTCGACCATCTCCGTCACCGTGTCGACGCGGATCACGCCCGCCTGCCGCATCAGCGCGGAGACCGTCGCGTCGGGGATGCGGCTGACCGGGACGGCGTGGCCGGGCGGGGTGGAGCCGCTGTGCCGGGCGCCCTTGACCACGACCACCGGCTTCACGGCGGCGGTGCGGCGGGCGAGGCGGGTGAACTTGCGGGGGTTGCCGAGCGACTCCAGGTAGAGCAGGGCGACATCGGTGTCCGGGTCCTCGTACCAGTACTGGAGGAAGTCGTTTCCGGAGATGTCGGCGCGGTTGCCGGCCGAGATGAAGGTGGACAGGCCCGCGCCGCGCCGGTAGAGGCCGGAGAGCAGGGCGATGCCGATCGCGCCGGACTGGGTGAACAGGCCGATGCGCCCGGAGGCGGGCCGTTCCGGGGCGAGCGAGGCGTTGAGCCGGACCGCTTCGGAGTTGTTGATGACGCCGAAGGCGTTGGGTCCGATGATCCGCATGCCGTACGAACGGGCCTGGCGCACCAGTTCGCGCTGGCGCTCGCGGCCTTCGGCGCCCCACTCGGCGTACCCGGCGGAGAGGACCACGAGGCCCTGGACGCCGTGTTCGCCGCAGTCCGCGACGGCTTCGGGGACCCGGTCGGCGGGTACGGCGACGACCGCGAGGTCGACGGGTTCGCCGATCTCGCCCAGGGAGCGGTGTGCGGGGACCCCGTCGATGGTGGCCAGGCCGGCGGCGAAGGCGCTGTTCACCGCGTAGGTACGGCCGGTGAAGCCCGCGCCGAGCAGGTTGCGCAGGACCGTGCGGCCGACGCCGCCGGGGTTGCGGCCGGCGCCGATGACGGCGACGGACCCGGGGGCGAGCAGCCGCTGCACGGACCGGGCCTCGGCGCGCTGTTCCCGGGCGCGCTGGACGGCCAGGGACTCGGCGGTGGGTTCGAGGTCCAGGGTGAGGTGGACGGAGCCGTCCTCGAAGCTGCGCTGCTGGGTGTAGCCGGCGTCCCGGAACACCTTGATCATCTTGTTGTTGGCAGGCAGCACCTCGGCGGCGAAGCGGCGGATGCCGCGCTCGCGGGCGACGGCCGCGATGTGTTCGAGCAGGGTCGAGGCCACGCCGCGGCCCTGGTGGGCGTCCTGGACGAGGAAGGCGACCTCGGCCTCGTCGGCGGGGGCCGAGGCGGGCCGGCCGCTCGCGTCGATCCGGTCGTAGCGGACGGTGGCGATGAACTCGCCGCCCACCGTGACGGCGAGGCCCACCCTGTCGACGTAGTCGTGATGGGTGAAGCGGTGGACGTCCTTCGCCGAGAGCCGGGGGTAGGGCGCGAAGAAGCGGTAGTACTTCGACTCGTCCGAAACCTGCTCGTAGAAGCTGACCAGGCGTTCGGCGTCGTCCGTGGTGATCGGCCTGATCCGCGCGGTGCCACCGTCGCGGAGCACCACGTCCGCCTCCCAGTGATCGGGGTAGGCGTGATGCGGACTCTGCTCCGGAGAGGGCTGCATGGGCAAAGCCTACGGCCGTCCCACCGGTCGCGGGGGTGTCGGGGCCGGGGCAGTCTGGGTGTCCGGACGACGCTACGGCGCGGGGCGCGCGAGGGCCCGCGGGTCGGCCCGGAGCATCGCGCACCACATGAGAGACTGGTCTAGACAACCATTGATTCGTGAAGGGCAGAACCATGGCTGAGCGCCGCGTCAACGTCGGTTGGGCCGAGGGCCTGCACGCCCGCCCCGCTTCCATCTTCGTCCGTGCCGCTACGGCTTCCGGCGTTCCCGTCACCATCGCCAAGGCGGACGGCAACCCGGTGAACGCGGCCTCCATGCTCGCGGTGCTCGGGCTCGGGGCGCAGGGCGGCGAGGAGATCGTCCTCGCGTCCGACGCGGACAACGCCGAGGCCGCTCTGGACCGTCTGGCCAAGCTGGTCGCCGAGGGGCTCGAGGAGCTTCCGGAGACCGTCTGAGTCCGCACGGCCACGACCGCCGGCATTCTCACGGGAAAGCCGCGGCCCCCCTCACCGGGTGCCGCGGCTTTTTCGTGCGCGCACGCGTACGGGTAATGGCGGCGGAGGCGCGCACAGAATAATCGGGCGGCCTCTTTTACGTATTTTTACGCACGCCTTTCTTTCTTTGTACGTGCCCTTTGTTAATTCCGGCCGCCTGTGGTGTTTACGGCACGTTGCGCATCCCTCACACGGGGGACGGTGGCCGGCCGGGCGGGGCGGCGCAGCCGGTGCGCGGCGCCCGCCCGCTCGGCGAGCTGCGCGGCCAGGGTCCTCGCCCGCTCCGCGTCCCCGCGCGCCACGGCGTCCACGAGGGCGCCGTGCTCGGCACAGGAGTCGGCCGGGCGGGCCGGCTGGTCGACCGCGTACATCCAGGCGATCTTGTGCCGGAGCTGGGTGAGCAGGGCGATGAGGCCGGGACTGCCGGACGCCTGGGCGAGCGTAACAGCGGCCGATCGACACCTCTGCCGTGACTCTATTGCAATACGCTCGCGTTTCCGATGCCAGGCGGTAATTCATGAATATCTTCTGGTCACGGGCGGGATCGGAAGCGGACACGGCGAAGGCCCCTTGAACCCAAGAAGGGGTGCCGGGGCCTTCGCCGTGGAGTCCGCGACGGGTCAGACGGTGACGCCGTGGGCGCGCAGGTAGGCGACCGGGTCCATGTCGGAGCCGTACGAGGGGGTGGTGCGGGCCTCGAAGTGGAGGTGCGGGCCGGTGGAGTTCCCGGTGGAGCCGGAGAGCCCGATCCGCTGACCGGCGCCGACGCTCTGGCCCACGGAGACACCGATCGAGGACAGGTGGCCGTACTGGGTGTACGTGCCGTCCGTCATCCGGAGCACGATGTTGTTGCCGTACGCCCCGCCCCAGCCGGCCTCGACGACCGTGCCGGCGCCGACGGCGACGACGGAGCTGCCGGAGGCGGCGTGGAAGTCGATGCCGGAGTGGCTGCCGGAGGACCACAGCGAGCCGCTCGACTCGTAGCCGGTGGTCACGAAGGAGCCGGCGACGGGGAGCCGGTAGGACGCGCCCAGGGCGGTGCGGGCGGTGGAGCGCGCGGCGCGGGAGACGCTTTCGCGGGCCTCGGCGCGGGCGGCCGCCTTCTTCTTGGCCGCCTCCTTCGCCTTGGCGGCCTTCACGGCGGCCTTCTTCCTGGCCTCGGCCTGCTTCTTCGCCTTCGCCTCGGCCGCCGCCCTCTTCTGGGCGACGTCGGCCTGGTGCTGCTGCTCGGCGGCCTGCGCGTCGATCCGGTCGGCGAGGGTGTTCTCGATGGAGATGATCTGGGAGAGCCCGGTCTCGCCCGCGGCGGGGGCGGCCTCGGCGGCGAGGGCCGGGGAGGCCAGGGAGCCGATGACGCCGGTGGCGGCGAGAGTCGCGACGCCGGCGGCCTTGGCGCCGGTACGCGTCAGACGGCTCGGGGCACGGTGCTTCCCGGTGGCACGGGTGAACGCCATGGGGTGGCTGGTCCTTTCCTTCCTTCTCGCCTACCGGGTTAGCTGACGGGTTCGGAGCAGGAAGGTCTCCTACGGATGCCGCGGGCCAGGGGAGGCACGGGCGTCCGATTCACCCCAGGGACTGCGTGGGTCCCCGGCTCCCCTGGCTCGCGCCTGACGGGGACTCGGCGATGACTGCCCGGTACGTCGCGGATGCGGCATACGAGTGGCGGACAGCCGAGCCGACGCTAAGCGGCCGCACTTCCCGCCACCAAACGGACAGGAGGTTTTGTAGCGCATCCCACAGGGCGGATCTGATCTTTGCGCGCCAATTGGGGTTAATCAGACATAAGGGAGGCCCCGGTGGCGTCCACACGCACCGGAGCCTCCCCGTGTGCCCGCACGGCGGGCGGGGGTGAGCGGTCAGCCGCCGACGACCGTCACCTCTCCGATACCGAGCGCCCTGACCGGCTCCTCGATGCGCGAGGCGTCACCGACCAGGACCGTGACCAGCCGGTCCACCGGGAAGGCGCTGACCACGGCCGCGGTCGCCTCGACCGTGCCGGTCTCGGCGAGGCGGGCGTACAGCGTCGCCTGGTAGTCGTCCGGGAGGTGCTGCTCGACCTGGTCGGCGAGGGTGCTCGCGACGGAGGCCGCCGTCTCGAACTTCAGCGGGGCGACGCCCACGAGGTTCTGCACGGCCGTCTCGCGCTCGGCGTCCGTCAGGCCCTCGGCGGCCAGCGTCCGCAGGACCTTCCACAGGTCCTCCAGCGCCGGACCGGTGGACTCGGTGTCCACGGAGCCGCTGATGGCGAGCATCGCCGCGCCCGTCGCGCCGGAGGCGGAGTCCACGGCACCGGAGCGCAACACCTGGGCGAAGGCCCGTACGCCGTAGGTGTAGCCCTTCTCCTCGCGCAGCACCCGGTCGAGCCGGGAAGTGAGCGTGCCGCCCAGGCAGTACGTGCCGAGCACCTGGGCCGGCCACACGCTGTCGTGGCGGTCGGCGCCGATGCGGCCGATGAGCAGCTGCGTCTGCACCGCGCCGGGGCGGTCCACGATCACCACCCGGCCGGTGTCGTCGGCGGTGATCGGCGGGAAGGGACGGGCCTGGGCGGTGTTGCCCGACCAGTCGCCGAGGGTTTCGGCGAGCAGCGCGTCCAGGTCGATGCCGGTCAGGTCGCCGACCACGACGGCCGTCGCGGTGGACGGGCGGATGTGCGCGTCGTAGAAGGCGCGCACGGCCGCGGCGTCGATCCGGGCCACGGTCTCCTCGGTGCCCAGGCGGGGGCGCGACATGCGGGCCGAGGCCGGGAAGAGCTCCTTGGAGAGCTGCTTGGCCGCGCGGCGTGCCGGGTTGGCCTGCTCGTGCGGAATCTCGTCCAGCCGGTTGTTCACCAGCCGCTCGACCTCGCTGTCGGAGAAGGCCGGAGCCCGCAGCGCCTCGGCGACCAGGCCGAGCGCCTTGGCCAGCCGGGAGGCCGGGACCTCCAGGGAGACCCGGACGCCGGGGTGGTCGGCGTGCGCGTCGAGGGTGGCGCCGCACCGCTCCAGCTCGGCGGCGAACTCCTCGGCGCTCTGCTTGTCGGTGCCCTCGGACAGGGCGCGCGACATGATCGTCGCGACGCCGTCCAGGCCCTCCGGCTCGGCGTCCAGCGGGGCTTGGAGGAAGATCTCGACGGCGACGACCTGCTGGCCGGGGCGGTGGCAGCGCAGCACGGTGAGGCCGTTGGGCAGGGAGCCCCGCTCGGGCGCGGGGAAGGCCCAGGGCCGGGCCACGCCGGGGGCGGGCTGCGGGTGGTACTGCATCGAAACTTCAGTCGCGGCAGCGTCGGTCACTGGTCCGCCCCTTCGTGCGCGTCGGTGTCGGTGGCGGCCTCCGCCTCGTCTGCGGTCTCGGGCTCGACCGGTTCGTAGACCAGCACCGCCCGGTTGTCGGGCCGCAGCTGGGCACGGGCGGCCGCCTTGACCTCGTCGGCCGTGACGTCGAGCACCCGGTTCACGGCGGTCAGCGCGAGCTGCGGGTCGCCGAACAGCACGGCGTACCGGCACAGTTCGTCGGCGCGGCCCGCGACCGTGCCGAGCCGGTCCAGCCATTCGCGCTCCAACTGGGCCTGAGCACGTTCCATTTCCTCGGGCGTGGGGCCTTCCTCGGCGAACCGGGCCAGCTCCTCGTCGACCGCGGTCTCGATCTCGGCGACCTCCACCCCGCCGGACGTCTTGACGTCCAGCCAGCCCAGGGAGGGCGCGCCGGCGAGCCGGAGCAGCCCGAACCCGGCGGCCACGGCCGTACGGTCGCGCCGGACCAGGCGGTTGTGCAGCCGGGACGACTCGCCGCCGCCCAGCACGGTCAGGGCGAGGTCCGCGGCGTCGCACTCGCGGGTGCCGTCGTGGGGCAGCCGGTAGGCGGCCATCAGGGCGCGCGCCGGCACCTCCTCGCGGACCTCCTCGCGCAGCTGACCGCCCATGACGGGGGGCAGCGCGCCGTCGCGCGGCGGTTGCTTGCCGTCGTGGGACGGGATGGAGCCGAAGTACTTCTCGATCCAGGCGAGGGTCTGCTCGGAGTCGATGTCGCCGACGACCGACAGCACCGCGTTGTTCGGCGCGTAGTACGTACGGAAGAAGGCGCGGGCGTCCTCCAGGGTCGCCGCGTCCAGGTCGGCCATCGAGCCGATCGGGGTGTGGTGGTACGGGTGGCCCTCGGGGTAGGCGAGGGCGGTCAGCCGCTCGAACGCGGTGCCGTACGGGACGTTGTCGTAGCGCTGGCGGCGCTCGTTCTTGACGACGTCGCGCTGGTTCTCCATGGACTCCTCGTCGAGCGCGGCGAGCAGCGAGCCCATCCGGTCGGCCTCGAGCCACAGGGCCAGCTCCAGCTGGTGCGTGGGCATCGTCTCGAAGTAGTTGGTCCGCTCGAAGCTGGTGGTGCCGTTGAGCGAGCCGCCGGCGCCCTGCACCAGCTCGAAGTGGCCGTTCCCCTTGACCTGGCCGGAGCCCTGGAACATCAGGTGCTCGAAGAGGTGCGCGAGACCGGTGCGCCCCTTGACCTCGTGGCGCGAGCCGACGTCGTACCAGAGGCACACCGCCGCGACCGGGGTCAGATGGTCCTCGGAGAGCACCACGCGCAGGCCGTTGGCCAGACGGTGCTCGGTCGCTGTCAAGCCGCCGGAGCCGGCCTGGGCTGTGGCCGTGTGACCCATGGGCATGTACGTCCCTTCGATCGCGATACTGGTTGTCGAGGTGGAGAAGTTGCTTCGCGAGCTTGTTTCGAGAGGTTGATTCGAGACACAGCCACTGTATGCAAGCGAACAGACACCTGGCGAAGTTCCCCTGTGGCGAAAGTTCGCGAGAAAGCGCGAACAGGGAGGTCTCCGGCCCCCTCGGAACGTGCGGGAAGCGCCCTTTGGGACGGGTCGAGGTCGGGGATGTCAGTGGCGCGGTCCACAATGGTGCGCGTCAGAACCTGAGGGAACCTGAGGTTGCCCGCACAGAATCCGTGAAGGAGTCGCAGCAGCGATGGCCCGCCGCAGCACGAAGACCCCGCCGCCGGACGACTTCGAGGAGAAGATCCTCGACATCGACGTCGTCGACGAAATGCAGGGCTCCTTCCTCGAGTACGCGTACTCGGTGATCTACTCACGGGCCCTGCCGGACGCCCGCGACGGCATGAAGCCGGTGCACCGCCGCATCGTCTACCAGATGAACGAGATGGGCCTGCGGCCGGACCGGGGCTTCGTGAAGTGCGCCCGGGTGGTCGGCGAGGTCATGGGCAAGCTGCACCCGCACGGCGACGCGTCGATCTACGACGCGCTGGTGCGGATGGCCCAGCCGTTCTCGATGCGGCTCCCCCTCGTCGACGGCCACGGCAACTTCGGCTCGCTGGGCAACGACGACCCGCCGGCCGCCATGCGGTACACCGAGTGCCGGATGGCCGACGCGACCTCGCTGATGACGGAGTCGATCGACGAGGAGACGGTCGCCTTCCAGTCGAACTACGACGGCCAGGAGCAGGAGCCGGTCGTCCTCCCGGCCGCCTACCCCAACCTCCTGGTCAACGGCACGACCGGGATCGCGGTCGGCATGGCGACCAACATGCCGCCGCACAACCTGGGCGAGGTCATCGCCGCGGCCCGGCACCTGATCAAGCATCCGGGCGCGGACCTGGACACCCTGATGCGGTTCGTCCCGGGTCCCGACCTGCCGACCGGCGGGCGCATCGTGGGCCTCGCCGGCATCAAGGACGCTTACGCGCGCGGCCGCGGCTCATTCAAGATCCGCGCCACGGCCGTCGTGGAGAACGTCACGCCGCGCCGCAAGGGCCTGGTCGTCACCGAACTGCCCTTCACCGTCGGCCCGGAGAAGGTCATCTCCAAGATCAAGGACCTGGTCTCGGCGAAGAAGCTCCAGGGCATCGCCGACGTCAAGGACCTCACCGACCGCTCGCACGGCCTGCGCCTGGTCATCGAGATCAAGAACGGCTTCGTGCCGGAGGCCGTGCTGGAGCAGCTCTACAAGCTGACGCCGATGGAGGAGTCCTTCGGCATCAACAACGTGGCGCTGGTCGACGGCCAGCCGCTCACGCTCGGGCTCAAGGAGCTGCTGGAGGTCTATCTCGACCACCGCTTCGACGTGGTGCGCCGGCGCAGCGAGTTCCGCAGGACCAAGCGCCGCAACCGGCTGCACCTGGTCGAGGGCCTGCTGGTCGCCCTGGTCGACATCGACGAGGTCATCCGGCTCATCCGGTCCAGCGACAATTCGGCGCAGGCGAAGGAGCGGCTCATCGAGCGCTTCTCGCTGAGCGAGATCCAGACGCAGTACATCCTGGACACACCGCTGCGCCGGCTGACCCGGTTCGACCGGATCGAGCTGGAGAGCGAGCGGGACCGGCTGAACGCCGAGATCGCCGAGCTGACGGCGATCCTCGAATCGGACACCGAGCTGCGCAAGCTCGTCTCCTCGGAACTGGCCGCGGTCGCCAAGAAGTTCGGCACGGCCCGGCGTACGGTGCTGCTGGAGTCGGCCGGTTCGCAGGTCGCTTCGGTGCCGCTGGAGGTGGCGAACGACCCGTGCCGGGTGCTGCTGTCCTCGACGGGTCTGCTGGCGCGTACGGCCAACGACGACCCGATCGTCTTCGCCGAGGGCGCCAAGCGGTCCAAGCACGACGTGATCGTCTCCGCGGTCGCGGCGACGGCTCGCGGTGACGTCGGTCTTGTGACGTCCGCCGGGCGGCTGCTGCGGCTCCCGGTGATCGATCTGCCCCAGCTGCCGGACACGCACGCGGCGCCCAACCTGTCGGGCGGGGCGATGATCGGGGAGTTCCTGACGCTGGAGGCGGACGAGGAGGCCGTCTGCCTGACCACGCTCGACGAGACGTCGCCGGGGCTGGCCCTCGGCACGCTGCAGGGCGTCGTGAAGCGCGTGGTGCCGGACTACCCGGCCAACAAGGACGAGCTGGAGGTCATCACCCTCAAGGACGGTGACCGGATCGTCGGCGCGGCGGAGCTGCGGACCGGCGAGGAGGACCTCGTCTTCATCACCTCGGACGCGCAGCTGCTGCGCTACCCGGCGGCGCAGGTACGCCCCCAGGGGCGGCCGGCCGGCGGTATGGCGGGCGTCAAGCTGGCGACGGGTGCGCGGGTGCTCTCGTTCGCCGCGGTGGATCCGGCGGCGGACGGCGCGGTCTTCACGGTCGCGGGTTCGCACGGCACGCTGGACGACTCGGTGCTGACGTGCAAGCTGACCCCGTTCGACCAGTATCCGCGCAAGGGCCGGGCGACCGGTGGGGTGCGCTGCCAGCGGTTCCTGAAGGGCGAGGACGTGCTGGTGTTCGCCTGGGCGGGGACGACGCCGGCCAGGGCGGCGCAGAAGAACGGCGCCCCGGCCTCGCTGCCCGAGCCCGATCCGCGGCGCGACGGCTCGGGGACGCCGCTGCCGAGCCCGGTCGCGGTGATCGCCGGCCCGGTGTAGGCCGCCGGCCCGGCGGCGGCGGGGCGCGGCTACGCGTCGTCGTCGCCAGGCTGTCGCACGTACCGCAGGACGCCCCACATGGCTCGCTCGTGTGCGGCGTCCTGCGGTGTTTCCGGGCCCGCGCGGTGGCCCTTCTCCCCCGTCGTGCGGCAGCTCTCCAACTCCTTGCGCAGGGCCGGCGCGTCGATGCCGGAGCCGATCAGGACGAGCTGGGTCCGCTTCGGCTCGCCGCGCGTCCAGGGCCTGGGGGTGAACCGCAGGAACCTGCCTACGGCGTGCACCCCGTAGGCGTTGCCCGGGTCGCCCGCGCCGAAGTCGACGTAGCCCTTGATCCGGTACAGCCCTTCGGGCCGGGAGTCGAGGAAGTCCAGCAGCCGGCGGGGGTCCATCGGCGCGTCGGAGGCGAAGTCGACGCTCTCGTACGCCGTGTGCAGATGGGCGCCGTGCCCGTCGCCGTCCTCCGCCACACGCTCCTCCAGGTACAGGTCCTCGAAGGTGAGCTGGCGGGCCTTCTCGTCGTTGTCGGGCCGCAGCGCCGGGTCGAAGAGCAACTGCGGATCGATCCGGCCGTAGGTGGCGGGGACGACCGCGGCCGTGCTGCCGCTGTCGGCGACGGCCTGCCGGACGCGGGCGTGCTCCTCGTCCCCCGCCCGGTCCGTCTTGTTCAGCACCACGAGGTCGGCCACCGCGAGATGGCGGTCGACCTCCGGGTGGCGTTGCCGGGTGGCCTCGAACTCGGCGGCGTCGACCACCTCGACCAGTCCCCCGTACACGATGTGCGGGTTGTCGCTGGCGAGGATCATGCGGACGAGTTCCTGCGGCTCCGCGAGCCCGCTCGCCTCGATGACGATGACGTCGAGCCGGGCGGCGGGCCGGGTCAGGGTCTCCAGATAGGTGTCCAGTTCGCTCGCGTCGACCGCGCAGCACAGGCAGCCGCCGCCCGGCGACACGGTCGAGCCGACCTGGCCGGAGACGGTCATGGCGTCGATCTCGATGGCCCCGAAGTCGTTGACGACGACGCCGATCCGGTTCCCCGCGCGGTGGAGCAGGAGGTGGTTGAGCAGCGTCGTCTTGCCGGATCCCAGGAATCCCGCGAGGACGACGACCGGGATCGGGGGGCTGGGGGGCGACGACGAGCTCAAGGGGGGCCTTCCTGCGGGGTCAGACTGCCGGGACCGGCTGGGGCGGGGGCGGGCCGACGTAGCGGGCCGCCGGGCGGATGATCTTCGAGTCCTCCGCCTGCTCCAGGATATTGGCGCTCCAGCCCACGACCCGCGCCGCGCAGAAGGTCGGGGTGAACATCTCGCGGGGCAGCCCGCACAGCTCCATGACCACTCCGGCGTAGAACTCCACGTTGGTGTGCAGCTCGCGCCCCGGCTTGAGCTCGGCGAGGATCGCCTCGACCTGGGGTTCCACCTCGACGGCGAACTCCACGAGCGGGCCGCCGAAGCCCTGGGCGATGGACCGCAGCATGCGCGAGCGGGGGTCCTCGGTGCGGTAGACCGGGTGGCCGAAGCCCATGATCCGGTCGCCGGCGAGCACCCGCTCGCGGATCCAGCCGTCGATGCGGTCGGGGGTGCCGATCGCGTCCAGGGTGTCGAGGGCCCGGCTGGGCGCGCCGCCGTGCAGCGGTCCGGAGAGCGCTCCTACGGCGGCCACCAGGCATGCGGCGACGTCCGCCCCGGTCGAGGCGACGACCCGGCCGGTGAAAGTCGAGGCGTTGAAACCGTGGTCGACGGTGGAGATCAGATACTGCTCGACGGCCCTGACCCGGGCCGCGTCCGGCACGGAACCGGTCAGCATGTACAGGTAGTTGGCCGCGTGTGGCAGGTCGGCGCGCGGCTCGACCGGTTCGAGCCCCTGGCCGAGGCGGTACAGGGCGGCCAGCACGGTGGGCACGGCGGCGCAGGCGGTCAGGGCGTCGGTGCGGCGCCGGGACGCGTCGATGTCGTAGACCGGCCGGAAGCCGGCCGAGGCCCCGAGCAGGGAGAGCGCCGTGCGCAGCCCGGACAGCGGGCCTGACACCGCGCTCGCACGGGCTATGGCCGGCAGGGCGTCGCGTACCGCGTCGGGCAGTACGCGCAGGGCGGCCGTGCGGGCGTGGAAGTCGGCGCGGGCGGCCGGACCGGGCAGCTCGCCCTCGGTCATGAGGTACCAGACGTCCTCGAAGCCGCGGGTCCGCGCCAGCTCGACCGCCGAGTACTGCCGGTAGTGGTAGAAGCCCTCGCGCCCCCGGACGTCGCCGAGGGCCGTATCGGTCACGACGACACCCGCGAGACCTCGGGGGACGTCGAGCGGTGTTCCGCCGGTCGTGGTCGTCATTGCTTCCTCCGTGGGCAGTTCGGTGACTCCTTGACATTGATTCGACTGTCCATGCATGACTGTAAGCCTGTCAATATTGATTGAATCAATGTAGATGTGCGGATCGGATACCGCGACGGCATATGGACTGGATACGGTGACGGCATGACGGATCGATCAGATGCGGGCGGGGAACGGCCGGACGCGGCCGGGGAACGGCCGGGTGTGGCTGAGGAGCGGCCGGGTGTGGCCGGGGAACGGCCGGACGCGGCCGGGGAACGACCGGGTGGAGGCGAGGAACGGCCGGGTGGAGGCGGGCGGCGGCTCACCACGCGGGAGACGGCCGAGCGCCTGGGCGTGAAGCCCGAGACGGTGTACGCCTACGTCAGCCGCGGCCAGCTGAGCAGCAGCCGCGTGCCCGGCGGGCGCGGCAGTACGTTCGACGCGGCGGAGGTGGACGCGCTGGCGCGGCGGACGGGACGCAGGGAACCCTCCTCCCCCAGCGGCGAACCGTCCGTCCGTACCGGCATCACCCTCATCACCGGCGACCGGTACTACTTCCGGGGCGTGGACGCGACGGAGCTGGCCGCGCGCCATACGTACGAGGAGGTCGCCGAGTGGCTGTGGACCGGTCAGCTGCGGCCGGGCATCCGCTTCACGGCTCCGGCGCGGGCGGTGGGCGCGGCCCGCCGGGCGGTCGACGCACTGCCGGCGCACTGCGGTTCCACGGACCGACTGCGGGTAGCGGTGGTCGCCGCCGCTGCCGCCGACCCGCTGCGTTTCGACCTGTCGCGCGAGGCGGTGCTCGGGGGCGCGAGAAGCCTGATCCCTGCACTGGTCGCGGCGTTGCCGACAGTGGGCGGGGACGGGATCGACGACACCGCGGGCGAGGGTGGCGCAGGCGGTAGTGGGGGCGAGGGCGCGGCGGGCAGAAGTGGGGGCGAGGGCGCGTCGGGCAGAAATGGGGGCGAGGGCGCGGCGGCGGGTCTGGCCCGTCAACTGTGGCCGAAACTCACCGCTCGCGCGCCTGACGAGGCGTCACTAGCAGCCCTGGATGCCGCACTCGGCCTCCTGATCGACCACGATCTGGCCGCCTCCACGCTGGCGGCGAGGGTCGCCGCCTCGGCCCGGGCCCATCCGTACGCGGTGGTCTCGGCGGGTCTCGGCGTGCTGGAGGGGCCCCTGCACGGCGCGGCCAGCGGGCTGGCCCACCGCATGCTGGCCGAGGTCCTGGAGCGCGGCGGCGCGGCTCCGGTGGTCGCGGACCATCTGCGGGCCGGCCGCCCGGTCCCGGGGCTCGGCCACCGGCTCTACACCGGCGAGGATCCCCGCGCGCGCACCCTGTTCGGCCTGCTCGCGCGCATCCCGCGCGCGGCACCGGCCCTGGCCGCCGCCCGCGACGTGGTCGCCACCACCGCACGGGACGCGACCCTGCACGCCAACGTCGACCTGGCCCTGGCCGCGCTCTCGGTCGCCTCGGACATGCCGGCGGAGGCGGGAGAGACGGTGTTCGCGGTCTCCCGTACGGCGGGCTGGATCGCGCATGCCCTGGAGGAGTACGGAGAACCCCCGCTGCGGATGCGCCCCAGCGGGCACTACACGGGCCCCCGGCCGCCCCAGCCGCTCCCCGTACCGGATGGACCACTCACGCAATAGTCCGTACCACTGCCGCAAAATTGCGACGGTCAGCGGGAAGCGCCGCGCGGAGGCTGGGCCGTCGAGCCGCGCACGACCAGTTCCGGTTCGAAGAGCAGCTCGTCGGACGGCACCGCACGTCCGCCGATCTGTACGGAGAGCAGCTCGACGGCGGCCCGGCCCATGGCCTCGATCGGCTGGCGGACGGTGGTGAGGGGAGGCTCGGTGCAGTTCATGAAGGCCGAGTCGTCGTACCCCACGACGGAGACGTCGTCGGGGACCGAAAGGCCCCGCCGCCGCGCCGCGCGCACGGCCCCCAGGGCGAGCGGGTCGCTGGCGCAGATGAACCCGGTGACCCCGTCGTCCAGCAGTCGCGTGGCGGCGGCCTGCCCGCCCTCCAGCGAGAACATCGCCCGGGTCACCCACGCGTCCGGAATGGTCGTACCGGATTCCTCGGCGAGCGCGCGGGCCGCGGCCAGCTTGCGCTGCGAGGGCATGTGGTCCGAGGGGCCGAGCACCAGGCCGATGCGCTCGTGACCCAGCGAGACAAGGTGGCGCCATGCCTGCTCGACGGCCACGGAGTCGTCGCAGGAGACACAGGGGAAGCCCAGGTGGGCGATGGCCGCGTTGATCAGGACGACGGGGATCTTGCGGTCGGCCAGCACCTTGTAGTGGTCGTGCGGGGCGTCGGCCTGGGCGTAGAGGCCACCGGCGAAGACCACGCCCGAGACCTGCTGCTGCAGGAGCAGTTCGACGTAGTCCGCCTCGGAGACCCCGCCCTTGGTCTGGGTGCACAGGACGGGGGTCAGTCCCTGCTGGGCGAGGGCGCCGCCGACCACCTCGGCGAAGGCGGGGAAGATCGGGTTCTGCAGTTCGGGCAGGACGAGGCCCACCAGCCGGGCCCGCTCGCCGCGCAGCTGCGTCGGGCGCTCGTAGCCGAGGACATCGAGCGCGGACAGGACGGCCTGCCGCGTGGCGTCGGAAACGCCCGGCTTGCCGTTGAGCACCCGGCTGACCGTGGCCTCGCTGACTCCAACCTTCTGTGCCACCTGAGCAAGTCGTCGCGTCATACGCGCAAGATTAGCGCAAGAAACGCAAGCAGATTGCGTGGGGCAGGAAACAAGACGATTTTCGGAAGCACAGGAGCGCACGAGCCGTTCGGCCCCGGCCACCCCTACCGCATGACCACCGGAACCCCGCCTCGAACCGGCCCGGCGTCCATCGACCCCACGTGCGTCACCGTACTCGCCACCGACCGCCCAAGCACCCCTCCTCGCCGGTGTTCGGTGCTCGGCGCCGACCGGTGCCGGGCGCCGACCGGTGTTCGGTGCCCGGCGCCGACCGGTGTTCGGTACTCCGCAGGCGAGGGACCGGCCGCGTCCTCCGGCGCGGCGCGCCCCGCCCCCGCCTACGGCTCACACTGCGCCGGCCCCCGTCATCGCCCGCACCTCGATCTCCGCGTGCCTGGCCGCGTCCGGCGGTTCGCCCGCGGTGACGGTCCCGATCCAGCCGGCGAGGAAGCCCAGCGGGATGGAGACCAGGCCGGGGTTCTCCAGGGGGAAGAGCTGGAAGTCGGCACCTGGGAAGAGCGAGGTGGGGCTGCTGGAGACGACCGGGGACAGCAGGACGAGCAGCACGGCGGGAATCAGGCCGCCGTAGACCGACCAGACCGCGCCGCGCGTGGTGAAGTTCCGCCAGAACAGCGAGTAGAGCAGCACCGGGAGGTTGGCCGAGGCGGCGACCGCGAAGGCGAGGCCCACCAGGAACGCCACGTTGAGATCCTGCGCCAGCAGGCCCAGCCCGATGGCGGCCACTCCGATACCGGCCGCCGCCGCCCGGGCCACGGCCACCTCGCTGCGCTGCTTGGCGCCGGGCCGCTTGAGCGAGGCGTAGAGGTCGTGGGCGACGGACGCGGACGAGGCGAGGGTGATCCCGGCGACGACCGCCAGGATGGTCGCGAAGGCGACGGCGGCGACCACGGCGAACAGGATCGTCCCGCCGGTGGAGCCCTCGCCGCCGCCGAGCACCATGGCCAGCAGCGGGACGGCGGTGTTCCCGGCGGGATTCGACTCCCGTACGTCCGCCGTGCCGATCAGCGCCGCCGCCCCGAACCCCAGCACGATCGTCATCAGGTAGAAGCTGCCGATCAGGCCGATGGACCAGACGACCGACCGGCGGGCCGCGCGGGCGGTGGGCACGGTGTAGAAGCGGGACAGGATGTGCGGCAGCCCTGCCGTACCCAGCACCAGGGCAAGACCGAGGCTGATGAAGTCGATACGCGCCGTCCAGCTCCCGCCGTAGCGGAGACCGGGCGCAAGGAAGTCATTGCCGTATCCGCTGCGGTCGGCGGCGGAGTTGAGCAGCTCGTTGATGTTTCCGTGGAAGTGGACCAGGACGAGGACGGTCAGCACGATGGTGCCCGCCATCAGCAGGACGGCCTTGACGATCTGGATCCAGGTGGTGGCGCGCATCCCGCCGAGCGAGACGTACACCACCATGAGCGCCCCGACGCCGATGACGGTCCAGGACCGGGCCGCTCCGCTCGTCCCGCCGAGGAGCAGGGCCACCAGACTGCCCGCGCCGACCATCTGCGCCACCAGGTAGAGCACGGAGACGGTGACGGAGGACGTCCCCGCGGCGATCCGGACCGGGCGCTCCGCCATCCGGGCCGCCACCACGTCGGCAAGGGTGAACCGCCCGCAGTTGCGCACGAGTTCCGCCACGAGCAACAGGACGACCAGCCAGGCGACCAGGAATCCGACCGAGTAGAGCATGCCGTCGTAGCCGAAGAGGGCGATCAGACCGGAGATACCCAGGAAGGACGCGGCGGACATGTAGTCGCCCGCGATGGCGAAACCGTTCTCCATCGGGGAGAACAGACGGCCGCCGGCGTAGAACTCCTCGGCCGAACCGTGCCGGTTGCGGCTCACCCAGGTCGTGATGGCGAGGGTGACCGCGATGAAGACGCTGAACAGCAGCAGCGCCAGCGTCTGGTGGTTGCCGCTCAACGCCCGGCCCCCCGTGTCATCTCCTGGGTCTCCCAGCGCAGATCGAGCGCGGCCCGGTCCCTGCGCAGCCGCGCGTGCCGTGCGTACGCCCCGGTCAGCAGGAACGTCGTCATGAACTGGCCGAGCCCGGCGACCATCGCCACATTGACCGCCCCGGCCACCGGCCGCGCCATCAGCCCGGGCGCGGTGACCGCAGTGACGACGTAGGCGAGATACCAGACGAAGAAGGCGGCGGTGGCGGGAACGACGAAGCGCCGGTAGCGGCGGCGGACCTCCTGGAATGCCTCGCTGCGCTGCACCTCCAGGTAGATGTCCGCCGCGCTGTGGCCGTCCCTCGGTGCGGCGGGGCCGGGCACCCCGGCGGGCGCGAGGCCGCCCGCACCTTCCAGGTCCTCCCATCCGGAGGCCAGCGCGTCGTCCCACGGGTCGTCGAGCCGCATCGCTGCGGACTCGCGCCCTGCTTCCTTGTCCACCGAACAACTCCCTTGTCCACGGACCACTTCGGCCGCATATCCAAGAATGGGCAGATCGGGAAGATCCCGGGCGCTTCATTCGCCAGACTTCACCCCTTCAGGTGAAGGATCTCCCGGGCGGACGTGCGAGCCCTCGAATGTGCGCATAGCGCACCGCCTGGGCCCGGTCGCGGAGTCCCGCCTTGGCGAAGAGGTTGTTGATGTGGCTCTTCACCGTGGCCTGCGAGATGTGAAGGCTGCGGGCGATGTCCCCGTTGGACATCCCTTCGGCGATCAGCACCAGCACCTCGGCCTCGCGGGGCGTCATCCCGTCCGGCAGCTCCGCCTCACCGCTCTCCGCCGGCCGGCAAGGGCCCCGCCGTGAGCTGTTCCAGCAGGCGGGCCCGCACCGTGGGCGACAGCCCGGCCTCCCCGGAGAGCACCGCCTGGACGGCCAGCTCGTCCAGGCGGCGGGGGTCACACGCGGTCCGTTTCCGCCGGCCGGATCGGAATGCCGTCGGCAGCGCCACACTGACGGACCACGACGAGGACGATGACCGCGACGATCACCAGGACATTGATCAGCCCGGACATGGGCGCCTTGGAGATGCGAGAAGTTCAGCACCTCGACGCTACCGAAATATCCAGGTCAGCAGATCGGCTCCAGGGTGGATCGTGGGTGGAGTTGTCGTCTCCATCCGTGGGTGGAGACGACGACTCCACGCTCAGACGTCGATGCGCGAGCGGTCCAGTGTGGCCGCCGAGCTGGTGATGAACTCCTTGCGAGGAGCCACCTCGTTGCCCATCAGCAGGTCGAAGACCTTCTCGGAGGACTCCAGGTCACCGATGTTGATGCGCCGCAGCGTGCGGTGGCGCGGATCCATCGTCGTCTCGGCCAGCTGGTCGGCATCCATCTCGCCCAGACCCTTGTAGCGCTGGATGGAGTCCTTGTAGCGGACGTTCTTGCGCTGGAGCTCCAGCAGGCGCTGGCGCAGCTCGTTGTCCGAGTACGTGTAGATGTACTTGTCCTGGCCCTTCTTGGGCTGGACCAGCTCGATCCGGTGGAGCGGGGGCACGGCGGCGAAGACCCGGCCCGCCTCGACCATCGGCCGCATGTACCGCTGGAAGAGCGTCAGCAGCAGGATGCGGATGTGGGCGCCGTCGACGTCGGCGTCGACCAGCAGGACGATCTTGCCGTACCGGGCGGCGTCGATGTCGAAGGTCCGCCCGGAGCCGGCTCCTATGACCTGGATGATCGCTCCGCACTCGGCGTTCTTCAGCATGTCGGAAACCGATGCCTTCTGAACGTTGAGGATCTTGCCGCGGATGGGCAGCAGCGCCTGGAACTCGCTGTTGCGGGCGAGCTTCGCCGTGCCGAGCGCGGAGTCGCCCTCCACGATGAACAGCTCGCTGCGCTCCACGTCATCGCTGCGGCAGTCGGCGAGCTTCGCCGGCAGCGAGGACGATTCCAGTGCCGTCTTGCGACGCTGGGCGTCCTTGTGCTGGCGGGCCGCGATCCGGGTGCGGGCGGCCGCCACCGCCTTGTCCAGGACGGCCCTGGCCTGGGCCTTCGCGTCCCGCTTGGTGGAGGTGAGGAATGCCTTCAGCTCCTTGGCCACGACGTTGGCGACGATCCGGTTGGCCGCTGAGGTGCCGAGCACCTCCTTCGTCTGGCCCTCGAACTGCGGTTCCGCCAGGCGCACGGTCACGACCGCGGTGAGGCCCTCCAGGGCGTCGTCCTTGACGATGTCGTCCTCGGCCACCCGCAGCAGCTTCGCGGAGCGCAGCACCTCGTTGACCGTCTTGGTCACGGAGCGCTCGAATCCGGTCACGTGCGTGCCGCCCTTGGGGGTGGCGATGATGTTGACGAAGGACTTCAGGTTGGTCTCGTACCCGGTGCCCCAGCGCATCGCGATGTCGACGGACAGCTCCCGGGTGACCTCGGTCGCCGTCATGTGTCCGCGCTCGTCCAGGACGGGGACGGTCTCCTTGAACGTGCCCAGCCCGGTCAGGCGCAGGACGTCGCAGACGGCCTTGTCCTGGGCGAGGTACTCGCAGAACTCGCTGATGCCTCCGTCGAAGCGGAAGGTCTCCTCCGTCTTGCCCGCTCCCTCCAGGCCCCGCTCGTCGCGCACGACGATGGTGAGGCCGGGGACGAGGAAGGCGGTCTGGCGGGCCCGCTGGTGGAGCGTGTCGAGATTGAGCTTGGCGTCCTTGAGGAAGATCTGCCGGTCGGCCCAGTACCGCACCCTCGTGCCGGTACGCGCCTTCGGGACGCGCTTGCCCTTCCGCAACCCGTTGGCCGGGTCGAACGGGCTGTCCGGCCCCTGCTCGGTGAAGATGCCCGGGGCCCCGCGCCGGAAGCTGATCGAGTGGGTCGCGCTGTTGCGGTCGACCTCGACGTCCAGCCGGGCGGACAGGGCGTTGACCACGGACGCGCCGACGCCGTGCAGACCGCCGGACGCGGCGTAGGAACCGCCGCCGAACTTGCCGCCGGCGTGCAGCTTGGTCATCACGACCTCGACGCCGGACAGACCTGTCTTGGGTTCGACGTCGATCGGGATGCCCCGGCCGTTGTCGCGGACCTCGACGGAGTTGTCGTCGTGGAGGACGACCTCGATGTGGTCGCAGTAGCCGCCGAGGGCCTCGTCGACGGAGTTGTCGATGATTTCCCAGAGGCAGTGCATCAGGCCGCGGCTGTCGGTGGATCCGATGTACATGCCAGGGCGTTTACGAACCGCTTCGAGCCCCTCGAGTACGAGCAGGTGCCGCGCGGTGTAGTTGGAACCGTCTCGGTCTGCTCCGGTCAGCAGCGCAGTGGACGGCACGGACGTATCGGCGGTCACGCGGTTCGCTCCTCGCTGAATTTCATTTGGGGCCCAGTGGGTCACGGGCTCGGCTTCGGGTGCCGCTGTGAGGGTACCGATGCCTGGTAGAGCGGGTGACACGCCACCCAGGAAGAACCCTCAGACTAAACCAGACTCGCATACACGTTCGATCCCTCCTTGGAGTGACGTGCACATCACGTTCCCTTCCAGGCATGAACCATTTAGGCTCCGGGCACGTCCTCATGAACAACCGGCAAGCCAGCCGGCCCGGACTGACCAAGCCCAGCAACGCGAAACCGTAGCGCCACGCAATACGGCACATTCGCCGCGAACCGGCAACAGACAGCCATCCCGAGAAGAAGTTTCGAAGAAAAGCACACGAGCGGGAACGTTTTCGGCCTGGTTGGATGTTGACCCTGGTACGACAGCTCGTCGAGCTAGAGAAGAGGCGACGTGACTACTGTTCTGACCCCCGCGAGCCCGCTGACCGCAGCAGACCGCTGTGACCGTTGCGGCGCCCAGGCTTACCTGCGCGTCGTGCTCATCAGCGGCGGTGAACTGCTCTTCTGCGCCCACCACGGTCGCAAGTTCGAGCCGGAACTCAAGAAGATCGCCGCGGAAATACAGGATGAGACGGACCGACTGACGGCCGTGCAGGCCCAAGCCGCCGAAGAGGAACAACACTGACACCTCGCATCCACGACGAGCCAGGGGCCGGTTCCGGACCGGCCGACGGGCGGCTTCCCCGGTGAGGGAAGCCGCCCGTTCTCGTATCTGCGGGGTGTGCCCGGTCAGTCGGCGGCCGCCATCCACTCGATGGCGGCGGAGACCCGCGTGTACACGCCGGGGCTTCCGGCGCGGCCGCAGCCGTTCCCCCAGGACACCAGGCCCACAAGCCGCCCCTGAGCCACCAGGGGCCCTCCGCTGTCACCCTGGCACGCGTCGTACCCGCCCTCGGGTTCGCCCGCGCAGAGCATCGACGAGGCGTCGTACGTGCCGCTCCTGCCGCCCGGGTATGCCTGCTCACAGGAACTGTCGGGCAGGATGCTCACCTGGGCGGACCTGAGTGACGTCACGTAGTCGCCGTAACCGGTGGTGTCACCCCAGCCGTAAACCTCCGCAGAGGTACCCGCCCGGTACGCGGTGTCACCGGCCTCGGCCATGGGGATCGCGTCATGTTCGGGCAGCGCCTCCGAGAGCGTGAGCACCGCGACGTCCCCGCTGTTGGTCGTGGCGTCGAACCCCGGGTTGACCCACGTCCCGCTCACCGGGATCTCCTTGCCGCCCGTGCCGTTCAGCTCGTCGCGGCCGGAGATGATCCGCAGATCACCCACCTGGTCCACATCGGTGCCCAGCGCCTCCCGGCTCAGGCAGTGCGCGGCCGTGAGCACCTTCCTGGGCTCCACCACGACGCCGCCGCAGAACTGGCCGGCCCTGGTACCCCCGAACCGGTCACGGCTGGAGAGGGCGACCACCCACGGGCTGTCCGCGACGTGCGCGGGCCGCCCTCCGATGATGATGCTGTCCGCGACCGCTGTGGCGGGGGAAGCGAGCGGTATGACGGCCGTGGCGGCGGCGAGGGCGAGCGCCCTTGTCATGGTGCGGACGACGGTGCGGGACATGCGTACTCCTGACTCCGTGGTGGGTGATGCCTACCCAGAGTCATTCCGCTGACGCCGACGCGCACCTCCGCGCACCCCACGAGGAGGCGCCGAGCCGGAGACGCGCAGAGCGAGGGCCCGGCTCCTTCAGGAGCCGGGCCCTCGCTCTGCGTACTGCTGTCGTCGACCTAGTCGAGGTAGTCCCGCAGGACCTGCGAGCGCGACGGGTGACGCAGCTTCGACATGGTCTTGGACTCGATCTGACGGATGCGCTCGCGCGTCACGCCGTAGACCTTGCCGATCTCGTCCAGCGTCTTCGGCTGCCCGTCGGTGAGGCCGAAGCGCATGGAGACCACGCCTGCCTCACGCTCGGACAGCGTGTCGAGAACCGAGTGCAGCTGCTCCTGGAGGAGCGTGAAGCTCACCGCGTCGGCCGGGACGACCGCTTCGGAGTCCTCGATCAGGTCACCGAACTCGCTGTCCCCGTCCTCACCCAGCGGGGTGTGGAGGGAGATCGGCTCGCGGCCGTACTTCTGGACCTCGATGACCTTCTCCGGGGTCATGTCGAGCTCCTTGGCCAGCTCCTCCGGGGTGGGCTCGCGGCCCAGGTCCTGGAGCATCTGGCGCTGGACGCGCGCGAGCTTGTTGATGACCTCGACCATGTGCACCGGGATACGGATGGTGCGGGCCTGGTCGGCCATGGCGCGGGTGATCGCCTGACGGATCCACCAGGTGGCGTACGTGGAGAACTTGTAGCCCTTGGTGTAGTCGAACTTCTCGACCGCGCGGATCAGACCGAGGTTGCCCTCCTGGATCAGGTCCAGGAAGAGCATGCCGCGGCCGGTGTAGCGCTTGGCCAGCGAGACCACGAGGCGGAGGTTGGCCTCCAGCAGGTGGTTCTTGGCGCGGCGCCCGTCCTCGGCGATGATCTCCAGCTCGCGCTTGAGCTTGGGGGCGAGCTTGTCGGAGTTCGCCAGCTTGTCCTCGGCGAACAGGCCCGCCTCGATGCGCTTGGCGAGCTCGACCTCCTGCTCGGCGTTGAGGAGCGGGACCTTGCCGATCTGCTTCAGGTAGTCCTTGACCGGGTCGGCCGTGGCACCGGCGACGGCGACCTGCTGCGCGGGCGCGTCGTCCTCGTCGTCGTCGGAGAGGACGAAGCCCTTGTTCTCGCCCTCGCCCTCCTCTTCCTCGCCCTTGCCGGCCTTGACCTCCTCGACGACGTCGTCGCCGTCGAGAATCTCCTCGTCCTGCTTGCCGGCCTTCTTCGAGGCCGTCTTCTTGGCGGCCGTCTTCTTCACGGCGGTCTTCTTGGCGGCCGTCTTCTTGGCAGCCGCCTTCTTCGCGGGCGCGGCCGCGGGGGCCTCATCCGCCGGGTCCGCGGCTTCGGCGGACGGGGCGGCGGGCGCCGCGACGGTCCGCGTCACCGTCGTCTTGGCCGCGACGGTCTTGGTGGCGGTGCGCTTGGCCGGGCTCTTCGCTGCAACGCTCTTGCGGGCGCGCTTCGACGGCTCCGCGGCACTGACCATCAGCGTCACACCCTCTTCCTCGAGGATCTGGTTGAGGCTGCGCAGAACGTTCTTCCACTG
This sequence comes from Streptomyces sp. A1277, assembly GCF_004795015.1. Classification (GTDB taxonomy): domain Bacteria; phylum Actinomycetota; class Actinomycetes; order Streptomycetales; family Streptomycetaceae; genus Streptomyces. The sequence continues at coordinate 86,847 of NZ_SSBI01000004.1, read as the reverse complement.
GGTTGGCGGAATCTGGTCAGCCTCGAAGGCCCGACGCACGTCATCGCCGGCGATCTGCCCATCAGCCTTTCCCCGCTCGATGAGCGCCATCACAGATTCGGACTCGGCGATCTCCGGCGGGAGCGTACGGGATGTGCTGGCCGACACGAACAACCTCTCGGAACGATGGAAACGGCTTCCGGCCCGGCCCGGAGAGGGCTGGAACCGACGACCGCCGGGCGGGGAATGCACCGACGGCGCGGGCTAGGCCACAGAACTGCACAGCGCCCTGAACGGCTGCTGTATTCCTTCTGCGACGGTCACCTCTTAAGTCATCGCGCTGTTTCGAGGAGTGTTACGTCCGTTCCGCGTGGCCCGAGTCACACCCCATTTGCGATGAACACGACCAAGGCGACATCTCTTCGCCCCTGTGCCGCCGGACCCCGGGGTCCGGCGGCACGTGGCGCGTACACCCTGCCCGTGCCGCGATCAGTGCTCGCGCGGCGCCGGCACCACTCGCTCCACCTCGTGGTGGCCCACCAGCAACTGGCGCATGGCAGCCTCGGCGCCCGCGGAGTCGCCGGACGCGAGGGCGTCGACGATGCGCGCGTGCAGGGCGACGGACGCGTCGCTGGGGCGGTCACAAGCGGTGGCCGGGCCCCCGGAAACCTGCAGGGCGGCGGAAACGATTCCGGAAAGGTGCTCCAGCATGCGGTTGCCCGCGGCCTGGATGAGCAGGGAGTGGAACTCCGCGTCGGCGCGGGCACACGTGATCATGTCGCCCTGCCCGAGCGCGTGCCCCATGATCTCGACCATGTCACCAAGACGCTGCTGAAGATCCTCGCGCCCGTGACCGGCGGCCAGGCGGGCGGCGAGCGGTTCGATCGTCCACCGGAGATCACCCAGCTCGCGACGCTGGTCGTCGCGCTGCGGACCGAAGGCACGCCATTCGATGATGTCGGGATCGAGCAGATTCCAGTCACTGACCGGCCGCACCCGCGTGCCCACATTCGGGCGGGCGCTGACCAGCCCCTTGGCCTCGAGCACGCGGAGGGATTCCCGCACGACGGTCCTGGAAACCTCGAAACGCTGGCCGATCTCCTCCGGCACCAGGGGTCGGTCCGCACCGAGGTCGCCGGAAACGATCATCTGCCCCAGCTGCTGAACAAGTTGGCCGTGCAGCCCGCGGCCACGGCTGGCCGATCCTCGTCGGCCCACCCGGCCGAGCTCGGCATCGGGACCGTCCCAGGACCGCGCGGCGGCGCGCTCGCCGGCCGGCGCCTCCGCGTAGGGGTAACGGTCGAGTTCGCCCGGGCCGGTGACGCCGGAATCGGCGGAGCGGGCGGTGGTCATCATGGTGTGCGCAAGGGTACTCACGCATCCTTTGTCGGCGGGTCTCAGCCGCCCCTTGAGGTCTTTGCTGAAAAGCACACGAAAGGGTGATCGGCACTCGCCCCTCAATTGACGCCTTACTGGTATAAACCGGGCATTTCAAAATGAGTTACGAGGACCCCCCGCGTCCCTGCGCACTCAACGATCACCAACGAACCCTTCCGCGGAGGCTGGTGAACAGATACGCGCAGACGAGGACGGACAACGACACGGCCAGGGCCGCCCCCACCGGATGTGCCACCACTCGCACCGCGGCCAGCAGCCACCGGTCCGCCTCCCGCGGCCACTGGAGCCAGGCCAGCTCCCGCAGCCGACCCGGGAGTCCGGTCACCGAACGCGCGGTCGCCCCCTTGGGCATCCGCTCGATCAGCGGCACCATCAGTACGGGTACGGCGAGTACGGCGGCGATCCCCGCGGCCGTCACCCGGAAGATGCCGGCGGCCAGCAGTCCGGCCCAGGCGCATCCGACGGTCAGGCCGGACCAACTCGCGGCCAGGAAGACCGCATTCGACGGGACCCGGAACAAGTTGCCGCCGTAGACGAGACGAAGGGACTCCGCCGAGGCCAGCACGACGACCAGCGCCAGCAGGAGCGCGACGCCCCCGGACACGGCCAGCTTGGCCAGGAGCAGTCCGAGCCTGCGGGGCACCGTGCCCCGGCCCGCGGCGAGCGCCGGATACCGGAACTCGTCGCCGAAGGAAAGGGCGCCGAGCAGTCCCGCCCCGAGCGCGGCGGGCGGCAACGGCAGCAAGGAGGGCCAGGCGGCGAGTACGTCGGGCAGCGGGGTACGGCCGTCGCGGCCCAGCAGTACGGAGAGCCCGACGGAGGCGGCCAGGACGACGGCCATGACCGTCGTCGTGATCCGCACGCCGAACAAGCGGCGCAATTCGTAGCGCACCGGCCGCAGCGGCCCACGGGCCGGGCGCCGCCGGATCGGGGGCGGCAGCTCACCGCGCGTGGCGGCCGCGACGCGGCGGGGCACGGTGACGGGCGGCGCGGGGCGCGGCTCAGCGGGACGCGGCTCAGCGGGGCGCGGCTCGGCGGCGGCGGGCGCTCCGACCCCGGGTGCCTCGGCATCGACGTCGGTACCGGTACGCGCCAGGGCCTCGGCATCGACGTCGACGCCGACATCGACATCGACATCGGCATCGGCATCGGCATCGGCATCGAGCGAGGGGGCGCCGACTCGGAACGCAGAGCCGGCGGACCCGCCGACGGACCCCGTGTCGCCGACCTCGTCGGCGAGCTGGTGGACGGGGAGCCCATGGCGGAACGCCGTGTCACCGACCTCCGCGCAGCTGCTGCCGTACACGGAGATCCGTCTGCCGCCCTCCTCGGCGACGACTTCGACGTGCCTGCGGGCGGCCCGCGCCTCCCGGCTCACGATCGAGGCGAGGCGGGCGGCGTGCGGGGAGCGGACGGCCACCCGGGGCCGCAGCCGGGTACGGGCGAAGGCCGCGCCGTCCTGGTCGGCCATCAGGCGTCCGCCGTCGATGGTCACCACATGACCGGCCGAGCGCGCGGCCTCCTTGGGGTCGCTGGTGGTGAACAGGACGGTTCCGCCCCGCTCGGCGTGGGAACGCAGCATCCCGTGCAGCCACTCGGCCTCCCGCGGGGCCAGCCCTTCCGCGGGGTCGTCCAGGAGAAGCGTGTGCGGGTCACCGAGCAGCGCGCAGGCGAGCCCCAGTCGGCGGTCCATGCCGAGCGAGAGCGCACCGATGCGCTGGTCCCCGAGACCCGCCAGCCCCACTTCGTCGAGCAGCTCGTCCGCCCTGGAGGCGGGCACTCCGGCCGCGGCGCTGAGCATCCGAAGCTGCCCCCGAACGGTCCGCGCGGGGTGCCCCGGCACGTCTCCCAGCACCACGCCCACCTCACCGGCCGGGCGCGGGACGCGGTGCAGCGGGCGTCCCCGGAAGTAGGTGATCCCCCGGCCGGGTTCGAGTTCGAGCATCAGCCGCAGGGCCGCGGTCTTGCCGGAACCCGGCGCCCCCAGAAGCGCGGTGACGCAGCCGGGCTCCGCGTCGAACGTGAGGTCGTCCACGGCGGGCGTCTGTCCACGGGGGCGGGTGCTGGTGAGTCCGATGGCCTGGAGCATCGCTTCTCTCGCAGGGAATGGGACGGCGAAGGCGAGGCCGCCCGGCGGCGAGTGAGTACCGCAGCACGATAACCCGACATATAGGACTTTTCGCGTAGCGCGGGATGCGCGGCGCTTCGGATGCCCTACGACGCGCCGGCCGAGTTCCGCCCCTCCACCCCCACCCCCGCCCCCGCCTGCTACCTCCTACCCGTCAGACCTCGGGCCTCAGCATCGGCGGGTTGAGCACCGTCGCCGCACCGGCCCTGAACAGCTGGGCGGGCCGGCCCCCTTGCCTGGTGGTCGTACCGCCGGCCGGGACCAGGAAGCCCGGCGTACCCGTCACCTTGCGGTGGAAGTTCCTCGGATCGAGCACGACACCCCATACCGCCTCGTACACCCGGCGCAGCTCCCCGACCGTGAACGCGGGCGGGCAGAAGGCGGTGGCCAGCGAGGAGTACTCGATCTTGGAGCGGGCTCGCTCCACTCCGTCGGCGAGGATCCTCGCGTGGTCGAAGGCCAACGGGGCCTGGTGCTCACCGTCCGGGCCGTAGCCGGCCTCCGGGCCGAGCAGGTCCTCGACCGGCGCCCACCGTGCGCTGTTCGCGTCGCCGCCTGCCCTGGGAGCGGGCAGGTCCGGAGCCAGCGCGAGATGGGCGACGCTGACGACCCTCATCCGCGGATCGCGCGCCGGGTCGCCGTAGGTGGCGAGCTGTTCGAGATGGGCGCCGTTGCCGACGGCCGGGGCGGCCGGGTCCTGTGCGCACAGGCCGGTCTCCTCGACGAGCTCCCGAGCCGCCGCGGCCCCGAGGTCCTCGTCGGCTTTGACGAAGCCGCCGGGTAGGGCCCACCTGCCCTGGAACGGGGTCTCGCCTCGGCGTACCACCAGCGCACAGAGGGCGTGCCGACGCACCGTGAGCACGACCAGGTCGACGGTGACGGCGAACGGCGGGAAGGTCGACGGGTCGTAGGGCGGCATGCCGCGATCATAGTCGTCTTCCTGACGATAAACACTCCCTTCCCCGGGTCTCTTCACGAGCTCGCGGAACCCGCACCGAGGGCTCCGGAGCGCGAGTGCGGTCCTCCCTGGCGTGCGGCGCCGGGGGCCGGCGCCGCACACGGATCAACGACGGGTCCCGGTGCCTCGGCGGCCCTGGAGACCGGGGCGGCCCGCCCGGCGGCGGCCCGCCGTCGTGCCCGGGCCCGGCCGGGTGGAACCGGCGCGCGTGCGGGCGCGCCCGGCCGGCCGCAGGCGTACGGGACGGGCCCCCGCGACCCGTTCCGTACGCCGGCTGTGCCGGGCCGCCCGGGCGCCGCGCTCACCGCGCAGGCAGCGCCGCAGCGTCTCGGGGTCGAGGCCCTGGTTGCACGCCTCGTGGAGGAGCTGGGCGAAGGTGTAGCCCGGATCGAGGCGGAGGGCGAGCCCCAGCGCCACGCGCGCGGCAGGTTCGTCACCGGTGGACCAGGAAACCCATCCCGCCAGGGTGAGCGGGGCCGCGGCGTGTTCCTCGTACGGTGCGACGCAGCGGCGGGCCAGTGCCCGCCACAGCCTCAACGCGGGGTCCGCCTCGGGTCCTTCCATCCACTCCGCGGCCCGGTCGCGGGTCTCCCGGTCCTGGAGTCCGAGGATCACCGATGCGGCCTCCTCGTCGCTGATCAGCCGGTCGTCGTTGATGTCCGCCAGCGAGGGCGCGGTGGCGGCCGCCCGACCGAGGCGGTCCATGAGCCGGCGGGCGAGCTCCAGCGTGGCACTGCCGACCTCCTTGCGGCCCTCCTGATCGAGCAGCTTGGGCACCATCGCGCTCCCCGCCGCGTCCAGGGCACTCTGCTGGCCCTCGCCGGCCGTGCGGGTGAGCGGTGTGAGCCTCGCCTCCATCTCGCGCAGCGACCCGCGCACCTGGATCCCGGCGTAGGTGGCCGCCGCCGCCATCACCGAAGTCCCGGGCATGGCCAGCGGGTTGCCCTCGGCCGGGCAGCAGCGGGCGTCGGGGCAGACGTAGGACCAGTAGCGGTTGCCGGAGATGCAGAGCGCTTCGAGCACGGGCACGTCCAGTGCGCCGCAGGCCGTACGCAGTCGCTGCGCGAACGGTCGCAGCCGTTCCATCGTCTGGTTGCCTGTCTCTCCGTCGGCCGGGTCCTGGCAGAGGAAGATGACGATGGCGTCGGGCCGCTCGCCGCGCCGTTCGCTCCCCTTGACGAGGCATTCGGCGAGCTGCTCGGCCACCGACGGCCATTCCTGCGCGGACTGCGGGATGCCGAGCCTGAGGCGCCCTCCGAACCGGCCGCGGCCACCGTGCAGGGCGACCATGACCACGCTGTCGTTCGGATGGAAGCCCATGAGGTACGGGAGGGCGTCGGCCAGCTCGGCCGGGCCTCGCAGGGTGATCTGCTGTTCGTCGGACGGGCCGGTGGATTCGTGGTGCTTGTTCATGGCACGACCGTCTCGCGGTCCGCCGATCTTCGCTACCCCCTGTGGATAACTTATCCACAGTGTGTGACTAGGCGTTCGCGGTTGTCGGACCCATCGGGTTGCATGGGGGCATGACCAACGCAGACCGCGCAGAACTCAGGGCTTCGGCCGATTCCGTACTGGCCCGACTCGTCGGCGACGCCTCCGGCACCGCCCGGCTGCGCGAGGACCAGTGGCGGGCCATCGAAGCGCTCGTCGCGGACAAGCGCAGGGCGCTGGTCGTCCAGCGGACCGGATGGGGCAAGTCCGCCGTGTATTTCGTCGCGACCTCCCTGCTGCGCGCCCGGGGCGCCGGGCCGACCGTCATCGTCTCGCCGCTGCTGGCGCTGATGCGCAACCAGGTCTCGGCGGCGGCCAGGGCCGGCATCAGCGCGCGCACGATCAACTCGTCCAATACGGAGGAGTGGGACACCATCCAGGCCGAAGTGGCCGCCGGTGAGGTCGATGTGCTGCTGGTCAGCCCGGAGCGGCTGAACAATCCCGACTTCCGGGACCAGGTGCTGCCCCGGCTCGCCGCGGCGACCGGGCTGCTCGTCGTCGACGAGGCGCACTGCATCTCCGACTGGGGTCACGACTTCCGCCCCGACTACCGGCGGCTGCGCACCATGCTCGCCGACCTCCCCGCCGGTGTGCCGGTGCTCGCGACCACCGCCACGGCGAATGCGCGCGTGACCGCCGACGTGGCGGAGCAGCTGGGCACCGGCGTCGGTACGGACGCGCTCGTCCTGCGGGGCCCGCTTGACCGCGAGAGCCTGAGCCTCGGTGTACTGCGGCTGCCCAACGCCGCGCACCGGCTGGCGTGGCTCGGTGACCATCTCAAGGAGCTTCCGGGCTCGGGGATCATCTACACACTGACGGTCGCGGCGGCGGAAGAGGTCACGGCCTACCTCCGTCAGTGCGGGCACACCGTCGCCTCGTACACCGGCCGCACGGAGAACGCCGAACGGCAGCAGGCGGAGGACGACCTGCTGGCCAACCGGGTCAAGGCGCTGGTGGCGACCTCCGCGCTCGGCATGGGCTTCGACAAACCCGACCTCGGCTTCGTCGTGCACCTGGGCTCGCCCTCCTCCCCCATCGCCTACTACCAGCAGGTGGGCCGCGCGGGCCGCGGTGTCGAGCACGCCGAGGTGCTGCTTCTGCCGGGCAAGGAGGACGAGGCGATCTGGCAGTACTTCGCGTCGGTCGCCTTCCCGCCCCAGGAGCAGGTCCGGCGCACCATCGACGTGCTCGCCCAGGCCGGCCGGCCGCTGTCGTTGCCCGCCCTGGAGCCCCTGGTCGACCTGCGGCGCACCCGGCTGGAGACCATGCTCAAGGTGCTCGACGTCGACGGGGCGGTCCGGCGGGTGAAGGGCGGCTGGACCGCGACGGGTGAGCCCTGGGTCTACGACGCCGAGCGCTACGCCTGGGTGGCCCGCCAACGGGCGGCGGAGCAGCAGGCGATGCGCGACTACGCGACGACGGACGGCTGCCGGATGGAGTTCCTGCGCCGTCAGCTGGACGACGAGGAGGCGTCCGCGTGCGGGCGCTGCGACAACTGTGCCGGGGCGCGGTTCGACGAGAGCGTCTCCGACGCCGCGCTGGACACCGCGAAGGGTGAGCTGGGCAGGCCGGGTGTGGAGGTGGAGCCGCGGAAGATGTGGCCGACCGGTCTGGCGTCGGTCGGTGTCGATCTCAAGGGGCGGATTCCGGCGGGAGAGCTCTCCGGGACGGGCCGGGCGCTGGGCCGGCTCTCCGACATCGGGTGGGGCAACAGGCTGCGTCCGATGCTGGCGGCGCAGGCCCCCGACGGTCCGGTGCCGGAGGATGCGGCCGCCGCGGTGGTGACCGTGCTGGCCGACTGGGCCCGGGGGCCCGGTGGCTGGGCCCCGGACGCCGTCGATGCGGTGCCGCGGCCGGTCGGTGTCGTCACCATGGCCTCACAGCGCAGACCGCAGCTCGTCGAATCCCTCGGCAGGCACATCGCCGAGGTGGGGCGGATGCCGCTGCTGGGGCGCGTCGGCCTTGCTCCGGGCGCCGAGGACGTCCGGATCTCGCAGACCAACAGTGCTCAGCGGGTACGGGCGCTGCACGAGAGGCTGGCCGTGGGGCCCGAGCTCGCCGAGGCCCTCGCGTCGGCAGACGGGCCGGTGCTGCTCGTGGACGATCTGTCGGACACGGGCTGGACGCTCGCCGTGGCGGCCAGGCTGTTGCGGCGGGCCGGGGCGCAAGCGGTGTTTCCGCTGGTCCTCGCCGTTCAGGCGTGACAGAAGGCGTCAGCCGGGGCCGGACTGGGCAGGGATATCCGTGTCATTCCAGCTGATTACCGTCAGCCTCGCCAATTGCTCGTTGCCGCCTGCCGATACGCCAGGAAGAATTGGACTCGCTCCCCGCACGGTCCTCTCGCGGGCCCGAAAGGGCTGTGCCGCGGCGCGCCCTCACCCGACCCTGCCCGCATCGTGGGCGCGTATGCGAAGGGAGGACCGTGACCTTCGGATTCGCTCCGTCCGCAGCCACTTCGATGTCGACAGCCACCGACTCCGCCAACCGCCTTGCCAGAATGCTCGAACCGGCCGAGTGGGCGGCGGCGGGCATACCCCTGCTGCGCAGCCCGCGTGAGGTGGTCAGCGGGCTGCACGCCCGGCACCGGCCGACCCCGGCCACCGCCGTGGTGGCCGTGCTGGACCACGAGGAACGCCTGACGGCCAGCGCCTCGTTCGCCCGCCGCTCGGTGAGCGCGGACGGCTGGGAATTCCGGAACTCGCTGCTGGCGCACCTGCGCCGGGTGATCCCGCACGACCTTCGCCGCCGTACGCCCGTCCGTACCGCGGTGCTGCTCTACTGCCGTGAGGGGGACGAACGTTGGACGGAGGAGGACGGGGCTTGGATGTGGGGGCTGCGCGATGCCTGCACGCTGCACGGGTTGCGGTGCGGCGCGTACATCACGCTCACCCGCGGCGGCTGGCAGGTGCTGGGCGAGGGCCGGGGCGGCCGTCGCCCCAACTCCACCTCGCAGCCCGCCGCGCTCGCCGACACCGCGCTCGACCTCGATCAGGTGCCGTCGCGCACGGGCGGAGGCGCGGCGCAGGCACTGCACCGCTCCGCCGCTCGCTGAGCACACCCCGGGCCCGGCCGCCCTCGCGGGCAGCCGGGTCGCCAGGGGGCCGGGCGGCCGGCCCCCTGGCGACCCGGCTGGAGCTACGGCTCAGACGCCTGCGCCGAGCGCGGTGTTGATCCGCTGCGGGTCACCGCAGACGATCAGCAGCACGCCGGCACGCTCGCGGGCCGTGGTCAGCGCGCGCGTGGCCACGTCGTCGACCGGCCCGTTGACCGCGACGATCACCACGGGCCGGGGCTTGACCCGCGCCGCGGCGGCCGCAGCGGCGAAGAAGACGTCGTCGCCCGCTTCGTGCTGGGCCCAGTAGGCGGCCTCGCCGAAGGACAGCTCGTGCGTCGCCCACGGGTGCTGGCCGCCCGTGGTCAGCACCAGGATGTCGCCGGGCGCACGGCCCGAGTCGAGCAGCAGGTCCACTGCCTCGTCGGCGGCGTCGAGTGCGCCGTCGGCCGATGCCGGGATCACCTGGAGCTGCGGTGCGGAACGATTCTCCGGCCGCGCCGCCTGGGGACGGCCGGAGGTGGAGTGCTGGCGCTGCGCCGGGGGCGCAGGCCGCGGGCCGGGACCCGGACGACCGGGGCGCGGCATGGCCGCTGTACGCGGCCCGGGTACGGGACGAGGGGTCGACGCGGCGCGGCCGGTGGCCGGAGTGGCGCGGGGACCCTGGGCGCTCTCGTGAATCTGAGGCTCCTCGGGGATGAGAGGCATGGGTGGTTGTCTATCAAACGCCGACGCGTCGGGCATCGGCGGGTGGGCACATGTGCGCGATCAGAAGTCGAAGCCGAGCTGGCCCCCGCTTTCCAGTGCGGCCGCCTCGGCGGAGAAACGGACCTTCTTCAGGTGCTGCCACCTGGGCAGCGCGTCGAGATAGGACCACGAGAGACGGTGGTGGGCGGTGGGCCCACGTTCCTCGAGTGCGGCCCTGTGCACGGGGGACGGGTAACCGGCGTTGGCGTCGAACGCGAAGTCCGCGTACTCGGCGGTCTCCGCGCCGAGTTCGGCCATCATGGCGTCCCGGCGGACCTTCGCGATCACCGAGGCCGCCGCCACCGCGATGCAGGACTGGTCGCCCTTGATCACGGTACGGACCTGCCAGGGGGTGCCCAGGTAGTCGTGCTTGCCGTCCAGGATCACCGCGTCGGGGCGTACCGGCAGCGCCTCCAGGGCGCGCACGGCGGCGAGCCGGAGCGCGGCGGTCATCCCGAGCTCGTCGATCTCCTGCGGCGAGGCGTCGCCGAGCCCGTAGGCGGTGACCCAGCTCTCCAGCAGCGGCGCGAGCTCCGCGCGGCGCTTCGGGCTGATCAGCTTGGAGTCGGTGAGTCCGGCGGGAGCCTTGCGAAGACCGGTGACCGCGGCGCACACGGTGACGGGCCCCGCCCACGCTCCGCGTCCGACCTCGTCGACACCGGCGACGATCTTGGCACCGGTGGTGGCGCGCAGTGAGCGCTCGACGGTGTGCGTGGGTGGTTCGTACGGCATGGCGTCTGTCAGCGTACGCCGAAGGGAACGCCGGGAACACCCCGGGGGCGCCCCTCGGCCGCCCGCACCGGCGCCGTGACGCCGGGCGGGCCGCCGCAGAAGGGGAGGCGGCGCCCTCAGGAGGGGTCGGAGCGGAAGAACGGGACCGCGACCTGGTCGATCAGCGCCTCGATCTCCTGGTCGTCCCACTCGCTGCCGCACACCTTGGTGCGGTACATCATCATCGCCGGGATGACGTCGAAGGCCAGCTCCCGCAGGGCGCCGGCGCGCACCTCGCCGCGTTCGACCCCCCGGCTCACCACTTCCCTGATGAGATCGGTCGAGGGCCGGATCACACCGTTGAGGATCACCGACTGGAAGCGCTCCGCCGCACCCCCGTCGCATTCGTGAATGACCGAGCGCAGGGCGGAGCCGGACGTGGAGAGCATCGCGTCGCGCATGGCACGGCACAGCTGGTAGAGATCGTCGCGGACGTTGCCCGAGTCGGGCGCCCGGCCCAGCGCCGGCAGCGCGGTGCGCAGCGCCTCGGCGACCAGCTCCTCCTTGGAGGACCAGCGGCGGTAGATGGCGGCCTTGCCCGTCTGCGCACCGGCGGCGACCCCTTCCATCGTCAGCCCGTTCCAGCCGACCGTACTGAGTGCTTCCAGTGCCGCTTCGAGGATCGCGCGTTCCAGCACGGACCCCCGGCGGCGAAGGGGCACCACCGGCTGCCGGGCGGCGGCAGCCGATCGCGAAGTAGCCATGAGCTTCTCTCCATCGAACAGGTGGGGTTCGCCCCTGCGAACCTGCCGGTGGTTGGGAGTCGGCAGGTACTGGGGCGGTGGGCGGCACGGGACAGAGCAGTTCCCGGCCGGGACGGCGGTTCCGGGCGGAACCGGCAACGACGGATCCAGTGAACGCTTGCGTTCACTGGAGGGGACTCACTAATGTCGACGGCACAGTGAACGGAACCGTTCACTAATTCACTTGTGGGGGACTTCCAGTGACCACCTCTCAGTTAGACGCACCGAGTGCGCCGGGAGCGGCGCGCCGGCAGGGCCGACCGGGGATCGCCCTGGCCGTCATCGCCGCCTGCCAGTTGATGGTTGTGCTCGACTCCACAATCGTCAACATCGCCCTCCCGCACATCCAGGAAGCCCTGCGTTTTTCGACCACGGATCTGTCCTGGGTCCTCAGCGCCTACACGCTCACCTTCGGCGGGCTGCTGCTGCTCGGCGGCCGGGCCGGAGACGTCCTCGGCCGGCGCCGCGTGTTCATGGCCGGCATCCTGATCTTCACCCTCGCCTCGCTGTTGGGCGGATTCGCCCAGGAGCCCTGGCAGTTGCTCACCGCCCGCGCGCTCCAGGGCATCGGCGGCGCCATCGCCTCACCGACCTCCCTCGCGCTGATCACCACCACCTTCCCCGAAGGCCCCGAGCGCAACCGCGCCTTCGGCGTCTTCGCCGCGGTGTCCGCGGGCGGTGGCGCGATCGGCCTGCTGGCGGGCGGGATGCTCACCGAATGGCTCGACTGGCGCTGGGTCTTCTTCGTCAACGTGCCGATCGGTGTGCTGATCGCCGTCCTGGCTCCGATGTACATCAACGAGTCCGAGAGGCATCCGGGCCGCTTCGACATATCCGGCGCCCTGACCTCGACGCTCGGCATGGCCTCGCTGGTGTACGGGTTCATCCGGGCGTCCGAGGAGGGCTGGCGGGACTCGCTCACCCTGGCGTCGTTCGGTGCCGCGCTGGTTCTGCTCGCCGCCTTCGTGCTCGTGGAGATGAAGGCCAAGGAGCCGATCACCCCCCTGCGGATGTTCGCCGACCGCAACCGCTCGGGGACGTACGTGATCATGCTCAGCCTGGCCGCGGCCATGTTCGGCATGTTCTTCTTCATCGTGCTGTTCGTGCAGAACGTCCTGGCCTACAGCCCCATCGAGTCCGGCCTGGCCTTCCTGCCCGTGACCGTCGCGATCATCATGGGAGCCGGGCTCTCGCAGCGGTTCCTCCCGGTCCTCGGGCCGAAGCCGTTCATGGTCACGGGTTCGGCGCTCGCCGGCCTCGGCGTGTTCTGGCTCACGTTCATCTCCTCCGACAGCTCCTACCCGGCCGGAGTCCTCGGCCCGATGCTCGTGTTCGGCTTCGGCATGGGGCTGAACTTCGTGACACTCACGCTGACCGCGGTCTCCGGAGTGGCGCAGCACGAGGCGGGTGCCGCCTCCAGCCTGCTCAACGCGAGCCAGCAGGTGGGCGGTTCGCTGGGTCTGTCCATCCTGGTCACGGTGTTCGGCACGGCCGGCCGCAGCGAGGCCGAGAAGCAGGTGCCGAAGTTCCTGGCGCAGGCATCTGCGGAGCAGAAGGCGCAGTTCGCCAAGACACGGGAACTGCCCGGGAGCTGGGGTCACGCGGTGCTCGCCGAGGGCATATCCACCGCGTTCCTCGCGGCGGTGGCCATGGCCGGCCTCGCCCTGCTGACCGCGCTGCTGGTCATCCGGGTGCGCAAGAGCGACCTGGACGCGCTGAGCGGCAAGGCCGGGGGGCCGGCGGCCTAGAGCCTGTTGTCTTCAAACTCCTCTCTGCCTCACGACGCCTGGCACGCGCGGTCGCGATGCCGGTTGCGGGCCGCCCCCGAGGGGACGGCCCGCACGTGCGGCGTGCCCGCACGGGAGGCCGGTGACGCGAGGTGCCTATGGAATGGATCAGTACGGGTCGTAGGGGTCGTACGGGTCGTCCGTCCCGGTGTCGCGCTCGTCGCCGTTGTCGCCCGATCCCAGGCCCCGGCACTCGAGTGTGCGGTAGCCGGGGTCCCAGTCGCCGAGGATGTCCCGGGCGCGCTTCTCCCCCCAGCTCGTCGCGTACCAGGGCTCGTCCGAGCCCCGCAGTCCCCGCTGGATGTCCGCCAGCGCACAGGAGCGCAAGGGTTCCGGCAGGGTGTCGAGGGCGGGTACGGCATCGGCCGACAGCCCCTTGAGGTACTCGATGTCGATGGAGTGGTCATTGCGGTAGCGCTGGACGTTCTGTTCGGCGATCAGGCCGTCGGGCGAGACGAGCCCGAAGGCCAGTACGCCGACGGCCGCGCTCGCCGCGACGGCGCGCGGCAGCAGCCGTGGGCCGAACACCCCGGCCGCCATGATCAGTACGAGGATCACGCCGAACCACAGTTCCACCGCGGCCACCGAGATGCGCAGCCGGGTCAGGCCGTACGCGTCGACGTAGAGGTCCATGCGCCGCAGCGCGGAGGCCACCACGACGAGTGTGAGCAGGCACAGCGTGCCGAGCACGCCGCGTACGAGCGTACGGTCGCGGGCGCCGCCGCGAGGGGCCCAGCGCAGGGCGAGCGCGATGACCCCGAGCGTGAGCACCGTGGCCCAGAGCAGCTGCCAGAAGCCCTGGCGGGCGTACTCGGAGTAGCTGAGGTCGGTCTCGGTCATCACCTTGTCGTATCCGCCGAGCAGCACCGTGAGCTGAATGGCGAGGAAGACGGCGAAGAGCAGGTTCAGGACGACCAGCGGCAGGGCCCATTCCAGCCGCCCGCGCGCCTTGCCCGGGCGTACGGTCGCCCTGTCCCAGCGGACCGGGGCCGCGGCGGTGTACGCGGCGGCGAGGGCGCCGACCAGGCCGATCACGCCCAGGAAGATCCGCCACGGGCTGTCGCCGACCGACACATCGGGGGTCAGGCTGCCGAGCAGGTCGGCGAAGGCCGCGTCGGCGCTCGCGAAGAGCGCCCCGAACACGACGAGCAGGACGACGGCCACGGCCGCGGACCGGAAGACGACGCCGAACCGGCCCCGGGACCCCGACATGCGCTCGCGCACACCCCGGGCGCCCCAGCCCAGCGACTCGAAGACGGAGGTGAACACACCGAGCGAGCCGAGGAACACGCCGAGCCAGCTGCGGCTGCCGTGCAGCGCCAGCGAGCCGAGCGCCAGAGCGGACACGAGAGCGAGGAACGTCGGCCAGCCCGCGTCCCGGAGCGCCGGGACGACCAGCAGGGCCAGTCCACCGGTCCCCCACGCGACGCTCCACGGACGCAGCCGGCGACCGGCCGCCCGGGCGGCGATGTACGCCCCGGCCGCCGCGGGCAGCGCGACGATGAGCACGTTCAGGCCGATGCCGTCGCCCAGCAGGACCGTGCTGAGCAGTGCGGTGGCGAGGACCGCCCAGAGGGTGCCGGTGTGGACGGGTCCGGGCTTCACCGAGCGGAGGCGGGAGACCGCCGAGGGCGGGGGCTTGCCCCACGGGTTGGTCCGAGTGAGCTGTCCCGGCCGCTGCTGCGCATAGGCAGGCACCTTCGGCGGCTCCGGGGCGCCGCCCTGTCCCGTGCCGTGTTCGGCGGAGCCCGCCGGTGTCACGGCGGGCGCGGGTATCCGCCCCTCGGCCTGCTCGGCCTGCTCGGCCTGCTCGGCCTGCTCGGCCTGCTCGGCCTGCTCGGCCCCTGGCTCGGATGTGTCGGACGCCCCGGACGCCTGCGCGGGTGTCCCGGCTTCGGACGGTGCCGGCCCGGACGCGGCCGGCCCGGGCCGGGGCGCTGCGGACGCGGCCGGCGCGGACTTGGGCCGAGATGAATCTGACGGTTCTTCGGACATGGGACCCCTCCCCACCGGGGTCCGCTCACACGAGCCCTGGGGCGGCGCACGGCCCCCGGCGTCTCATTCGGTGCGCACCCGTCGTCATGATCACCGAGGGCGGCGTGGCCGAAAGAGTAACCCCGTGCGACGGCTGTCAGCCGTACAGGGCTCTGCTGTGGCAGGACCGTGACAAGTCGGGGTGGCGGCGGCTACCGCGCCGACCAGTGCGGCAGTTCTTCGGTCTGCGCCGTCCAGTGCTCCGGCGGGGCTCCCGCAGGGCTCGCCGCGACCACTCCACCGACGATCGCGCAGGTCGTGTCGACGTCGCCGCCGGCCTGTGCGGTCACCCAGAATGCCTGCTCGAAGTCGCCGAGGCTGCGTGCCGCCGACCACAGGGCGAACGGGACGGTGTCGTGCGCGCTGGTGCGGCGCCCGTTGCCGAGAACCGCCGCCACGGTGCCCGCGTCCTCGTAGTCCAGCATGTCGCGGGCGCGCCGCAGCCCGGCGCCGACCGCGCTGCGCGGGACGAGCGCGACGACGCCGTCCAGCAGGTCCGCCGGGGCGGGGGGCCCGGTGGGCGAGGCCGCGAGCGCGGCCGCCGCCGCCACGGCCATCGCGCCCACGACGGCTTCCCGGTGCTGGTGCGTGGTGTACGAGGAGATCTCGGCCTGGTGCGTGGCCTGCTCGGGGTCGTCCGCGTACCAGGCGCCGAGCGGCGCGATGCGCATCGACGAGCCGTTGCCCCACGAGCCCTGGCCCTTGAACAGCGAGGAGGCGAGCTCCCGCCAGTCCCCGCCCTCGCGCACGAGGCGGAGCAGCCGGTTCACGGCGGGGCCGTATCCCCGGTCGAAATCGTGGTGCTCGGCGAACGAGTGGGCCAGGGCGTCCTGGTCGATACGGCCGTGGTCGCGGAGCACGGCCAGGACGGAACAGGCCATTTCCGTGTCGTCGGTCCACTGCCACGGCCCGGGGGGCAGGGCCCGGTCCTTCAGGAGCGGGTAGTTGGCGGGCACGAAGAACTGGGAGCCCAGGGCGTCTCCCACGGACAGGCCGCGCAGGCTGGCGAGGGCGCGTTCGAGGCGCTGGTCGGAAGCGGATTCGGTCATCCCTTCCACTCTATCCGGTGATGCCGTACGGCTCAGGGGTACGCCAGCGCTCGAAGGGCCGGTCGAGCGTGTACCGCCCGTCCTTGCCGAGTACCAGCGTCCGCGATTCCCCGTTCCCGGGGTTGGAAAGCGATTCGAATTCGGCCACGGACCAGTGGAACCAGCGCATGCAGAACAGCCGCATGGTGAGTCCGTGCGTGACGAGCAGGACGTTCGGCGGGTGGTCGGGATCCTCGAAGCTGCGGTGCAGGCTCTCCAGGAAGGCGCCGACCCGGTCGTACACGTCCGCCCCGGACTCGCCCTGCGCGAAGCGGTAGAAGAAGTGCCCGTAGGCGTCCCGGTATGCCTTCTGGAGCCTGACGTCGTCGTGGTCCTGCCAGTTCCCCCAGTCCTGCTCGCGCAGCCGGGGCTCCTCGCGGACCCGTACACGCCGGGCGTCCAGGCCGAGGGAGGCGAAGGTCTCGTGGGTGCGCCGGTAGGGGGAGACGTACACGCTGACCCGCTCCGGGCCGAAGAGCTCGCGCAGCCGCTCCCCCGTCTCGCGGGCCTGGCGCAGCCCTGTGGGGGTGAGTCTCAGCGCGTGGTCGGGCTCGCGCTCGTACACGGTGTCGTCGGCGTTGCCCTCGGACTCCCCGTGCCGGACAAGGACGATGCGTTGCGGTCGTGCCATGCATCGACCCTAGATCGAGTTGCCGCCGTTCGAGCAGTTGTCCGGAAATCGTCGGTGCATGTCGCCGGAGCTACCCCGCTTCCCGGGCCGTCACACCGTCCAGGACGGTTCGAGTTGCACCACGTCCCCGGCGAGCGCGGCCACGTCCTGTTCGGTCTGCGCGCGCTGCGAGAGCCGGTCCACGCTGCCCGGCCGGTACTTTCCGCGCTCGGCGCTGGACTGCCACATCGACAGGACGAGGAACTCGTGCCCCGGCGCCTCCCCGAAGATGCCGCGCAGCATCCCGGGCGAGCCCGCCATCGCCGGGTTCCACACCCGCTGCTGCATGAGCGCGAAGTGCTCGACCCGGTCCTCGTGCACCTGGCTGTGGGCCACCCTGAGCACGTCCGCGTCCGTGAAGCGGGGCTCGAAGCCGGTCTTCACGTCGAAGCGGTACTCGAAGAGCTTGACCTGGAGGTCGTTGTACGTGCCGGCCTGCCCGGCCGCCAGCGCGTCATGGCCACGCGCCATGAACGAGTCGTAGAAGACCCGGTTCTCCCAGAAGGCGAAGACGTGCGCCACCTCGGGCCGGCTCCGGCTCCAGCCGCCGCCCTGCCCCCTGAACCCCGGCTCACCCAGCAGCCCCGCCCATTTCCGCTGCCCCCGTTCGAAACCTCGACGGTCCGTCACACTGCAGCGAATCCACTTGACCAGCACGGCGCCATCGTACGGCCGCCGGGCGTGGCGTGGGTCACGCTCCGGGCCAGTCCGCCGGAACCGGCCTTCTCTCGCCGGATCGTGGCCCGTTTCAGCCGGTCGTGTCCAAGCCGGTTGGTTCCGCGGGCGGTTAAGGACATGATCGGAGGACAGAAGCGCGGCGACGCCCCCGCGCGCAGGAGGGAAGTCCGATGAGCACTCCCAACAAGGACCTCGAAAAGGTCGAGGTGAGGATCAAGTGGGACCCCAGCGACCAGGGTGAAGCCCCCAACGACCTCGACATCATCGCGGCGACCTACCCGGCGGACGAGCCGTACGGCAGCCCGGCGTATCTCGTGCACTTCGACAGCCGGGCACCCGACGGCACCATCACGCTGAACCGCGACAGCAGGACGGGGCAGGGGCTGGGCTACGACGAGGAGATGACACTCGAACTGGACCGGCTCTCCGACGAGTACGGCCGGGTCGTCGTCGGCGTGGCCATCCAGCAGCGCGACGGACACAAGACGTTCGGCGCCATAGAGAACACCAGGGTCCAGATCCGCGAGGGCTACGCGACGCTGGCCGAGGACGACTTCTCCGCGGTGGGCACCGCCACCGCGGCCGTCGTGGCCGAATTCGTACGCGACTCCGCCGGCGGCTGGCGCTTCCACGGGACCGTACGGGGCTTCGACGGGGACCCGGAGGCGTTCGCCGCGGCCATGGGCAGCCGCTCCTTCGGCGCCTGACGTCCGCAACGGCGAACGGGTGCGGGCAGGTCTTCCGTGAAGACCTGCCCGCACCCGCTGTCATGTCACCCGTGGTGTCTCAGGACACCGGGCCCACCGGTCAGCTGCAGCCGCTGGTCGAGCCGCAGCCCTCGCAGATGTAGCAGGAGCCCGCGCGCTGCATCTTCGTACCGCAGGAGAAGCAGAGCGGCGCGTCCGCGCTGATGCCGAGCTGCATCTCGACGAGCTCCGCCGAGGTGTGCGCCGTCTTCGGTTCGGCCTTCTCGGTCTCCTGGACCGGGGCGACCGCCTTCAGCGGCTCCGTCCGCACCGGGGCGGACTGGGCCAGGGTCTCGGCCTCCAGCTGCTCCTCCTCGAACGTCGGCTCGTAGGAACCGGTGTCGAGGTGGCGCTGGCGCTCCTCGGCGGAGTGGATGCCGAGGGCCGAGCGGGTCTCGAAGGGCAGGAAGTCCAGCGCCAGGCGGCGGAAGATGTAGTCCACGATCGACTGCGCCATCCGCACGTCCGGGTCGTCCGTCATGCCGGCCGGCTCGAAGCGCATGTTGGTGAACTTCGAGACGTACGTCTCCAGCGGGACGCCGTACTGCAGACCGACCGAGACGGCGATGGAGAAGGCGTCCATCATGCCCGCGAGGGTCGAGCCCTGCTTGGACATCTTCAGGAAGACCTCACCGAGACCGTCGTCCGGGTAGGAGTTGGCGGTCATGTAACCCTCGGCGCCGCCCACCGTGAACGAGGTGGTGATGCCGGGCCGGCCCTTGGGCAGGCGCTTGCGGACCGGGCGGTACTCGACGACCTTCTCGACCGCGGTACGGATGGTGTCCTCGGCCTTGGCGGTGACCGCCTCCTTCTCCTTCTCCTTGGTCTTCGCGGAGAGGGGCTGGCCGACCTTGCAGTTGTCGCGGTAGATCGCGAGCGCCTTGACGCCCATCTTCCACGCCTCGAAGTAGACCTCCTCGACGTCCTCGACGGTGGCCGTCTCCGGCAGGTTGACCGTCTTCGAGAGCGCGCCGGAGATCCACGGCTGGATGGCCGCCATCATCCGCACGTGGCCCATCGCGGAGATGGAACGCTCGCCCATCGCGCAGTCGAAGACCTCGTAGTGCTCGGCCTTCAGGCCGGGGGCGTCGATCACATTGCCGTTCTCGGCGATGTGGGCGACGACCGCCTCGATCTGCTCCTCCTGGTAGCCCAGGCGGCGCAGGGCCTGCGGGACGGTGCCGTTGACGATCTGCATCGAGCCGCCGCCGACCAGCTTCTTGAACTTGACCAGGGCGAGGTCGGGCTCAAGGCCGGTGGTGTCGCAGGACATGGCGAGACCGATGGTGCCGGTGGGCGCGATGACCGACGCCTGCGCGTTACGGAAACCGTTCTTCGCACCGAGCCGGATCACGTCCTGCCATGCCTCCGTCGCGGCGGCCCAGATCGGGTTGTCCAGGTCGTCGGCGTGCACGGCCACGGCGTTGGCGTCGGCGTGCTGCTTCATGACGCGCTGGTGCGGCTCGGCGTTGCGGGCGTAGCCGTCGTACGGGCCGACGACTGCGGCCAGCTCGGCGGAGCGCCGGTACGAGGTGCCGGTCATCAGCGAGGTGATGGCGCCGGCGAGCGCGCGGCCGCCGTCGCTGTCGTACGCGTGGCCGGTCGCCATCAGCAGGGCGCCGAGGTTGGCGTAGCCGATGCCGAGCTGGCGGAAGGCGCGGGTGTTCTCCCCGATCTTCTCGGTCGGGAAGTCGGCGAAGCAGATGGAGATGTCCATCGCGGTGATGACCAGCTCGACGACCTTGGCGAAGCGCTCGGACTCGAAGGACTGGTTGCCCTTGCCGTCGTCCTTGAGGAACTTCATCAGGTTCAGCGAGGCGAGGTTGCACGAGGTGTTGTCCAGGTGCATGTACTCGCTGCACGGGTTCGAGCCGTTGATGCGGCCGGACTCGGGGCAGGTGTGCCAGTGGTTGATCGTGTCGTCGTACTGGATGCCCGGGTCGGCACAGGCCCAGGCGGCCTCGGCCATCTTGCGGAAGAGGGACTTGGCCTCGACCTCTTCGATGACGTCGCCGGTCATCCGGGCGCGCAGCCCGAACTTCCCCCCGGATTCGACGGCCTTCATGAACTCGTCGTTCACCCGGACCGAGTTGTTGGCGTTCTGGTACTGGACGGACGTGATGTCGTCCCCGCCCAGGTCCATGTCGAAGCCCGCGTCGCGCAGGGCGCGGATCTTCTCCTCCTCCTTCACCTTGGTCTCGATGAAGTTCTCGATGTCGGGGTGGTCGACGTCGAGGATGACCATCTTGGCCGCACGGCGGGTGGCGCCACCGGACTTGATCGTTCCGGCGGAGGCGTCGGCGCCGCGCATGAAGGAGACGGGGCCGGAGGCGTTGCCGCCGGAGGAGAGGAGTTCCTTGGAGGAACGGATACGGGAGAGGTTCAGGCCGGCGCCGGAGCCGCCCTTGAAGATCATGCCCTCTTCCTTGTACCAGTCGAGGATCGACTCCATGGAGTCGTCGACGGCCAGGATGAAGCAGGCGGAGACCTGCTGCGGCTGGGGCGTGCCGACGTTGAACCAGACCGGGGAGTTGAAGCTGAAGATCTGGTGCAGGAGGGCGTACGCCAGCTCGTGCTCGAAGATCTCCGCGTCGGCGGGGGAGGCGAAGTAGTGGTAGTCCTCGCCGGCCTTCCGGTACGTCTTGACGATCCGGTCGATCAGCTGCCGCAGACCGGTCTCACGCTGCGGGGTGCCGACGGCGCCCCGGAAGTACTTGCTGGTGACGATGTTGACCGCGTTCACCGACCAGAAGTCGGGGAACTCGACGCCACGCTGCTCGAAGTTGATCGAGCCGTCGCGCCAATTGGTCATGACGACGTCACGGCGCTCCCAGGAAACCTCGTCGTACGGATGCACGCCGGGGGTGGTGTGGATGCGCTCGATACGCAGGCCCTGCTTGGACGCAGTCGACTTGGTGCCCTTGCGGGAACCTCGTGCCGGGCCGCTCGCCGTCTCTGTCATGCCGCCTCCCATATGTGGGCAAAAACGCCCTGAAGTGCCGAGAACTTCCCCGGGCACAGTGTGTGTCTGATGCTTCGGCCGCCGTACTCGTCATACGTCGCCCGGAGCAAGGTCCAGGTGCTGGCCCGCGCCCGATCCCCGGATCGGCGCGGCCGGCGGCTGCCGCTCAGTCGGCGGCGACGGAGGGAACGGGGACCTCCAGGGTCTCGCCGCCCCCGCGTTCTTGCGCGGAGGGCCGCCGCTCACGGAGTTCCGTGATGGCGGCCTCGAAGTCTTCGAGGCTGTCGAACGCCCGGTACACGGACGCGAACCGCAGGTAGGCGACGAGGTCGAGTTCCTGCAGGGGGCCGAGGATGGCCAGGCCCACGTCGTGGGTGGTCAGCTCGGCGCTGCCGGTCGCACGCACCGCCTCCTCGACCCGCTGGCCGAGCTTGGCGAGGGCGTCCTCGGTGACGGGCCGCCCCTGGCACGCCTTGCGCACCCCGGAGATGACCTTGGTGCGGCTGAAGGGCTCGGTCACACCGCTGCGCTTGACCACCATGAGCGAACAGGTCTCCACCGTCGTGAAACGGCGGGAGCAGTCGGGGCACTGGCGGCGCCGGCGGATCGAGGTCCCGTCGTCGGTGGTGCGACTGTCGACGACCCGGCTGTCGGGGTGCCTGCAGAAGGGGCAGTGCATGGCTCCCAACCCTCCTTCACAGCACGACTGAATAGCCTCTTCAGGCCCGGTGAGGGGCCCTCGAAGCGGTCTCAAGCATAGGCGATGACCGCACCCCCGACTGACGGGGACCACAACTTCTGGGCGGCCGGAACAATCCAACCACTAGATCTTGGGTTTGGCCGCGCATTTGGCCCTGGAGCGTGTCGCGCCGGGAGGGCGGCCGGGAGGCAGCGTACGGCCGACCAAGAGGGTACGGGAAGCGCCCGGACGGCGGACGACCGGGCGGGTACCCCCGCGCGCGGTCGGCACGGCACGGAACGTTACGGTCGAGGGGTCGCCGCCGCCGGTCGCCCGGCTCTCGCGGCGTGGGTCGCATACGCAGCCTCATACACCCAGCAGTGAACGCTGGACCGACTTTCATTCGTTTTTCACTCGAACGTGTGTTTGGCGCAACCTTTCGAAAGCTACTACCGTTGTCCAGCTAGGGAGACCATTCGAGAGGGGCCGCCGACGTGACCACCACCGCAGACAGTGCCATCATCACTGCCCAGGACCGCTCCCAGAGCCGACTCGAGCCGGTGCATGCCATGAATGACTCAGTCACGAACACGGAGGGGCCGGAGCCCGGGCGTCCAGCGCGCTCGCTCCCCGGACGACCTCCTGGAATCCGGGCGGACAGCTCGGGACTCACGGACCGGCAGCGACGCGTGATCGAGGTCATCCGGGACTCCGTGCAGCGGCGTGGCTATCCGCCGTCGATGCGGGAGATCGGTCAGGCGGTGGGCCTTTCCAGCACCTCCTCGGTCGCCCACCAGTTGATGGCCCTGGAGCGCAAGGGCTTCCTGCGCCGCGACCCCCACCGCCCCCGGGCGTACGAGGTACGCGGCTCGGACCAGCCGAGCACGCAGCCGACGGACACCACGGGCAAGCCCGCCGCCTCGTACGTGCCGCTGGTGGGCCGGATCGCGGCCGGTGGACCGATCCTCGCCGAGGAGTCCGTCGAGGACGTCTTCCCGCTCCCCCGCCAGCTGGTCGGTGACGGTGAGCTCTTCGTGCTGAAGGTCGTCGGCGACTCGATGATCGAAGCGGCGATCTGTGACGGCGACTGGGTCACCGTGCGACGCCAGCCCGTCGCGGAGAACGGCGACATCGTGGCCGCCATGCTGGACGGCGAGGCCACCGTGAAGCGCTTCAAGCGGGAGGACGGCCACGTCTGGCTCCTCCCCCACAACGCCGCGTACCAGCCGATCCCCGGCGACGAGGCCACCATCCTCGGCAAGGTCGTCGCGGTGCTGCGCCGAGTCTGAGACCCGCGCCCCACGATCTGTGGGCAGGCCCCGAGCCCGGCTTCGCGCCGGTGTCGGGGCCCCTTTTTTGTGTACGTCCCTGCGGGTTTCTTGTGTACGTCCCCGCGGGGCTACCGTCCGTCGGCCTTCGCCGCGGCGTCGATCGCGGCGAGGGAGCGGCGGGCCTGGTTGCGGTCGGTCGTGTACCAGAAGCCGGGGAGCGAGGCCCGCAGATAGCTGCCGTAGCGGGCGTTGGCGAGGCGCGGGTCGAGCACCGCGACGACGCCCTTGTCCCCCGTGGCCCGTACGAGACGGCCGGCGCCCTGGGCCATCAGCAGCGCGGCGTGCGTGGCCGCCACCGCCATGAAGCCGTTGCCGCCCGCCTCCTCGACCGCCTTCTGGCGCGCGCTCATCAGCGGGTCGTCGGGCCGGGGGAACGGGATGCGGTCCATGACCACCAGCTGGCAGCTCGGCCCGGGGACGTCCACGCCCTGCCAGAGCGACAGCGTGCCGAAGAGGCAGGTCTCCGGGTCGGCCGCGAAGTTCTTGATCAGCTCGCCCAGGGTCTCCTCGCCCTGGAGCAGGATCGGCTTGTCCAGCCGCCCCCGCAGCTCCTCGGCGGCGGCCTTGGCCCCCCGCATGGAGGAGAACAGTCCCAGCGTGCGCCCGCCGGCCGCTTCGACCAGCTCGGCGAGTTCGTCGAGCATGTCCGTACGGGAGCCTTCCCGGCCCGGGGTCGCCAGATGCCGGGCGACGTACAGGATGCCCTGCTTCGGGTAGTCGAACGGCGAGCCGACGTCGAGTCCCTTCCACTGCGGGACGTCGTCGCCCGCGGTGCCCTCCGGGGCGAGGCCCAGGGATGCGCCCACGCCGTTGAAGTCGCCGCCGAGCTTGAGCGTGGCCGAGGTGAGGACGACGGAGCGCTCGGTGAAGAGCTTCTCGCGCAGCAGCCCGGAGACGGAGAGCGGGGCGACGCGCACGGAGGCGCCGAAGCGGTCGTGCCGCTCGTACCAGACGACGTCGTACTCGGACCCCTGCGTGATGCGTTCGGCGACGGCGTGGACGGACTCGACCGCGGCCAGCGCCTGCTTGCGGACCGCGTCCTCGTCCTGGACGGACTTGTCCCGGGTCGAGCCGATCGCGGAGATCACCGTGCGCGCGGCGTCCCGCAGGGCCATCAGCGCGTATCCCAGGTCCTCCGGGACCTCCTCCAGGCGGCCGGGGAGCGCCAGCTCCATCACCCGCTCGAAGCCCTCGGACGCGGTCTGCAGCGCGTCGGCCGCCTTCTCGTTGACCAGCTTCGCGGCGCGGCGCACCGCGCGGTTGACCTGGCCAGGGGTGAGCTCGCCGGTGGCCACACCGGTGACCCGGGAGACCAGCTCATGGGCCTCGTCCACGATCAGCACCTCGTGCTGCGGGAGCACCGGGGCGCCCTCGATGGCGTCGATGGCCAGCAGCGCGTGGTTGGTGACGACCACGTCCGCGAGCTTGGCCCGCTCCCTGGCCTGCTCCGCGAAGCACTCCGCCCCGTACGCGCACTTGCTGGCGCCCAGGCACTCCCGGGACGAGACCGAGATCTGCGCCCAGGCCCGGTCCGAGACGCCGGGGGTGAGGTCGTCCCGGTCGCCCGTCTCCGTCTCGTCGGCCCAGTCCCGCATGCGCAGGAGGTCCTGGCCCAGCTTGCTGGACGGCGCCGCCGCCTCGAACTGGTCGAACAGCCCCTCTTCCTCCTCCTGCGGCACGCCTTCGTGCAGGCGGTGCAGGCAGAGGTAGTTCGACCGGCCCTTGAGCATGGCGAACTGGGGGCGGCGGCGCAGCAGCGGATGCAGCGCGTCCACCGTGCGCGGCAGGTCGCGCTCGACCAGCTGGCGCTGGAGGGCCAGGGTCGCCGTGGCCACCACGACGCGCTCGCCGTGCGCCAGGGCCGGCACCAGGTATCCGAGCGATTTGCCCGTCCCCGTGCCGGCCTGGACGAGCAGGTGGGATTGGTCGTCTACCGCCTCGGCGACGGCAGCGGCCATGGCGGCCTGGCCGGGCCTCTCCGTGCCGCCGACGGCGGTCACGGCGGCGTGCAGGAGCTCGGGGAGGGATGGCTTCGTCATAGCCCGGCCAGCCTACGGGGCTCCACTGACAGCGACGTCCACTCCCGGCCTCACGCCGAGACGTGCAGCGGGTTGGCCACGGAGCCGTGGACCGCCGCGTGCGGACGCTCGGGCCGGTCGCGGTAGCCGTCGAGATGCAGACGGTTGCGGTTCAGACAGAGGCGCTCGATCCGCGGGGTCAGCATGTCGAACATCTCGAACCGCTCCTTCAGCTCGGGGAACCGGGCGTGGTGGCGCAGGATCTCCGCCCGGACGAGTGACCAGAATTCGCCCTCGGGGACACCGAGCTGTTCCTCGCAGAGCGGGGAGAGGAAGCGGAAGACCCCGGTGAAGAGTCCGGAGTGGATGAACTGGGTGAGGAAGGCGGGTTCCTCGGTCAGCAGGATGCGGCGCACGTCCGACGGCATGGTGCCGTGCTCGGGCAGCGGCTGCGCGCTCACGTTGACGTCGTCCACGAAGTCCTTGATCGCGAGGCGCACGGGCACGTCCTGCTCGTCGAAGACCACGATCGCGTTCTCGCCGTGCGGGGAGAAGACGGTGCCGTAGCGGTAGAGGAAGTGCAGCAGCGGCGGCAGCAGCGCGGCGAAGAGCCGGGAGAGCCAGACGGTGGGCGTCAGACCGGAGCGGGCGACCAGCTCCGCGGTGAAGGAACGCCCCCGCGGGTCGGTGTGCAGCAGCGAGGCGAGCGTACGGGCCCGCTCCCCCGGCGCCAGACGCGGCAGCAGGGGCTCGCGCCAGATCGCCCCGAGGATCTCCTTGAACTGGTACGGCGTCTCGGGGAGGTGGTCGTACAGCGGATGCTCGACCGTGACCGAGGCGACCTCTCCGAGCAGGATCACGCCGCAGGTGTCGCGCAGGAACGGATCGTTGTCGCGCAGCCCCAGCACCCAGTCGGTGACGGCGGGTGCGGCGACGGTGCGCTCGGTCGGCAGGCCGCGCCAGACCAGGGTGTTGAGGATCGACAGCGGGAGCTTCACCGTGTGCCGGTCGGGCCGCGCGACGTTGGCGAAGGTGCGGATGGACTGCTGCGGCAGCCGCACGTCCGGGTCGGCGGGCAGGGGCACGAGGTCTCCGGCGGCGATGGCCGGGGCGAACAGCGGCACGATCCACTCGTCCCACTGCCAGGGGTGGACGGGCAGGTAGTGGTAGGTGTCCGGGTCGAGGCCGCGGGCGCGCAGGGCGTCGGCGAAGGAGGCGCGGACGTCGGTGTCCAGCTCCTGTGCGTAGAGCTGCCCGGGGGTGGCCACCGCGCCCACGCCCCGGTAGGCGGCGATCCGGTGGGAGACGGCGAGCCACGGCAGCCTGACCGGTTTCCTGGCCTCGGGGGTGTAGCGGGAGGCGTCGGTGGCGGAGAAGCCGAGGCGCCCCTTGTTGGCGACGATCCAGGGGTGGCCGGTCTGGTGGCCTTCGAGTTCCGCGTAGCCGAGGTCGGCCAGCTCGGCGGCGGTGAGCGCGGTGTGGTCGAGGCGGGCGTCCGCGGTGAGCGTGGTGGTCAGCTCGCGGACGAGGTGGCCGAGGGTGGCGCCGTCGAGCCCGAGGAGGCGGCGGGCCCGGGTGAGGAAGAGCAGCGGATCGCGGAAGGGAACGCTGCCCGCGTCCCGGAGCCCGGGGTTCTCTGCCGCGCGGATCGAGTCGGGGTCCACGCGCCAGCTGCCGTAGACGCCGCGCCGGGCGGTGAAGCTCAGGCTGCCGCCGTCGTCGAGGCCGAGCGTGTAGGTGGAGCCGTCGGAGGTGTGCGGGGCCGGCTCGATGACTTCCTCGTAGGCGAACTCGCCGAGCATCTTCGCGAGCATCCGGGCGGCGGCCCGGTCCCAGGCCGCCCGGTTCAGCTCCGGGGTATCGAGCAGTGCGGGCGGCTCCGTTGCGTCGTCATGGGCAGGGTATTTCGGCACGGGGACTCCTCGGGATGGAACCGATGGGGTTCGAGCGGTGCGGACGGGTCGGGGAAGCGTTCATGGGCGGGTGCGGTGGGCTCGGTCGCGGATCATCAGCGCGGCCCGCTTCTCGGGGAGGTCGACCTCGGCGGAGAAGCGGAATCCGGCGCTCAGGAACGCGGAGACGGATGGGACGTTGCGGAGGTCGGGCTCGGCGACGATCCGGGTGCAGAGCGGAAGGTGGTCGAGCACGAGACCGGCCACGGCGCGCAGCAGCGTCGTGCCGGTGCCCCGGCCGCGGTGCCCTTCGGCGATGAGGAGGTGGACGCCGGTGTCGTGCGGCCGGGCGGGGTAGTGGCGGGCCAGCGGGTCGAGGTCGGCCCGGTAGATCTCCCAGTAGCTCATGGGCGTACCCGACAGCACCCCGAGGCAGGGGATGCTGCGGCCGTCGCCGTCGAGCTGGGAGGCGAGGTGCCGGGCCGTGACGCTCTCGTCGCCGGCGAGCTCCCAGAAGGCCGCGACCACGGGGTCGTTCATCCAGCGGCTGATCGTCGCGAGGTCGCGCTCCGGGCGGACGGGGACGAGTTGGAACGCCCCGGCCGGGGTGGCGACGGGCTGCCAGTCCGCCGGCCGGCCGAGGGGTTCGGGCGGGGTGGCGCCGTGCCGGGGCGTGGGTGCCTCCTCCTGGAAGAGCGCGCGGAGTTCAGCGGTGATCCGCAGTTCGAGCGTGTCCTCGGCGCCCGTGTCCGCCCGGGGGGCGAGACCGGTGTGCGCATCAGGAAGAGGCACGGGTGGGGCGCTCCTTACTCAGCCGTGCAGGGGGTTGGTGATGGTGACGTAGACGGACTGGGTGTCCACGGGGCCGACGAGTTCGTCCAGTCCGTGCAGGCGGGTCAGCATGTTGGCCTTGCAGCGCAGGCGCGGGGTGTCGAGCAGGTGGGCGGGGAGCGGTGAGCCCAGATCGCCCGCCGACTTCAGGAACCGCCGGAAGGCGTCGAGGAGCATCTGTTCGTCGGCGAGGCGCTGGGCGCCGAAGGCGCCGATCAGTCCGAATACGTTGTTGATGCCGAGGTAGTAGGCGAAGCGTTCGTCGGTGACGGCGTCGGAGACGAAGGTGTCGCTGACCGATCCGATGCCGGGGAGCCTGTGGTCGAGTGCGGCGCGGTGGGATTCGCGGAAGTAGTAGCCCTGATTGTCACGGTAGCGGCCGCCGGCGGGCCAGCCGTCGGCGTCGAGCAGGACCAGGGTGTTCTGCTGGTGGGCCTCCAGCGCGACGCCGGCGTGGGCGTCGAGCCAGAGCACCGGCTGCACGACGCGGTCGAGGTAGCGCAGGAACCACTCGGCGGCCACCGCGGTCGTGGTCCGTCCGGTGGCGGCGGCGAGGCGGTGGACGACGTCGGCGAGCCGGGAGTGCAGGCCCGTCCGGCCCGGCCAGGGGCGCGGCGCGGTGAGACCGGCGATGCAGACCGCGTCGTCGTACCGCTCGAAGGGGTTGTGGCGCAGCATGACGTCGAGGCCCTGCACCGGTGTGCCGTCCGGGGTGTCGACCGCGAGCCAGGCGGGGTCGCGCACGATGTCGAAGCCGGGGTGCTCCACGTGCCACTGGCGGGCGAGCCCGGTGCGCAGCAGCCGGTGGACCTCCACGCCGCGGTGGAGCTCCTTGCGGAGGTTCTCCCGGCGGGAGTTGGTGATGCGGACGCCGAGGGAGAGCTTCAGCATCAGGTCGGTGCCCGGCCGGTGCACGGTGCGCACCGAGGAGGTGGGGTGCCAGGGCGCGCCGTACGGGCCGAGGTCGTGCAGGAGGCCGGAGTCGATCAGGGCGGCGACTTCGGGCCTGCCGCGCAGTTCGCGGGCCTGCCAGGGGTGGAGGGGGATGAGCGTGGTGTGTTCGGGGAAGGGCAGGCCCGGGGCGTGCCGGGCGACGAGCTGCGCGGCGGGGACCGGGCGGCCCTGGTCGGTCCACGCGGAGTCGGTGGCCAGCACGGAGCGGTCGGCGGCCATCCAGTGGAGGGGGAAGGAGCCGTGCAGCTCGGGTGAGTAGAGCCGTGTCTCGGTGTCGGTCAGCCCTTCCCTGCTCTTGGGCGAGGGATGCAGCGGGTGGCCGAGCAGGAGTGACTGCTCGGCGGTGAGGAAGAGGTCCGCCTCGTCGGGGGCGCCGGGACGGCTGCGCCGCGCCGTGATGAACGCGGCGGTGCGCCGTACGGAGTCGGCGACCCGGGCGACCATGTCGGCGCCCTCGTTGTGGTCGGCCTCCCGGCCGAGCAGGGCGGCCACGGTGACGGCGTCGGCGGTGGGTGCGCCGACGGGGGCCTGCTCCAGGGCGGGCGGTCCGAAGCGGTGCCAGCCGGTGGCGGACCAGTGCAGGACGGGGACGAGCAGGGCGGTGCCGCTCGCGGGGAGCGGGATGCGCAGGGTCTCCCCCGCCGGAGGGGGCAGGTCGCTCTCACGCACCCAGCAGCGCAGCAGGTTCTCGATGCCCGCCGCGTCGGCGGCGCGGAGCGGATCGGGGTGGTCCAGCGGGTCGGCGGCGGGGGCGGGATCGCCCGGGTGTGCGGCGGCCGGGGTCGGGGAAGCGGGCTTCGACGCGTGCCACAGTTCGTGCGGCGTCTCCTTCTGGCGCGGCACGGTCGTCGCCTCGACGGCGAGTTGGCCGGGGGCGGCGGCCTCGGGGAGGTGGCTGGGGGGAGGGCCGTCGGCTTCGGGCGCGGGGGTGGGGTTCACGGCGGTCTTCCTGTGCTGGTGTCCGTGGTCAGCGGATCGATCCGGTCGGCGTCCGGCGGTGCGGTGAGCGCTCCGCGGCTGCCAGGGCATCGGCAAGGCGGTCCACGACCGCGGTTGCCTGTTCGTCGGTGAGCGTGAGGGGCGGGAGCAGGCGTACGACGGTGGAGTGCCGGCCGCCGAGTTCGACGATGAGGCCGCGGCGCAGGCATTCCTGCTGGACGGCGACGGCGAGGACCGGGTCGGGCGGTGCCTCGGTGCCGGTGCCGAGCGGCCGGGTCTCGGGGTCGACGAGCTCCACGCCGATCATCAGGCCCCGCCCCCGGACATCGCCGATGCACGGGTGGTCGGCGGCGAGCGAGCGCAGGCTCGCCAGCATCCGGTCGCCTAGGGCCCCGGCCCGTTCCGCGAGCCCGTTCTCCCGGACGTAGGCGAGGGTGGCGGTGCCTGCCGCCATGGCCAGCTGGTTACCGCGGAAGGTGCCGGCGTGGGCGCCGGGCTGCCAGGTGTCGAGCTCGGAGCGGTAGACGATCACGGCGAGCGGGAGGGAGCCGCCGATGGCCTTGGACAGCACCATGACGTCGGGCACGACCCCGCTGTGCTCGACGGCCCAGAAGGCGCCGGTCCGGCCGACGCCGGTCTGCACCTCGTCCGCGATCAGCGGGATGGAGCGGTCCTCGGTGATCTCCCGCATCCGGCGCATCCAGCCGTCGGGCGCGGGGTTGACCCCGCCCTCGCCCTGGACCGGTTCGAGGATCATGCCCGCAGGGGCGGGCGTCCCGCTCTTGGGGTCGTCCAGCACGCTCTCGGTCCAGTGCGCGGCGGTCCGCGCCCCGGCCTCGCCGCCGATGCCGAAGGGGCAGCGGTAGTCCTGCGGGAAGGGGAGCCTGGTCACCCGTACGTCCTCGGCGCCGCCGGACGCGGCGAGGGCGCCCGCCGTCATGCCGTGGTAGGCGCCGGTGAAGGCCAGCAGGCCGCTGCGGCCGGTGGCGGCGCGGACCAGTTTGAACGCCGCCTCGACCGCGTCCGTACCGGCCGGTCCGCAGAACTGGATCCGGGCGTCGTCGGCGAACCGCCCGGGCAGGGTGGCGAACAGCTCCGTGGTGAAGGCGTCCTTCACGGGGGTCGCCAGGTCGAGCACGTGCAGCGGGGCGCCCGAGTCGATGACCTTCTTGATCGCCTCCAGGACGACCGGGTGGTTGTGGCCGAGCGCCAACGTCCCCGCTCCGGACAGGCAGTCGAGGTACCGCCGCCCGTCCGCGCCCTCGATGGTCAGGCCCCGGGCCCGCACCGGCACGATCGGCAGCGACCTCGCGTAGGTGCGGGCGGCCGATTCACGCAGTGACTGGCGGCGCAGGATGCCTTCGTGGGCGGCAAGGGGTGGTGCCGGAGCTGGTTCGGTCACGGCCACGGCTCTTGATCCTCCCGCTGTAACAGTTGCGTTGCACGTCAGTACGATTCCGCAAGGACGGCCTGCGAGGGTGAACGCTGTCTCCGTGCCCCCGTACGTACCAACGACGAAGGGGGCGGAGGATCACGGGTAAATCCGAAGATCCTTGCGGAGCGCAACCCTGCCGCGCAGCGTCCGCGGCACCACCGGCATAGTGGGGGGCCGCGCCGGGGCTCCGGGTCACCTCCCGAAGGCCGCGGTGCGCCCTGCCCGTTCGGTGCGCTCTGCGGCGCGCCGTGCACAAGTGCAGTACAGAAGCGTTGAGTTACGAAGTCCCAGGGGGATCAGCAGATGCGTCTCGTTCGACCAGGAAACACCGCACGCCGCAGGGGAAGTGCCCGTCTCACCTCCTCACCCGTGCTCGCCACCGCCGCGGTCGCCGCCGTTCTCGCGCTCACGGCCACCGCCTGCGGGCCGTCCGAGGACGACGCGAGCACCGCGCCGAGCAGCAGCTCCGCCGGTCAGACGGACGACAAGATCACGATCCCGGACGATCTGAAGGACCGGCTCAAGGAGCACGGGATCGACCTGGACCAGTGGAAGAACGGCGAGTGGAAGAACTGGGACAAGGACAAGTGGCTGCGTGAGGCCAAGGACTTCGTCAACCCGATCATCGCGGGCCTCTGGGACCCGGACCGCATGCGGGACGCCGACAAGCCCCCGCAGAAGCCGGTCGACAACGACATCTCGGGCGACGAGGGCGTGACGGACCCGACGCCCGCGCCGGTCCGGGCCGTGGGCGTGAAGACGCCGTACCACGACAACGCCGCCGAGTCCGGGAAGCTGTTCTTCGACGGCCCCGAGGGCTCGATGGTCTGCTCGGCGACCGTGGTGAAGGACCCGGCGCACCCCGGCAAGTCCAACATGGTGTGGACGGCCGGCCACTGCGTGCACGCGGGCAAGAAGGGCGGCTGGTACCGCAACATCGCCTTCGTCCCCTCGTACAACGACAGCGGTCTGTCGACCGCCGAACTGCGCGACAACCCGCCCAAGGAGAAGGTCGCCCCCTACGGCATCTGGTGGGGCAGCTGGGCGCAGACCTCGCAGCAGTGGATCGACCAGGGCGCGTCGGTCGGTGGCCTGGGCGCCTCGTACGACTTCGCCGTGCTGCACGTCACGCCCGAGGAGGGCGCGGGCGGCAAGTCCCTGGAGGAGACGGTCGGTTCGGCCCTGCCGGTCGAGTTCAACGCCCCGGCCGTGCCGAAGATCGCCGACATGACGGCGACCGGCTTCCCGGCGGCGGCCCCGTACGACGGCCAGACGATGTTCCAGTGCAAGGACAAGCCCGGCCGTCTCTCGCTCGCCCAGGGCGACCCGACGATGTACCGCATCGGCTGCTCGATGACCGGCGGTTCCTCCGGCGGCGGCTGGGTCGCCACCGGCCAGGACGGCAAGCCCGCGCTGGTCTCGAACACCTCCATCGGCCCGGTGACGGCCGGCTGGCTGGCCGGACCGCGCCTCGGCAAGGAGGCCAAGGGCGTCTACGAATCGGTCAGCAGGAAGTACGCGGGCGAGTAGCGGCGGGTCCGCGCCGCGGGAAGTACGGCGCCCGGTAGCGGCGCACACGGCCGAAGGCCCGTTCCCTCGTGGGGGAACGGGCCTTCGGTACTTCCGGTGCGGCTCGGTCAGTGCACCGCGGGGACGAACACCGCGAGCTCCGCGGCCAGCTCCTCGTGCACCCGCGCCTTGAGCAGCGTGCCCTCCGACGTGTGCTCCTCGGAGATCACCTCGCCCTCGGCGTGCACCCGGGAGACGAGTCCGCCCTGGATGTACGGCACGAGCGCCTCGATCTCGACCGACGGCCGCGGCAGCTCGGTGTCGATGAGCGCGAGCAGCTCGTCGATCCCGGCGCCGGTGCGCGCCGACACCGCGATGGCGTGCTTCTCGTTGCGCAGGAGGCGCTGGAGGACCAGGGGGTCCGCCGCGTCCGCCTTGTTGACCACGACGATCTCGCGCACGTCCGTCGCGCCGACCTCACGGATCACCTCGCGCACCGCGGCGAGCTGCTCCTCGGGCACCGGATGCGAGCCGTCCACCACGTGCAGGATGAGATCGGACTCGCCGACCTCCTCCATGGTGGAGCGGAACGCCTCGACCAGGTGGTGCGGCAGGTGCCGTACGAACCCGACGGTGTCGGCCAGCGTGTAGACCCGGCCGGTCGGCGTCTCGGCCCGGCGCACGGTCGGGTCGAGGGTGGCGAACAGGGCGTTCTCCACGAGCACACCCGCGCCGGTCAGGCGGTTGAGCAGGGAGGACTTGCCCGCGTTGGTGTAGCCGGCGATGGCGACCGAAGGCACCTTGTTGCGCCGGCGCTCCTGGCGCTTGAGGTCGCGGCCGGTCTTCATCTCCGCGATCTCCCGGCGCATCTTCGCCATCTTCTCGCGGATGCGGCGCCGGTCGGTCTCGATCTTGGTCTCACCGGGACCGCGGGTCGCCATGCCGCCACCGCCGCTGGAACCGCCGCCGCCCATCTGACGGGAGAGCGACTGACCCCAGCCGCGCAGCCTCGGCAGCATGTACTGCATCTGTGCCAGCGAGACCTGCGCCTTGCCCTCGCGGGACTTGGCGTGCTGGGCGAAGATGTCCAGGATCAGGGCGGTCCGGTCGACCACCTTGACCTTGACGACGTCTTCGAGGTGGATGAGCTGGCCGGGGCTGAGCTCACCGTCGCAGACGACGGTGTCGGCCCCGGTTTCGAGGACGATGTCGCGCAGCTCAAGCGCCTTGCCGGAACCGATGTACGTGGCCGGGTCGGGCTTGTCGCGGCGCTGGAAGACGGCGTCGAGCACCAGGGCTCCCGCCGTCTCGGCGAGCGCCGCCAGCTCGGCGAGCGAGGTCTCCGCGTCCTGCACGGTGCCCGAGGTCCAGACACCGACGAGCACCACGCGCTCCAGGCGCAGCTGCCGGTACTCGACCTCGGTGACGTCTTCGAGCTCGGTGGAGAGTCCGGCCACGCGCCGCAGGGCGGCACGCTCCGAGCGGTCCAGCTGGTCGCCGTCCCGCGCTCCGTCGATCTCGTGGCTCCAGGCGACGTCCTCTTCCATCAGGGCGTCGGCCCGCAGGCCCTCGGTGAGGCTCTCGGTCGCGTTCTCCGTGGCACTCGGCGCGTTCTGCGCGTCCTGGGGAAGGGAAGAAGAGGAGGTCATTGGATCCTTACGTCGATAGGAGTGGTTGCATCAGTCACAACGCGTGACCTCCGCGGATGATTCCCGTCCGGGAAATCCTCCGCTCCGGCCGCCGCGGCGACCCGTCGATAGTGGCACGGTCCGCGCGGGCCGTCACCCGGGTTTACCGCTGTCCTCGCTTCACCGCCGGTGCGGTGCTGTGCCAGTCGGGGTGCCCGGGCATGGGCGGCGTCTTCGCGCCGTACAGCCAGCCGTCGAAGAACGCGGTCAGGTCGCGTCCGGCGGCATGGGAGGCGAGCCGGACGAAGTCGGCCGTGGCCGCGTTGGAGTCGCGGTGCCCGCGCACCCAGCGCCGCTCCAGCGTGCCGAAGGCGTCCCGGCCGATCTCCTGGCGCAGGGCGTACAGGACGAGCGCGCTGCCGTCGTAGACCACCGGCCGGAACAGGCTGATCTTCCCGCCGGCCGCCGGGGCCGCGGGCCGGGCGGGCGGGCCTCCGGCGGCGCGCCAGGTGTCCGACCAGGTGTAGGCGTTCCGCATGCGCTCCTCCAGCGGCTTGCCGGCGTGGTCCTCGGCGTAGCGCGCCTCGTACCAGCTGGCGTGCCCCTCGTTCAGCCAGAGGTCGGACCAGGTCTGCGGGGAGACGCTGTCGCCGAACCACTGGTGGGCCAGCTCGTGGACCATGACCGAGTCGACGTACCACTCGGGGAAGCGCGGGTCGGTGAACAGGCGCCGTTCGAACAGGGAGAGGGTCTGGGTCTCCAGCTCGAAGCCGGTGTCGGTGTCGGCGATGAGCACCCCGTAGTTCTCGAAGGGGTACCGGCCGACCTGCTGTTCCATCCAGGCGAGCTGTCCGGGGGTCTTCTCCAGCCAGGGTTCCAGCCGCTCCCGGTCGGCCGCCGGTACGACGTCGCGCACGGGCAGCCCGTGCGGCCCGGTCCGCCGGACGACGGCCGAGCGGCCGATGCCGACCTGGGCCAGTTCGGTGGCCATGGGGTGCTCGGTGCGGTACGTCCAGGTGGTGGTGTCCCCGTGGCGGGTGCGGCCGGCGGGCAGGCCGTTGGCCACCACCGTGAGAGCGCGCGGGGCGGTGATCCGGAAGGTGAAGTACGCCTTGTCCGCAGGGTGGTCGTTGCTCGGGAATACCCGGTGCCCGGCGTCCGCCTGGTTGGCCATGGCGAGCCCGTCGGCGGTCCGCACCCAGCCGCCGCTGTCCCGTTCGCCGGAGGGGTCGCTGGTGTGGCGGACGGTGATGCGCAGGGGGATGCCGGCCGGGATGCGGCCCGCCGGCCGCACGATCAGGTCCTCGTCCGCGACCTCGAAGTCCGCGCGCAGGCCGTTGACGGCGACGGACCGGACGGTGCCCCGGGTGAAGTCGAGGTTGATCCGGTCCAGGGCCTCGGTCGTCCGGGCGTCGATGGTGGTGACGGCGGACAGCGGCTCGTTGTTGTGGCCGTTGTAGGTGAGGCCGATGTCGTAGGCGAGTACGTCGTACCCGGGGTTGCCCAGGTGCGGGAAGAGCGGGTCCCCGATGCCGAGGGGCACCGGGGCGGGCAGGGTGGCGGCGACGAGCGCGGCCGATGCGGTGGCCAGCAGGGTGGCCCGCAGACGGCGGGAGAGGAACGGCATGGACTACGGCTACCAGCGCGGCCCCGCCCGCCGGGGGCGGCGCGCGCCGCGCCACCCGAATGAGAGCGGCGGCCGGGCCCGGCGCGCGGGTGTCCGGCGCGGTCAGAGCGCTCCGGCCGGGTGCTGGGCGCGCGAGACGTCGTACACGCCTGGCACCTCCCGCATGGCGCGCATCAGCGCGGGCAGTCCCGCCGCGTCCGGCAGCCGCAGCGTGTAGGTGTGCCGTACGCGCTGTTCGCTCGGGGGTTCCACGGTGGCCGAGATGACCGCCGCGTCGGCGCCGGCGATCGCCTCGGTGAGGTCGGCCAGCAGCCGGGGCCGCCCGAAGGACTCGGCGACCAGCGTCACCCGGCACGCCTGCTCCTCGCCCCAGCTGACCGCGACCTGCGCCCGGCCGACGGCCTCCATCCGGGCCACCGCGGGACACCGCAGCCGGTGCACGGTGACGGCGGCCCCGCCGCGCACGGTGAAGCCGGTGACCTCGTCGGGGGGCACGGGGGTGCAGCAGCCCGCGAGCCGTACCGCCGCGTCCGGCTGGTCGACCACGGCGCTCGCGGTGCGGGCCCTGCGGGCCCCGGGCCCGAAGGGCGGGGCGGACTGCGGCTCGCGGCCCGCCGGCAGGCCCGGTTGTACGGCCTCCGCCGCCTGCGGGTGGGCGTCGAGCCAGCCGGTGATGGCGATGCGGGCGGCGGGCGTACGCGCGTGGTCCAGCCAGTCGGGCGAGGGGCCGGACACCGCGTCCTCGGCGAGCAGCGGCTGCACGGTGTCGCCGTCCTTCAGCACGGTGCTGAGCGTGGCGAGCCGGCCGTTCACCCGGGCGCCGATGCAGGTGTGTGCCGCGTCGCCGTGCTGGGCGTAGGCCGCGTCGACGCAGCTGGCCCCGGCGGGCAGGCCGAGGGTGCCGCCGTCCGTGCAGAAGACGGTGATCTCGCGGTCCTGGGCGAGGTCGGCGCGCAGGGAGGTCCAGAAGGTGTCGGGGTCGGGTGCGGACTGCTGCCACTGGAGGAGGCGGGAGAGCCAGCCGGGGCGGGTGGGGTCGGCCCGTTCGCCGTCTGGGGCCTCGGCGTCGGGGCTTTCGCCGTCGGCCGGTTCGGCGGGCTGTGCGGTGCCGTCCGCCGCGTACGGATTGCCGAGCGCGATGACGCCGGCCTCGGCGACCTTGTGCATCCGGTGGGTGCGGATGAGGACCTCGGCGACCTCGCCGTCCGGGCCCACCACAGCGGTGTGCAGCGACTGGTAGAGGTTGAACTTGGGGGCGGCGATGAAGTCCTTGAACTCGGAGATCACGGGCGTGAAACAGGTGTGCAGCTCACCGAGGACGGCGTAGCAGTCGGCGTCCTCCCCGACGAGCACCAGGACCCGCCCGAAGTCGCTGCCGCGCAGTTCGCCGCGTTTGACGCGGACGCGGTGGACGGAGACGAAGTGGCGGGGTCTGACGAGGACCTCGGAGGAGATGCCGGCCTCCCGCAGCACCGAGGCCACGTTGCCCGCGATGGCGGTGAGGGGGTCCGGTCCGTCCGCCGCCGCGGCGATCACGGCGCTGGTGCGGGCGTACTCCTCGGGGTGGAGGATGGCGAAGGCCAGGTCCTCCAGCTCGGTCTTGAGCGCCTGGACGCCGAGCCGTTCGGCGAGGGGGATCAGTACGTCGCGGGTGACGTGGGCGATCCTCGCCTGTTTCTCGGGGCGCATCACGCCGAGGGTGCGCATGTTGTGCAGCCGGTCGGCGAGTTTGATCGACATGACGCGGACGTCGTCCCCGGTGGCGACCAGCATCTTGCGGAAGGTCTCGGGTTCGGCGGCGGCCCCGTAGTCGACCTTTTCGAGTTTGGTGACGCCGTCGACGAGGTAGCAGACCTCCTCGCCGAACTGCTCCCGCACCTGATCGAGGGTCACTTCCGTGTCCTCGACGGTGTCGTGGAGGAGGGAGGCGGTCAGCGTGGTGGTCTCGGCGCCGAGCTGGGCGAGGATGAGGGTGACCGCCAGCGGGTGGGTGATGTAGGGCTCGCCGCTCTTGCGCGTCTGGCCGCGGTGCGAGGTCTCGGCGAGGAGGTAGGCGCGCTGCAGGACGGCGAGATCGGCGTCGGGGTGGTGGGCGCGGTGCGCCTCGGCGACGTGCGCGAGGGCGTCGGGGAGGCGGTCGCGGGAGACGGGGCCGAGCACGGCGGCCCTGCCGAGCCTGCGGAGGTCGATCCGGGGACGGCCCCGCCTGCGGATGGGAGCACCTGGGTTGGTGGCCTCTGCACTCATGGGGCACCTCCGGCGAACGTCGACCGGCGGTGGGGAGGTGCGGACGCGCCTCCGGGCCGGTGCTTGATGCTACCGAGCCCACCACGTGGCGGAGTCCGGCTCTCGCCCAGCGTGAAACGGATCACCCATTCGAGCGAAGCGCTACCCGTTCAGCGTTTCGAGCCAGGCCGGATCGATCTTGCCCTCGGCGACGATGACGGCCGGTCCGGTCATCTCGATCTCGCCGTCCGGGTGCTCGGTGATGACCAGGCTGCCGCCGGGCAGGTCGACGGTGTACGTGACCGGCTCGCCGGTCGCCGCCGGGTCCGCCGCGTCCCGGCGGGCCGCCGCGACGGCCACCGCGCAGGCGCCGGTGCCGCAGGAGCGGGTCTCGCCGGAGCCGCGCTCGTGGACCCTCATCGCGACGTGGCGGGGGCCGCGGTCCACGACGAACTCGATGTTGACCCCGTCTGGGTAGACGGCGGCCGGGGCGAAGGACGGCTCGGTGAGGAGGTCCCCGGCGTGCGCCAGGTCGTCGACGAAGGCCACCGCGTGCGGGTTGCCCATGTTGACGTTGCGGGCCTCCCAGTCGCGGCCGCCGACGCGGACGGTGACGCCCTCGGCGGGGAGCAGGGCGCGGCCCATGGCGACGGTGACGTCGCCGTTCTTGGCGAGGTGGACCTTCTTCACGCCGCCGCGGGTGGCGACCGCGAGGTCGCCCTCCTCCACGAGGCCGGCGCGCTGGAGGTAGCGCGCGAAGACCCGCACGCCGTTGCCGCACATCTCGGCGACGGAG
Source organism: Streptomyces sp. A1277 (assembly GCF_004795015.1). Classification (GTDB taxonomy): domain Bacteria; phylum Actinomycetota; class Actinomycetes; order Streptomycetales; family Streptomycetaceae; genus Streptomyces. Next base: position 47,750 of record NZ_SSBI01000004.1, on the reverse strand, counting down.
CCGTCGGCGTTGCGGTAGTCCATGAACCACTCGGCGTCCTGCGCCATGGCCCGCGCCTCGGGGTGCGCGGCGGAGCGCACGACGTGCAGCAGTCCGTCGCCGCCGATGCCCGCCCGGCGGTCGCAGAGCCGGGCGACGACGGAGGCGGGCAGGGCGACGGCGTTGTCCGCGTCGGGCACGATCACGAAGTCGTTCTCGGTGCCGTGGCCCTTGAGGAAGGCGATCTGCGAGGTGGTCACGGGACAACTGTACGAGGCGGCGCCGACAGCGCGGGAATCCCGCCCGCCCGGCACGGCGCCGCCCGGCCCGTCAGCGCAGGCGCGCCACGCGCCAGACGGCGAGCGCGACCAGTGCGGCGCAGACCCCGGCGTACAGCGCGACCACGCGCCAGTCGGGGCGCTGGGAGGAGCCCCGGGACGGCAGTCCGGGCCAGGTGTGCCCGACGCGGCGGGCGGCCATCATGGACCAGCCCGCGGCACAGCAGCTGATCAGCAGGCCCAGCATGGCGACGACCGCGCCGCCGTCGCCGAACTCGAAGGCGAGCGGGAACGCGAACATCAGCGAGCCCACGGCGGCGAGCATGACGATGGGTGCGAGCTGCCAGATGCGCAGCCGGCGGGCGGGGCGCAGCTCGACCTCGACCTCGGGGGCCACGTCGAGCTCGTCGGGCCCGTCCGGGCTCAGGCTCCCTGCCCCGTGCTGCGTGCCCGGTGCGTCCTGCTCCGGTGCGTCTCGTTCCGGTGCGTCCTGCTCCGGTGCGTCTTGTTCCGTGTCGCGAGGGCCGGCCTCCATCGCCACGCGCCCTCCCAACTCGGACTCCAGTCGATCGATGCTCGATGATGGCACGCCCGGGGTCGCCGAAATGACGGGCGGAGCGTCCCGATGCCATCACGTGATCAGGCTGTAACCGTCCGTTCGACCAACGCCAGCGCCCGGCCCGGGAGTTCCCCGCGGTCCTCCACCGCACCGCTCAGCCACTGGACGCGCGGGTCGCGGCGGAACCAGGAGTCCTGGCGGCGCGCGAAGCGCTTGGTGGCGCGCACGGTCTCGGCGCGCGCCTGGTCGTCGGTGCATTCCCCGGCGAGTGCGGCGAGCACCTGCTGGTAGCCGAGCGCGCGGGAGGCGGTGCGCCCTTCGCGCAGCCCCTGGGCCTCCAGGGCGCGCACCTCGTCCACGAGCCCCGCCTCCCACATCCGGTCGACGCGCAGGGCGATGCGCTCGTCGAGTTCGGGGCGGGCCACGTCGACGCCGATCTGGAGGGCGTCGTAGACCGGGTCGTCGCCGGGGAGGTTGGCGGTGAAGGGCTTGCCGGTGATCTCGATGACCTCCAGGGCGCGGACGATGCGGCGGCCGTTGCTCGGCAGGATCGCGCGGCCGGCCTCGGGGTCGGCGGCGGCGAGCCGCGCGTGCAGAGCCCCGGAGCCGTGCTCGGCCAGCTCCGCCTCCAGCGCGGCCCGGACGCCGGGGTCCGTTCCGGGGAACTCCAGGGCGTCGATCGCGCCCTTCACGTACAGGCCGGAGCCGCCCACCAGGACGGGGGTGCGGCCCTCGGCGAGCAGCCGGTCGATCTCGGCACGGGCGAGGCGCTGGTACTCGGCGACGCTGGCGGTCTCGGTGACGTCCCAGATGTCCAGCAGCCGGTGCGGGACCCCGTCGCGCTCGGCGAGCGTCAGCTTGGCGGTGCCGATGTCCATGCCCCGGTAGAGCTGCATGGAGTCCGCGTTGATCACTTCGCCGTCGAGCCGCTGGGCGAGGTGCACCCCCAGATCGGACTTTCCTGCTGCGGTGGGACCGACGACGGCGATGACCCGCGGTGCGGGGGGAGCTGAGCTTGTCACCGCCCCAGTCTCTCCCAAACCCGCGTCCCGGGTCCCGAATGAGGGAAGCTCGGGCGGGGAAGGTGACACGGCGGGGCGATCTTCCCCGTACAGTGGTTGTACATATGGGTTATTTCTCACAGTTCCCGAGCGGAGAAGGTGTCCGATGGGCTTCATGGACAGTGTGAAGGCGAAGCTGGCCCCGGCGAAGGAGAAGGTCAGCGACCTCGCGCAGCAGCACGGGGACAAGATCGACCAGGGCCTCGACAAGGCCGCGCGGACGGTGGACGAGAAGACCAAGGGCAAGTACAGCGACAAGATCGTGACCGGCACGCAGAAGGCCAAGGACGCGGTGGAGAAGCTGTCGAACAAGGACGGCCACGGCGCGGGCGGCAGCACGCCGCCCCCGGCTGCCTGACGGGGGCCCGGCAGGACATGGGGCGAGGGCCCAGGAGCAATGCCGCTCCTGGGCCCTCGCCCCATGTGAGCGTTCAGGACCAGGCGGCGACCAGGTAGCCCACCCCGTAGGGCGCGTCGTCGTACAGCAGCCGGCCGGCCAGGCCCGCGCCCTCGGCCGCCCCGGCGAGCACCTGCCAGGGCGCGCGGCCCGCGGCCTTGAGTTCGTACGCGAGTGTCTCGTCGAGCGCGGCGAGCGCCCCCGGGTCGGCGGCGCCCAGGGCGCGTGCGGCGGCCGCGTCGAAGTCGGCGGCGCGTTCGTCCAGGTAGCCCGGGGCCTTCAAGGTGCGGCAGGCGCTGCCGTCGCCCATCACCAGCAGCGCGACCCGGTCCGCCCGGCGGGCCAGCTCCCGCCCGGTCTCCGTGCAGCGCGCGGTCTCCAGCGGTTCGCCCACGCCCAGCCCCTCGACGGGGGCGTCGGCCCATCCGGTGCGGGCCAGCAGCCAGGCGCCCACCGCGAGCGAGGGCGGGAGCGGGCGGGTGGCCGGTGCGCCCCGGTCCCGGCCGAGCCGTACGTCCAGGTCGACGCCGAACTCGCGGAAGCCGCCGGTGGCACCCTCCGGGTGGGTGCCGCGTCCGGCGGGCTCCGCCGGGCCGATCACGACCAGCAGGTCGGGCCGGGAGGCCGCGAGCACCCCCAGGGCGTCGGTGCACGCGGTTCTGGCGGCATCCAGCTCGGGCGCGGCACCGGCGGCGACATCGGGGACGAGCAGCGGCGGGCAGGGGCAGACAGCGGCGGCGACAAGCATGGTCGGCAGCGTACTGCGCACCCTCCCCCGCCCGGACCGGGCGGTCCCGGCCGGGGTCAGTCGCAGCCGCAGCCCGGGGCCGCCGTCGCGGGCAGGGGTGCCGGGGCGCCGATGCCGGGCAGGCCCAGCATGACGCCGGCGGGCTGGGCGGCCGGGGCCGCGTTGCGCTTCTCCCAGGCGTCGCCCGAACGGGTCCTGCGCACGGCGACGGGGGCGCCCTCGGCGAGCAGGTGGTGCGGGGCGGCGTAGCTGATCTCGACGGTCACCACGTCGCCGGGGCGCACGTCCTGGTCCGGCTTGGTGAAGTGGACGAGGCGGTTGTCGGGGGCGCGGCCGGACAGCCGGTGGGTGGCGCCGTCCTTGCGGCCCTCGCCCTCGGCGACCATGACCTCCAGGGTGCGGCCGACCTGCTTCTTGTTCTCCGACCAGGAAATCTCCTCCTGGAGGGCGGACAGGCGCATGTACCGCTCCTGGACGACCTCCTTGGGGATCTGCCCGTCCATGTCGGCGGCGGGCGTGCCGGGGCGCTTGGAGTACTGGAAGGTGAAGGCACTCGCGAAACGGGCCTCGCGCACCGCGTGCATGGTCTGCTCGAAGTCCTCCTCGGTCTCGCCGGGGAAGCCGACGATGATGTCGGTGGAGATCGCGGCGTCGGGCATCGCGGCGCGCACCTTCTCGATGATGCCGAGGAAGCGTTCCTGCCGGTAGGAGCGGCGCATCGCCTTGAGGACCTTGTCGGAACCGGACTGCATCGGCATGTGCAGCTGCGGCATCACGTTCGGCGTCTCGGCCATGGCGGCGATGACGTCGTCGGTGAAGTCGCGCGGGTGCGGCGAGGTGAAGCGGACGCGCTCCAGGCCCTCGATCCGCCCGCAGGCGCGCAGCAGCTTGGAGAACGCCTCGCGGTCGCCGATGTCGGAGCCGTACGCGTTGACGTTCTGGCCGAGCAGGGTGATCTCGGAGACGCCCTCGGCGACCAGGGCCTCGATCTCGGCGAGGATGTCGCCGGTGCGGCGGTCCTTCTCCTTCCCGCGCAGGGCGGGGACGATGCAGAAGGTGCAGGTGTTGTTGCAGCCCACGGAGATGGAGACCCACGCGGCGTACGCGGACTCGCGGCGGGTGGGGAGCGTCGAGGGGAATGCCTCCAGGGATTCGGCGATCTCGATCTGCGCCTCCTCCTGGACCCGGGCACGCTCCAGCAGCACGGGCAGCTTGCCGATGTTGTGCGTGCCGAAGACGACGTCGACCCAGGGCGCGCGCTGGACGATGGTGTCGCGGTCCTTCTGGGCGAGGCAGCCGCCGACCGCGATCTGCATCCCGGGGCGCTTCGTCTTCATCGGGGCGAGCCGGCCGAGGTTGCCGTAGAGCTTGTTGTCGGCGTTCTCGCGTACCGCGCAGGTGTTGAAGACGACGACGTCGGCGTCGCCGTCGGAGCCCTCGGGCGCGCGGACGTATCCGGCGTCCTCCAGGAGCCCCGACAAGCGCTCGGAGTCGTGGACGTTCATCTGGCACCCGTAGGTGCGCACCTCATAGCTTTTTCTGACGTCCACTGCTTCGCTCCGGTTGCCGCTGCTCATGCGACAAGGGTAGGCGCTGCCCGGACCCCCTCTGCCTCGGGCGGTGTGCGGGGCCGGGTGATCCGACGGCGCCCCTGGCCAGGGCCGGGAATCACCTGGCAGGATCGCCGCCATGCTCCCGGCCCTGTCCCGAATCGGCCGGCGCCGCTCCCTGCGGGCGGGCGCCGCCCTCGTCGTCGTGCTCGGGCTGCTGCTCTGGTGGCTGCTGCCCCTCCGGGACCCGGCGCCGACCGGCACGCTGTCGTTCTCCACCGGGGTGCGCAGCGGTGTCTACCAGCGTTACGGGGAGCGGCTGAAGGGGGCCCTGGCCACGGATCTGCCCCATGTGTCGATAAAGCTCCAGACGAGCGAGGGCTCGCAGCAGAACCTCGCCAGGGTCGCGGCGGGCGAGGCGGACTTCACCATCGCCACCACCGACGCCGTCGCCACCTACCTGCGTGCCCGCAAGCCCGGCTACCAGCGGCTGCGCGGCTGTGTCCGGCTGTACGACGACTACATACAGCTGATCGTGAAGCGGGACTCGGACATCCGGAGCGTGGCGGACCTGCGGGGCAGGAAGGTCGCGGTGGGGCAGCCGGGGTCCGGCGTGAAGTTGGTCGCCGACCGGCTGATGACGGCCGCCGGTCTGGACCCCGTCAACGACGTGACGCCCCTGCCGGTGGGCATCGACACCATGCCGAAGCTGCTGGAGGAGGGGAAGCTCGACGCGTTCTTCTGGTCCGGCGGGCTGCCGACCACGGCGGTGGCCGATCTGTCGGAGCGGTTCCCGATCCGGCTGGTCCCGCTGGAGGAACCGCTCATCAAGCAGCTCCAGGCGGCGGGCGGCTCCACCCGCTACTACCGCTCGGCCGTGATGCCCGCCGACGCCTACCGCGACGCGCAGCAGGGCCAGGCCGTCCCCACGGTGGCGGTCGCCAATGTGCTGGTCACCACGGACCGCACCGACGCGGCGATGACGGAGGCGTTCACCCGGACCGTGATCGACAGCCGCGACCGCATCGGACGCGAGGTGCACGCGGCGCAGCTGGTGGATCTGCGCACGGCCATCTACACCGACCCGCTCCCGCTGCACGAGGGCGCCAAGCGCTACTACCGCTCGGTCAAGCCGTAGGGCGCGCGCGGCTTCAGCCCTTCGGGTCGTGGCGCGGCACCGAGACCGTGACGCTCAGCCCCTTCGGCTCCTTGCGCGCGAACGAGAGGGAGCCGCCGCCCGCCGCCAGGAGGGCCTGGGAGATGGACAGACCGAGGCCGGAGCCCTGGATGTTCTGGTGCTGGGAGCTGCGCCAGAAGCGGTCGCCGACCCGCTCCAGCTCCTGCTCGGTGAGGCCGGGGCCGCTGTCCGCGACGACGACCGTGACGTACTGGCTGCCGGCGGCGACGGTGACGCCGACCTCCTCGTCGGCGGGCGTGAACTTGAGGGCGTTGTCGATGATGGCGTCGAGGGCGCTGGACAGGGCGATGGGATCGGCCCACGCCGTGACGGCGGGCGGCCCGTCGGCCCGGAGCCGTACCGCCTTCTCCTCGGCCACCGGCCGCCAGGACGCGACCCGTTCGGCCGTGAGCGCGCCGATGTCCGTGAGCTGGAGGTCGGTCTCCGCGTGCTCGGCGAGCGCGAGGTCGAGCAGGTCGTCGAGGACCTGCCCGAGGCGCCGGCCCTCGGTGCGCACGGAGGCGATCTCCTCGTTGCCCTCGGGGAGTTCGAGGGCGAGGAGCTCGATGCGCAGCAGCAGCGCGGCCAGCGGGTTGCGCAACTGGTGGGAGGCGTCGGCGACGAAGGCGCGCTGCTGCTCCAGCACGTCCTCGACGTTGTCGGCCATCTCGTTGAACGAACGGGCCAGCCGCCTGAGTTCCGGGGGCCCGCCGGAAGCCGCGACCCGGGACCGCATCCGGCCGCTGGCGATGTCGTGGGCGGCCGCGTCCAGCGTCTTGACCGGCAGCAGGACCCAGCCGGTGAGACGGATCGCGGCGCCGACGGCCACCAGCATCGCGACCACCTCGCCCGCCGCGATCAGCAGCCAGCCGCGCATCGTGTCGGCGCGCATCTCGCCGGTGGGCGAGTCGAGGACGACGACCGCGATCACGTCGCCGTCCCGCACGACGGGCGAGGCGACGATCACGCGGCCGTCCTGCCAGGGCCAGACCTGCGGCGGGTCGTGGCTGCGGCGGCCGAGCAGCGCCTCGCTGAACGCGGCGCGCCCCTCGCCCTCGACCGGGAGCCGCCAGGTGTCCGGGGCCTTCACCATGGCGGAGTCGTCGCGGTAGAAGACTCCGGCCCGGATGCCGTACACCGAGTTGTACGTCTCCAGCTCCGTCTGGAGCGTGCGGCGCCGTTCGTCGTAGCCGCGGGTGCGCTCGGTGATGAACTGGGCGAGCGCGGCGAAGCGTGCCGTGTCGTCGATGCGGTCGATCACGACGCGCTGCTGCTCGGCCGCGGCCACGCTGACGGCCAGCGGGAAGCCGAGCGCGAGCAGGACACTCGCCATCAGAACGATGAGCAGCGGGAGCAGCCGGGTACGCACCGGGGGTATACGCCTCTACGCGGACGGGGAGACGAGGCGGTAGCCGACCCCGCGCACCGTCTCGATCAGGGCGGGCAGCCGCAGTTTGGAACGCAGCGAGGCGACGTGCACCTCCAGCGTGCGCCCCGTTCCCTCCCAGCTGGTCCGCCACACCTCGCTGATGATCTGCTCGCGGCGGAAGACCACGCCGGGCCGCTGGGCGAGCAGGGCGAGCAGATCGAACTCCTTGCGGGTCAGCTGCACTTCGCACCCGTCGACGCTGACCCGGCGGGTCGGCAGCTCGATGTGCACGTGCCCCAGGCGCAGTGCGGCGGCGGGCGTGGGGACGGTGTCCTCGTTGCTCGCCTTGCGCCGGCTGACGGCGTGGATACGGGCCAGCAGCTCGCCGGTGTCGTACGGCTTGGTCACGTAGTCGTCGGCGCCGAGGTTGAGCCCGTGGATCCGGGAGCGTACGTCGGCGCGGGCGGTCACCATGATCACCGGTACGGAACTGCGCTTGCGGATCCTGCCGCACACCTCGTAGCCGTCCTGGTCGGGCAGCCCGAGGTCGAGGAGGACGACGCCGAAGGGTTCCGTTTCGGTGGGCAGGAGTGCTTGCAGGGCCTCGTCGCCGCTGCGGGCGTGGACCACCTGGAAGCCGTGCCGGGCGAGGATCGCGGACAGGGCGGCGGCGACGTGGTTGTCGTCCTCGACGAGCAGCAGTCTCATGGCCCCCCTCTGGCGTGTGGTTCGCGTGTGTTCGTACGGTCGTGTCCGCCCCCGGTCACTTCCCCGTTCCGGGGCGTTTCACGTAGGGGTGTACCAGGGAATCCACGCCGATCGCGGGTGGACAGTCAAGTGCTTGTCCGTTGTATGCGGGTTTCCGTTATGCACCCGGTACGGCCGGTGTGACCGGCGTGACGTCCCGTTCACGCGGAGTGTCCGGTTGCCGCCGGATCGTTATGCTCAATTTCCGCTCAGATGTAATGACGTTCGTAGCACTGCGTCACTAGGGTCCTTCCCAACCGAGGAGGACGGAGCAAGAAGCCGATGAGCGGAGTTTCAGTGACCAAGGGCGCCGAGGACGCTGCACCCGCGCCCGGCGGCGATCTGGTTGTGCTGAGCAACGTCAACAAGCACTTCGGCGCGCTGCATGTGCTCCAGGACATCGACCTGACGATCGCCCGCGGCGAGGTCGTGGTCGTCATCGGGCCGTCCGGGTCCGGCAAGTCCACGCTGTGCCGCACGATCAACCGCTTGGAGACGATCGACTCGGGCGCGATCTCGATCGACGGGAAGCCGCTGCCCGAGGAGGGCAAGGAGCTGGCCCGGCTGCGTGCCGATGTCGGCATGGTCTTCCAGTCGTTCAACCTCTTCGCCCACAAGACGGTCCTCGAGAACGTGATGCTCGGCCAGCTGAAGGTCCGCAAGACGGACAAGAAGGCGGCCGAGGACAAGGCGCGTTCGCTGCTCGACCGGGTGGGCGTCGGAACCCAGGCCGACAAGTACCCCTCCCAGCTCTCCGGCGGCCAGCAGCAGCGTGTGGCGATCGCCCGGGCCCTGGCGATGGACCCGAAGGTCATGCTCTTCGACGAGCCGACCTCGGCGCTCGACCCGGAGATGATCAACGAGGTGCTGGAGGTCATGCAGCAGCTCGCCCGCGAGGGCATGACGATGGTCGTCGTCACCCACGAGATGGGCTTCGCCCGCTCCGCGGCCAACCGGGTCGTCTTCATGGCGGACGGAAAGATCGTCGAAGAGGCCACGCCCGACCAGTTCTTCAGCAACCCGCGCAGTGACCGGGCCAAGGACTTCCTGTCGAAGATCCTTCACCACTGATGGAGCCTTCAGCACCGGCTTCCGTATCTGCTGATCACTCACATCGCGTCAACTCTAGGGAATTTCACCATGCAGCTTCGTAAGGTCACCGCCGCCTCGGCCGCCGTGCTCGCCCTCGCCCTGACCGCCACCGCCTGCGGCTCCGACGACAAGGACGACGCGTCCGGGTCGGGCGGCAAGAAGATCACGATCGGCATCAAGATCGACCAGCCGGGTCTGGGTCTGAAGACCCCGGACGGCAAGTACACCGGCTTCGACGTCGACGTCGCCACGTACGTCGCCAAGGAACTCGGCTACGACGCCAAGAACATCGAGTTCAAGGAGACCAAGAGCGCCGACCGCGAGACGGCCATCTCGCGCGGTGACGTGAAGTTCATCGTCGCCTCCTACTCGATCAACGACGAGCGCCTGCAGAAAGTCGACTTCGCCGGTCCGTACCTCCTCGCCCACCAGGACATCCTGATCCGCGCGGACGACAACTCGATCAAGTCGCCCGAGGACCTGAACAACAAGAAGCTCTGCTCGGTCACCGGCTCGACCTCGGCGCAGAACATCCACGACAAGCTGGCCCCGAAGGCGCAGCTCCAGGAGTACGGCGGCTACTCCGAGTGCCTGACCGGCCTGGAGAACAAGGTCGTCGACGCGCTCACCACGGACGACGACATCCTGGCCGGCTACGCCGCGCAGGACGCCAACAAGGGCAAGTTCAAGCTGGCCGGCTTCAAGATGACCAACGAGAACTACGGCATCGGCCTGAAGAAGGGCGACGCCGACCTCAAGAAGAAGATCAACGACGCGCTGACCAAGATGGTCAAGGACGGGGCATGGGACAAGGCCGTGGAGACCAACTTCGGCCCCGCGAACTACAAGAACGAGCCCGCCCCGAAGATCGGCGACGTCGTCAAGTGAAGCAGGGCTGACCGGGCGCGCCGCCGCTGAACGGCGGCGCGCCGCGCCCTCCTACACGTGGAAGCACGGGAGATCGTGTTCGACTTTCTTGATGGTTACGACCTGCTGGGGGCCTTCTGGGTGACGGTGAAACTCACCGTCTACTCCGCCCTCGGCTCCCTCATATGGGGAACGCTGCTGGCCGGCATGAAGGTCAGCCCGGTCCCCCTGATGCGCGGTTTCGCGACCGGCTATGTGAACGTGGTGCGGAACATTCCGCTGACCGTGATCATCATGTTCGCCTCGCTGGGCCTGTACTCGACGCTCGGCATCGCCCTCGGCGGCACCGACATCAAGGGCATCAACTTCCGGCTCGCGGTGCTCGCCTTCATCGTCTACACCGCGTCGTTCGTGTGCGAGGCCCTGCGCTCGGGCATCAACACGGTGCCGGTCGGCCAGGCCGAGGCGGCACGGGCGCTCGGCCTCAGCTTCACTCAGGTCCTGCGGCTGATCATCCTCCCGCAGGCGTTCCGTTCGGTGGTCAACCCGCTGTCCAACGTGCTCATCGCGCTGACGAAGAACACCACCGTCGCTTCGGCGATCGGTGTGGCCGAAGCCTCGTACCTCATGAAGGAAATGATCGAGAACGAGGCTCAGCTGCTGCTGATCTCGGGCGTCTTCGCCCTCGGCTTCGTCATCCTGACCCTCCCGACCGGTCTCATCCTCGGCTGGGTGAGCAAGAAGGTGGCGGTGAAGCGATGAGCTCCGTCCTCTACGACGCCCAGGGGCCCCGCGCCAAGCGGCGCAACATCCTCTACACGGTCCTTTTCGTCCTGGCCGCCGCGGCGGTGCTGTGGTGGGTGTACGACGGCCTCGCCGAGAAGCACCAGCTCGACTGGACCAAGTGGAAGCCGTTCTTCACCAGCTCCCAGCCCTGGGATGCCTTCATCTGGCCGGGCTTCCAGAACACGATCAAGGCGGCGTTCTTCGCTTTGATCATCGCTCTGCCGCTGGGCGCGCTGTTCGGCATCGGCCGGCTCTCGGACCATCGGTGGGTGCGGGTCCCGGGCGGGGTGGTCGTGGAGTTCTTCCGCGCCATTCCCGTACTGCTCCTGATGGTCATCGCGAACCAGGCGTACTCCGAGTACACCGAACTCGACCCGGACACCCGTCTGCTGTACGCCGTGGTGACGGGCCTGGTGCTCTACAACGCCTCGGTGCTCGCCGAGATCGTGCGGGCGGGCATCCTGACGCTGCCGCGCGGGCAGACGGACGCGGCCAAGGCGATCGGCATGCGCAAGGGCCAGACGATGGTGTTCGTGCTGCTGCCGCAGGCCGTCACCGCCATGCTGCCCGCGATCGTCAGCCAGCTCGTGGTGATCGTGAAGGACACCGCCCTCGGTGGCGCGGTGCTCAGCTTCCCGGAGCTGCTGGCGTCGGTCCGGCCGATGGCGGCGAACTACGGGGCCAACACCATCGCGTGCTTCACCATCATCGCGGTGATCTACCTGGCGCTGAACTTCGCCCTGACCTCCTTCGCGAGCTGGCTGGAGAAGCGGCTCCGGCGCGCGAAGAAGAGCACGGGGGCGGTGGTCGGCACGGGCCCGGGGGGCGATCTGGAGACGATCGGTGCGCCGGCGCTCAACACGGATGACGGACGCGCCGTCTGACAGCTCGTCGTAGGACGCCCGCGAGGGGCGGTGGCGCCCCTGCCACCGCCCCTCGCCGCGTTCCGGCGTCGCTTGACGCAAGCACCGGCAGTAGGTTGCATACGTTCTGTGATCGCCCACCGAGCCCCCTGTGCCGCCGCATCCCCTTCGACGCCCGCGCACCTTCTGTTCCGTTTCACCGGACTCCTGACGGGGGACGCGCCGTGGACCCGGTGATCATCGTGGGTGCCGGGCCGGTCGGCCTGGCGCTCTCACTCGCCCTCGCCGCGCAGAGCGTGCCGTGCGTGCTCCTGGACGAGGACCCCGGCAAGGACGAGACCCGCCCCGCGCGCACGGTCGTGCTGCGGGAGGACACCGCGGCCTTTCTGGAGCGGCTCGGCTGCAAGACGCTGCACGACGAGGGGCTGCGCTGGTCCGGCTGGCGGTCGGTGCGGCGCAAGCAGCTGGTACGCGAGCTGCCGCTCGGTGAGCCCGTGCCCGGCGGCGACGCGCCGGCCGCACCCGTCCATGTGCCGCAGCACGCGCTGGTACGGGGGCTGCGTGACGCGGTGGCCGCGCAGGAGCTGGTGCAGAGCGCCAAGCTCGGCCGGATCGACACGCTGGAGCAGGACACGGCCGGGGTCACCGTGCACACCAGGGAGCCGGGTTCGACCTGGTGGCGCGGGAGTTACCTGGTGGGCTGCGACGGGGCCCGCTCCACCGTACGCAAGCTCCTCGACATCCGGTTCCCCGGCCGTACGGCGGTGGAACGGCACGCCGTGGCGGCGCTGCGCACCGAGCTGCCCTGGCCCGGCGAGGCCGTGCTGCACCGGTCGCCGCCGTGGCGCACCGGGGGTGCCGAGGTCACCGCGCGGCCGCTGCCCGACGACGTGTGGCGGCTGGACTGGCTGCTGCCCGCGCGCGGCGAACTGGTCACGCCGGACGCCCTCGTCACCCGGGTCCGGGACACCCTGGCGGGCTGGTGCGGCGAGACTCCCCCGTACGAGCTGCTGGACACCGGGGTCTACACGCTCCACCACCGGCTGGCCCGCAGGTGGCGGGTGAAGCGGGCCTTCCTGGCCGGGGACGCCGCCCATCTGCTGGGCGCCCTGGGCACGCAGGGGCTCGACGAGGGGCTGCGGGACGCGGAGAACCTGGCCTGGAAGCTGGCCCTGGCCTGGCACCACGGCGCGTCCGACGTGCTCCTCGACAGCTACCAGGCCGAACGCCGGGCCGCCGTCGCCTCGCGGCTGCGCGCCGCCGACCAGTCGCTGCCGATACTGCGGGGCGGCGGGGGGCTGCGGACCCTGGTCCCGGGGAGCGCACGGGGGCACGACGCGCTGCTCGCGGACGCGCATCTGGGCTGCGGCCCCCTCGGTGCGCCCCCCTCCTACTCCCTGTCCCCCCTTGCGCCCCCGCGCGCGGAGGCGCACGCCTCTGTCGGTACGCCCCCCGGTGCGCCGGTGGCCGATGTACGGGTCACCGCGCCCGACGGCACCCCGGTGCGGCTGCGGGAGCGGCTGGGCCAGGGGCATCTGCTGGTGGTGCTGGTGGCGCCGGGAACCGGGGTGTGGGACCGGCGGCATTGGATGCGCGCCGGAGTGATGCCCCGGCTGGTGGAGGCCGTCGCGGCCTTGCCGGTGAAGGCGGAGCTGCTGGTGACCGAGAGCTATCCGGGGGCCTCCGCGCACACGGTTCTGCTGGTCAGGCCGGACGGCCATCTCGTGGAGTCGTTCGGCGGGGTACGGCCCGCGGAGCTCTTCGCGGCGGCGGACGCGGCGCGCGGCGGCGCGACCCGGACGTCGGTTCGCTCCGACCGCACCGCCGACGTCAATTGACGCCCGCAGGCCCACATGGTGTACTCCCGGTCATGACCGACACCGATGTGCGCCTGTGGCGGAGGGTCCATATGGACCTGCTCCGCTATGCGGGCTGCGTGTGTCGCCCGTCCTGCTGAATCGCCTTCTCCTGCCTTCGCCGCGCGCTGTGCCGTGCGGCGGGGTGTCCGCGCGAACTTCCAGGACGGTCCCCGTGTCTGCCTCTGCTTCCCCCTCTCCCCTTTCCGTGCCCGTGCGCACGTCCGCTCCGGCCCCGACCGCGGCGGAACTGCTCGACTTCGTCCGCCGCACCGCCGAGGACACCGCCCTCATCGCCTCCCTCCCCCTCGACCCCGAGGGCCGGACGTGGGTCAGGCTCGACGGGCCCGGCGGCAGCGAGGCGTGGCTCATCGGCTGGCCGCCGGGCACCGGCACCGGCTGGCACGACCACGCCGACTCGATCGGCGCCTTCCTCACCGCGGCCGGCACGCTCAGGGAGCACTCCCTCGCCGCCCGGCTGCCCACCGACGGCTGGAAGACCCTGGAGCTGGCCGAGGACATCGACCGCACCCGGGAGCTGACTCCGGGCCGGGGCAGGGCCTTCGGCCGGCACCACGTCCACGAGGTGCTGAACGAGTCCGCCACCGAGCACGCCGTCTCCGTCCACGCGTACTACCCCCCGCTGCCGCAGATCCGGCGCTACAGCCGCACCGGGGCCGTGCTCCGCCTGGAGCAGACCGAGCGCCCGGAGGACTGGCAGTGAGCCAGGGACGGCACGAGGGCGACGAGAGCGGCCCGGCCGGAATCGACGAGCTGCTGGAGCGGATCAGGGCCGGTTACGTACGGCTCGACGCACAGGAGGCGTGGACGGCGGCCTCCGAGGGCGCCCTGCTCGTGGACATCCGTTACGCGGCACTGCGCGAGCGGGACGGGCTGATCCCGGGGGCGCTGGTCGTCGAACGCAACGAGCTGGAGTGGCGGCTCGACCCGCGGGGTAGCCATCGCGCCCCGCAGGCCGTGAGCCACGGCCTGCGGGTGGTCGTGATCTGCAACGAGGGCTACGCGTCGAGCCTGGCCGTCGAGTCCCTGCACCGGCTCGGTCTCCACCGGGCGACGGACCTGGTGGGCGGCTTCCAGGCGTGGCGCGCGGCGGGGCTGCCGGTCGAGGTATGAGGGTGGGGCCGGCCCGCCGCCCCCTCTCCGTCACTGACTGGTGGCCACGTCCACTGGGCGGGGGCCCGCAGCGCCAGCCTGCCGGGCAGAGCGGTGGCGATCAGGGCGCGAGCAGGGCGGCGGCGCCCACCACGGTCCCGTACACCAGCGGGAGGAGGCCGGGCGCCGCGCTGCCCGTCATCCCGATGCTGAAGGCGGTCAGGACGGCGAGCGCGATGCCGGTGCCGAGCGCGGTGGCGACGATCAGGACCGACAGGGTCTCGGTACGGAGCATCCGCAGCACCTGGCGGCGGGTGGCGCCGGCCAGCCGCAGGAGTGCGAACTCCCTGAACCGCTCGGACACCGACATGGCGAGCGTGTTGACGACGGCGATGGCGGCGGAGGCGAGGACCAGCGCCATGGCGAGGAGGTTGACCTCGGCGTTCTGCTGCTCGCGGCCGGCCTGGAGCCGGTCCGCGACGGCCGGGGCGACGACCGTGACGCCGGGGAACTTCGCCACGGCCGCGGACAGGGCCCGGCCTGACACCTCCCCGGCCACCAGGACCGTCGCGGCCAGGGGGTTGTCCATGTGCCGGGCGACCAGGTCGTGCGGCAGGGTCAGGTCGCCGAAGCCGAGTCCGCTGCGGTAGACGGCGGCGTCGGTGAGGGTGGCGGGGGTGCCGTCGCCGAGGTGCAGTGCAAGCGGGCTTCCGGGGTGGAGGCCGAGGCGGTCGGCGGCGAGTTCGCTGATCGCCGCGGACCGCTCGTCCGCGGCGAACGCGGCGAGCGAACCGCTCGTCACGCCCGGGCCCCAGGTACGGGTGAGGCCCGCCCCGGTCACGCCCTGCGCGGGGTACTTCTCCAGCCCGACCCGCACGGTGGTGCGGACCACCTCCGTGGCGGCGGTGACACCGGGCGTCGCCCGGACGGCCTCGGTGGCCGCCGACGGACCACCGGGGCCCTGCGCGCCGAGCACCCGGGTGGCGCGGGTGCCCTCCCTGGCCTGGATCCGGGCGGCGTCACTGATGGTCGGCTGGAGGAAGAGAACCGTGCAGGTCATGCCGACGAGCAGGGTGAGCGGGGTGACGACGGAGATGCGTCACACACTGCTCTGCGCACAGATACCTGTGCACTGAAGCACTCCGGTGTCTTCGTACGGGGGTTGGCCCCGTACGCACCCCGGCCACGGGCGCTCCCCTCGACCGGATGCGCCGCGACACACCCGTATGGCATCGCTCCGGTGGAGCGATCCGGTCACCGGACGGACAGTCGCCTCACCGGCGCGCACCGCCGGACCGCCAGGACACCGGACCGCTGCGGCGCCGGACCGCTACGACGGGGAGCACGCACCGATGCCGACCACCGCCCTCACCCCCGAGGAACTCGACGCCCAGGCCGCGCGCCTCCACGACACGGACGCCTGGCAGCAGATCGTCACCGGCTGGGACCTCACCGCCCCCGACCCCGTCCGCGCTCCCGACCCCGGCTCCCCGCCCCCGGGCTCCCCCACCGGCCCGCGGGACGTGTCGGAGCCACCTGCCGACTGGCGCGCTCTGCTCTCCGTGCCGGTGGACCAGCTGATCGCCGACACGGTCCGCGCCCTGCCCCCCGCCGCACCCCGTGAACGTCCGCTCCCCGGCCGGATCGGTGCGATGCTGCCCGACCGGCTCCACGCGTGGCGGCGCATCGGACAGCCCGAGGTACGGCCGTCCGTCCACCTCGCCCACGCCCGGCAGATCCTCACCGAATGGGGCTGGCAGAACACCCCCTACCGGCTCCGCAACGCCCGCGGCGCACGCTGCGTCTGCGGTGCCATGCTCACCGCGCACCGCCTGGGCTACGGCTCGGCGGACACGGTCGACCGGGCCGGCGCCTGGCTGATCGCCGAGCTGCGCTCCCAGGGCTGGACCGGGCTGATCGGCCCGTGGAACCGCTACCCGGGCCGCACCGCCGCCGACGCCCTCGCCCTGCTCGACGCCACCATCAGCCGCGCGACCCGCGCCGGCCAGTGACGGCTGCCTCGTGACGAACGCCCTGTGACGAACGCCCTGTGACGGTTGCTCCCGCGACGGCTGCTCCCGCGACGGCTGCCCCCGTGGCAACCGGGCGGTGAGCCGGCCGCTCCCCGGCGGTCGGCCACTCCGCTGGGCCCGGCCACTCCGCTGGGGCCGGCCACTCCGCTGGGGCCCGTCAGAACGGCTCGTCCAGCCCCTCCGTGTCCTCCCCCTCTTCCTCCAACGCCCGGCGCACCACGCGCAGGGCCATCCCCTCGCCGTACCCCTTGCGGGCGAGCATGCCCGCGAGGCGGCGCAGTCGTTTGTCGCGGTCCAGCCCCCGGGTGGACCGCAGCTTGCGGGCGACCAGCTCCCGCGCGGTCTCCTCCTCCTGCTCGGAGTCGAGCTGCCCGACCGCTTCGTCGATCACCGTGGCGTCCACGCCCTTGGTCCGCAGCTCACGGACGAGCGCGCGGCGGGCGAGACCTCGGCCGTGGTGCCGGGACTCCACCCAGGCGTCGGCGAACGCGGCGTCGTCGATCAGCCCGACGTCCTCGAAGCGGGACAGCACCTCCTCGGCTGCCTCGTCCGGAATCTCCCGCTTGCGCAGGGCGTCCGCGAGCTGCTTGCGGGTGCGCGGTGTGCCGGTGAGCAGCCGCAGGCAGATGTTGCGTGCCTGCTCGACGGGGTCGCGCGGTTCCCCCTTCTCGGCCCTCGACGAGGAGGGGGAACCGCTGTCACTGGACCGGGAGCGGGAACGGCGCCCCGCCCCCTCACCGAATCCGGAGCCCGCGCCGGGGTCGGCGGCGCTGTCCGGCCACTGCGTACGACGCGTCACGGTCTAGCTCTTGGCTGCGGCCGCCTTGGCCGGCTTGGTCTTGCCGGCCGGGGCTGCCGCCGGCTTCGCGACCGCGTCGGCCGGGGCCGCCGCGCCTGCCGCGTCCGCACCGGACTCGGCGGATGCTTCCTCGGGCTGGACCCCGACGCCCAGCTTCACCAGGATCTTCTTCTCGATCTCGTTGGCGAGGTCGGGGTTGTCCTTGAGGAAGTTGCGGGCGTTCTCCTTGCCCTGGCCGAGCTGATCGCCCTCGTACGTGTACCAGGCGCCGGCCTTGCGGACGAAGCCGTGCTCCACGCCCATGTCGATCAGGCCGCCCTCGCGGCTGATGCCCTGGCCGTAGAGGATGTCGAACTCGGCCTGCTTGAAGGGCGGCGCGACCTTGTTCTTCACGACCTTGACGCGGGTGCGGTTGCCGACCGCGTCGGTGCCGTCCTTGAGCGTCTCGATCCGGCGGATGTCGAGGCGCACCGAGGCGTAGAACTTGAGCGCGCGGCCACCGGTGGTGGTCTCCGGCGAGCCGAACATCACACCGATCTTCTCGCGGAGCTGGTTGATGAAGATCGCGGTGGTCTTGGACTGGTTGAGCGCGCTGGTGATCTTCCGGAGCGCCTGGCTCATCAGACGGGCCTGGAGACCCACGTGCGAGTCGCCCATCTCGCCCTCGATCTCCGCGCGCGGCACGAGGGCCGCGACGGAGTCGATGACGATCAGGTCGAGAGCGCCCGAGCGGACCAGCATGTCGACGATCTCAAGGGCCTGCTCACCGTTGTCCGGCTGGGACAGGATGAGGTTGTCGATGTCGACGCCGAGCTTCTTGGCGTACTCGGGGTCGAGGGCGTGCTCCGCGTCGATGAAGGCCACCGAGCCGCCGAGCTTCTGCGCGTTCGCCACGGCGTGCAGCGTCAGCGTCGTCTTACCGGAGGACTCCGGTCCGTACACCTCCACCACGCGGCCGCGCGGCAGACCGCCGACGCCGAGCGCGACGTCGAGTGCGGTGGACCCGGTGGGGATCACCTCGATGGGCTCGTTCGGCCGCTCGCCGAGGCGCATCACCGCGCCCTTGCCGAATTGCCGTTCAATCTGTGCGAGTGCGGCGTCCAGCGCCTTCTCGCGGTCGGTTCCTGCCATGGGTTCCACCCGATTTGCTTGAGTCGATCGCTTCACGTCAAAGACGCTAACCCCTGCCACTGACAATGGGCCTCGACGTCCTCCCGGCCTGTGGACAACTCCACGGTCGGGCCCGGGAAAACCCGGCCGGAATCCCATGAGAATGGATGTTCGATTTTAGTGTCAAGCGCACCACGCCGCCGGGCCCCGGCCCTCAGACACCCGGCCCGGTGCGCCCCTCCGGCCCCTGCGGATCCTCCGGCTCCCCACCGTCCGGCTCCCGGCCGCCGCTCGCGGGGGCGGTGACCAGCCGCCGCAGGCGCGTCCAGAGCGGTTCGCCCCGTACCCCGGGGCGGCCGCCGTGGACGCGCGGGTCGTCCGTGACGTCGTACCGCTTCACGTAGGCGCCCAGGAATGCCTGGAGCGTGGCCACGGCCGGGATGGCGATCAGCGCGCCGACGGCACCCATCAGCGCCGTACCGGCGATGACCGAGCCGAACGCCACCGCGGGGTGGATGTCGACCGTCTTGGCGGTCAGTTTCGGCTGCAGCACATAGTTCTCGAACTGCTGGTACACCACGACGAACCCGAGGACCCAGACCGCGTACCAGGGATCGACGGTGAACGCGATCAGCATCGGCAGGGCGCCCGCGAGATAGGTGCCGATCGTGGGGATGAACTGGGAGACGAGTCCGACCCAGATCGCGAGCGCCGGCGCGTACGGCACTCCGAGGACCATCAGCGGGATGTAGTGCGCGACTGCCGAGATGAGCGCCATCAGACCGCGCGAGTAGAGATAACCGCCGGTCTTGCCGACCGCGATCTCCCAGGCCCGCAGCACCTCGGCCTGGCGGGCGGGCGGCAGTACGGAGCACAGCGCGCGGCGCAGCCTGGGGCCGTCTGCCGCGAAGTAGAAGGAGAACAGGAAGATCGTCAGCAGCCGGAAGAGACCCCCGAGGACCGTGGTGGACACGTCGAGCACGCCGGTCGCGCTGTTCTGGACGTACTTCTGCAGCCAGTCGGAGTGCAGCAGGCTGTCCTGGACCTGGACCCGTGAGAGCTCCGTGTGGAAGGTCTGGTTGACCCAGTTGATCACCGAGTCGAGGTACTTCGGGAAGTCCGCCACCATGTCGACGATCTGGCCCGCGAGCATCGACCCGAGCAGGAAGACGAATCCGGCACCGGCGATCAGCACGACGAGGAAGACCAGGAAGGTGGCGAAGCCCCGGCGCATGCCGCCGGCCGACATCCGGCTCACCGCGGGCTCGACGGCGAGCGCCAGGAAGAAGGAGATCAGCACGTTGATCAGCAGGCCGATGAGCTGGTCGAACGCCCAGCTGCCGAGCCGGAAGCAGGCGTACAGCGCCAGCGCGAGCACCATGGCGCGCGGCAGCCAGGCGGGCATGCGGGCCGGGCCGGCGCCGGACGGCGGGGCCGGTGGCGCGGCCGGCGGAACGGGCGGCGTGCGGGGAGGCTGGATCTGAGCGGTCTCGTCTGTCGGTGCCACGGTGCCAGTCTCGCCTACGCGTACGACAACCCGTCGCGCGCCCCGGAAGCCCGGCCCCTCGCCGCACCGCGGCGCACGGGTGTCAGCGCTTGTCCGCGGGGATGCCCACCGCCGCGCAGACACCGCGCCAGACGTCCTTGGCCTCCCAGCCCGCCGCCAGCGCCTGCTGCACCGTGCGTCCGCCGAGCTCGGCCATCACGTGGTCGCGTGCGAAGGAGTCCGCGTAGGCCGCGCCGAAGTGGTCCGCCATCCGTTCCCAGAAAATCGTCAACCGCATGCCCTCAGTATCCCGCTCCAGGGGGTGCGGAAGGCCGCCCGGCCCTGCGAGGGCGCCCGACGCCCTACGGTCGGGTCCATGGCTGGAACTGGAACAAGTCCCCTCGACCGCGCCGAGCAGTTCATCTGGCTCACGGCCCGTGTCCTCGAACAGCGGCGGTTCGCCCATCAATTCTTAGCGGGAGGTGCGGACGCCGTGGAGACGGCCCTCGCCGCCTACGCCAATGAGGACGGCGGTTACGGCCACGCGCTCGAACCCGATCTGCGCGGCCCCGTCAGTCAGCCGCTGCACACCGCCCATGCGCTGAACGTCCTCGACTCCATCGGCCGCTGCGACGGTCCCCGGGTGGAGCGCATCTGCCGGTATCTGACCGAGGTATCGACCAAGGAGGGGGCCCTGCCGGCCCTGCTTCCCTCGCAGCGCGGCTATCCGGCTGCCCCCTTCATCCCGATCGTCGACGACCCGCCGGCCGAGCTGCTGGCCACCGGCCCGGTCGTCGGGCTGCTGCACCGCAACGCGGTGTGGCACGCCTGGCTCTTCCGGGCCACCGACTTCTGCTGGGCGGCCGTCGACGCCCTGGACGTCTCGCATCCGTACGAGATCGAGGCCGCGGTCGCCTTCCTCGACGGGGTGCCGGACCGGGCCAGGGCCGAGGCCGCCGCCGAACGGCTGGGGCGGCTGGTGCGCGACCAGCGGCTGGCCGTGCTCGATCCGGAGCGGCGCGCGGAGTATCCGGTGGCGGCCGGGTACGCACCGGGCGAGCAGCACTTCCCGTACGACTACGCCCGTACACCCGAATCGCTCGCCGGACGATGGTTCACCGACGCGGAGATGGACCGCTCGCTGGACCATCTCGCGGCCGCCCAGGAGGCGGACGGCGGCTGGCCGGTGACCTGGCGGCAGTGGGCGCCGGGGACGGCGCTGGAGGGGCGGCCCCTGGTGACGCTCAGGGCGCTGCAGACCCTGCGGGCGCATGGGCGCGGCCTGGACTGAGGTCGGGGTGCCGCGAAGGGCGCAGGTGTAAGGGGCACGGTGCAATGGGCCGTGCCCCTTACACGCGCCTCCTGCGTCTCCCCCGTCAGGAGCTAACCCAGCGCGCGCACGCCCGCGGTGACGGCGACGGCCGCGCCCACGACGACCAGGAAGGGAGCGCGCAGGACGAGGGCGAGCGCCGCCGCCGCGAGCCCCGCGCCCCTGGCGTCCAGCGCCAGGTGCTGTCCGTCGCCGAAGGTCTGCTGGGCGGTGAGGGCGGCCAGCAGAGCCACCGGCAGCAGCGCGGCGAGCCGCTGGACGAGAGGGCGCTCCAGGGCGCCCGCGGGCACCAGGAGGCCGAGCAGTTTGGCGAGGTAGCAGCCGACCGCGGTCAGCGCGATGGCGATCCAGACGTTCATCGCTCCTCCTCCGCGCGGGCCGGGCCCGCGTCCTTCGCCTCGGCCGTTCCCGCCGCGGTGCCGGTGCCCTTGGCGCGCCCCATCAGGAACAGGACGGCGGGCGCGGCGAGCGCGGACAGCAGCACGGGCACCCCCGCCGGCAGCACCGGCAGCAGGCCGAGTGCGAGCAGAACGGCGAGCCCCGCGGTGACGCGCTCGGTCGTGGACTTCAGCATCGGGGCGAGCAGCGCGAGGAACACGGCGGGGCTCGCCGCGTCCAGCCCCCAGGCGTCGGTGTCGCCGAGCGCCTCGGCCCCCAGGGCGCCCAGCAGGGTGGTCAGGTTCCACAGCACGTAGAGGGTGAGCCCGGTCACGGTGAAACCGATCCGCGCGGCCCTCCGGGTGGGCTGGGGCAGCGTCACGGCGGTCGTCTCGTCGATGACCCACTGGGCGGCGAGCGGGCGCAGGGCGCGCGGCAGGGCGAGGAGCTGTGACAGGCGCAAGCCGTAGAAGGCGTTGCGTACGCCCAGGAAGAAGGCGCCGGCGGCCGCGGTGTACGGGTTGCCGCCCGCGGCGAGCGCACCGACCAGGGCGAACTGGGAGGCGCCGGTGAAGACGAGCAGGCTGAGCGCACACGTCTGGAGCAGGCTCAGGCCCGAGCCCGCCGAGGTGACGCCGAAGGCGAAGCCGGAGAGGCCGACGGCGATGCCGACGCCGAGGGCGTCCCGGACGACGGCGGCGTCCGGTTTGGTCCCGGCGGCGAGCGTGCTGCCGCCGGCCGGTTCGGCGGTGGTGCGAAGGGGTGCTGTCTGGTCTGCCACGCCTGGCACGCTACCGGGACTGTTCGGGACCGGTCTTGTACGTTCTTGCGCGTTCACGCTGGTAGGCGCCGGGTGGTACCCCCACGATCCGGGTGAAGTGACGATTGAGATGCGGCTGGTCGGTGAAGCCGACCTCGATGGCCGCGACCACCGGAGCCGTACCCGCGTCGAGCATCCGGCGCGCGCGGCGCACCCGGGCGTCGGTGAGCCAGGTGTGCGAGGGCATGCCGTACTGCTTCGTCAACTACCCGGCCCTGAAGGGCCAGGCTTGGAGGTAGAGCCCGGCTGGCTGCCGGGTGGGCTCCTCCGTCCAGCACCCTAAGCGGGTCCAGGGGCGCGTGACTCCGCCCCGCTTCGCCACAACTCCAGCGCTCGCGCGCGGACGTTGCGGGAGCCATTGCGGTCGGCGTGATCAACGAATCCGCACGACCGGCATGCGAACCGTCCCTGAGAGACACGGTTCAGCTTGTCTGTGTGCCCGCACTCCGCGCACGTGCGGGAGGTGTAGGCGGGATCGACGAACAGGACGGGCACTGCGGCGCGGCGCGCCTTGTACTCCACGAACTGTCCGAGCTGGGCGAAGGCCCAGCCCTCGTGGCTGTAGCGCGGGAAGGTGTGGCGGATGTAGCGGGCGCGCAGCAGGTCGAGGCCGGGCAGCTCCGCGTAACTCCAGTGCCTCGCCCACTCCGCCGGTTGCTGTGCTCCTGCCATGCTCGGATTCTCGCAGCTCGCGGCGCCACCGCTGCGGGTGCGGCGGCCCGCTCAGCGGTTGCCACGGCCGTTGTCAGTGGCGGGGTGCACGATGGGGACATGACCGGCTCCGCACTCGATTCCTTCTCCCCCGCGACCCGCAGTTGGTTCACGGGGGCCTTCAGCGCGCCGACCGCCGCGCAGGAAGGCGCCTGGCGGGCGATCGGCGAGGGGTCGGACGTGCTGGTCGTCGCGCCGACCGGCTCGGGCAAGACGCTGGCCGCCTTCCTCGCCGCGCTGGACCGGCTCGCCGCCGTCCCGCCGCCCGCCGAGGCGAAGAAGCGCTGCCGCGTGCTGTACGTGTCGCCCCTCAAGGCGCTCGCGGTCGACGTGGAGCGCAACCTCCGCTCGCCGCTGACCGGCATCCGCCAGGAGTCGGTGCGCCAGGGGCTGCCCGAGCCCGAGGTCCGGGTGGGCATCAGATCGGGCGACACCCCGGCCGCCGAGCGCCGCTCGATGGCGACCCGGCCGCCGGACATCCTGATCACGACCCCCGAGTCGCTCTTCCTGATGCTGACGTCCTCCGCCCGGGAGGCCCTGTCCGGCATCGAGACGGTGATCCTGGACGAGGTGCACGCGGTGGCGGGCACCAAGCGGGGCGCCCACCTCGCCGTGTCGCTGGAGCGCCTGGACGAGCTGCTGCCGCGGCCGGCCCGGCGGATCGGGCTCTCGGCCACGGTCCGGCCGGTCGACGAGGTGGCGCGCTTCCTCTCCCCGCGACGCAAGGTGGAGATCGTCCAGCCGCCGTCCAGCAAGCGGTTCGACCTTTCGGTGGTCGTGCCGGTCGAGGACCTGGGCGAGCTCGGCGGCTCCCCCGCCACCGACGACTCCTCCGGGCAGGCCGAGAAGCCGTCGATCTGGCCGCATGTGGAGGAGCGGATCGCCGATCTCGTCCAGGCGCACCGCTCCACCATCGTCTTCGCCAACTCCCGCCGCCTCGCTGAGCGCCTGTGCAACCGGCTCAACGAGATCGCGTACGAGCGGGCCACCGGCGAGACCATGCCGGAAGCCCACTCCCCCGCGGAGATCATGGCGGAGTCCGGCGCGGCCAAGGGCGCTCCCGCCCTGCTCGCCCGGGCCCACCACGGGTCGGTCTCCAAGGAGCAGCGGGCCCAGGTCGAGGAGGACCTCAAGGCGGGCCGGCTGCCCGCGGTGGTCGCCACGTCCAGTCTGGAGCTGGGCATCGACATGGGCGCGGTCGACCTGGTGATCCAGGTCGAGTCGCCGCCTTCGGTCGCCTCCGGGCTGCAACGGGTCGGCCGCGCCGGCCACCAGGTGGGCGCGGTCTCCACCGGTGTCGTCTTCCCGAAGTACCGCGGCGACCTGGTGCAGGCGGCCGTGGTCACCGAGCGGATGCGCACGGGCTCCATCGAGGCGCTGCGCGTCCCGTCCAATCCGCTGGACGTGCTGGCCCAGCAGCTGGTCGCGATGGTCGCCCTGGACAGCTGGCAGGTGGACGACCTGCTCGCGGTGGTCCGGCGGGCCGCCCCCTTCGCCTCGCTCCCCGAGTCGGCGTTCACCGCGGTGCTCGACATGCTCGCGGGCCGCTATCCGTCCGACGCCTTCGCGGAGCTGCGCCCGCGCGTCGTCTGGGACCGCGTCGCCGGTACGGTCACGGGCCGGCCCGGCGCCCAGCGCCTCGCGGTCACGTCCGGCGGGACCATTCCCGACCGGGGGTTGTTCGGGGTCTTCCTCGCCGGCGCCGACCCCAAGAAGGGCGGCGGCCGGGTCGGGGAGCTGGACGAGGAGATGGTCTACGAGTCCCGGGTCGGCGATGTCTTCACGCTGGGCACCACCTCCTGGCGGATCGAGGACATCACCCGCGACCGGGTCCTCGTCTCGCCCGCGCCCGGCGTCCCCGGACGGCTGCCCTTCTGGAAGGGCGACCAGCTGGGCCGCCCCCTGGAGCTGGGCCGCGCCCTGGGGGCCTTCCTGCGCGAGCTCGGCGGGCTGTCCCCGCAGGACGCGCGCGACCGCCTGCTCGCCGCGGGCCTGGACACCTGGGCCGTGGACAACGTCCTGGCGTATCTGGACGAGCAGCGCCGGGCCTGCGGCCATGTGCCGGACGACCGGACGATCCTGGTGGAGCGCTTCCGCGACGAGCTGGGCGACTGGCGCGTCGTCGTGCACTCCCCGTTCGGCGCCCAGGTGCACGCCCCGTGGGCGCTGGCGCTCAGCGCCCGCCTCGCCGAGCGGTACGGCATGGACGCGCAGGTCATGCACGCCGACGACGGCATCGTGCTGAGGCTGCCCGACGCCGACATGATGGGCCTCGACCTCCTCGACTTCGACCCAGCGCAGAACCCGGTCCAGGACTCCGGCCTGACAGCCGCACCGCTCGCCCCGGCCAACGCCGCCTTCGACAGCGACCAGCCCCCGGTCGGCGCCGCCGACGTCGCCTTCGACAAGGGCGAGATCGCGCAGATCGTCACCGACCAGGTCGGCGGTTCCGCCCTGTTCGCCTCACGGTTCCGCGAGTGCGCGGCCCGGGCGCTGCTGCTGCCCCGCCGCAGCCCCGGCAAGCGCACCCCGCTCTGGCAGCAGCGCCAGCGGGCCGCGCAGCTGCTCCAGGTCGCCTCCGAGTTCGGTTCCTTCCCCATCGTGCTCGAAGCGGTCCGCGAGTGCCTCCAGGACGTCTTCGACGTTCCGGGGCTCACGGAGGTGATGGGCGATCTGGAGGCCCGGCGCATCCGTCTCGTCGAGGTCACCACACCGGAGCCCTCGCCGTTCGCCCGCTCACTCCTGTTCGGGTATGTCGCCCAGTTCCTGTACGAGGGCGATTCACCGCTCGCCGAGCGGCGCGCCGCCGCGCTCTCCCTCGACTCCCGGCTGCTGGCCGAGCTGCTGGGCCGGGCCGAGCTGCGCGAGCTGCTCGACGCCGACGTCCTGACGGAGCTGGAGCGGGAGCTCCAGTGGCTGGCGGACGACCGCCGGGTCAAGGACGTCGAGGGCGTCGCGGACCTGCTGCGGGTCCTCGGCCCGCTCACCGACGAGGAGCTGGCCGAGCGCGGGGCCGAACCGGCCTGGGCCGGGGAGCTGGAGTCGGCCCGCCGGGCCATCCGGGTCCGGATCGCCGGCGCGGGCCACTGGGCGGCGGTCGAGGACGCGGGCCGGCTGCGCGACGCCCTGGGCACGGCGCTCCCGGTCGGCGTCCCGGAGGCTTTCACCGAACCGGTGAAGGACCCCCTCGGCGACCTCCTCGCGCGCTACGCCCGTACGCACGGCCCGTTCACCTCCACCGCGGCCGCCGCCCGGTTCGGCCTCGGCACGGCCGTCACCGACGGAGCGCTGCAACGGCTCGCGGCCTCGGGCCGGATCGTCCAGGGCGAGTTCCACCCCGCCGGCATCGGCCAGGAGTGGTGCGACGCCACGGTGCTGCGGCGGCTGCGGCGCCGCTCGCTGGCCGCGCTCCGGCATGAGCTGGAGCCGGTCCCGCCCGCCGCCCTCGCCGGGTTCCTGCCCCAGTGGCAGCACCTCGGCGGCAACAGCCTGCGCGGCATCGACGGCCTGGCCCGCGCCATCGAGCAATTGCAGGGCGCGCCCGTGCCCGCCTCCGCGCTGGAGCGGCTCGTCCTTCCCAGCCGCGTCACCGGCTATTCGCCCGCGCTCCTGGACGAGCTGACCACCACAGGCGAGGTGGTGTGGGCGGGGGCGGGAGCCCTGCCCGGCAAGGACGGCTGGCTCTCCCTCTACCTGGCCGACAGCGCACCCCTCCTCCTGCCTGCCCCCCGCCCCCTCGAACTGAGCGCACTGCACGAGTCCGTGCTGACCGCGCTCGGCGGCGGGTACGGCCTCTTCTTCCGCCAGATCGCCGACCAGGTCCGCGCCACCACCCACCCGGACTGCACCGACCCGCAGCTGGCGGACGCCGTGTGGGACCTCGTCTGGTCGGGCCGGCTCACCAACGACACCCTGGCGCCGCTGCGCTCCCTCCTGGGCTCGGGCCGCACGGCGGGGTCGACCGCGCACCGCGCCCGCCGCAGCGTCCCGCGCGGCCGCTACGGCACCCTCACGGCCGCGGCGCGCCCCACCTCACGCACCGGCCCGCCCACGGTCTCCGGCCGCTGGTCCCTGCTGCCAGCCGCCGAGCCCGACCCCACGCACCGGGCCCACGCCCTCGCCCGCACCCTGCTGGACCGGCACGGGGTGGTCACGCGCGGCGCGGTCCAGGCGGAGGGCGTCGAGGGCGGCTTCTCGGCGGCGTACCGGGTGCTGTCGGCCTTCGAGGACAACGGGCAGGCGCGCCGCGGCTATGTCGTGGAGGGGCTGGGGGCCGCTCAGTTCGCGATGGACGGCGCGGTCGACCGGCTCCGCGCGGTCTCCACCGCCCGCGACCGTACGGAGCCCGGCGCCGACCCCCGCGCCCTCGTCCTGGCGGCGGCCGACCCGGCCAATGCCTATGGCGCGGCCCTGCCCTGGCCGGAGCCGCCGGACGGGGCCGGGCACAAACCGGGCCGCAAGGCGGGCTCGCTCGTCGTCCTGGTCGACGGCGAGCTGACGCTGTACATGGAGCGCGGCGGCAAGACCCTGCTGGCCTGGCCGACCGACCCGGAGGACCCGGCGCTCCGGGCGGCGGCCGGCGCGCTGGCCTCGGCCGCCCGCGCCGGCGCCCTCGGCACGGTGACCGTCGAGCGCACCAACGGCGCCTCGTCCCTCACCTCACCCCTGGGCCGCACGCTGGAGGCGGCCGGCTTCCTCGCCACCCCGAGGGGACTGCGCCTCCGCGCCACGTAACCCGGGTCGGCCGAGGGCTCAGGGGCGCCCACCGGGCAATCACCCACGCATCATGGAGGCATGCCCGAAGGAGACACCGTCCTGCAGACCGCGAAACGGCTGCACAGCGCGCTCGCCGGCCGCGTCCTCACCACGTCGGACCTGCGCGTCCCCCGATTCGCCACCGCCGACCTCACCGGACGGGCCGTCCTGGACTGCTCCGCGCGGGGCAAGCACCTGCTGACCCGCATCGAGGGCGGCCTCACCCTGCACAGCCATCTGCGGATGGACGGGGCCTGGCGCGTCTACGCCCCCGGCGAGCGCTGGCGCGGCGGCCCGGGCCACCAGATCCGGGCCGTCCTGGGCAACGAGGCGCACACCGCCGTCGGCTACCGCCTCCCGGTCCTGGAGCTGCTGCGCACCCGGGACGAGGAGCAGGCGGTCGGCCATCTCGGCCCCGACCTGCTGGGCCCGGACTGGGACGCCGACACGGCGCTGCGCAATCTGCTCAGCGACCCCGCCCGCCCCCTCGGCGAGGCCCTGCTCGACCAGCGCAACCTGGCCGGCATCGGGAACATCTACAAGGCCGAGCTCTGCTTCCTGGCCCGCGCCACTCCCTGGCTCCCCATCGGCGAGCTGCCCGCCCAGACGGCCGCCCTCCTGGTCTCCACGGCCCGGCAGCTCCTCGACGCCAACCGCGACCGCCCGAGCCGTGTCACGACCGTCGGCGCCCGCCCCCGTACCGCCACGGACACGGCACCCCATGCCCGCCGCCCGAGTGAGAACCTCTGGGTCTACGGCCGGACGCGCCGCCCCTGCCTGCGCTGCGGGACGCCGATCCGCGCGGCCGAGCAGGACGGCCGGCCCGCCTACTGGTGTCCCCGCTGCCAGACCGGCCCGACCCCTACCTGACCAGCCTCCGGCGCCAGGACCGCCCGGCCCTGCGCGCCCATGCCCTACCGCGCCGCAGCAGACCCGTTCCGGCGTCGAAAACGCCCATGGGCCTGGCGGTCGCGGCCACGTGCACCGGCAGGAGGCTCAGCCCCCATCCGCCCGCCGCCACCGCTCCCTCGACTACCCCGGCGTGCGCCGGCTCCAGGACCAGCCGCAGCACGGCCCACCACCACACACCGCAGAGAACGAGCGCCGGCACCCATCGCCGTACCATGGCTGCCTCCTCCGGCCGAACCTAGTCCGGCATTCTCACGCAGGGCGAGAGCGCACCGGTGCACCACCGGCGCGCGCGGGGCGGGCGCGCACCACCGCGGTCCCGCCGGGCGGCTCCCGAACGAAAGCCCCGCGCCCGCGTCCGCACACGCATCACACCCACACCACACCCACACCCACACCCACACCCACACCCACACCCATTGACCAACGGCCCGCACCCACTGACCGACGACCCGCACAGAGCCCTCTCAAAGCAGAGCCCCCACCGCGCACGGTGGGGGCTCTGTTCGGACGGGTCAGTCCTTGTCGTCGTCGGCCAGCGAGTCCTTGACGCCGTCCGCCCGGTCGCGGGCATCGCCCACGGCTCCCTTGGCCTTGCCCTTCGCCTGGTCCGTCTTGCCCTCGGCCTCCTTGCGACGGTCGCCGGTCATCTTGCCCATGGCTTCCTTCGCCTTGCCGGTGATCTTGTCCTTCGCGCCTTCGTCGTTCATGAGTTACTTCCTCCATTGGAGAGAATCGGTGCCCTGAGGCACCGCGGCATCCGCTCGGGTCAGGCGTTCTCGGCCTGGAACATCCACGCGTGCTTTTCGAGGTCGGCGGTCAGCGAGATCAGAATGTCCTGGCTGACCGGGTCGGGGGTCTCGGTCGCCTCGATCCGCTCCCGCATCCGCCCGATGACCACGCCGAGGGCGTCGATCAGGGTCTTGACCGCGTCCACGTCCTTGATCCAGCCCTCGGACGAGCCGGACTGGATGGCCGTGCTCTTGGCGATCGTGGCGGCTCGCCCATCCGGGTTGACGCCGAGCGCGGAAGCCCGTTCGGCGACCGTGTCGGAGTGCTGGCGGGCGGTGTCGACGACATCGTCGAGCTGGAGATGCACGGACCTGAAGCGCGGCCCGACCACGTTCCAGTGGACCTGCTTGGCCACCAGAGACAGGTCGACGAGGTCCACCAGCGCCCCCTGGAGCGCATCCCCGACAGTCTTGAGGTCGGTCTTGGACAGCGGGCTCTTCACCACAGACATGCACGTCTCCGATCTGGAATCCGTTCCGTTCAGCACCACCACGATGGCACAAACGAAGCAAAACGGTCATTCGAGGAAAGTCTCTGTACGGGATCGCACCGGATTGTTCCTCGGTCTCATCCAGGCATCTGCCCCCCATCGCCCCGCTGACACGCACCAGGCGAAAGTCCGCGCGGGCCGGCCCCGGAGACCGCACCGGGCGGGCCCGCCCGACACCCCCCGGGCACACAGAAGTCCCGGCCCTCCCCACCACGCACAGAAGCCCCGGCCCTCCCCACCAGGGGGGAGAACCGGGGCTCCGGCTTCACACCGAACCGTACGGATCAGGCGGCGACGACGTCCACCGCTTCCGCGGGCGCCTTGATGGTCACCCGCCCCGTCGGTACACCCGCCACCGAAGTAACGGAGACGGAGTTGAGCATGGGGCGCACCGGTACTGGTACCGGATCGCTGGCCGCTGCCGACTCGGCCAGTTCAGCCAGGGACAGCTCATCGCTCACTTCACGCATGAGCTCGGACATCCGTACGTCAAGCGCGTCGCAAATGGCGGAGAGCAGTTCGGAGGATGCCTCCTTCTGCCCCCGCTCCACCTCGGAGAGATAGCCGAGCGAAACTCGGGCGGACGAGGAGACTTCGCGCAGAGTACGGCCTTGGCGCTGGCGCTGCCGACGCAGCACGTCACCCAGCAGGCGACGGAGCAGAATCATCGGTGGCTCCCTCCTCGGACCGCGTAGCCGCATCCTTCACGCCCCACCGTACCGCCTAGCGCTGCGGCCGTGCGGGGAGCGATGTCGTGTTCACTCAGGGCTGCAAACATCAATTCCCCCCGTTCTCTTCCGTATCCTGTGCGCTCGCATTCTCATGGAGTTCGCCCGAGAGCAGGTCGAGCGCACTTCGTACGCTCTCTTTACGGATGTCCGCCCGGTCGCCGTTCAACCGCAGTGCGGCCACTTTCCCGGTGCCCCGCGGGCCGCTGACCGCGACGAAGACGGTTCCTACGGGCTGTCCGTCCTGCGGCTCGGGGCCGGCGACTCCGGTGGTCGCCACTCCCCAGTCTGCGCCCAGAACCCGGCGTGCGCCTGCTGCCATCTGGCGCGCGACCTCGGCGTCCACCGCCCCGCGCTCCGCGAGAAGGGCCGCGTCCACCCCCAGGACTTCACTCTTGAGGGGGGTCGCGTAAGCCGTGACGGACCCGCGGAATGCCTGTGAGGCACCGGGCACGGATGTCAGTTCGGCCGCGACCAGGCCGCCGGTCAGCGACTCCGCGACGGCCAGGGTCTCCCCCCGCGCCACCAGCAGCCGCAGCACCCGCCCCGCGGCGGTCACCGCTCGGCCTCCGCCGCGCCACGGGCCTCCGCCGCACCACGGGCCCCGGCCGCTCCGGCGACCGGCTCGGCGCCCTCGGCAGCGCCCTGCGGCCCCTCGGCCGCACGCTCCGCCGCAAGCCCCTGGCGCCGCAGCACCACGGCCTGGCGGACGTAGTCGAGACCGGTGACGACCGTCAGCACGACGGCCACCGCCATCACCCAGAAGCGCAGGGTGGCCAGCGGCCCGGTCAGGGCCAGCACGTACATCCCGACCGCCGTGCCCTGCGCCAGCGTCTTCATCTTGCCGCCGCGACTGGCCGGAATGACGCCGTGCCGGATCACCCAGAACCGCATCAGCGTGATGCCGATCTCGCGGAAGAGGATCACACCCGTGACCCACCACGGCAGGTCGCCGAGATACGACAGGCAGACCAGCGCCGCACCCATGATCGCCTTGTCCGCTATCGGGTCGGCGATCTTCCCGAAATCGGTGACCAGGTTGTACGTACGGGCCAGGTGCCCGTCGAACAGGTCGGTGATCATGGCGATGGCGAAGGCGGCCCAGGCGAAGGAGCGCCAGGCCGGGTCGTAGCCGCCGTTGTGGAGCAGCAGCACCACGAAGCCGGGGACGAGCACGAGCCGGGCCATCGTCAGAAGGTTGGCGATGTTCCACAGACTGGCCTGATCGACCGCAGCGGCGCCCAGCTTTCCGCCGCGGACCGGCGTCGAGCCGGAGCCGCCCGCCGCGGATGCCGGGACTCCGGTCATCTGGCTACCTCCACAAGCTCACTGCACTCGGCGATCAGGTCCACGCCTTCGGTGCCCACCACCTTTGCCTCGACCATACGGCCCGGGACAAGGCCCTCGCGTGTGGTGAAGAGCACCTGGCCGTCCGTTTCGGGCGCCTGGTGCGCGGCGCGCCCGACGGCGCGCGGCTCTTCCTCGGTGGGTTCCACGGACTCGACCAGCACCTGGAGCGATTCCCCCATGCGCTCCTCGGCCCGCTGCGAGGTCAGTTCCTCGGCGAGCTGCGAGATGTGCGCGAGGCGCTCCGCGATGACGTCGGCGTCCAGCTTGTTCTCGTAGCCGACCGCTTCGGTGCCCTCCTCGTCGGAGTAGCCGAAGACGCCGATCGCGTCGAGGCGCGCGCCGGTGAGGAACCGTTCCAGCTCCGCGAGGTCGTCCTCGGTCTCGCCGGGGAAGCCCACGATGAAGTTGGAGCGGGCCCCCGCCTGCGGCGCCTTGCTCCGGATGGTGTCCAGCAGCTCCAGGAAGCGGTCGGTGTCGCCGAAGCGGCGCATCGCCCGCAGCACGCCGGGCGCGGAGTGCTGGAAGGACAGGTCGAAGTAGGGCGCGACCTTGGGCGTCGAGGTGAGGACGTCGATCAGGCCGGGCCGCATCTCGGCGGGCTGCAGATAGCTGACCCGGATGCGCTCGATGCCGTCGACGTCCGCGAGTTCGGGCAGCAGCGTCTCCAGGAGACGGATGTCACCGAGGTCCTTGCCGTACGAGGTGTTGTTCTCGGAGACGAGCATGACCTCCTTGACGCCCTGCTCGGCCAGCCAGCGGGTCTCGCCCAGCACGTCCGAGGGGCGCCGGGAGATGAAGGAGCCGCGGAAGGACGGGATGGCGCAGAAGGAGCACCGGCGGTCGCAGCCGGAGGCCAGCTTGACCGAGGCGACGGGGCTGGTGCCCAGCCGCCGGCGCAGGGGCGCGCGCGGCCCGGAGACCGGGGCGACGCCCTCCGGGAGGTCGGCGGGGGCCGGGGCGGCCTCCTGCGCGTGGCCGGGCAGCGCGACCGCGGCGTCCTGCCGTTCGGCCGGGCTGATCGGGAGCAGCTTGCGGCGGTCGCGGGGGGTGTGGGAGGCGTGGATGCCGCCGCTGAGGATGGTCTGGAGGCGGTCGGAGATGTCGGTGTAGTCGTCGAAACCGAGGACTCCGTCCGCCTCGGGCAGGGCCTCGGCGAGGTCCTTGCCGTAGCGCTCGGCCATGCAGCCGACGGCGACGACGGCCTGGGTGCGGCCGTGGTCCTTCAGATCATTGGCTTCGAGCAGGGCATCGACGGAGTCCTTCTTGGCGGCTTCGACGAACCCACAGGTGTTGACCACGGCGACATCGGCATCGGAGGCGTTCTCGACGAGCTCCCAGCCGTCCGCTGCCAAGCGGCCTGCGAGCTCCTCCGAGTCCACCTCGTTACGGGCGCAGCCAAGAGTGACAAGGGCGACGGTACGGCGTTCGGGCATGGACTCAAGACTACTTTGTCCCGGCACTGGCCCCGCCGCGCAGGGTTGGGCCGTTACAGGGAGTGACGAAGACGGCGAGCGCCCGGCACGGTGGCCGGGCGCTCGCCGCGCCGCAGTGTTTCCGGGGTGGCCGCTCAGCCGACCTCGGGGTCGCCCTTGGTGTACGAGAGCCGCTCGACCTGTCCGGGCTGGAACTGGTCCTCGACCTTCTTGCCGTTGACGAACAGCTCGATCGATCCGGCGTTGCCGAGGACGAGGTCGACGCGCTCCTTGTCCTGGAAGGTCTTCGACTGGCCCTGCTGAAGCGTTCCGTCGAAGAGGGAGCGGCCGTTGTGGTCCTTGGCCGAGATCCAGCTCTTGCCCTGGGTGGCGCTGAGCTTGACCGTGACCTTGTCCTGGGGCGCCGCGGCGATTGCGCTGTCGGAGGGCGCCGGCTTGGGGTCGGCGGGCTTGCTGGTGGAGGGCTTCGGGGCGATCTTGTCGGACGTCGGACCCTCGGCGACACGGCCGGCGGTCGAGGGTTCGTCACCGCCCTTGAGGAAGGTGAAGCCGACGAAGCCGATCACGGCGACGATCGCCGCGACCATGGCCGCCGTCCAGTTGGGCCGGCGGGGTTCGGAACGGATGCGCTCGGCCTCGAACAGCGGGGCCGCCGGAGTGGGCGCGGGACGGCCGCCGTGCTCGGCGTCGTACTGCGTGACCAGGGGTTCCGGATCGGCGCCGACCGCACGCGCCAGCGTCCGGATGTGGCCGCGGGCGTACACGTCGCCGCCGCAGCGGGAGAAGTCGTCCTGCTCGACCGCGTGCACGATGGGGATGCGCACCCGGGTGGACGTGCTGACCTCTTCGACCGTGAGACCTGCGGCGAGACGAGCCTGCTGAAGCACTCGACCGATCGAAGGCCGGTCGTCTTCGGGGGAGTTGCCGATGGACACGGGGGCGCCTTTCGAGCGTGAGCCACCTGCTGGGTGTTCAGTCTAGGGGGGGTACGAAAGGGAGGGGCAACCGGGCGGGAGGACTTTGTACGCCATCAGATTCGAACAGAGCCGGATTCGCCGGGCCGCCCCGGGGAAGGACGTTCTCTGTCCCTCCCCTCACCTTGACGTGTGACCCGGCGAAACGGTTGCCCGGGAAACCCTTACGAGGCGGTTTCCCCACGGATCTGTGCCAACACCCCGTCGAGCTCGTCGGGTTTCACGAGGACGTCGCGGGCCTTGGAGCCCTCGCTCGGCCCGACGATGTTGCGCGACTCCATCAGGTCCATCAGCCGGCCGGCCTTGGC
The DNA here is from genome assembly GCF_004795015.1 of Streptomyces sp. A1277. Classification (GTDB taxonomy): domain Bacteria; phylum Actinomycetota; class Actinomycetes; order Streptomycetales; family Streptomycetaceae; genus Streptomyces. Next base: position 12,902 of record NZ_SSBI01000004.1, on the reverse strand, counting down.
GAAGCCGACGCGCAGCTTGCGCTGGAGCATCGAGGTCGACCCGAACTGGGTGGAGACGACCAGCTCGGCGGCCTGGCACAGCAGGTCCAGGTCGTCGCCGATGTCCTCGTCGATCTCCTTCTTCTGCTTGGTGCCGACCACCACGTCGTCGCGGAAGACGGGGGCCATCTGGTCCTTGCAGTGCTGGACCACCGCCGCGACCTCGTCCTCGGTGACGAAGGCGCCCTGCATACGGGTCGGCTTGTTCGCCCCCATCGGCAGGAACAGCCCGTCACCCTTTCCGATGAGCTTCTCCGCGCCGGGCTGGTCCAGGATGACGCGGCTGTCGGCGAGCGAGGAGGTGGCGAAGGCGAGCCGGGAGGGCACGTTCGCCTTGATCAGACCGGTGACGACGTCCACCGAGGGGCGCTGTGTGGCGAGGACCAGGTGGATACCGGCGGCGCGGGCCAGCTGGGTGATGCGGACGATCGAGTCCTCGACGTCGCGCGGGGCGACCATCATCAGGTCGGCCAGCTCGTCCACGATCACCAGCAGATACGGGTACGGCGAGAGCTCCCGTTCGCTGCCCTCGGGCGTCTTGAGCTTGCCGGTGCGCACCGCGTGGTTGAAGTCGTCGATGTGCCGGTAGCCGAACGCCGCGAGGTCGTCGTAGCGCAGATCCATCTCCCGTACGACCCACTGGAGGGCCTCGGCGGCCTTCTTGGGGTTGGTGATGATCGGCGTGATCAGGTGCGGGATGCCCTCGTACGCGGTCAGCTCGACGCGCTTCGGGTCGACCAGGACCATCCGGACGTCCTCCGGCGTCGCCCGCACCATGACCGAGGTGATCAGGCAGTTGATGCAGGAGGACTTACCGGAACCGGTCGCACCGGCCACCAGGACGTGCGGCATCTTCGCGAGGTTGGCCATCTCGTAGCCGCCCTCGACGTTCTTGCCGAGCGCGACCAGCATCGGGTGGTCGTCCTCCGCCGCGTCCGCGAGCCGCAGCACGTCGCCGAGGTTGACCATCTCGCGGTCCGAGTTCGGGATCTCGATGCCGACCGCGGACTTCCCCGGGATCGGCGAGATGATGCGGACGTCGGGGCTGGCGACGGCGTACGCGATGTTCTTGGCGAGCGCGGTGATCCGCTCGACCTTCACGGCCGGGCCGAGCTCCACCTCGTACCGCGTCACCGTCGGCCCCCGGGTGAAGCCGGTGACGGCGGCGTCGACCTTGAACTCGGTGAAGACGTTGGTCAGCGAGGCGACGATCGCGTCGTTGGCGGCGCTGCGCGTCTTGCCGGGCCCACCGCGCTCCAGCAGGTCGAGCGAGGGCAGCGCGTAGGTGATGTCGCCGGAGAGCTGGAGCTGTTCGGCGCGGGCGGGCAGCGGCTGCGACGCGGAGCGGTCGGGGACCGGCTTGGTCAGATCGGGTACGCCACCGGCCGGGGCGGACTCGGCCGGCTTCCCGGCGGGCCTCTTGACCGGCTCCGCCTCCCTGGCGCCCGGCACCGGCGTGCCCGCACGCTCGCGGTCCACCGAGACGCCCTGGGTCAGATCGGCGACGACCGGCGAGGGCGGCATGCCGTTGAGCACGGCCCCGTCGAGCGCGGCGGCAGCGGCGGCCGCCACGTCCACCGCGTCCATGGGCCGGTTCATCGCGGGCTGCACCGAGGCCCTGCGCGGCCTGCGGCGCTTGGTGAGCGCCTCGGTCTCCGCCAGGTCCGGGTCGTACTCCTCGGACGCCTCGGTGCGGCGCGCCGGGGAGCGGCGCGAGCGGGCGGGCAGTGCCTCGCGCCACTGCTCGTCGTACCGTTCGTCGTCGCCCTCCCCCTGCGCCTCGGGGTCGGGGGCCGGCTCGATGATTCCCAGCTTGACGCCGAGCAGCCGCAGCCGCTGCGGGATGGCGTTCACCGGCGTGGCCGTGACGACCAGCAGGCCGAAGACGGTGAGCAGCAGGAGCAGGGGGACGGCCAGCACCTCGCCCATGGCGAAGATCAGCGGCTTGGACGCGGCCCAGCCGATGAGCCCGCCGGCGTCCTGCATGGCCTCGGTGCCCTCGTCGCGCCCGGGCGAGCCGCAGGCGATGTGGACCTGGCCGAGCACGCCGATGACCAGGGCCGAGAGGCCGATGACGATGCGGCCGTTGGCCTCGGGCTTCTCCGGATAGAGGATCAGCCGCACGGCGATGGCACCCAGCAGTATCGGCACGAGCAGGTCGAGCCGGCCGAAGGCGCCGGTCACGAGCATCTCCACGAGGTCGCCCACGGGACCGCGCAGGTTCGACCAGGTGCCCGCCGCGACGATCAGCGCGAGGCCGAGCAGCAGCAGCGCGACGCCGTCCTTGCGGTGGGCGGGGTCGAGCCCCTTGGCGCCGCGCCCTATGCCGCGGAACATCGCGCCGACGCCGTGGGCCGCGCCGAGCCAGACGGCCCGCGCCAGCCGGTACACCCCGTTGGTGGGGGACGGCGCCGGCGGCGGGGCGGCCTTCTTGGCCGCCGCCTTCTTTACGGGCGCCTTCTTCGCGGGAGCGGTCTTCTTGGCTGCGGTCTTCTTGGCGGGCGCGGCTTTCTTCGCCGGGCCCGGGCCACCGCCGACGCGCTTCGCGGTGCCCGCCGTGCCCTGGGAACCCTTGCCGGACGTACGTGAGGCCATGGGGCCGAGGTTACCGGTGTGCACGCCGGTGAACACGTGCGCGTACAGGTTCACCCGTCCGTGTCGTCCTACGGTGGCCGCGAACTGACGCGCCCTCACCGGCGCACGGGCGTCGAACGCCCGTGGCCGCCGGCCGGTTGTCCCCTCACCCGCCCCAAGGGGCCGTGCCCGCAAGGCGGGTGCGCCGCACCGCCGTTACGAGGGAACGGGTGCGCCGCACCGCCGTTACGAGGGAACGGGCGCCGAAGCGCCGCCGGTGCCCGGCTCCAGGGCGTCCAGCGCCCGGCGCAGACCGGTCAGTTTGCGTTCGAGGTGGGCGGCCGTGGCCACCGCTCCGGCGTCCGCCGACTCGTCGTCCAACTGCTTGGACAGCGCCTCCGCCTGCTCCTCGACGGCCGCGAGCCGCGCGGAGAGCTCGGCCAGCAGCCCTGCGGGCTCCTTCTCCTGCGGGGCGCTCGCGTTGCCACTGCCCTCCAGCTGGAGCCGCAGCAGCGCCGCCTGCTCCCTCAGCTGGCAGTTCTTCATGTACAGCTCGACGAAAACCGAGACCTTGGCCCGCAGCACCCACGGGTCGAACGGCTTCGAGATGTAGTCCACCGCGCCGGCCGCGTAACCCCGGAAGGTGTGGTGCGGGCCGTGGTTGATCGCGGTCAGGAAGATGATCGGGATGTCCCGGGTCCGCTCCCGTCGCTTGATGTGCGCGGCGGTTTCAAAACCGTCCATGCCTGGCATCTGGACGTCCAGCAGAATGACCGCGAAGTCGTCCGTGAGCAGCGCTTTGAGCGCCTCCTCCCCTGACGATGCCCGTACCAGTGTCTGATCGAGCGCAGAGAGGATGGCCTCCAGCGCCAGCAGATTCTCCGGCCGGTCATCGACCAGGAGGATCTTGGCCTTCTGCACCATGGCCCGTCCTCCTCGCCCCGGAATCGCACCGGGCGCCGCCCCGGGGGACGACTCCCTTACGCCGTCCGTCCTTGTGCCGGTCATGGTAACCGCACCCCGGCGGTCACCACACCCTGTCACCGCGATGTCACTGTGCACGCACCGGAAACGCGGCGGGAGACCAGAAGGTTCCCCGTAATCCGCGTCCCCACACTCCTTCGGACACAGCTAGTCAACAAATCATCATGGATTCGCTCAACAACGATCACTCTCCGCGCATCCATTGCTCCATGACCGAAAGCAGATGGTCGGGGTCGACCGGCTTGGTGACATAGTCCGACGCACCCGACTCGAGCGCCTTCTCCCGGTCGCCCTTCATCGCCTTCGCGGTCAGCGCCACGATCGGCAGACCGGAGAACTGCGGCATCCTGCGGATCGCCGAGGTCGTCGCGTAGCCGTCCATCTCCGGCATCATGATGTCCATCAGTACGACCGTCACATCGTCGTGCTGCTCCAGGACTTCGATGCCCTCGCGCCCGTTCTCGGCGTAGAGAACCGTCAGCCCGTGCTGCTCCAGCACGCTGGTGAGCGCGAAGACGTTACGGATGTCGTCGTCGACGATCAGCACCTTCTCGCCGCTGAACCGGAAGGTCCTGCGCGCCTCCGGCTCGTCCTGCCCGCCGAGCGTCCACGACTCCTGCCCCGGGGCCTGGGCCGGCTGCGGAGCGGGGGCGGCGGGGCGCGGCGGCAGCGCGGGCTGCTGCTGCCCGCCTCCCAGCGCCTTGCGACGGCGCCTCAGCAGCCCCGCCGCGCCACCGGGCTCCTGCTGCCCGGCGCCCGGCCTCGGCACGGCCTGGGCGACGTCCGGGGTGCCCGGCACGTACACCTGTCCGGCCTCCGGCGTCCGGCCGCCCTCCACCGCGCCGGTCTGGCCCTCGGCGGACCCGGGGCCGAGCTGCGGGTAGCCCTGCGGCGGGAGTTCGCTCGGGTGCAGCGGGAGGTACAGCGTGAACGTCGAACCACGGCCCGGCTCGCTCGCCGCGTGGATCTCCCCGCCCAGCAACCGCGCGATCTCGCGGCTGATGGAGAGGCCGAGGCCCGTACCGCCGTACTTGCGGCTGGTCGTCCCGTCCGCCTGCTTGAACGCCTCGAAGATCACCCGCATCTTGCTCGCCGCGATCCCGATGCCCGTGTCGGTCACCGAGAAGGCGATCAGGTCGCTGTCCGCGTCCCGCAGCGAACCGGCCTCCAGCAACTGCTCGCGAATGGCGTCCGGCACCTCCTGTCCCGCATGCCGGATCACCAGCTCCACGGCCCCGCTGTCGGTGAACTTCACCGCGTTGGAGAGGAGGTTGCGCAGCACCTGGAGCAGCCGCTGCTCGTCGGTGTGCAGCGTGGCCGGCAGCTCCGGCGACACGCGAACGGAGAAATCCAGCCCCTTTTCCGCGGTGAGCGGCCTGAACGTCGCCTCCACGTAGTCGACCAGCTGCACCAGGGCGATCCGGGTCGGGCTGACGTCCATCTTGCCCGCCTCGACCTTCGACAGGTCGAGGATGTCGTTGATCAGCTGGAGCAGGTCCGAACCGGCCCCGTGGATCGTCTCGGCGAATTCCACCTGCTTCGGCGAGAGATTGCCCTCGGCGTTGTCCGCGAGCAACTTGGCCAGGATGAGCAGCGAGTTCAGCGGCGTGCGCAGCTCGTGCGACATGTTCGCCAGGAACTCGGACTTGTAGCGCATCGAGACGGCCAGCTGTTCGGCGCGCTCCTCCAGGACCTGCCGCGCCTCCTCGATCTCGGTGTTCTTGACCTCGATGTCGCGGTTCTGCCGGGCCAGCAGCTCGGCCTTCTCCTCCAGTTCGGCGTTGGACGCCTGGAGGGCCTTCTGCCGGTTCTCCAATTCCTGCGAGCGGTCGCGCAGTTGCTCGGTCAGCTCCTGGGACTGCTCCAGCAGCTTCTCGGTCGTCGTGTTGACGCTGATGGTGTTGACGCTCGTCGCGATCATTTCGGCGAGCTGGTTGAGGAAGTCCCGCTGAATGTGCGTGAACGGCTGGAACGAGGCCAGTTCGATCACACCGAGCACCTTGCCCTCGAAGAGCACCGGCAGCACGATCACATGCGCGGGCGGCGCCTCGCCGAGCCCGGAGGAGATCTTCAGGTAGCCCGGCGGCACGTTGTCCACCTGGATCGTCCGCTTCTCCTCGGCGGCCGTGCCGATGAGCGTCTCCCCCGGCCGGAAGGACGTGGGCATGGAGCCCGCCGAGTAGCCGTAGCTGCCCCGCATGCGCAGCTCGTACGCCCCCTCGCCCTCGCCGCCCAGCGCGTCGGTCTCGCCGGTGGGCGTGGCCAGGAAGAACGCGCCGTGCTGCGCGGACACGACCGGGGTCAGCTCGCTCATGATCAGCGAGGCCACGTCGTCCAGGTCGCGCCGCCCCTGCATCAGACCGGAGATCCGGGCGAGATTGCCCTTGAGCCAGTCCTGCTCCTTGTTGGTGGCGGTGGTGTCGCGCAGGTTCGCGATCATGGTGTTGATGTTGTCCTGGAGGGCCTGGATCTCGCCCGCCGCGTCCACATCGATCTTGAGGTTGAGATCACCCCGGGTCACCGCCGTGGCGACGGCCGCGATGGCCCGCACCTGACGGGTCAGGTTCCCGGCCATCTCGTTCACCGACTCGGTGAGGTCGCGCCAGGTGCCGTCCACGTCCCGCACCCGCGCCTGGCCGCCGAGCTGGCCCTCGGTGCCCACCTCGCGGGCGACCCGGGTCACCTGCTCGGCGAACGACGACAGCTGGTCGACCATCGTGTTGATGGTGTTCTTGAGCTCCTGGATCTCACCGCGCGCGTCGATGTCGATCTTCTTGGTGAGGTCGCCCTTGGCGATGGCGGTGGTGACGGTGGCGATCTGGCGCACCTGGCCCGTCAGATTGGACGCCATCGAGTTCACCGACTCGGTCAGGTCCTTCCACGTACCCGAGACGCCCGGGACGCGTGCCTGGCCGCCCAGCTCGCCCTCCGTGCCCACCTCGCGGGCGACGCGGGTCACCTCGTCCGCGAAGGAGGACAGGGTCGTCACCATCGTGTTGACGGTGTCGGCCAGCTCGGCCACCTCACCGCGCGCCTCCACGGTGACCTTCTTCGTCAGGTCGCCGTTGGCGACGGCCGACGAGACGCGGGAGATGTTCCGCACCTGGCTGGTGAGGTTGTTGGCCATCAGGTTGACGTTGTCGCTGAGGTCCTTCCAGATGCCCGTCGCACCGCGCACCCGGGCCTGGCCGCCGAGGATGCCCTCGGTGCCCACCTCGCGGGCGACCCTGGTCACCTCGTCGGCGAAGTTGAGCAGCTGGTCGACCATCGTGTTGACCGTCGTCACCAGTTCGAGGATCTCGCCCTTGGCATCGACCGTGATCTTCTTGGAGAGGTCACCGTTGGCGACCGCCGTCGTCACCTCGGCGATGTTGCGCACCTGGAGGGTGAGGTTGTTGGCCATGCCGTTGACGGACTGCGTGAGGTCCTTCCACGTACCGGACACCCCCTGCACCTCGGCCTGACCGCCGAGCATGCCCTCCGTACCCACCTCACGGGCCACCCGGGTCACCTGCTCGGCGAAGTTCGAGAGCTGGTCCACCATCGTGTTGAGGGTGTTCTTCAGCTCCAGGATCTCGCCACGGGCGTCCACGTCGATCTTCTGCGACAGGTCGCCCCGCGCCACCGCCGTGGCGACCTGCGCGATGCTGCGGACCTGGTCCGTGAGGTTGCCGGCCATGCCGTTCACGGAGTCCGTCAGATCCCGCCACACCCCCGCCACGCCGGGGACCTGCGCCTGGCCGCCGAGCCGCCCGTCGGTGCCCACCTCGCGGGCCACCCGGGTCACCTGGTCCGCGAAGGCGGAGAGCTGGTCGACCATCGTGTTGATGGTGTTCTTCAGCTCCAGGATCTCGCCGCGCGCGTCCACGTCGATCTTCTGCGACAGGTCACCCCGCGCCACCGCCGTCGTGACCTGCGCGATCTGGCGCACCTGGGAGGTCAGGTTGCCCGCCATGAAGTTGACGGAGTCCGTGAGCTCCTTCCACGTACCGGAGACGCCGTCGACGCGCGCCTGACCGCCGAGGCGGCCCTCGGTGCCCACGTCCCGAGCCATCCGCGTCACCTGGTCGGCGAACGAGGAGAGCTGCGCCACCATCGTGTTGACGGTGTTCTTCAGCTCCAGCATCTCGCCCGCGACATCGACGGTGACCTTCTGCGACAGGTCGCCGTTGGCCACCGCCGTCGTCACCTGCGCGATGTCCCGCACCTGACCGGTCAGGTTCCGGAAGGCCGTGTTCACGGAGTCCGTGAGGTCCTTCCACGTACCCGCCGCGCCCGGCACCTCGGCCTGCCCGCCGAGCCGGCCCTCGACGCCGACCTCCCGGGCCACCCGGGTCACTTCCGAACCGAAGGACTGGAGCTGGTCCACCATCGTGTTGACGGTGTTCTTCAGCTCCAGCATCTCGCCGGCCACATTGACGGTGACCTTCTGCGTCATGTCACCGCTGGCCACCGCCGTGGTCACCTGGGCGATGTCCCGCACCTGCGTCGTCAGGTTGCGGAAGACCGTGTTCACCGAGTCGGTGAGGTCCTTCCAGGTGCCGGCCGCGCCGGGCACCTGCGCCTGCCCGCCGAGCAGGCCCTCGCCGCCGACCTCGCTGGCCACGCGGGTGACCTCGTCCGCGAAGGTGCGCAGCGTCTCGGTCATCTGGTTGATCGTCTCGGCGAGCTGGGCGACCTCGCCGCGCGCGCTCACCTGCACCTTCTGCGACAGGTCACCGTTGGCGACGGCAGTCGTCACCTCCGCGATGCCGCGCACCTGGGAGGTGAGGTTGCCGGCCATCGTGTTGACGGAGTCCGTGAGGTCCTTCCACACCCCGGCCACGCCCGGCACGGTGGCCTGACCGCCCAGTTCGCCCTCGGTGCCCACCTCGCGGGCGACGCGGGTCACCTCGGAGGAGAACGACGACAGCTGGTCGACCATCGTGTTGACGGTGTTCTTCAGCTGGAGCATCTCGCCGGCGACATGGACGGTGACCTTCCGCGACAGGTCGCCCTTGGCGACCGCCGTCGTCACCAGCGCGATGTCGCGCACCTGCGCGGTCAGCCGGTACGCCATGGTGTTGACGGAGTCCGTGAGGTCCTTCCACGACCCGGACATCCCGCGCACCTGGGCCTGGCCGCCGAGCTTGCCCTCGGTCCCCACCTCGACCGCGACCCGCGTCACCTGCTCGGTGAACGCCGACAGCTGATCGACCAGGTTGTTGACGGTACGGGCGACCTTGAGGAATTCGCCGCGCAGCGGCCGTACCGTCTCGTCCGCCGTGTGGGAGCGCAGCTCCATCCGCTGTTCGAGGTCGCCGTCGGCCACCGCCGACAGCACCCGGCCGACCTCGGAGACCGGCCGTGCGAGGTCGTCCACCAGCTCGTTGGAGGCGTCGATGGCGGCCGCCCAGGAACCCTCGCAGGCACCCGTCTCCAGCCGCTCGGTGAGCTTGCCCTCGCGGCCCACCACGCGCCGCACCCGCGCCAGCTCGCCCGTGAGGTGCACATTGCGGTCGGCGACCTCGTTGAAGACCGCGGCGAGCTCCGCCATCACGCCTTCGCCGGAGACCGTGACCCGCCTGCGGAAGTTCCCGTCGCGCATGGCGACCAGACCGGCCAGCAGCCTGTGCAGCGCCGCGGCGTCGACCTCGACGGTTCCATTGCGCTGCTTCTTCACGGACTGTCCGCCTCTACTGCGCGTGCCTGATCCCCGCGCCGCCACGTCAGACTCCACCGTGTCCCTCCCGCAGGGGTTGACCATCTAGCTAGGACCTCGTCCGAGAGCTTGCCCAGAACTTCCATGGCTCACCGCCACAGCCCACCGTCGACGGGTGACCATGCGGACGTCAAATCGTTGAAACGTACCAGGCGGGGGCCGGTCGGGGTGCAAGCTCCCATGGTTGTCCCCCATCCCTCCCAGGGGAAGCCCGACCTTGTCGGTCACCGGTCCGTTCCCGCCCGTGCCTGTCCGAAGTCGGCCCTCGTGTATCCGGTGCGTGCGGGGAGCGTCTAGCCTGGCAGGCGAATCGAAGCGGCGAGAATCGGGCACAGGACTCGGGGAAGCGACGAGACACCATATGGGGAGTGCTGTGATCACGGCGCGTGCGGCTGCCACCTTCGACCCGGTGGCACGCTCCGTCGCAACGGCCCGTGCCTTTGTCCGCGACACACTCCAGGGCTGGGGATACACCGACGTCGTGGACGACGCCGTCGTCCTGACCAGCGAGCTCGTCACCAATGCGGTGGTCCACGCGGGCACGGCGGCCGATGTGCTGTGCCTGCGTACGGAAGACGGCGTCCGGGTGGAGATCGCCGACCACTATCCGGAACGGGAGGTCCCGCTCCAGTCGGCCGGGCTGAACTTCGGCAGCTCCGACAGCGAGAACGGCCGCGGGCTGCTGCTGTGCGCGGCGCTGGCTTCCCGGTGGGGCGTCGAATACTCCCCCACCCGCAAACATGTCTGGTTCCAGCTCGATCTTCCCGACCGCCCGGTGGGCATCCGCTCCGCCGGCCCGCTGCTGCCCGTCGGTCTGCTCCCGGTCACCGACGAACGCGTCAGGGTCGCCGTGGTCCAGATCGACAGCACGGGCGCCGTCGCCGCGTGGAACGACGACGCCGCGTACCTGTTCGGGTACACGGCGGACCAGGTCGTCGGCAAGCAGCTCACCGACTTCACGGCCTGGCCGCAGACCCCGGGCACCAACACGGGCATCGCGGACGCCCTGCGCCTCTCCCGCTGGGAGGGCAGCTACGGCATCCGGGGCGCCGACGGCCGCACCATTCCGGTCTACGGCTCCCACCTGCGGGTACGCGATACGCAGGGCGAGCCTTCGACGGTCTGCCTGCTGGTGCGCGACTACGAGCGCGCGGTCCTCCAGTCCCCGGTACGAGCCCCGGTCTCGGATGCTTCCGAGAGCCGCAAGACGGACCCCTTCGAGGTCTTCATCGGCTCCCCCGCCCCCGACGACCTCGACGGCCTGCTCCAGCGCACCGTCGAACGGGCGCGCGACATGCTCGATGCCGACGCCGCCTTCCTGCTGCTGGCGACGGACGACGAGACCGAGCTGGAGGTACGGGCCACGACCGGCCTGCCCTCCGCCCGCCAGCGCTTCGCCCGCGTCCCCGTCGAGGCCGGCACCGGACGGTACGGCTCCGCGCGGATGCCCGCCGTCCACGAGGACCTGGACGCCGTACCGGGCGCCGTGCCGCTGCTCGGCAACACCGGCATGCGTTCGGTGGTCACGGTCCCGCTGAAGGTCGAGGGACGCCTCACGGGCTCGCTGGGCGTCGCCGCCGAGGCCGCCGGCCGGTATTCGAACGAGGAGGCGCTGCGTCTCCAGTTCGCCGCGGACCGGATCGCGCTGGCGGTCGAGTCGGCGCGCCTGGGCGAGCTGGAGCGGCTGCGCCGCGGCTCCCTGTCCTTCCTGGTGGAGGCGTCGGACCTGCTGGCAGGCACCCTGGACCGGGACCAGACGCTGGCGCTGATGGCCCAGATGACGGTCCCGACCCTGGCGACGTGGTGCGCCGTCTACACGATCGCCGACCAGTCGTCGGAGCCGGACCTCTCCTACGTGCTGCACGAGGACGAGGACCTCATCGACGGCCTCAAGGCCCTGCTCACCCGGATCGACCCGCCGGAGCCGGTGCCCACCCCGGGCGCCCGCGTGTGGTCGGCGCCCTCGAAGGCCGCCCACGAGGCAGCGCTGCGGACGTCGATGCGCAGTATCGACATCGGCGACCCGGGCGGCCTGAACTCCGGCACCCGTACGACGCTAGCCACGGCGGCCGCGGTGGGCGGGGAGACGGTGGTCCTGCCGCTCGTCGCCCGCAACCGGGTCATCGGCATGCTCACGCTCGGCAAGCCGTCCGACGACCACTTCCGCCAGGAGATCCTGGAACTGGCCGAGGACCTGTCCCGCCGGGCCGCCCTGGCCCTGGACAACGCCCGCCTCTACTCGGAGCGCACGGCGATCAGCCAGTCCCTCCAGCGCAGCCTGCTGCCGCCGGGCCTGCCGGCCATCCCCAACGTGGAGGTCGACGTCATCTACCGCGCGGCCGGCGAGGGCAACGAGGTCGGCGGCGACTTCTACGACGTCTTCCCGATCCGGGACGGCGCCTACGGCTTCGCCATCGGCGACGTCTGCGGTACGGGGCCGGAGGCGGCGGCCGTGACGGGCCTGGCCCGCCACGCGCTGCGCCTGCTGGCCCGGGAGGGCTTCGGCGGCCCCGCGGTCCTGGAGCGGCTCAACGCGGCCATCCTGGACGAGGGGACCCGCAGCCGCTTCCTCACGCTTCTTTACGGGGAGCTGTGGCCGCAGGAGGACGGCAGTGCGCTCCTGAGGGTCGTCTGCGCCGGTCACCCGTTGCCGCTGCGGCTGCGCCAGGACGGCTCGGTCGAGCCGGCGGCGGACCCGCAGCCGCTGCTGGGCGTCCTGGAGGACCTGGAGCTGTACGAGCAGACGCTGACCCTGGAGCCGGGCGACGTGCTGCTGTGCGTCACGGACGGCGTGACGGAACGCCGGGAGGGCACGCGCATGCTCGGCGACGACGGCCTGGCGGATGTGCTGGCCCACTGCACGGGGCTCACGGCCGGGGCGGTGTCCGCACGCATTCTCCGGGCCGTCGAGCGCTTTGCCGCCGACCCGCCGTCGGACGACATGGCCATCCTGACGATGCGCGTCCCGGAGCCTCACCCGGCCCCGTAGGCCGCCCCCTCCGCACAAATGAAAGGCCCCCGCCATGCGGCGGGGGCCTTTTGTTTGTCCGAGCCCCAATGCGGAATCGAACCGCAGACCTTCTCCTTACCATGGAGACGCTCTACCGACTGAGCTATTGGGGCCTTGCTGCCCTGCGGCAACGAGCTAAAGCATACCCTCATCCGAGGGGTACGCAAAACCACCTGGCACACCGTCACCTGACCTGGCCGGCGCGAGGGTTATCGGAGGTCAAGAGGCGCCGAGGAGGTCCGGAAACGCAGAAGAGCCCCGTGCCACAAGGGCACGGGGCTCTTCCTAAAAGGAGTTCGGCGGCGTCCTACTCTCCCACAGGGTCCCCCCTGCAGTACCATCGGCGCTGAAAGGCTTAGCTTCCGGGTTCGGAATGTAACCGGGCGTTTCCCTAACGCAATGACCACCGAAACACTATGAAATTAACCAACACCGGATCAAAACACGGCCGTTCGTTATTTCAGAACCAACACAGTGGACGCGAGCAACTGAGGACAAGCCCTCGGCCTATTAGTACCAGTCAGCTCCACCCGTTACCGGGCTTCCACATCTGGCCTATCAACCCAGTCGTCTACTGGGAGCCTTAACCAATCA
>NZ_SSBI01000049.1 GCF_004795015.1 Streptomyces sp. A1277 | reverse complement strand
CGGCGGCCGGCGTGGGCGTCGCCGCGGCCCGCTCGGGCGGTACGCGGGCCGCCGCCGCGGACAGCGGCGCGGCGGTGCCGTTCCACGGGGCGCACCAGGCCGGCATCGCCACCGCCGTCCAGGACCGGCTGCACTTCGCCGCGTTCGACGTGACGACGAAGGACCGGGCCGAACTGGTCGCCCTGCTCAAGGAGTGGACCCGGGCGGCCGAGCGGATGGCCGCCGGCCACGCGGTCGGCGACGGCGCCTACGGGGGCCCGGCCGAGGCCCCGCCGGACGACACGGGCGAGGCGCTGGGCCTCAGGCCGTCCCGGCTGACGCTGACGATCGGCTTCGGGCCCTCGCTGTTCGCCAAGGGGCGCTTCGGCCTGGAGGACCGGCGCCCCGACGCGCTCGTCGACCTGCCGAAGTTCCCCGGTGACAACCTGGACACGTCCCGCAGCGGCGGCGACCTGTGCGTCCAGGCGTGTGCGGACGACCCGCAGGTCGCCGTGCACGCCATCCGCAACCTCGCCAGGATCGGCATGGGCCGCTGCGCGATCCGCTGGTCGCAGCTGGGCTTCGGCAAGACGTCCTCCACGACGCCCGACGCCCAGACCCCGCGCAACATGCTCGGCTTCAAGGACGGCACCCGGAACATCTCCGGCACCGACACCGCCGCCCTGGACCGGCACGTGTGGGTCGGGGCGAAGGACGGGGCGGACTGGATGACCGGGGGCTCCTACCTGGTCGCCCGGCGCATCCGGATGCACATCGAGACCTGGGACCGCGCCTCGCTCCAGGAGCAGGAGGACGTCTTCGGCCGCGACAAGGGCGAGGGCGCGCCGGTGGGTAAGTCGAAGGAGCGCGACGAGCCGTTCCTGAAGGCGATGCTGCCGACCGCGCACGTGCGCCTCGCCCACCCGGACAGCAACGACGGGGCGACGATCCTGCGCCGCGGCTACTCCTTCACGGACGGCACCGACGGCCTCGGCCGGCTCGACGCGGGGCTGTTCTTCCTCGCCTACCAGCGCGACACGCGCAAGGGGTTCGTCCCCCTGCAACGGCGGCTGGCGGCACACGACGCACTCAACGAGTACATCCAGCACGTGGGTTCGGCGCATTTCGCCGTCCCGCCGGGCGTCCGCGACACGGACGACTGGTGGGGCCGGGCGCTGTTCTCGTAACGGGACTCGAAGCGGAAAGGGAACCGAGACGTGTTCAGCAACTTCCTGATCGGGCTGCGCGAGGGGCTTGAGGCCAGCCTGGTCGTCTGCATCCTCATCGCGTACCTGGTGAAGACCGGCAACCGCGACAAGCTGCCGCCGATCTGGATCGGTGTGTCCATCGCGGTCGTGGTCAGCCTGGCGTTCGGCGCGGGGCTCGAGTTCGGCTCGCAGGAGATGACGTTCAAGGCTCAGGAGGCGCTCGGCGGTTCGCTGTCGATCGTCTCGGTCGGCCTGGTGACGTGGATGGTCTTCTGGATGCGGCGCACCGCGCGCCATCTGAAGGCGGAGCTGCACGGCAAGCTGGACGCGGCGCTCGCGATGGGCACCGGCGCGCTCGTCGCCACCGCGCTCCTCGCGGTCGGCCGGGAGGGCCTGGAGACCTCGCTGTTCGTGTGGCGGGCGGTGCACGCGGCGGACGACGGCTGGCACCCGATGATCGGCGCGGTGCTGGGGATCGTCACGGCGGTCGTGCTGGGCTGGCTGTTCTACCGGGGCGCGCTGAAGATCAACCTGGCGAAGTTCTTCACCTGGACCGGCGGGATGCTGGTGGTCGTCGCCGCGGGCGTGCTCGCCTACGGGGTGCACGACCTCCAGGAGGCGGAGTTCCTCGGCGGTCTGCGGAACGTGGCGTTCGACATCAGCTCCACGATCCCTCCGGACAGCTGGTACGGGACGCTGCTGAAGGGCACGTTCAACTTCCAGCCGGACCCGACCGTCCTCCAGCTCACGGTGTGGGCCCTGTATCTGGTCCCGGCCCTCGCGCTGTTCCTGTCCCCGGTAGGGTTCGGACGGTCAGTGGCGACGGATCAGAAGGCGCGGAAGGCAACGGATGAGAAGTCTGAAGCCGGCACGGCCGGTGACGGGACTCGCGGTGGCGACGGTGCTGAGCTTGACGGCGAGCGGGTGCATGACGGTGCACGGCGAGCTGGAAGTCGTGCCGGCGGCGACGAAGTCTGAGGCCGCGCAGGCCCTGAAGGAGTTCACCGCCGCGTACAACGCCGCGGACAAGGCGTACGATCCGGCGCTCGACGCCGACCGGGTGACCGGCTCGCTCGGCGCCATCAACCAGGCCGGGCTGAAGGCCCGCCACACGATCGAGCCGACCGGCAACACCCGGCACCAGCCGCTGGAGCTGACCGACGCCACGTTCGTCATACCCAAGAAGGCGGGCTGGCCGCGCTGGTTCCTCGCCGACACGGACTCCAACCGCGACCAGGACGCGGGCGACCAGGACACCCGCTGGCTGCTGGCCTTCGTCAGGACCGGCCCCGACGCGGGCTGGAAGGCCGCCTATCTGTCGGTCGTCGCCCCCGACCGGATACCCGCCCTCGCGAAGGACGGCGACGGCCGGGCCGAGCCGGTCGCGGCGGACAGCGCCGAGCTGGCCGTGGCCCCGCAGGACCTGGGCACGCAGTACACGCGGTACCTGCAGAAGGGCACGCCCGACGTGTTCGCGCCGGGCGCCGCGACCTCCCAGTGGCGCGACGCCCGGCTGAACACCAAGCGGGCGGGGTTCTCGTACCAGTACGTCGACCAGCCGCTCGACGACGGCACGTTCGCGCCCCTCGCGCTGGCGACCGAGGACGGCGGGGCGCTGGTCTTCTTCAGCAGCAAGCACTTCGAACGGCAGACCGCCGCGAAGGGGCTGCGCCCGGAGGTGGACCCCGATGTGGAGGCGCTGCTCACCGGTGAGGTGAAGAGCACCCTGACCAAGGAGCGGGTCTCCAGCCAGCTGGTGTACGTCCCCGAGAAGGGCGGCGCGGCCCGCAAGGTGACCGTCCTGAACCGGCTCCCCGGCCTGACGGCGGCGAAGGGCTCGTAGCGGGGCGACGGGAGACCCCCCGCTCCCGGTCACCGGCGCAGCGGCCAGGCCACCGCGTCGTGGTCGACGTCGCTCTGCTCGGCGGAGCCCACGAACCGCGCGCACGCGTCCGTCAGCGTCTCCAGGAGCGTCAGCGGGTCGGGCAGCGGGTGCTCGGGGCCCCGCAGCCAGGCGACGTCCAGCTCACCGGGGAGCAGGGCGGGCGGCAGCAGCACATAGCTGCCCCGGCAGTGCCAGCGCAGGCCCGGGTGCTCGTCCATCGTCTCGGGGTGGCAGTCCAGCTCGCACGGCCACCACTCGTCCTCGTCCTCCGGCGTGCCGCGCGTCGCCGTGAAGAACAGCATCCGGTCGTCGCCGGAGCGGGCCACGGGGCCGACCTCGACACCGGCGTCGAGCAGCCGCTCCAGCGCCTGGGCGCCCGCGGAGAGCGGGACGTCGAGCACGTCGTGGATCATGCCGGTCGCCGTGATGAAGTTGGCCTGCGGCTGGCTGCGGGCCCAGCGCTCGATCTGGGCGCGGTCGGTGGTGGACTGCGTCTGCCAGGCGAAGGAGATCGGATGGCGGGCCGGGGTGGGACAGCCGATGCGTTCGCACGAACATCGGTAGCCGACCGGGTGGGCGGCGGGCGCGATCGGCATTCCGGCTTCGGCGACAGCCAGGAGCAGCGCCTCCCGTGCGGTGTCGTCGACCTCGCGCTGCTGCGGTTTGGGTCGTCGCCGCAGCCACTGGGAAAACTTGCTCTCTGAGCCGCGATTACGGCCGAAATCGGCGCCCATCTATCCCCTTGCCTTTGCGTTGCCCCTGCCCATGGTCCCACCATCCTGCGCCTCGGGTGGCCAGAGCGCGGAAGCGGGGTGGGACGGCCGATGCCGCACGGTGGGCACTATCACACGCTTTGTCATGAAAGGGCGCGTACTTTCCCGGCCCCGGGCCGGAAAGGGGCGCGCGCGGCCGGCCGCGTCCGCCCGAACCACCCGATCGGACCACTGTGTCCGGGGCCCCGTACGGCGCACCATGGGCTCACGCACACACCCGTGCGACGCACCGGCCGCAGCGGCCACCAGCCGCCGCGACGACTCGTGAGGAGCCTTCGTTGCCCACCCGTCGCCCGACCGCCACCCCTCACCGAGGCGCTTCGCGCCGCCCCTCCAGCCGTCAGGCCACACCCCGGCACTACCTGATGTGTGCCCCTTCCCACTTCAGGGTGACGTATTCCATCAATCCCTGGATGGACCCCACCAAGCCGGTCGACCTGCCGCTGGCGCAGACCCAGTGGGAGGACCTGCGCGACCGCTACCGCGCGCTCGGCCACACGGTCGATCTGCTGGAGCCGTACCCCGACCTGCCCGACATGGTCTTCGCGGCGAACGGGGCCACGGTGATCGACGGCCGGGTGCTGGGCGCCCGCTTCGCGTACCGTGAGCGGTTCGAGGAGGCCGCCGCCCACCGCGACTGGTTCCGCGGCCACGGCTTCACCGAGATCCACGAGCCCGACCACGTCAACGAGGGCGAGGGCGACTTCGCGGTGACCTCCTCGTACGTCCTGGCCGGGCGGGGCTTCCGGTCGAGTCCGCTCTCGCACGCGGAGGCGCAGGAGTTCTTCGGCCGTCCGGTGATCGGCCTCGATCTGGTGGACCCGCGCTACTACCACCTCGATACGGCCCTGAGCGTGCTCGACGAGGCGGCCGACGAGGTCATGTACTACCCGCCGGCCTTCTCCCCGGGCAGCCGCGCGGTGCTGGCCCGGCTCTTCCCGGACGCGCTGATCGCCGAGGAGGCGGACGCCGCCGCGCTCGGTCTGAACGCGGTCAGCGACGGACGCCACGTGCTGCTGCCGCAGGCCGCGACGGGCCTGTTCGACCCGTTGCGGGCGCGCGGTTTCGAGCCGGTGCCGATGGACCTGAGCGAGCTGCTGAAGGGCGGCGGCAGCGTGAAGTGCTGCACGCAGGAGCTGCGGGGCTAGGGATGGGCTAGGGAGTGTCCTGCGGCGGCGGCCAGGCGTCGCCCCAGTCGGTGTCCCGGGCGGCGCGGTACAGCTCGCCGTGCCGCTTGGTGACCGTGGCCCGCCGCAGGCCCTCGTCGCGGGTGCAGAGCTCCAGGAGCACCTGGCCCTTGCGGATCTGCGGCCTGCGGGTGACCCGGGCGGCCACGGGCCGGGGCGCGAAGCGGGTGGCGGCGACGTAGCTGAACTTCTCGTCCTCGTACGCCAGCGTGCCGCCCTTGACCTTGCGGTGCAGGGAGGAGCGGCTGACCCGGGCCGAGAAGTGGCACCAGTCGGTGCCCGGCTCGATAGGGCAGGCGCCGCTGTGCGGGCAGGGCGCGGCGACGGTGAGCCCGGCGGCGATCAGCCGGTCGCGGGCCTCGATGATGCGGGCGTAGCCGTCGGGGGTGCCTGCCTCGACCACCACGACGGCCTGGGCGGCCCCGGCGGCGGCGTCGATGAGGGCGGTGCGGGCCTGGCCGGTCAGCTCGTTGAGTACGTAGGAGATCGTCACCAGGTCCGTGGCGGGGAGGTCCAGGTCCTTGCCGATGCGGGCGCGCTGCCAGTCGGCGGTGCGCAGGGCGGGCAGGCCGGAGGCGCCGGCCAGTTCGCGGCCCAGGGCGAGCGCGGGTTCGGCCCAGTCCAGGACCGTGGTGCGGTGGCCCTCCCACTCCCCGGCGACGGCCCAGCTCGCGGCCCCGGTGCCGCCGCCGATGTCGGTGTGCGTGGCGGGCGCCCAGTCGGGGGCGGCCGCGTGCAGGGCGCCGAGGGCGGCCCGTACGGCTTCGAAGGTGGCCGGCATCCGGTACGCGGCGTACGCGACCACGTCCGATCGGTCGCGGAGCACCGGGGTGTCCGTGGGGATCGTGCCCCGGTAGTGGGCGATGAGCCGGTCGACGGCCTGGCCCGCCTGCTTGGGCGGCAGCCCGTCGAGGAGTCCGGCCAGGGCCGCGCGCAGGGCTTCCGCGGTGGGGAGGGTGGCGTTCACCGAGGAATTGTAGGCGGGCGGGGGGGCGCTCAGATCGCGGAGGTGCGCTGCCAGGGGCGGCACAGGCCGAGGAAGCAGACGAGCGCGCCGGCCGCGCAGACGAGCTGGACGACGGCCATGGGCACCGCGGTCTCCTCGCCCGCGATCCCGACGAGCGGGGAGGCGACGGCCCCGATCAGGAACTGCGAGGTGCCGAGCAGCGCGGAGGCCGATCCGGCGGCGTGCTTGGTGCGCATCAGCGCCTGGGCGTTGGTGTTGGGCATCGCCAGGCCCATCGCCGACATCAGCACGAACAGCCCGGCGGCCACCGGCACGAGCCCGACGTCGCCGAAGGCGCCGGAGGTCATCAGGAGCAGGGCGACCGCGGCGGTCACGATGACGACGAGTCCGCAGGTGAGGGCCTTGTCGAGGCTGACCCGGCCGACGAGCAGCTTGCCGTTGATCTGGCCGACGGTGATCAGGCCGATGGAGTTGATGCCGAACAGCAGGCTGAAGGTCTGCGGGGAGGCGCCGTAGATCTCCTGGATGACGAAGGGCGAGGCGCTCACGTAGGCGAAGAGGGCTGCGAAGGCGAGGCTGCCCGCGATCATGTAGCCGGTGAAGACGCGGTCGGCGAGCAGGGCGCGCATCGTGCGCAGCGCGTCGCCGATGCCGCCGGTGTGGCGCTCGGCGGGCGGCAGGGTCTCGCCGAGCCACTTCCAGACGACGAGGGTGAACAGGACGCCGACCACGGTGAGGACGGCGAAGATGCCGCGCCAGTCGGTGAGCCGCAGGACCTGGCCGCCGATGACCGGCGCGATGACGGGGGCGACGCCGGAGATCAGCATCAGGGTCGAGAAGAACCGCGCCATCGCGACGCCGTCGTACATGTCGCGCACCACGGCCCGGGCGATGACGATGCCGGCCGCGCCCGCGAGGCCCTGGATCAGGCGGAAGGCGATCAGGAGCCCGGCGGACGGGGCGAAGATGCAGAGCGCGGTGGCGAGGACGTAGACCACCATGCCGAGGAGCAGCGGGCGGCGCCTGCCCCAGCGGTCGCTCATCGGTCCGACTACGACCTGGCCGAGCGCCATGCCGGTGAGGCAGGCGGTGAGGGTGAGCTGAACGGTGGCGGCGGGGGCGTGCAGCGAGTCGGTGACCGCGGGGAGCGCCGGGAGGTACATGTCCATGGACAGCGGCGGGAGCGCGGTCAGGCCGCCGAGGACCAGGGTGACGAGGAGGCCGGTGCGCCGGGCGGCGGCGGTGGCTCCGCCGGGAAGTGGGGCCCCGCCGTGAGGAGCGGCGGCGGTTCCGGTGGTGTCGGTGGTACGTATCTGCTGGGCCCGGCTGACGCCGCTCTCCGGCATTCTCATCTCCATAGTTGTTGAATCCGGCTCTATGCTCTCAGCTCAGCGGGGATGGTCGACACCTTTTTGGGAGCGTGCATGAGCAGGACTGTCCGTTGGGGCGTGCTGGCGACTGGTGGGATCGCGACGACGTTCACCGCTGATCTGCGGGCCATGCCCGATGCGGAGGTGGTGGCCGTGGCCTCCCGTACGGATGCCTCGGCGCAGGCGTTCGCGGAGCGGTTCGGGATACCGAGGGCGTACGGCAGCTGGGCCGGTCTGGTCGCGGACGACGAGGTCGACGTGGTGTACGTGGCCACGCCGCACTCCGCGCACCGGGAGGCCGCCGCGCTCGCACTGGAGGCCGGGAAGCACGTGCTGTGCGAGAAGGCGTTCACGCTCAACGAGCGCGAGGCCCGGGAGCTGGTGAAGCTCGCCCGGGACCGCGGGGTCTTCCTGATGGAAGCGATGTGGACGTACTGCAACCCGGTCGTGCGGCGGCTGACCGAGCTGGTGCGGGACGGGGCGATCGGCGAGATCCGCACCGTGCAGGCCGACTTCGGCTTCGCGGGCGACCTGGGGCCGGGGCACCGGCTGCGCGACCCGCGGCTGGGCGGCGGCGCGCTGCTGGACCTGGGCGTGTATCCGGTGGCGTTCGCGCAGCTGCTGCTGGGCGAGCCGGACCGGGTGCAGGCGGACGCGCTGCTGTCGCCGGAGGGCGTGGACCTGAACACCGGGATGCTGCTGGGCTGGGACTCGGGTGCCACCGCGCTGCTGTCCTGCTCGATCGTCGGGCACCACCCGACCGCCGCCACGGTGATCGGGACGGGCGGGCGGATCGACATCCCGCACAGCTTCTTCCACCCGCAGGGCTTCACGCTGCACCGGGCGGGCGGCGAGCCCGAGGAGATCACCTCGGGCCCGGGTCCGCGGGGTCTGTCGGGGATGCAGTACGAGGCGGCCGAGGTGATGCGCGCGGTCCGGGCGGGCGAGACGGAGTCCCCGCTGGTGCCGCTGGAGGGTTCGCTCGCGGTGATGCGGACGCTCGACGCGGTGCGTGACCGCGTCGGCGTCCGCTACCCGGTGGACGCGTAGGCGCCGGCCCGTAGGGATCAGGCAGGCTTCAGGCCCGGGTCGCCGGCCTCGGTGACGTAGGAGCCGGCGGTGGTGACGGGGGCGCCCGGCTTGGTGACGGCGGAGACCGTACGGAAGTCGGCGCGCGCCCGGCGCTCCTGGAGGGTGACGACGGCGTAGCCGCGGCGCCCGTTGTAGAACTTCAGGTGCGGGTTGGCCCGCGTGAGGTTGGTGTAGTTGGACGGCTTCTCGGAGCCGTCCTTGCCGCTGGTGACGGACGTGGTGACGATCTCGGTGCCGACGGTGCGCGACGCCGGGTCGTCGAAGTCCCGCTTGAGGTCGAAGGCGTAGCTCACGTGCACATCGCCGGTGAGCACCATGAGGTTGTCCACGCCGGCGCGCTCGGCGCCCTTCAGGATGCGGTCGCGGGAGGCCGGGTAGCCGTCCCAGGAGTCCATGGACAGCTTGAAGGCGTCGGTCGGCACGTCGCGCCGCTGGGCGAAGGTGACCTGCTGCGGCACGACGTTCCAGGTGGCGTGCGAGTGGCGCCAGCCGTCGATGAGCCAGCGCTCCTGGGTGGCACCGGTCAGGGTGCGCTTCGGGTCCTCGGACTCGGGCCCGGGGGTCTGCCAGCCGTCGCCGTACGCCTGGTCGCTGCGGTACTGGCGGGTGTCGAGGACGTCGAACTGGGCGAGCCGGCCGAAGTTCAGCCGGCGGTAGAGCCGCATGTCGGGTCCGGTCGGCCGCTGGGGCGCGCGCAGCGGCTGGTTCTCCCAGTACGCGCGGTACGCGGCGGCCCGGCGGATCAGGAACTCCTCGCGCGGTGCGTCGTCCTCGGAGATGTCGCCCGCGTAGTTGTTCTCGGTCTCGTGGTCGTCCCAGGTGACGACGAAGGGGTGCGCCGCGTGGGCGGCGCGCAGGTCGGGGTCGGACTTGTAGAGGGCGTACCGCAGGCGGTAGTCCTCCAGCGTGGCCGTCTCCCGGTTGAAGAGGGCGGGCAGGGTGCGGTCGGTGTAGTCGCGGGCGCCGCCGGTCGCGGTGACGGCGTACTCGTAGAGGTAGTCGCCGAGGTGGAAGACGACGTCCACGTCCTCCTGGGCGAGGTGCTTGTACGCGGTGAAGTAGCCGTCGTGGTACGCCTGGCAGGAGACGGCGGCGAGGCTCAGTTCGCGCTTGCGGGCGCCGGGCGCGGGCGCGGTGCGGGTGCGGCCGACGGGGCTGGTCCACTGTCCGGCGCGGAAGCGGTAGTAGAGGACGCGGTCCGGGGCGAGGCCCTGGACCTCGACGTGCACGCTGTGGTGGAACTCCGGGTGCGCGTAGGTGGTGCCGCGCCGGACGACGCGGGTGAAGCGCTCGTCGTGGGCCAGCTCCCAGCGGACCTCGACGCGGGCGTCGGGCAGCCCGCTGCCGGGTTCGAACGGGCGGGGCGCGAGCCGTGTCCACAGGAGGACGGAGGCGGGCAGCGGGTCGCCCGACGCGACGCCGAGGGTGAACGGGTCCTCGGCGATCCGTCGGGCCTGCATCTCGCGCGCACTGGCGGTCCCGGCGGCGGGCAGGCCGACCGAGAAGGCGAGCGCGGCGGCGGCTCCGGTGACGGTGAGGAAGCGGCGGCGATCGGTGTGCCGGGCGGCGTCGCGCAGCTCCTGCTGTGGCGATGAGTGCGTCATCTGTCCCTCCCCTGACTGGTGATGTGGGGGAAGTCCACCGGTCCGGCGCATCCTCCGGTTGTCGTGCTCGCGTCGCGCGGGCGTCGCCTGGATGAGGAGTGCGGCAGGATGGTGCCCCCGGGGGCAAACTCCGCGTACGCGGCCAAACCATGATCATCGCGTGGGGCCGCGAGGGGGCGGGAATCGCCGGACCGGTCCCCGGAATCACCCCTGGGGGGACGGGAATCGGCAGCGCCCCGGCGGTCGGGCCCGCGCGCAGGAGGCCGCGCTCCTCGGCCCCGCCCCGGACACCCCCGGCGGACACCGCCGCGCGTACGCTGCGGCTGCATGAGCAACGGACTGTTGAATTCCACGACGAGGACGGCAGTGGTCACGGGTGCGGGCTCCGGGATCGGGCGGGCGGTGGCGCTCGCCCTGACCGGTGCCGGCTGGGCGGTCGCGCTGGCGGGCCGGCGCCCGGACCCGCTCGCCGAGACCGCCGCGCTGGCCGGCGAACGGGCCCGGGTGATCACCGTCCCCGCCGACGTCACCCGCCCGCAGGACGTGGACGCGCTGTTCTCCTCCGTACGGGAGTGCTTCGGCCGCCTCGATCTGCTCTTCAACAACGCGGGCAGCTTCGGGCCGGGCGCGGTACCGGTGGAGGACCTCGCGTACGAGGACTGGCACGGCGTCGTCGACGTGAACCTGACGGGCGCCTTCCTGTGCGCGCAGGCGGCGTACCGGCAGATGAAGGAGCAGGACCCGCAGGGCGGCCGGATCATCAACAACGGCTCGGTCTCCGCGCACACGCCCCGCCCGCACTCGGTGGCGTACACCGCGACCAAGCACGCCATCACCGGCCTGACGAAGTCGCTTTCGCTGGACGGGCGCCCCCACCGGATCGCCTGCGGCCAGATCGACATCGGGAACGCGGCGACCGACATGACCGAGCGGATGCGGACGGGCACGCTCCAGGCCAACGGCGAACTGGCCGTGGAGCCGGTGATGGCGGCCGCCGACGTGGCCCGGACGGTGCTCCACATGGCGGAGCTGCCGCTGGAGGCGAACGTCCAGTTCGCGACGGTCATGGCGACGGCGATGCCGTACGTGGGGCGCGGCTGACGCGGATTGTGCCGTATCCGTCCCGGCGTCCGCGTCCTGCCCTTATGCTCACAGTCCTTCACCGGAACTCCACACAAGGAACACAGCATGCGCATACGCACCGCGGCGCCCCTCGCTCTGGCCGCCACGACCGCACTCGCCGGTTCGCTGCTCCTCGCGACGCCGGCCTCGGCCGCGAAGCACCAGGGCGGAGTGCATCTCGGCAAGATCCAGTACGACAGCCCCGGCAAGGACACCCGGTCCAACGCCTCGCTGAAGGCCGAATGGGTCGAGATACACAACAACACCAAGTCGAAGGTGCAGCTCAAGGGCTACAAGCTCAAGGACAACACCGGCTACACGTACACCTTCGGCAGCTACAACGTCAGCCCCGGCAAGACCGTCAAGGTCCACACCGGCAAGGGCACGACCAGTCCCGGCCATGTGTACTGGAACCGCGGCTCGTACGTCTGGAACAACACCGGTGACAAGGCGCGGCTGATCAAGCCGAGCGGCGCGCTGCTGGACTCCTGCTCCTGGACGAAGTCCGGCACCGGCACCAAGAACTGCCACTGAGTCACACGGCCCGCCCCGGGGGCCCGCCCGAGAAGGGTGCGGGCCCCCGGGATTGCCGTCGCCGGGCCCGGGGCTGTGCGGCACATGAGCGATCTTCCCGCGGCCGGACCCCCCGAGGTGCTGCGCTACACGGCGTTCTCCGCCGACCCCGAGGGCGGCGACCCCGCCGGGGTCGTGCTCGACGCCGCCGGTCTGGACGACGCGGCCATGCTGGCCGTGGCGGCGGAGCTCGGCTACAGCGAGTCGGCCTTCCTGACCGGGCGGACCGAGGCGGCGTGCCCGGCGCGCGCGGGTACGTGATCCGCTACTTCAGCCCGAAGGCCGAGGTGCCGTTCTGCGGCCACGCCACCGTCGCGACGGCCCTGGCCCTCGCCGAGCGGGGCGGCCCCGGGGAGCCGGAGTTCACCACCCGCGCCGGTGCGGTGCCGGTCTCCGTGGTCCGCGAGGACGGCGAGCTGCGGGCCACCCTGGCCGGCGTGGAACCGCACATCGAGGAGCTGTCCCTCGTACCGGAGACCGTCGAGTTGACCCTGCACCAGGGTGAGGACATGGGCCGCCCCGGCACGCTCACGGTGACGCTGCGGGCGGGCGACGCGCGGGTGCGGGTGAGCGGCTCGGGTGCCCGCCTGCCCGAGCCGGCCTGAACGGGGCCAGGCCGGGTCCTCGCGCCTAGGGTGGGAGGAGTGACTGCCCGTCATCAATGCGACAGGAGTGCCTCATGTCCATCCGCCGCGTGGTTCCCAACATCCCGGTCGGTGCGAGCGACGACACGGAGGCCGGCGCGGCCGCGCTGCGGGAGAACGCCGCGTTCTACGGCCTGCTGGGCTTCGAGGAGGTCATGAACCACGGCTGGATCATGACCCTGGCGTCGCCCTCCCGGCCCGCGGCCCAGATCAGCGTCATGACCGCCGACAGGACGGGGCCGGTCACCCCGGACCTGAGCGTGGAGGTGGACGACGTGGACGCGGTGCACGCCGCGCTGACCGGCGCCGGCGCCGAGATCGTGTACGGCCCGCACGACGAGGAGTGGGGCGTGCGCCGCTTCTTCGTACGCGACCCGAACGGGCGCGTGATCAATGTGCTGACGCACCGCTGAGCCGCAGGACCCGGGGCCGATTCCCCACCGGCGGCCCGGCCCCGGCCCCGACGTCCCTGCGCACGCCCGCTGACGGTCCGGTTCAGTCCTGCTGGGCGACCTCCTTGTTCACCTCGGCGGGCGATTCGTACTCCTTCTCCGGCAGGCTCTTCAGCGCTGCCATGACCTCGTCGCCGGCACCGTTCTGGCGTGCCTGCTCCACGATCGCGTCCTTGCCGGCGGGGTAGCCGACGCCGCTGAGGCACTTCTGCAGTTCGATCGGGTTCGCGTTCATGGGAACGAGGTACCCGCGCCGGGGTGCGGGATCGCGCCGTCGGGGCGCCCGTGACCCGATTGCCCGCCCGCCGTAACCGCAACGGAGCCCTGAGACCCGTGGTGCGAAGTCCGCGCACCCTCCTCGGCGTGGTCCGTTCGGGTAGCCGTAACCCGGGTACACGCCGCTGATGACGGGCTCGACGGCCCACCGGGCGCAAGATGGCCGGTGGCCGCCGCCGTGCCGTCTGCGGACCGGGTCCGATCGGGAGGGTGTATGGCGTCGCTGGACGAACAACGGGAAACGGCGACGGGGCGGGGGCGGGAGGAGCGGGCGCGGACCGAGCGGCGGGTCGGCGGAGGCGCGAGACTGCTGAGGCTGCTGTCGACGACCGACCACAAGGTCATCGGCAACATGTACCTGGTCACCTCGTTCGCGTTCTTCCTGTTCGCCGGCGCGCTGGCCATGGTCATGCGCGCCGAACTCGCCCGGCCCGGGATGCAGATCGTCTCGCCGGAGCAGTACAACCAGCTGTTCACCGTGCACGGCACGATCATGATGCTGCTGTTCGCCACCCCCACCTTCACCGGCTTCGCCAACGCGGTCATGCCCCTGCAGATCGGGGCGCCGGACGTGGCCTTCCCCCGGCTGAACGCGTACACGTACTGGGTGTACCTCTTCGGCGGGCTGATGGTCGTCTCGGGGTTCCTGACGGCCAACGGCGCCGCCGCCTTCGGCTGGTTCGCGTACGCGCCGCTGAACGGGCCGGTGTTCTCGCCCGGGACCGGCGGGGACCTGTGGGTGATGGGGCTCGTCGTCTCCGGGCTGAGCACGATCCTCGGCTCGGTCAACTTCATCACCACGATCGTCTGCCTGCGGGCCCCGGGGATGACGCTGTTCCGGATGCCGATCTTCACCTGGAACGTGCTCTTCACGTCGATCCTGGCGCTGCTCGCCTTCCCGGTGCTGACGGCGGCGCTGCTCGCCCTGGAGGCGGACCGGAAGTTCGGGGCGCACGTCTTCGACGCGGCCAACGGCGGGGCGCTGCTGTGGCAGCACCTGTTCTGGTTCTTCGGCCACCCCGAGGTGTACATCGTGGCGCTGCCGTTCTTCGGTGTGGTCACCGAGATCCTGCCGGTCTTCAGCCGCAAACCGGCCTTCGGCTACATCGGCCTGGTCGGTGCCACCGTCGCCATCACCGGGCTCTCGGCGACGGTCTGGGCGCACCACATGTTCGCGACGGGCGGGGTGCTGCTGCCGTTCTTCTCGCTGATGTCGTTCCTGATCGCGGTGCCGACGGGCGTGAAGTTCTTCAACTGGATCGGCACGATGTGGCACGGCTCGCTGTCGTTCGAGACGCCGATGCTGTGGTCCATGGGCTTCCTCGTCACCTTCCTGCTCGGCGGGCTCACGGGGGTGCTCGTGGCGTCGCCGCCGATGGACTTCCACCTGACGGACTCGTACTTCGTCGTCGCGCACCTGCACTACGTGCTGTTCGGGACGATCGTCTTCGCCACGTTCGCCGGGTTCTACTTCTGGTGGCCGAAGTTCACCGGCCGCATGCTCGACGAACGCCTCGGCAAGATCCACTTCTGGACGCTGTTCGTCGGCTTCCAGCTCACCTTCCTCGTCCAGCACTGGCTGGGCGAGCAGGGCATGCCCCGCCGGTACGCGGACTACCTGGCCTCGGACGGGTTCACCACGCTCAACACCCTGTCCACCATCGGGGCGTTCCTGCTGGGCCTGTCCACGCTGCCGTTCCTCTACAACGTCTGGAAGACCTGGCGCTACGGCGTCAAGGTCACCAGTGACGACCCGTGGGGCTGGGGCCGCTCGCTGGAATGGGCGACCAGCTGCCCGCCGCCCCGGCACAACTTCCACGCGCTGCCCCGCATCCGCTCCGAGTCGCCCGCCTTCGACCTGCACCACCCGGAGGCGGGCGCCCCGCTGCCCCGGCAATCCGTCGCCGACGGTGCGGGGAGGGCGGAGCGATGAGGGGCGAGGCATGGCTCTTCACCGGGGTTGCGCTGTTCTTCGCGGTGACCTGCTCGGTGTACGCGGTGTACGCGCCCGACCCTGCGGGCATCGCGGCGCTCACCGTGTCCGGGCTCATGGGGGCGCTGATCGCCGCCTTCCTGTGGCGGCAGGCGTACCGGACGGGGCCGCGCCCCGAGGACCGCAAGGACGTGCGCGTCCAAGAGGTGAGCGGCCGGCGCGGCTACTTCCCGGCGCGCAGCTACTACCCGGCCATCAGCGCGGCCGGTACGGCGCTGCTCGGGCTGGGCACGGTCCAGGGTCTGTGGCTGTTCCTCATCGGGGTCGGCGTGCTGATCCCGGGCGTCTACGGCTTCGTCTTCCAGAACCCCGACCCCGCGCGCTGACGCCCCGGCCGGCGCGGCCCGGCCAGCAGCGCCCGGGCCTCCTTCTCCTGCTCCCGCGTCATCGCGGGCCGCACCTGGTCGCGGTAGTACCAGTGGCTGAGCGCGGACCGCAGCCGCAGGACGAGGCGGGTGCGGGCGGGGGCGCGCCGGGGTGCGGGCAGGTCGAGCGGCCGGGGCAGGTCCCTGGCCAGCAGGACGTACCGCTTGTCGTCGGGCAGCCGCTGGTGCTCCGGCCGGTAGCCGCCCTCGACCGACTGGCGTACGCCCCCGGTCTCCTCGCCGTCCTCCAGCAGCTCCCGGTCCCGCGCCTGGAGGGCCAGGCAGAGCCGGTCGGTCACCACGAACGCCACCGGCGGCAGGACGAACAGAGCGATGCGGAACGCCCAGGTCAGCGCGTGCACCGGTACGTCGAAGACGTCGGCGATCACGTCCTGCGCACCGGCGAGCAGGAGTACCGCGTAGGCCGTCAGGGCGCCGGTCCCGAGCCCGGTGCGGACCGGCCGGTCGCGCGGGCGGTCGCAGACGTGGCGCTCGCCGGAGCCCCCGGTGATCCAGCGCTCGAAGAACGGATACGCGTACAGCACGAGGAAGAGGGCGCCGGGCAGCAGCACGCCGGGCACCAGCGGGTTCCACATCAGGGTGTGGCCCCACAGCCGGGTCTCGACGCCGGGCATGAGCCGCAGCGCGCCTTCCAGGAAGCCGACGTACCAGTCGGGCTGGGCGCCGGTGGAGACCTGGTCGGTGCGGTACGGCCCGTAGTCCCACACCGGGTTGATCTGCGCGACGGCGCCCAGCAGGGCGAGCACGCCGAAGACCATGAAGAAGAGCCCGGCCGACTTCGCCGCGTACTGCGGGAAGAACGGCGGACCGACCACATTGCGGCCGGTCCGCCCCGGCCCCGCCCACTGGGTGTGCTTGAGGTGCACGACGAGGAGCAGATGGAGGCTGACCAGGGCGAGGAGGAGTCCGGGGACGAGCAGGATGTGCACGGGGTAGAGCCGCGAGACGATGTCGTCGCCCGGGTACTGGCCGCCGAAGACGAAGAAGCTCACATAGGTGCCGACGACCGGGAGCGACAGCATGATGCCCTGCGCGGTGCGCAGCCCCGTGCCGGAGAGCAGGTCGTCGGGGAGCGAGTAGCCGGCGAAGCCCTCCAGGAGGGCGAGGAGGAACATCGTCAGCCCCACCGTCCAGTTGACCTCGCGCGGCCTGCGGAACGCGCCGGTGAAGAAGACCCGCAGCATGTGCACGCCGATCGAGGCGACGAAGACGAGCGCCGCCCAGTGGTGGATCTGCCGGACCAGCAGGCCGCCGCGCACGTCGAAGCTGATGCGCAGAGTGCTGGCGTACGCCTCCGACATACGGACCCCGTGGAGGGGCGCGTACGAGCCGGCGTACACCGACTCGGTCATCGACGGCTGGAAGAACAGCGTCAGGTACACGCCGGTGATCAGGAGGACGAGGAAGCTGTAGAGGGCGAGTTCGCCCAGGAGGAAGGACCAGTGGTCCGGGAACGCCTTGCGCAGCAGTGCCCTGGCCGCCCCGGCGAGCGGGAGCCGCGCGTCGACGGCGTCCGCCGCCCTCTCCCCCGTCCGCCGTGCCTTGCCCTCCGGGCGCGCCCTCTTCTTCGACAGCAGCACGAGTCGCCTCTCCGTCGGCCGGTTGTTCCGCTTGTTCCGCGCTCGACGGAAGGGGTACCCCCGGATCTCCCGATGTCACGGCGCGCGGGCCGGGTTCGTCGCAACGGTGCCGCGCTCTTGCGCCGCTCGGCCGACGCCCGCGTGCACCGGCGCGCGAGCGGGAGGCTTGGGTGCCCGCGCGCGCTGCTCTCGGCGTTTCGGCCAACTCGGCGCCGCGCCGGACCCCGTGCGGGGCACGGGTGGATGTATCCCGCACGCCCGTACGGCCCGGCACGGCGGGGCCCGGAGGCCGACCGAAACACAGGTGTTCGAGTTCCGGGGGCGGTCGTTAAGCCGGGTGACCCAGCCGCGACCGACCACAGAGGGGGCCACGTTGACCTCGGCCAGCACGCCCGGACAGCTGAGTGCGGACAGAGTGAGCGCGCGGACGGAACCACCACCGGACAGCGGGAGCGCGGCGCAGCGGGAGGAGTTCCTGTACCGGGACGAGTCCCGGCTCCAGGCCGGTGCGCAGCTGACGAGCGGCACGATGGCGCGGCGGCTGCCCGCGCTGGTGCTGCGGTCGCTGCGGATGGCCTGGCGGGTGGACCGGGCGGCGACGGCGGGCCTGCTGGCCTGTCAGGTGGGCGGCGGGGTGCTGGCCGCGCTGGGGCTGCTCGCGGTCACGAGCACGATCACCGCGCTGGTCTCCTCCGGCGACATCACGGACCGGCTGTGGCAGGCCGCTCCGCAGCTGGCGGTCATCGCGGCGGCCGCCGGGGTGCGCGCGCTGCTGGGCATCGTGGTGACGTGGCTGACCGGCAGGCTGCGCCCGGTGCTGGCCCGGGAGGCGGAGCTGACGATGATCGAGGCCGCGCTCGGTGCGGAGCTCGCCGCGAACAACATGCCCGGCTACAACGACTTCTACGACATCGCGGACCGGGGCGCCCAGGTCACCCCCGACCTCGTGGCCGAGTCCCAGGACGTGCTGGCCGCCACCGCCACGCTCACCGCCGGGGCGACCGTGCTCGCGGTCCTGCACCCGGCGCTCCTGCCGCTGCTCCTGGTGGCGTGCCTGCCGCAGGCCGCCGCGTACGTACGGGCGGCCCGCGTCCTGTACCTGGCGAACCTGGAGACCTCGGGGCGCCGCCGCATGCTGTCCAAGCTGCGCTGGCACATGGCGTACACGGAGTCCAGCGAGGAGATGCGGGCCTGCCTGGCCGGCCCGTTCCTCGTCGGGCGCTACCGCCGCCTCGCCGCGTCCGTGAACACCGCCGAACGCAGGGCCGCCGACACCGGAGCGTGGATGGGGCTGGCCGGCGCCGCAGTCGGCGGGGTCGCCTCGGCCGGCGTATGGGCGGCGCTGCTGTACCTCCTGGCCACCGGCCGCATGGACCTCGCGGCGGGCGGCGGCGCCGTCTTCGCGCTCCAGACGGCCACCACGTCCGTGCGCGGCATCATCAACGGCGGGGCGCGGCTGGTGCGCACCGGCTGGTACGTCCAGGACTGGCAGCGGTTCCTCGACAACGCCCACGGCCAGTCGATGGCGGTCTCCCGGGGCACCCGGACCCTGCCGGCCGCGCCGGAGCGGTTCGAGGCCCGCGACCTCACCTACCGCTACGACGGCGCGCCCGCCGACAGCCTCGCCGGGGTCTGCCTGCACGTGAAGCGCGGCGAGATCGTGGCCCTGGTCGGCGAGAACGGCTCGGGCAAGACCACCCTGTCCCGTCTGCTGTGCGGGCTGCTGCTGCCGACCACCGGCGCGGTCGCCTGGGACCACACCACGACCGCCGAGCTGGACCCGTGGGAGGCGTGGCGGAACGTCGCACTGGTCCCGCAGAAGTACACGTACCTGCCGCTGACCATGCGCGACAACATCACCTTCGGCCAGGGCGACACCGGCGACGCGGCCGTCCTCGCCGCCTGCGAGGCGTCCGGGGCGATCGACATGCTGCCCACCCTGCGCTCCGGCCTCGACACGCTGCTCACGGCGGAGTGGTTCGGCGGCCAGCAGCTGTCCGGCGGGCAGTGGCAGCGCACGGTCCTGACCCGGGCCTTCCACCGCCAGGCGTCCCTGCTGGTGATGGACGAACCCACGGCGGCGCTGGACGCCCGGGCCGAGTACCGCATCTTCACCGGCCTGCGGGACCTGGCCAAGGACCGCGCGGTCCTGCTGATCACCCACCGCCTCACCAACGTCAGCATCGCCGACCGGATCGTGGTCCTGGACGGCGGCCGGATCGTGCAGGAGGGCACGTACGAGCAACTGACGCGGGAACCGGGCCTGTTCAGGACCCTGTGGGACCTGCAACAACGCACGGGCGAGAACCCGACCACCCCCTGACCCCTCCTTTCTCCTCCCCCGCCGACGAAAGGCGCACGGCTCATGCCCCGACCGCCCCTCACCCGCTCCCCCATCCACACGGTGGTGACCGCGTACCCGGCCCGCGACGCGGCGGACGACCCCGCCGCCCGGACGCCCCTGCCGGGACACGTCACGTGCGGCGCCGCCGTCATCGACCGCGAAGGGCGGGCGGCATGAACGAGGCCGGCGCGTTCCCCGGCCCCCGTGAGGCGCCCGGGCGGGTCATGCTCCCGCCGGAGGAGTACGCCCGCTCGGTGCCCAAGTCGACCGGCTTCGCCTGCGTGTTCTTCACCGACGGGCACGACCGCCCGGTGCAGCTGCGGGCCACGTACTCCCGGACGCACCCGTGGCAGTTCCCCGGCGGCACGATGGACCACGGCGAACGCCCCTGGGAGACGGCGCGGCGGGAGTGCCGGGAGGAGACGGGCATCGAGGTCCCGGGCCCGCCCCGCCTGCTGGCCTCGGTCTTCGGCCCACCCGGGCCCGACTGGCCGTTCAGCACCTCGGGCTGCGTCTTCGACGGCGGCCGGCTCACGGACGAGCAGATCCGCGCCATCGTCCTGGACCCGGACGAGCACGACGACGTCCGGGCCCTGTCCCTGGCCGACTGGCACCCCCTGATGCCCCCGCAGGACTTCGCCCGCCTCGAAGCGGTGATGACGGCCAGGCGGACGGGCACGGCCGCCTACTTCGACGCGTGGGGGTGGGGCGATGGGTGAGCGGGGCCCCTCGCCCCTTCGTCGGGGCCGGTATCAGAACCGGTAGTAGTCCACGATGGGTGCGCGCGCCTCGCCGTCCGGGCTGGCCAGCACGGAGCCGTAGGGCGCGTCGCCGAGCGCGACGGCGCGGGCCGCGAGGGCGGCGGCCCGCCGCAGGAGCGCTTCGCCGGCGGTGCTGATCACGATGGTGCCCTCCAGTGCGTGGCCACGGCGGTCAGTGCCCGCCATGCCTCACGGGGGCGAAGGGTGTCCTGCGGGTCTCCGTGGTACGGGTCGAGAACGACGGTGTCGGCGCCGCCGGCTGCTCGCCGACAGGCGGGAGATCCTGGATCTGCGCACCACCGGCGACGACTTGGGAAGCAGCGCCGCGCCACCCTGCCCGGTGCGCAACGGGTGCACAGCGGCCGGAGCCGTGTGTACCTGCGCGCGCCGAGGCGGGCGGGGCGCTGATCAACCGTGGTCATGGCGGAGACCTCACTCCGTACGGTGGGTGGCTCACCTGGTCATCGCTGCGCGGCGGTGAGCGCAACGCCCCCGCCGGAGCCCGGAGCAGGAGGCCGGCACGAGCCTGCTCCCGCTCCGCCTGGGGCGGCAGGGCGGCGGCCTCCGGAAGACCGGACTGCGCCGGGAAGCCGTACAACTCCTCGAACGAGGGGGCGCGTTCTCCCAGTCCACTTCGAGAGCGCAGCCGTACGTGTCCATCGTCTCGGCCAGGGTGCCGTGCCGCATCCAGCCTTGCACGCTGCGCGGCGGCACACCGGCAGCGATCAGCACCGCGTCCATGCAGTCGCGCAGGTCTTGGAAGGTGGCAGCCTCCGGGACCATGACGCTCTTGGCCCGTGCCTTGTCCTTCGCCAGGTTGAACGCCCGGCACGGTTCGTTCTCCTGGACCGGGCTCCAGTAGCGGAACAGGGTGCCCAGGAAGCAGTAGCCACCCGAAGCCCCACGACCAGCAGCCCTGCACCAACCTCACCGAGAAACGGACATCACTTCACGAACCGCCCTGTGAGAGCTACCGGTCGGGTCTCAGCACTGCCCCGGTACTGACGTAAGGGAGCCGTCGGCCGGATGTCAGTCAGCTGACGGAGGCTGTCGGCACGGCGGCCGAGCCATTCTCGTGGAGACAGCGAATCCGCCCGGTACCCGGGCGAGACCACGAGGAGCAGACCGTGAACACCATCGCCCAGCACTGGATCAACGGACAGTGGACCGGCTCCGGCTCGGTTCTGGAATCGATCAACCCGGCCGACGGCACCGTCGTCGGCTCGTTCTACGACGGTGGCGAGGCAGAGGCATCGGCCGCCGTGGACGCCGCCGCCGCCGCGTTCGCGACCACCGAATGGGCGCGCACTCCCTCGCTCCGGGCGACAGCACTCAGCCGGCTGGCCGACGCCCTCGAGGCCCGGGTACCCGAGGTTGCGGCCATGTTGTCCCGGGAGAACGGCAAGCTGCTGGGTGAGACCACGTGGGAGGTCAGCGGTGCGGCCGGGTGGCTGCGGTACGCGGCGGCCTCTGTGCGCACCCAGACCGCCGGGCGCGCCGCCGAGACGGCACCCGGCCAGTACACCCACTCGGTGCCCGAGCCGCTCGGTGTCGCCGGGATCATTTCTCCCTGGAACTCCCCCATCATGCTGACCGTGCGGGCACTGGGCCCGGCGCTGGCCGCCGGCTGCACCGTCGTGGTCAAACTTCCGGCTCAGACGGCACTGACCAATGAGCTTTTCGCGCAGGTCCTGGCCTCGGTCCCGGAGATCCCGGCGGGCGTGGTCAGCGTGTTCACCGAGTCCGGCAACACCGGGGCCCCGTTCCTGGTCTCCTCGGACAAGGTCGACGTGATCAACTACACCGGCAGTACGCCGGTCGGGCGCCATATCGCGGCCGCGGCCTCCACCACACTCAAGCGGCTCGGTCTGGAACTGGGCGGCAAGGCGCCCATGGTGATCTTTCCCGACGCCGATCTGGACATGGTGATCCCCACCGTGGTGCAGTCGCTGGTGCTGATGAACGGGCAGTTCTGCTGCACCGGCTCCCGTGTACTGGTTCACCGGGACATCGCCGACCAGGTGCGCACTCGGCTTACCGGCGCGCTCGCGCAGGTGCGGCTCGGGTCGGGCGACGACGAGAAGGCCCAGCTCGGCCCGGTGATCGACCGGGCGTCCGCCCAGCGGGTGGACGCGATCGTCGAGGAAGCCGCCTCGTACGGCACGGTGCTGCTGCGCGGCGGTGTGGTCACCGACGGCCCGCTGGCCGCCGGCGCGTTCTACCGGCCGAGCCTGATCGAGGTGGACCGCACCGACGTCCGGATCGTGCAGGAAGAGGTCTTCGGTCCGGTCCAGACGTTCGAGGTCTTCGACGACGAGGACGACGCCGTGGCCAAGGCGAACGCCACCATCTACGGCCTGGCCGCCTCGGTGTTCAGCTCGGACTCGATGAAGGCCCGCCGGATCGCCCGGCGCATCCGCACCGGCACGGTATGGATCAACACCTGGGGAGCCATCAGCGAGGACTTCGAGGAGGGCGGCGTCAAGGGAAGCGGTTACGGCTACCTGTGCGGCCCGCGCGCGATCGAGGAGTTCCAGGCCCTCAAGGTGTACGTGGAGCAGGACCACACCCAGTCCGCTCAGTGATCAGATCATGACCTGGCCCGGCGCCCACCTGGGCGCCGGGCCGTCGGGCCTTGACCCCTGCGCGGGAAGGTTGCGCCAGGCGTCGATTCTGGTCACCGGAGCGACGAACGGAGCCCTGTGCTGCTCACCCGGCAACTGCTGCCGCTGTTGCGTGCGGGCAGCCCATCACGCAGCGCCGACAGCGCCTCGGTCGCGCAGGAACCGATGGAATCAAAACGATACGCGGCATTTCGATTTGGAGTGGTCCATGAACGAGAGAATTGTTTCCCATGCCTACGGTGCCGACGATCCTGGACTGCCAAGCCCACCGGCAGTGACAGACATCCGGCACACGCTCCGGGAGCAGAGCCGCAACGCGTCCGCGAACGCCGAACCCCGGCTCGGCCCCACCGTTCCGCCCGCCGTCCGGCGTTGGAAGCTGTGGCTCCTCACCGTGTGCGGTATCTACCCCACCATCGTCCTGCTGGGCCTGGCCACGAACCCTGTTCTGGAGGATCTGTACCTGCCGGTGCGACTCGCTGTACTCGTCCCGGCGGCGGCAGCAGCGATGGTCTGGCAGATCAATCCCCGACTGCAGCGGCATTTCGGAGCTTGGCTCACCAGATGACAAGCAGCCCGGCTCCGCCGCCGGTGTGCTCCGCGGCGCCCGCACACCACAGACCACTGCGCAGGCTCACGGCGCGAGGCCGCGACGAGACCCACCGCGGCGTCTCCTCACTGGAGCTCTTCTTCGACCTGTGCTTCATCGTGGCCATAGCCCAGGCAGGCGCCCAGTTGGTGCACGCCATAGTCGAGGGACACACGGGCGAGGGGATCCTCAACTACTTGATGATCTTCTTCGCCATCTGGTGGGCGTGGATGAACTTCACGTGGTTCGCCTCGGCTTACGACAACGACGACGTGCTGTACCGGATCGTCACGCTGATCCAGATAGCCGGCGTGCTCGTCCTGACGGCAGGCGTCTCCCGGGCGTTCGAGGAACACGCGTACCTGGTCGTCATCCTGGGCTATGCGATCATGCGGCTCGCCATGACGGCGCAGTGGCTGCGCGTGGCGCTGTCGAGCCAGGGCCCCGAGCGGACGATGGCGCTGCGGTACGCCGTCGGGCTGTGCCAGATCGGCTGGCTGGGGCTACTGGCCCTGCCGGAGGCCGGCCGCCCGTGGGTCTTCCTGGTGATGGCGCTGCTGGAGATGGCCGTACCGCTGTATGCGGAGCGGGCCCACCCCACGCCGTGGCACCCCCACCACATCGCCGAACGGTACGGGCTGCTCACGCTCATCGTGCTCGGCGAGACCATCGCGGCGGCCACCGTCGCCGTGAAGTCGGGGATCGACGAGCACGAGGCCCTGGGTGAGTTGCTGCCCATCGCCGCCGGCGGACTGCTGATCATCTTCGCCGCCTGGTGGGTGTACTTCGCGGTCCCCATCCACGGGCACCTCCGGTCCAACCGGCAGTCCTTCCTCTGGGGCTACGGCCATTACCTGATCTTCGTCTCGGGTGCCGCGATCGGGGCCGGCCTGGAGGTGGCGGTGGAGCATGCGGTGGGCAAGGCGCACCTTTCGGCGCTGTCGGCGTCGGCGGCGGTGACGCTGCCGACAGCGCTGTTCCTGCTCACGGTGTGGGCGCTGCACTCGCGCTTCTACAAGGTGGGGATCGCCCAGCAGTCGGTGCTGCCGGCCACGGCGCTGCTGGTGGTCGTCTGTACGTTCCTGGGTCACTGGGCGGTGCTCGCGGCGGGGCTGGTGGCGGCGCTGGCGGTGGCAGCCGGGGTGACGCTGACGGCGCTCGGGGCGAGCCCGGAGCGCGGGAGGGGCGAGGAAGGCGTCGCGGTGCCAGTTCCGTGAGGGAACCCTCGCCGCCGCGGGAACCCGGCCGGCACGGCGTACGAGGGCGCCCGTGCCGTGCGCCCGGTGCACCTGCTCAACGACGGCGGCACATTGTTCACGCCGACGACGGGGACGCACCCGCTCGGCACCTCACTGGCCTGGGCATCGGTGGCGATCTGGGCGATATCAGGGCGTAACGGGGAGGCTAGCGAGGTGCCGCGAGTACGTCCCGAAGTACGTTCTCGAGCGTGACGCGGGCCAGTTCGTGTCTCAGGGTGTCCTCGATGCCCTCGTAGATGCCCTGCATGGCCGGCTGGATGCCGTAACCCACCACGCATCCCTGGTCCGGGGGGGTGCGGTGCATCGCGAACAGCGGGCCGGGTTCCACTGCCTCGTACACGTCGAGCAGGGTCATCGACTCCAGCTCCCGCGCCAGCGACCAGCCCGCGCCCACGCCCCGCCGGGAGTCCACGAGCCCGGCCCTGCGCAGCTCGCCGAGCAGCCGCCTGATCACCACGGGGTTGGTGTTCGCGCTGGTCGCGATCTGCTCGGAGGTGGCGACCTCATGGCCTTGGCGCTGGTAGAGACCGATCCAGGCCAGCGCGTGGGCGGCAATGGTCAACCTGCTGTTGGCACTCATGAACCCCTCCTCTCGGCCGCAACGCTTTATGTTACGACAACGCAGTCGTAACAGTAAAGGTTGCAAAAGCAAGTCGTAACAATTAGCGTTGCGACTGCCAGGAAGAGTCAATCAACGAGGTGAGAAGAATGAGCAAGCCACTCATGGGCAAGGTCGCCCTGGTCACCGGGGGGTCGCGCGGACTGGGAGCCGCGACCGTACGGCTGCTGGCCGAGCAGGGCGCCGACGTCGCCTTCACCTACGTCAGCTCCGAGAAGCAGGCGCAGGCCGTCGTCGACGAGGTGCACGGCAAGGGAGCCAAGGCCGTCGCTTTCCAGTCCGACCAGGCAGACACGAGCCGGGCGCCGGCGCTGATCGACGACGTGGTCGCGCACTTCGGCGGCCTGGACATCCTCGTCAACAACGCGGCGATCTCCGTGGCTGGCACGGTGGACGACTCGGACGCCGACACCGCCGCCCTGGACCGGATGCACGCCACCAACTACCTCGGCGTGATTGCCGTCATCCGGGCCGCCTCCCGAGTGCTGCGCACGGGCGGTCGCATCATCACGGTGAGTTCCGGACTGGGCTCCCGGGTCGGGGCCCCCGGCCTTGCCGACTACTCGGCGACCAAGTCCGGGATCGAGAGGTACACCATGGGCGTCGCACGCGACCTCGGGCCCCGGAACATCACGGCCAACGTCGTGGAGGCCGGACTGATGGAGGGCGGCATGCAACCGCCGGACTCCGAGACCCTCAAGGCCCTGGTCAGCTCGCTGTCCCTGCAACGCATGGGACACCCCGACGAAATCGCCGCGGCGATCGCCTTCCTGGCGAGCCCCGCCGCGTCATACATCACGGGTGCGGTGCTGGACGCCCACGGCGGCTACAACGCCTGAACCCGGACCCCTGCCGCGCGTCCCGAAGGACATCGCGCCTTCGGGACGCGCACCGCCGACGACCCGCGACAAGGCGTACGACTCGAATGGCTCTGTGCGGGGTGAGCTGCGACGCCGCTGTATCCAGGCACTGATCTCCCGCAAGGGCTCTGGTGAAGCCACCTCCCGAGCGGAGAAGCCTTCGTCGTGCCAACCCCGGTCCCGTGCCGTACGGGACGGCGTAGAGGCCGGTGATCTCGTTCTCGGCTCGCCAGCGCCGCAGGGCTTGTCAGCCCTGCGGCCAGATCAGGGATCCGGGTCGGTAGACCCGGGTGCGCAGTATGGCCGAGATGGTCGCCCGGCTGGTGTTCTGCATGATCTTCGTCTGGGAGCTGCGGGTGTCGGCGAAGCAGATGGTTTCACGCTCCGTTTGCCCGGGGGTGCGATAATTGCTGGTCAGGTGCGTGGCTGGTGGTTCGACTGCTTCGCGAGGTACGGCGAGGGACGCGGCGGATGTGGGCGAAGTCAAGTACAGGCATGGGTGTCGGCCCGACTGGGCTGGTCGGCCGGGAGGGCGAGCTCGCCGAGCTTGCGGCGTTCCTGGACATGGCCGGGATGGACGGAGCCGTCCTGCTGCTCACCGGTGATCCGGGCGTGGGGAAGACGGCACTCCTGGACGCGACCGCCGAACTGGCGGCCGCGAAGGGAATGCGGGTGGTCCGCGGGAGCGGCGACGAGTACGAGACGGACATCAGCTTCGCGGGGCTCCATCAGCTCGTCGGCTCGCTGCCGGACGAGCTCGGTCGCCTGCCGCGTTCCACGCGGGAGGCCCTCGAGGTCGCCCTCGGTCTCGGCGCCGGTCCCGCGCCGAGCCGGATCGCCGTCCTGAACGCGGCACTGTCCCTGTTCGACGAGGCCGCGAAGGAGCGGCCGTTGCTCCTCGTGGTCGATGACCTTCATGCCGTCGACCAGGCGAGCCGGGCTGCGGTGGGTTTCGTCGCCAGAAGACTGGGCGATCGCCGCATCGGGCTGCTCGGAGCAGGGCGGACGGAGTCCGACGAATCCTTCCGGTCCACCGGTCTGCCGGAGCTCGAGATCGCGCCGCTGGGTGACTCGGACGCCCTGCGACTGCTGTCCCGGCGCTTCGCCCACCTCCCCCGTCGGGTCCTTTCGACCGTGGCGCACGAGGCGCAGGGCAACCCCCTGGCTCTGCTCGAGTTCGCCGGATCCACCGGGGCATCCGGCGACCAACACGGCCAAGGGGCGGGGTGGGCGAGCGGCCAGGGGCGGGACGTGCGCGCTCTATACGGCGCCCGCGTCGGACGACTGCCGCAGAGAACGCGCGAGGTACTGCTGCTCGCGGCTCTCGAGGGCTCCGGCGACATCGGCATTCTCGAGGCGGCCGGCGGGCCGGGCGGGCTCGACGAGCTCGCTCCCGCGGAGCGAGACCACCTGGTCATGGTCGCGGAGAACGGCCGCGCGGTGCGCTTCAGGCACCCGCTGGTCAGGTCCGCGGTGGTCGACGGTTCCACCGGCGAACAGCGGCGCAGCGCCCACCGCCGGCTGGCCGACGCGCTGGCCGACCAGCCCGAGCGGCGCGGTGATCACCTCGCGAGAGCCACGACGGCGCCCGACGAGGCGGTCGCCGCCGTCGTGGAGTCGGCGGCCCGGAGCAGCCTGCGACGCGGTGACGCCGACGGCGCGATCGCGAGGCTGCGGCGCGCGGCCGAGCTGAGCCCCGACCGGACGGTCCGCAGACGCCGCCTGTCGCAGGCCGCCTACGTCGCCGCCTGGGTCGCGGGTCATCTGGAGGTCAGCCACGAGATCATGCGTGAGGTCGAGGGCGATCCGGCGGCCCGGTCGCTCTCGGCGGCCGCGACGGCCGGCTTCCTCGTGCTCGTCACGGAAGGGGACGCCGACACCGCCCACGCGCTGCTGATGGAGGCGATCGAGCAGGCGCAGATGTCGCCCGGTCCGCCGTCCGGCGAGCTGGAGACCGCGCTCTTCACCCTCACGCTCGCCAGCCAGTACTCGGGCCGGCCCGAGCACTGGCAGCCCCTGGTCGATGTGCTCGCCCGGTTCCCCGAGGCGGCGCCCGCCGCCGCGGCGTCGCTGGGGCGCGTCCACCACGACCTCGGCTCCGTCACCGACGGCATGCTGCGCCGCCTGGACGAGGAGATCGCGCGGCTGAGGGACCAGAGTGACGCCGACGTGGTCATCCGCACCGCCCTGACCGCCTCGTACCTCGACCGGCTTCCGGGCTGTCGCGAGGCCGTGTCCCGGGTCGTACGCGACGGCGGCGCGGTGGGGTCGAGCATGCCGGCCCTGATGTTCATCGCGCTGGACGACCTGTACGCCGGCCGGTGGCAGTCCTCGGCCGACGCCTCGGACGAGCTCATCGCACTGTCCGAGGAGACGGGGTACCACCTGTTCGCCCAGGTGGGGCACTACGTCGCTGCAATGGCCGCGGCCCAGCGCGGCGACCTCGACGCGTGCCGCCGCCACTGCGAGGCCGTCTGGGAGTGGTCGGGGCCCAGGGGACTGCGGCGGCTGGAGAACTGCGCCCACCAGGCGGCGGCCCGGGCGGCCCTCGGCGCCGCCGACTTCGAGACGGCGTTCCGGCACGCCACGGCGATCTGCGCCCCGGGTGTGCTGCCGCCGTTCAACCCCGAGGCCGTGTGGTCCGCGCCGGACCTCGTCGAGGCCGCCGTGCGCACCGGGCGGCACGCGGAGGCGCGACGGCACGCGGACGCGCTACGCGACGCCGGTGTCGGTCACCTCTCGTCGCGGCTCGCGCTGAGCACGGCCACGGTCACGGCGATGACATCGGCTGCCGAGGACATGGTCCGGTGTTTCGAGGAGGCACTCGCGCTGCCGGGTGTCGAGCAGTGGCCCTTCGAGGTCGGCCATGCTCGTCTGGCGTACG
This sequence comes from Streptomyces sp. A1277, assembly GCF_004795015.1. Classification (GTDB taxonomy): domain Bacteria; phylum Actinomycetota; class Actinomycetes; order Streptomycetales; family Streptomycetaceae; genus Streptomyces. The sequence continues at coordinate 33,338 of NZ_SSBI01000049.1, read as the reverse complement.
GCGAAGCGCTTCGCCGGCAAGGACTCAACCGTGACGCCCGGGTGCAGCTGGCCGCCGCCCGCGACCGCTTCGAGGAACTCGGGGCCCGTTCGTGGGAGGCCCGGGCCGCGGCGGAGCTCCGCGCCACCGGCATGACGCGGACCGGCCGGGGCAAGGCCGGTGAGGCCCTCACCCCGCAGGAGCTGGAGGTCGCCAGGCTGGCGGCGACGGGGCTGTCGAACCCGCAGATCGCGTCGCATCTGTTCCTTTCGCCGCGGACCGTGTCGTCGCATCTCTACCATGTGTTCCCGAAGCTGGGGATCACATCGCGGGCCGAGCTCCGCGACGCGCTGGAGGCGCTGCCTCCCGAACTTCCGGCCACCCGGCTGTGAGAGCTACCGGTCGGGTCTCAGCACCGCCCCGGTACTGACGTAAGCGAGCCGTCGGCCGGATGTCAGTCAGCTGACGGAGGCTGTCGGTACGGTGGCCGAGCCATTCTCGTGGAGACAGCGAATCCGCCCGGCACCCGGGCGAGACCACGAGGAGCAGACCATGCCGTTCGTCACCGCCAGCGACGGAACCGAAATCTTCTACAAGGACTGGGGCTCGGGCCGGCCGGTCATGTTCCACCACGGCTGGCCGCTGAGCTCGGACGACTGGGACGCCCAACTGCTGTTCCTCGTCCAGCACGGCTACCGTGTCATCGCCCACGACCGCCGCGGGCACGGGCGCTCCGCCCAGGTCGGCCACGGGCACGACATGGACCACTACGCGGCGGACGCCGCCGCCGTGGTGGCGCACCTCGGCCTGCGCGACGTCGTCCACGTCGGCCACTCCACCGGTGGCGGAGAGGTCGCCCGGTACGTCGCCAGGCACGGTGCCGGGCGGGTCGCCAAGGCCGTCCTCATCGGAGCGGTCCCGCCGCTCATGGTCCAGACCGAATCGAACCCGGGAGGGCTGCCGGTCGAGGTCTTCGACGGCTTCCGCGAGGCCGTGGCCACCAACCGCTCCCAGTTCTACCTCGACCTCGCCTCCGGGCCGTTCTACGGGTTCAACCGCCCGGGCGCGGACGTGTCCCAGGGCGTCATCCAGAACTGGTGGCGTCAGGGGATGACCGGCAGTGCGCAGGCGCACTACGAGGGGATCAAGGCGTTCTCGGAGACCGACTTCACCGACGACCTCCGGGCGATCGACGTGCCCACGCTCATCATGCACGGCGACGACGACCAGATCGTCCCGATCGCCAACTCCGCCGAAATGGCGATCACGTTGGTCAAGAACGCGCGCCTGAAGGTCTACCCGGGACTGTCGCACGGCATGTGCACCGTCAACGCCGACACCGTCAACGCCGACCTCCTCGACTTCATCGAGAGCTGACACCGGCCCGGTACCGACACACAACCCGCCAGCACGGAACAGAAGAGAAATGACCATGACCGCAACCCCCACCGGCTACGTGACCGTCATCTGGGACGCGAAGGCGCAGGCGGGCAGGGAGGCCGACCTCAAGGCGTTCATCACCGCCGCCGTCACCCCCTCGCGCAACGACCCCGGCAACATCGACTACGAGGCCCACGAAGTCGAGGGCCGACCCGGCGAATTCGTCATCTACGAACGCTGGGAGACCCGCGCCCACCTCGACGCCCACCTCGCCGCGCCCCGGATGCGGGAACTCGTCCCGCAGATGCTCGAACTGATCGACGGATCCATCGAGGACGGCATCCGCCTGCTGCGCCCGTTCCGCCCCGCCCACTAGCGCCGGACGCCCGCCGGCACCGACGCCGGCGGGCCACACCGCCGCGAACCGATCCCGCGGGTGCTCCCGGTGACCGCTTTCCGGGAGCACCCGCTCCGAAGACACGCACAGGAGTGACACGACGTGACCACCACATTGATCACCGGCGGCAACAGGGGCCTCGGCCACGAGATCGCGCGCCGACTGGTCCAGGCGGGCCAGACGGTCTGGATCGGAGCCCGGGACGCCGGGAACGGACGCAAGGCCGCCGACCGGCTCGGCGCCGGCTTCGTCCAGCTGGACGTGACCGACGACGCGTCGGTCGACGCGGCGGTCGAGACGCTGCGCGCCCGGGCCGGCCACCTGGACGTTCTCGTCAACAACGCCGGAATCCTCGGCGAAGTGACCGCACCTGAGGACATGACGGCCGACCAGGTCCGCCACGTCTACGAAACCAACGTCTTCGGACTGGTGCGCGTCACGCACGCGTTCCTGCCCCTGCTGCGGAAGGCGGCCGCCCCGTCCGTCGTCAACGTCACCAGTGGTCTGGGGTCGTTCACGCTGACCCACGACCCGGAGCGGGTCGAGTCGCAGTATCCGCTCGCCGCCTACGGCTCGTCGAAGAGCGCGGTCACCATGCTGACCATGCAGTACGCCAGGACGATCCCCGACGTCCGCTTCAACGCGGTGGACCCCGGCCAGACCGCGACCGAGTTCACCGGCCACATCGGGCAGAGCGTCGAGGAGGGCGCGGAGGCGGCGGTGCGTATCGCCACCCTGGGGCCCGACACGCCCACCGGCACGGTGACCGACCGCGCCGGCGCACTCCCCTGGTGACGGCGGCAGGCCCGACCCCGCGACAGTCCTGGCAACCACACCCCACCCGGCGCACCGGTCAGGGCCGACGGGCCCGCACCGAGGGAATCAGGACTCAGTCGCCAAGCCCCTGAGACCACTTTGTCATCCGGTCCACCGCGGCCGCGCGCAGCATGTTCGTGATGGCCTACGACGCGCTCCCGGCGCACCGTGACCGGCTGGCCGCCGGCGGTCCCCTGCTGGACGTCGGCAGCGGGGTCGGCGGAGCCGTGCTGAGTGCGCTGGTGGAGTACCCCGCCCTGCGTGCTGTCACGGTCGAGCGTGCTTCCGACGTCGTCGAGGAACTGCGGCAACGCGCCCGGGCCGCCGGTGTGGCCGCACGCCTGGACATCCGGCACTCCGATGCCCGGGAGCGCGATGACGATGCGGTCTACGGTGTTTGCTCCTGGGCCCAGGCATTCTTCCCGAGCCACACCCGCGAGTCCACCCTGGCCGCCATCCGGCGCGCACTCGCCCCGGGCGGTCTGCTTCTCGCACAGGAACTCGCCGCGCCGGCCGACGACTCGACGTCCGCCCGCCTGGGCGCATCCCTCGACGCGCTCGTCGCCGACTGCCGCGGGGTCCCGCCTGTTGTGAGCGCGGAGGACCTGGCCGCGGAGCTGCGGGCCGGCGGCTTCACCGGCGTGGAGGTCGTGCCCACTCCGGTCGGTCGGCTCGTACTCGGCCGTCGCGGACAGTGGGAACCACCGAGTTGGTGGAACACGAAGCAGGGACGTCGGCCACCGGATCCACCTCGTGGTCGACGGGCTACCCGCTACCCGCTACCCGCTACCCGCTACCCGGGCATCATCCACGACTTCTTCAGCTCAACGCCCTGCGCGACACCGACGCCGCCCAGGCCGCCATCACCCTCCACACCGCCTGAACCCACGCCACGACCACGCCCGGGGAGCGGGCCCACCGCTCACCCCGCCGCCGGAACGTGTCGCACTGCTCCGTATCGCCGGAGCCGATTACACAAGGAGAACCGCCGTATGACTGTCATGAAGAGCACGATCCCCGATGCGGCCCGTCAGGTCGCCGGGAGCGCGCTGCAGAGCACCCTCGTGGATCTCCTCGGGATCTCGCTGATCGGGAAGCAGGCGCACTGGAACATCGTGGGGCCTCGCTTCCGCTCCGTCCACCTGCAGCTCGACGAACTGGTGACGGTGATCCGCGAGGCCGCCGACACGGTCGCCGAACGGGCCGCGACGCTCGGTCTGCCGCCGGACGGCCGGCCGGAGACGATCGCCTCGGCGTTCGCGCTGCCCGGCCCGAAGGACGGCTGGATACGCGACGACGACGCCGTCGAGATGATGGTCGAGACCTTGGGGGCCGCCGCCACACGGCTGCGCGAGCGCATCGACGCCACCGAGGGGGCCGACCCGGTCACCCAGGACCTCCTGGTCTCGATCACCGCCGAACTCGAGAAGCAGCGCTGGATGTTCGCGGCCGAGGGCGCCTCCCACACGGACTGAACGGCGGACCACGCCCACCATCCGCACCACGCCCCAAGAGGCGGGGCGCCCGTGACGACACCGCACCTTCACACCCACTGAACCCACACCACGCGATCAGCGACCGCGTAAGTCCCCGATCAGTTCCCGAATCAGCTTCAGTTCGCCGCACCGGCCGCCAGGCTCACGCCGTTCGCTCGGCGGCCGGTGCGGATATCCGAAATCGCCATACAGGAGTCACCGATGTCCGCAAGCCGTACCCGTATCAACCGCACCATCGCCGTAGCGGCGGCGGCCGCCCTCGTCGTCGCCGGCGGGATCGCGGTCCACGCCTCCGCGTCCCCTTCCACCTCCAGACCGTCCGCGGCCTCGTCCGCCAAGAGCTCGGATGTGGTGCTGGAAAAGGACGCTCAGGCGTTCGCCGACGCGGCCGCCAAGAACCCGCCGATCTACACGCTCTCCTACGCCGATGCCCGCAAGGCGCTCGACGACGCCCAGGCCGGGCCGGTCGGCAAACTGCCCGCCGACATCAGCCACCGCACCCTCAAGGTCGGTCCCACCGGCGAGGTGAAGATCCGGATCGTCCGCCCGGCCGGCGTGAGCGACAAGCTCCCCGCCGTCATGTACTTCCACGGCGGCGGCTGGGTCCTGGGCAATGAGGACACCCACGACCGGCTGGTGCGGCAGATCGCCGACAAGGCCAAGGCCGCGGTCATCTTCGTCGACTACACGCCCTCCCCCGAAGCCCGCTATCCCATCGCCATCGAGCAGGCGTACGCGGCCACCAAGTGGGTCGCCGAGCACGGCGACGAGATCAACGTCGACGGTTCGCGCATGGCAGTGGCCGGTGACAGCGTCGGCGGCAACATGACCGCCGCCGTCACCCTCATGGCCAAGCAGCGCCGCGGACCCGCACTGCGTGAGCAGGTGCTGCTCTACCCCGTCACCGACGCCAACTTCAACACCGCTTCCTATCGCCAGTTCGCCGACGGTCCCTGGCTGACCCGCAAGGCCATGCAGTGGTTCTGGGACGCCTACGCCCCCGACAAGAAGGACCGCAAGGAGATCCTCGCCTCACCGCTGCGGGCCAGCCTGAACCAGCTGAAGGACCTTCCTCCGGCCCTGGTCATCACCGACGAGGCCGACGTCCTGCGCGATGAGGGCGAGGCATACGCCGCCAAGCTGCGCGCGGCCGGCAACGACATCACCACCGTCCGTTACTCGGGCACCATCCACGACTTCGCCCTGCTCGACGCCCTCAGCGAGACCAACGCCGCCAAGGCGGCCGTCGACCAGGCCGGCCGTTACCTTTACACCGGCCTCCGTGAGGGCTCCTGACCCCTGCCGTGCCCGGGGCCTCCGGCCGCCCCGGGCGCTTGGCGTACCCCGTCGCAATTCCCGAAGGTCCGATACCGAGCCACGGCCGCTGACATCGACGACGAACTCGCCACCCTGCGTTCGACCCCCGCGACCCGCGTCACACGCGAACTCCTCCAGGCCGCCGACGGCCAGACGGAAGCTCGCAGTCACAAAAAGGTCAACGGTGGAGGGCGAGGCTCCAGAGCATCACCGTCCGTTACCCCGTCGGGTCATGAACACGTCTCGGCTGACGAATACGTGGCACCTCAACATGCGCGCCTACCAGTCCCGAGGCCGATTCACAGGCCGCGCGGCCCCCGACGCTCGCCGGCGGAGCGGGCGCCCAGGCTGCGCGGCTTCAGGAGCACCGCTGTATCCATCCCATTTTCCAAGACGAAACCGCAGGTGGCGGCAGACGAGTCGGGCTGTACGCCGGGTTCTGTCGCCCGGGCGCCTCGCGGCGGCCGGGGAGACGGCCATCCATCTAGGACCGGCATTGCTGCCGGCCTCGTGCGGTCTACCCGCGAACTCGGGCGGGCAGCCCTCAAGCGTTCGCGCAGGAGCACCGGGGTGCTCCCTCTTGACCTTGCTCCGGGTGGGGTTTACCTAGCCGCCTGGGTCACCCCAGGCGCTGGTGGTCTCTTACACCACCGTTTCACCCTTACCCGGGACCGAAGTCCCGGGCGGTCTGTTTTCTGTGGCACTGTCCCGCGGGTCACCCCGGGTGGCCGTTAGCCATCACCCTGCCCTGTGGAGCCCGGACGTTCCTCGGGAGGGTCCGAAGATCCTCACGCGGCCGTCCGCCCGGCTCGTCTGCCGTGCCGACCATGCTACCCGCCCGGCCGGGGGCACCGGTCCGGCGGGAACGGTGCCGGAGGTCAGAGGCCGCTCGCGGCGAAGGCGGTGATCCCCGCCGTCCAGGCCGCGGTGACATCGGCGGGGGTGGGGAAGCGGCCGTTCAGTTCCATGACGACCATGCCGTGGGCGAAGGCCCAGGCCGCTCGGGCGCGGGCCTCGTCGTGGGACAGGGCGCGGAAGAGCGGGGCCGCGGCGCGTTCTTCCAGTTCCTGGGGGTGGGGGCGGGCGGTGGTGAGGCGGTAGAGGTGGGGGTGGGCCAGGGCGTGGGCGCGGTAGGCGGCGGCCAGGGCCGGGAAGGAGCCCGGGGAGGCGGACTCCGCTGCTTCCAGTGCCTGGGCGGTCTCCCGCAGCATCGCGTCGGCCAGGGCGTTCACCACGGACGACTTGTCCGGGAAGTGCTTGTAGAGGGACGGCGCCGTGATGCCCACCCGGCCGGCGAGCCGGCGCATGGTCAGCGCTTCGGGGCCCTCCTGCTCCAGGAGGGTGCGGGCGGCGGCCAGGATCTGGATCTGGCGGGCGCGGTCGGTCACGCCGGTCCTTCCGTCGTACGGGCGCGGTGCGCGGGGGCGCGGGGCCGAACTCGCGATCGTACGAGATGGAGGGCGGCGGTCGCCCTCAGGCCGGGGTGAACAGGGCCTTCGCCGTGCCCGGGTCGGCCTGGGTGAGGCGGACCCGGAGGCGTCCGCCCAGGGGGAGGCGGGCGGGGCCGCCCTCGACGCGGGCGACGACGGCCGGGGTGTCGATGTGGATGGTGCCCGTGGTGGGTTCGTTGTCCTTCACGTCCACCACGTACGCGTCGAAGACCGCGCCCACCTGGTCCTTGAGGAGCGCCGCCTCGACCAGGTCCACGCTCTCGCGCTCCACCGTGTTGGCGCGCCTCGTGCCCTCCGCCATCTCCTTCGGCAGGGAGGGCAGGGCGGCCAGGACCCATTCGGGCGGGTCGCGGTCCTCGCAGGCGGCGAGGCACAGCTCGCAGGCGTAGCGGTCCACGAGGCGGCGCAGGGGTGCGGTGCAGTGGGTGTAGAGGTCGGCGACCGCGGCGTGCACGGCGGGGGTGGGGAGGTCGCCGTGGTCGAAGACCGTGTAGCCGGCGCCGCGCAGCAGGGTCGTGCACTCCTGGAGGAACGCCGCGTGGTTGGTCCGCTTCGGGTCGAGCGAGCGGACGACCTCGGCGTACGGGACGTGGTGCGGCCAGTCGATGTGCAGGGCTTCGGCGGAGCGGCGCAGCCGGGCCACCGCGCCGTCGGGGGCGACCGGGAGCGTGCGCAGGATGCCGGTGCCGCTCTCCGTCATCAGGCGGGCCGCCGCCATGCCGGTGAGCAGGGAGATCTGGGCGTTCCAGCCGTCCGCGGGCAGCGGGGCGCGGTAGGTGAGGCCGTACGTGCCGTCGTGCTCGGTGATCTCCTGCTCGGGCACGTTGAGGGAGATGCCGCCCCGGGCGACCTCCTGCTCCTCTCGCAGTGTGCCGATGTCCCTGAGCAGCGCGAGCGGTTCCTCGGCCGTGCCCGCGTCGATCTGCCGCTGCACGCCCGCGTAGTCGAGCTTGGCCCGGCTGCGTACGAGGGCCCTGCGCACCCGGGTCGTCACCGCGCGGCCCTCCGCGTCGAGGTCGATCTCCCACAGCGCCGCGGGGCGGACCCGGCCGGGCAGCAGGCTGGCGGCGTCCTCGGAGAGCACCTCGGGGTGCAGCGGCACCTTGCCGTCGGGGAAGTACAGGGTCGTCACCCGGCGGTGGGCCTCGGCGTCGAGCGCGCCGCCCGGGCGGACGAACGCGGCGACGTCCGCGATGGCGTAGTGCACGCGGTAGCCGTGGGCGCGCCGTTCCAGGTGCATCGCCTGGTCGAGGTCCGTGGACGTGGGCGGGTCGATCGTGAGGAACGGGATGTCCGTCGCGTCCTCGTGCCCGGCCAGTTCCGGGCTCCGCGCCGCGTCCGCCGCTTCGGCGAGCACGGCGGGCGGGAAGTCGTCGGGGAGCGCGAGCCCGGTGCGCAGGCCGCGCAGGGCCGCCCGCAGCGGGGTGTCGGCTGCGCCGGTCATGTGCAGGTGGCGGCGGGGCATGGATCGAGCGTAGGGCGGGGTGGAGTGCGGGGCATCCCGGCGTCCTGGCATTTCGGTGTCCCGGGTGGCTCGGCTCCCGCGACCGCCGCGACGGCTCATCCGGACCGCGGTCCGTGGCTGCCGCCGGCCGTCCCGACCGGCGAGGGCCCGTGTGCTCCGCCCCCGTACGCTGGCTCCGGGGCGTCCGCACGGTCCGTACGCCGTGGTCGGCGCCCCTTATCCGTACGTATGAAGGAGAACCGCCGTGCTCGTGCTGTTGCCGCCCTCCGAAGGAAAGGCCGCCTCGGGGCGCGGGGCACCCCTGAAGCCCGAGTCGCTCTCGTTGCCCGGGCTGGCCGAGGCGCGGGCCGCCGTGCTGGACGGGCTCGTGGAGCTGTGTGCGGGCGACGAGGAGAAGGCCCGGGAGGTGCTCGGGCTGAGCGAGGGGCTGCGCGGTGAGGTCGCGAAGAACGCCGGGCTGCGGACGGCGGGTACGCGGCCGGCCGGGGAGCTGTACACCGGTGTGCTGTACGACGCGCTCGGCCTCGCCTCCCTCGACCCTGCCGCCCGGCGCCGGGCCGGGACGTCGTTGCTGGTGTTCTCCGGGCTGTGGGGGGCGGTACGGGTGGGCGACCGGATTCCTCCGTACCGCTGCTCGATGGGGGTGAAGCTGCCGGGCCTTGGCGCGCTCGGGGCGTTCTGGCGTACGCCGATGGCCGAGGTGATGCCCGAGGCGGCGGGTGGAGGTCTGGTGCTGGACCTGCGCTCGTCCGCGTACGCGGCGGCCTGGAGGCCCAAGGGTGCGGTCGCGGAGCGCACGGCGAGCGTGCGGGTGCTGCACGCGCGGGTCGTGGACGGAGTGGAGAGGCGGTCCGTGGTCAGCCACTTCAACAAGGCCACCAAGGGCCGGATGGTGCGCGATCTCCTCGTCGCGGGGGCCCGGCCGTCCGGGCCCGCCGAGCTGGTGACCGTCCTGCGGGACCTCGGATACGTCGTCGAGGGCGAGGCCCCCGCCCGGCCGGGGCGCCCGTGGCAGCTCGATGTGGTCGTCACGGAGATCCACTGAGAGCGCGTTGCATCCTGCGCAACGCTCGTTGCGTATCGCGCCTTGCGCGAGGCAGGATGGGCGCATGACCTCCTCCTCCGTGCTGGACCTCGCCCCCGTCGTGCCCGTCGTCGTCCTGGAGGACGCGGCCGACGCGGTGCCGCTCGCCCGTGCGCTGGTCGCGGGCGGGCTTCCGGCGATCGAGGTCACCCTGCGCACCGCCGCCGCCCTGGACGCGATCCGGGCCATCGCGGCCGAGGTGCCGGACGCGGTCGTCGGGGCCGGCACGGTGATCTCGGCGGGCAACGTCTCCGACACCGTGGCGGCGGGGGCCCGGTTCCTGGTCAGTCCCGGCTGGACGGACTCGTTGCTGGACGCCATGAAGGGCTCCGGGCTGCCGTTCCTGCCGGGCGTTTCGACCACCTCCGAGGTGGTCGCGCTGCTGGAGCGCGGGATCACCGGGATGAAGTTCTTCCCGGCCGAGGCGGCGGGCGGCACGGCCTACCTCAAGGCCCTCTCCGCCCCGCTCCCGCAGGCCCGGTTCTGCCCGACCGGCGGCATCTCGCTCGCCTCCGCGCCCTCGTATCTGGCCCTGCCCAACGTGGGCTGCGTGGGCGGCAGTTGGATGGTGCCGGGCGATGCGGTGGCGGCCCGGGACTGGGGGCGGGTGGAGCGGCTGGCAGCCGAGGCCGCCGCTCTGGGGGCCTGAGCGCGACGGCGCGGAACCCGTCGCACATCGGCATGCATGCTCCCCGGTATCCGGGGCACGAAACCTTGTAGGGGACGTGACCCGCATGCCGGGTGACCCGGGTTCCGGCAGGCCATCCCCCAGCCCGCTGGAACCGCCTCGGCCCCACCGGCCCACCCCCCGGCCGGTGGGGCCTTGTGCTGCCCGGAGGTACGTACGCGCTACCGCAGGTGGGACGTGTCGTTCAGCAGCCGCAGCGAGGCGTTGCCGTCCGCGTAGTACGCCACGGCCGAGACCGACGCCGCCGACAGCTCCATCCGGAACAGCGACTCCGGGGGCGCGCCCAGGGCGAGGCGGACCAGGGTCTTGATGGGTGTGACGTGCGTGACGACGAGGACCGTGCGGCCGGCGTACCGCGTGACGAGGCGGTCGCGGGCGTCCGCCACGCGGCGGGCGACCTGGGTGAAGCTCTCGCCGCCGCCGGTGGGCGCCGCGTCCGGGGAGTCGAGCCAGGCTTCCAGGTCGGTGCCGTACCGCTCCTTGACCTCGCCGAACGTGAGCCCTTCCCAGGCGCCGAAGTCCGTCTCGCGCAGCCCGTCCTCGACCCGGACCTCCAGGCCGAGCCGGGCCGCTACCGCGCCGGCCGTCTCGCGGCAGCGGCGCAGCGGTGAGCTGACGATCTCCTGCACGGTGCCCCGGGCGGCGAACGCCTCGGCCGCCCGTCCGGCCTGTTCGCGGCCGGCGGCGGAGAGCTCGGGGTCGGTACCGCCGCTGCCGGAGAACCGCTTCTGCGGGGTGAGGGCGGTCTCGCCGTGCCGCAGCAGTACGAGCGTGGCGGGCGCGCCCAGGTCGGGGGCCGCGCCCCAGCCCACCTGCGGGGTGACGGGGTCGGAGGGCGTCGGGCCCGACGACACGGCGGCGGCCGGGACCGTCGCGGACGGGTCCTGCGTCGTGTCGCTCGATGCGTCCGTCCCCGCCGGGCCCCGGGACGCGGTGCCCGGGCGGTTCAGCGCCGCTCGGGCCCTCGCCGCGCCGGCCGTCGCGTCGCCGGGCGGGCCCTCGACCGGGGGCAGGGCCGCGGCCACCGAGGAACGGGGGGCGTCGAGGGCGGCCGTGGACGCCGACGGGTCCCACTGCGCGCCGCGCCGGCCCGCGTCCATCGCCTCGTTGGCCAGGCGGTCGGCGTGCTTGTTCTGCTCGCGCGGAATCCACTCGTAGCTGAGGGCGAGGCCCGGCAGGACGCTCGCCGCCTCGGCCGCGAGCGGCTTCATGCCCGGGTGCTTGATCTTCCAGCGGCCCGACATCTGCTCCACGACCAGCTTGGAGTCCATCCGGACGTGGACCCGGGCCCCGGCGTCCCCCGGACCGTCCGGCAGCAGCGCCTTCACGGCGCGGAGGCCGGCGATGAGGCCCTTGTACTCGGCGACGTTGTTCGTCGCGACCCCGATGTACTCGGCGGCCTCGGCCAGCGTCTCGCCGGTCTCCGGGTCGATGACGACCGCGCCGTAGCCGGCGGGTCCCGGGTTGCCCCGGGAGCCGCCGTCGGCCTCGACGACGAACTGGCGCGGCCGGTTCACTACAGGCCCGAGTCCGCGGTGCGGACCAGGATGCGGCGGCAGTTCTCGCAGCGCAGCACCGTGTCGGGGGACGCGGCCTTCACGTCGTTGATCTCGGTGATGTTGAGCTCCAGGCGGCAGCCCTCGCAGCGGCGCTGGTAGAGGCGGGCGGCGCCCACCCCGCCCTGCTGGGCGCGGAGCTTGTCGTACAGCTTCAGCAGGTCGGCGGGGACCGAACCGGCGACGACCTCGCGCTCCTTGGTGACCGTGGCGGCCTCCGCGTCGAGTTCCTGGGTCGCGGCGTCCCGGCGGGCGGTGGCGTCGTCCGCCTTGGCCTGCACGGCGGCGACGCGGTCGGTCAGCTCGGTGACCCGCTCCTGCGCGGACTCGCGGCGCTCCATGACCTCCAGGACGACGTCCTCCAGGTCGCCCTGGCGCTTGGCGAGCGAGGTGATCTCGCGCTGGAGGCTCTCCAGGTCCTTCGGCGAGGTGACCGCGCCGGAGTCCAGGCGCTGCTGGTCGCGGGCGGCGCGCTGGCGCACCTGGTCGACGTCCTGCTCCGCCTTGGTCTGCTCGCGGGCGGTGTCGCTCTCCTCGGTCGTCGAGGCGACGAGCAGGTCGCGGAGCTGGGAGAGGTCGGCCGTGAGCGACTCGATCTCGGCGTGCTCGGGCAGGGACTTGCGCCGGTGCGCGAGCTGGGAGAGGCGCTGGTCGAGCGCCTGGACGTCGAGAAGTCGGATCTGGTCGGCGGGCGCGGCGTTCAGTTGGGGGCTCCAGAAGAGTGGTGGGCGGTCCAGGGGTCGGTGACCTGCTTCGAGACGTGGACCCGCAGGTCCCATCCGAGGCGGTCGGAAATCGCGTCGAGCTGTGCGGCGGCCTGCTCGCACCAGGGCCACTCGGTGGCCCAGTGTGCCGCGTCGACCAGGCCGAGCGGCGAGTGCTGGGTGGCCTCGGAGGCCGGGTGGTGGCGCAGGTCGGCGGTGAGGAAGGCGTCCACGCCGGCGGCGCGCACCGCGTCGAAGAGGCTGTCGCCCGATCCGCCGCTCACCGCGACGGTGCGCACGGGCGCGTCCGGGTCGCCGGCGAGGCGGATGCCCTGCGCGGTGGCGGGCAGCCGGGCGGCGGCGCGGGCCGCGAACGCGCCCAGGGTCTCGGGGTGGTCCAGCACGCAGATCCGGCCGAGCCCCCGGCGGCCCGCCGGGTCGGCCGGGTCCGGTACGAGGGGACGCTCGACGCGCAGGTCGAGGGCGGCGGCCAGGGCGTCGGAGACACCGGGGTCGGCGGTGTCGGCGTTGGTGTGGGCGACGTGCAGCGCGACGCCCTGCTGGATGAGGGTGTGCACGACCCGGCCCTTGAACGTGTCCGCCGCGACCGTCGTCGTACCGCGCAGGTAGAGCGGGTGGTGCGTCACGATCAGGTGCGCGCCCAGCTCGATCGCCTCGTCGGCGATCTCCTGGACGGGGTCGACGGCGAAGAGCACCCGGTGGACCTCGGCGTCCGGATCACCGCAGACGGTGCCGACCGCGTCCCATCCTTCGGCCCGCTCGGGCGGCCAGAGGGCGTCGAGCTCGGAGATGACATCAGACAGACGGGGCACGGAGGAAAGGCTACCTGCCCGCCGCGTCCCCGGGGGCCCCGGGAACGGACCGCCCGCCCGCGGCCCGGGAGCGGCCCCTCGCGAAGCACACCCGCCCGCGACCCCACAGCGGAATCCGGCCATCACCACCCTTATGTGTGAAGTGGGGGGTCTCGTGTTGTTCGGCTGGAAGTGCGAAAACTAGCTTCGGTTGCCGGAGGTGATGAGTCGATGACTGCCTGTGCCATCGAGGACGGGACCGCACTCGCGGAGGGGCCCGCCGAGGGGGGCGGCTCCGCCGAGGCGACCGGGAGCGGCGGGCCGGCGGAACCGGAGCCCGAGCCGGAGCCGGAGTCGAGCGATCCCGGAGCGGCCGGCGGGGCGGGCGGCGCGGAGGGGGCCGGCCGTGCGGAGGCCGGCCGCATGCGGGCCGCCCCTGCCGAAACGGTCCTGCCCGCCTTCACGCTCACCGCCGACGGTGCGTACGGCGCCCGGCTGACGGCCGCACCCGAGTCCGTGGAAGCGGGCGCGAGCGCCGACACCGCCTGGTTCGCCGAGCGCTGGACGCTCGACGGGCCCGAGCCGTACGCCGTGCCGTTGCCCACGAACCAGCCGGAGGACGCCGAGTCGCAGGTGCTGCCGCTCGCCGACGGGCGGGTGCTGATCCGGCGGCGGGTCGCGCAGCGGCACACCTTCTCGCTGCTCTACCCGACCGGGCCCGGCACCGGTGAGCTGATGCTGGGGGCCGTCGAGTGCGACGAGCTGACGCTGCTGCCGCCCTCGCCGGACGGCGTCAGCGCGTACGCCATGTCGGTCGGTGCGTACTCCACCGCTCTGTGGCGGGTGGCCGGCGGGGTGTCCGGGCCCGAGCAGGTCGCGGATCTGCCGGGCCGCTGCTCCGGCGGGGTCTGGCTGGACCGGGCCGGCCGGCTGCTGGCCCTGGACCGGGAACCGGCCGGCGGCGGCCCGGTGAAGGCGGTCGCGGTGGACCTGGGGCGGGGCGCGGAGATGACGCCGCTGCTCCAGATCGCGCCCGGCAGCAACGACCGGCTGCTGCTCGCCGATCCCGACAGCGGGCTGCTGCTGATCCGCTCGGACGCGCCCGGACACGACAGGCTCGGCTGGGGCGTACTCGGCAGCTGCCTGCCGGTGCGCTTTCCGGAGTGCCTGCGCCTGCCGGACTGCGCGGTGGAGCCGTTCGCCGTGCAGCCGGGTCAGATGCTGATGCCGGAGAGCTGCGCGGTGGCCCTGCGCATCGACGGCGCTGCGGGCGGCTGGGTCGGGGTGTGGCGTCCGGCGGGCCGCAGGCTGCACCAGCTCGCCGCGCCCGGCGGCTGGCTGGCGGGCCGCGGGGTCTGGTCCCGTGACGGCGTGCTCAAGCTGCCCTACGCGGACGGGGATACGGCCTGCGCGGTGGCGCTGCTGGAGATGCCGGAGGAGGTGGAGCCGGCGGGCGGTCCCGGCTGCGGCGAAAGCGGTACGCAACCTTCCGCGGCTCTGGCGCCTCCTCCTGTGTGTACGCCGGTTCCGTTGGGGCAGGCGCCTCTCATGGGGCGTACGGCTCCTGACTAAGCTTGGGCCGGGCTCACGCAACCGTGCGTCTCGGTCACCGACCGTGGCCTTTCCCGGATGGCGGTGGCGTGGCGCTCCGGTTGACACACACGTAAGCGATCACAACGGGGTGACTTCCCACATGTCTGAAGCCCGCACCGACACGACCCAGACGCGCCCGCCGGGGGCGGACGCGCAACGGGCCGAAGCCGGCGGCTCCGGAAAGCACCGAGGGGGTGTGGCGATGGACGACTCGGCGGCCCGGCCGGCCGGCCGTCACCGCCGTCCCGCGGAGGAAGGCAGCGCGGCGGCCTGACCCGCCCGCCGGGAGAACAACGGAGGGGAAAGGGGTGCCCCCGCAGTCGGCCACGCGGTTCCGGTTGCGGGGGCGCTCCTCTGTTCGCACCGGGCGGGGTCAGTCGCGTTTCAGGCCCAGCACCTCGGCCGCCGCGAAGGTCTCGTTCGGCGGGCGGTCCGCGTAGTACGGGGTCAGCAGCTCGTCCAGCTCCTCGAAGGAGAACGCCTCCTTCGTCGCGTCGAACTTCGCGGCCACCCGGGGGCGTTCCACGACCGCGACCATCCCGCCGTGCACGACGAGCAGCTGGCCGTTGACGCGGGCGGCCGCCGGTGAGGCCAGGTAGCCGACGAGCGGCGAGACGTGCTCGGGCGCCAGGGCGTCGAGCCGGCCGTCCTCCGGCTCTGCGAAGCCCGCGAAGACGTCCTCGGTCATCCGGGTCCGGGCGCGCGGGCAGATCGCGTTCGCGGTGACGCCGTACTTGGCCAGGGCGAGGGCGGTGGAGGTGGTCAGGCCGACGATGCCGCCCTTGGCCGCCGCGTAGTTGGGCTGGCCCGCCGACCCGGCGAGGAACGCCTCGGACGAGGTGTTGACGATCCGGCCGTAGACCGGGCCGCCCACCGCTTTGGAGCGGGCGCGCCAGTGCGCGGCGGCGAAGTGCGTGGTGTTGTAGTGGCCCTTGAGGTGGACCCGGATCACCGAGTCCCACTCGTCCTCGGTCATCGAGAAGATCATCCGGTCGCGCAGGATGCCGGCGTTGTTGACGAGGACGTCGAGCCGCCCGTACGTCCGGACGGCCAGCTCCACCAGGGCGCGGGCCTGCTCGTGGTCGGAGACATCGCCGAGGTGGGCGACGGCCCGGCCGCCGGACGCCCGGATCTCATCGGCGACCTCCTCGGCCGGGGCGGCCGACGCCTCGCCCGAGCCGTCGCGGCCCGGCTGCCCGTAGTCGTTGACGACGACGGCTGCGCCGAGCCGCGCGAGTTCCAGCGCCTCGGCGCGTCCGAGGCCGCGCCCGGCGCCGGTGACGATCGCGGTCAGTCCGTCCAGGGGAAGTGACATCGGTTCTCGGGTTCCTCTCGGGAGACAACGGACGGCGGGGCGGGCGGGGTTCAGAGCTCGACACAGGTGCGCAGCGACGCACCGGTCCGCATCTGTTCGAGGGCGTCGTTGATGCCTTCGAGCGGCACCCGGTGGGTGATCATCGACGCGAGGTCGATGCGGCCGGCCCGCCAGAGCGCGATGGCCCGCTCGTAGGAGCGCAGCACGTCCCCTCCGCCGTACATGGAGGGCAGGATGCGCTTCTCGTCGAAGAACAGCTCGAACATGTTGACCTGGAAGTGGTCGTCCAGGGCGCCCGCGCCGACGATGCAGAGGGTGCCGCCGCGCCGGGTGTTCTCGTAGGCGGTGCGGGCGGTGGCGGACTTGCCGACGACCTCGAAGACGTAGTCGAAGCCCTCGCCCCCGGTGATCCGCTGCTTGGCGTCCGCGAACTCCTCCGGGGAGACGGCCTCGGTCGCGCCGAAGCGCAGCGCGGCCTCGCGCCGGGAGGCGACCGGGTCCACGGCGACGATCTGGGCGGCGCCCTGCACCCGGGCACCCTGGACGGTGGAGATGCCGACGCCGCCGCAGCCGATCACGGCGACCGACGAACCGGCCTCCACCTGAGCGGTGTTGATGGCGGCGCCGAGGCCGGTGGTGACCCCGCAGCCGATCAGCGCGGCGATCTCGAACGGCACGTCGTCGGGGATCGGGACCGCGCAGCCCGCGCCGACGACGACCTCCTCGGTGAAGGTGCCGGTGCCCGCGAAGCCGAAGACGTCTCCGCCGGGGCGCTTGAAGTTGGGCGTGCCGGCGTTCAGGAAGCCGGCCAGGCACAGCTGGGTCTGGCCGCGTTTGCAGGAGGGGCAGGCGCCGCAGGCGGGCAGCCAGCAGACCAGGACCCGGTCGCCGGCGCTCAGTCCGCTCACCCCGTCCCCGACGTCGATGACCTCGCCGGCGCCCTCGTGGCCGGGGATGAAGGGGGCGGGCTGGGGCAGCACCCCGCTCATCGCGGACACGTCCGAGTGGCACAGGCCGGTGGCCCGGATGCGGAGCCTGACCTTGCCGGGGCCGAAGCCCACCGCCTCGACGTCGTCGAGGACTTCGAGCTTGTCCTGGCCTATCTCGTGCAGTACGGCTGCGCGCATGGTGCGGTTCCCCTCACGGGTCGTGGGCTCAGAAGTTCACGGGTTCAGGAGTGTTCGACGAAGGTGTCGCCGAGGACCACGGCGTCGTCGCGCTCCGCGGCACTCACCTCCACCCGCACCTCGTTCTCGGCGGTCCACATCCGGATGCGCAGGGTCTCGCCGGGGAAGACCACTCCGGCGAACCGGGCGCGGTAGGAGCGGACGCGGCTCGCGTCGCCGTCGAGCAGGGTGTCGGTGACGGCCTTGAGCGTGATGCCGTACGTGCACAGCCCGTGCAGGATCGGCCGGTCGAAGCCGGCCCGTGCGGCGAACCCGGGGTCGGCGTGCAGCGGGTTCCAGTCCCCGGACAGCCGGTACAGCAGCGCCTGGTCGGGGCGGACGGGCCGCTCGACCACCTGCCGGGGGGCGGCGTCCGGGCGGGCGGTGCGCCCGGACGGGCCGCGCTCGCCGCCGAAACCGCCCTCGCCGCGTACGAAGATCTCGGAGTCGTTGGTCCACAGCGGTCCTTCGTCGTCCGCCGCCTCGGTCCGCAGCACCAGTACGGCCGCCTTGCCCTTGTCGTACACGGCGGCGACCTTCGAGGTCTGTACGGCCTCGCCCTTCGCGGGGATCGGCCGGTGCACGCGTACGCTCTGCCCGCCGTGCAGGACGGCGGCGAGGTCCACGTCGATGCCGGGCGAGGCGAGCCCCGCCATGCCCGTACCGGCGCCCGCGACCGTGGCGAAGGAGGGCAGCACCTGGAGCCGGGACTCCAGCGTGTAGCGCAGTTCGCCGGGGTCCACGGCGGGGTCGGCGAGGCCCGGGCGGGCGCCCGCGCCGATGCCGAGGTGGTAGAGCTGGACGTCCTTGTGGTCCCAGCCGATCCTGCTGGTCCGGGGTTCGGCGGCGAGAGCCTTCTCGGCATCAATGGGCATGGGGAAGCTGCTCCTCGACTGCTCCTCGACGGTGGGAGACCTCGGCACGGCCGTCCGCACCGTCGGCCGCACCGAGGTCGTGCGGGGGCCGGGGACCGCGCCTGTTCTAGAACGCGTTCTAGCCGGTTGCCCCCCTGTATAACGCAGCGCCCGGAAGTTGTGAAGACCGCTGACGTCCCGTCAGTTGCCTTGCGGGTGAAGGTTCCGTCCGTGGCGGCGGTGACATTTGTCAGTCCGGACTGCGTACATGTGCATCTGCCGCCGTGCGCTCACGCTCCGTAATCTCATAGACATGACGCAGACAAGGGAAGACGAGGCCGCGGTGGTCTTCACCGGGGCGGTGAAGACCTTCGGGCGGGCCGGGCGGAGCGTACGGGCCGTCGACGGGATCGACCTGACGATCGGGCGCGGCGAGACCGTGGCCCTCCTCGGGCGCAACGGGGCGGGCAAGTCCACCGCCATCTCGCTGCTGCTCGGGCTGAACGAGCCGGACGCCGGGACCGTGCGGGTCCTGGGCCGCTCCCCCGAGCAGGCGGTGCGGGCGGGACTGGTCGGCGCCATGCTCCAGGACGGGCGCCCGATCCCCCGCGTGACCGTGCGCGAGCTGGTCTCCTTCGTCGCCTCCACCTACCCGCGTCCGCTGCCGGTCGCCGACGCGCTGGTCCTGGCCGGGGTGGCTCAGTACGCGGACCGGCGCATCGACAAGCTCTCCGGGGGCCAGATCCAGCGCGTCCGGTTCGCCGTCGCGCTGGCCGGCAACCCCGAGCTGATCGTGCTCGACGAGCCGACCGCCGCCCTCGACGTGGAGGGGCGGCGCGCGTTCTGGGACTCGATGCGGGCCTACGCCCGGCGCGGCAACACCGTGCTCTTCTCCACGCACTACCTGGAGGAGGCCGACGAGAACGCCGACCGGATCGTCGTCATCGACCGGGGCCGGATCGTCGCGGACGGCAGCGGCGAGACCATCAAGGGCTCGGCCGGCCGCAACCAGGTCTCCTTCGACCTCGCGGGCCGCTCCACCGAGGGCCTGGAGCTGCTGCCCGGGGTCACCGCCGTCGAGGTGACCGGGGACCGCGCCCTGCTGCACACCGACGACTCCGACGCCACGGTCATGGAGCTGGCCCGCCTGCGCCTGGTCCGCGGCCTCCAGGTCTCCCCGGCCACGCTGGAGACCGCCTTCCTCGCGCTCACCGCGCCCGGGGACACCCCGCTCAAGGACGAGAAGGAGACTGTCTGATGTTCCGCTACATCCTGCTGGAGATCCGCCGGACCCTGCGCGACGGCTCCTTCCTCGTCTTCGGTACGGGAATGCCGGTGCTGATGTACCTGATCTTCACCAACATCGGTTCCGACGACGGCGCCGACGGCTGGAAGACCGCCTCCATGGTCGGCATGGCCGCGTACGGGGCGCTCGGCTCGGCCATGTCGATCGGTACGGGTGTCGCCTCCGACAAGTCGCTGGGCTGGCTCCAGCAGCTGAGGGTCACCCCGCTCTCCCCCACCGAGGCGGTGGTGGGCCGGGCCGTCAGCGGTTCGGTGACCGTCCTGCCGGTGATCCTGACCGTGCTGCTGGCCGGCGCCCTGGTGAACGGGGTGCGGATGGCGGGCTGGCAGTGGGCCGTGCTGGTGCTGGTGCTGTGGGCCGGCGCGCTGCCCTTCACCCTGCTCGGCCTGGGCAACGGCTACCGGCTCACCCCGCAGGGCACCGGCGTCGTCAACGTCGCCTGCCTGATGGGCTTCGGGGTCGTCGGCGGACTGTGGTTCCCGCTGGAGATGCTGCCCGGGTGGCTGCGCTCGGTCGGCCGGTTCACGCCCGCCAACCGGTTCGCCGACCTGGGCTGGGCGACCACCGACGGACACGCGCCGGGCGCGACGACGCTGGCCGTGCTCGCCGCGTGGCTCCTGCTGTTCGGCGCGTACGCCCGCATCTCGTACCGTCGGTCCGCCAGGACCGTGTGACGGGAGCGAACATGCCGCGGAACGCAAGACCATCGCGCAAGGAGCGGCGCCGGCTGCGGCAGGAGGGCCGCCGCCCGGGCCCTCCGGGCCCTTACGCCCTGCTGCCCTGGCTGCTGATGGGGCTGGGCGCCTTCTCCAACCTCTTCCAGGGCGAGACCCCCAGCCCGTGGATCGGCGGCGCCGGCCTGCTGGCCTTCAACTCCCTGTACGTCTCCGTGGTGTTCCGCGGCTTCGTCAAGGAGCGGCGCGAGAGCCCGGTGACGTACGTGCTGCTGGGCGCGCTCGCCGCGGTCACCTTCGCCCTGGCCATCGGCTACGGCGGCAGCTGGCTGCTGTTCTTCCCGCTGCTCTCGCTGGCCTGCGGTACGGTCCTGCGCCGCCGCCGGCTGGCGCTCGGGCTCCTCGGTCTCGCGGTCACCGCGTGCTG
Organism: Streptomyces sp. A1277; assembly: GCF_004795015.1. Classification (GTDB taxonomy): domain Bacteria; phylum Actinomycetota; class Actinomycetes; order Streptomycetales; family Streptomycetaceae; genus Streptomyces. The sequence goes on along the minus strand of NZ_SSBI01000049.1, from coordinate 12,858 downwards.
GATCGCCGTCTGGCGCGGGGACAGCGCCTCGACGCCGTGGACGCTGGGATACGGGACGTTCATCTCCGGGGCCGTGACGGCGGCGATCCTCACACTGTCGGAGACCGTGATGGAGCTGCGCGCCACCCGGCAGGAGCTGGCCCGCACCGCCGTCGAGCGGGAGCGGCTGCGGTTCTCCCGCGACCTGCACGACCTGCTGGGCCACACGCTCTCCGTCATCGTCGTGAAGTCGGAGGCCGCGCGCAGGCTCGGCCCGCGTGACATGGACGCGGCCCTGGCCCAGGTCGCCGACATCGAGTCCGTCGGGCGGCAGGCGCTCACCGAGATCCGCGAGGCCGTCACCGGTTACCGCGAGGGGAGCCTCGCCACCGAGCTGGACCGGGCCAGGTCCGCGCTGACCGCCGCCGGCATCGAGCCGGTCGTCCGCCGCTCGGGGCCGCCGCTCGCGCCGCAGACCGAGGCGCTGCTGGGCTGGGTGGTGCGGGAGGCCGTCACCAACGTCGTACGCCACTCCACCGCCGCCCGCTGCGTGTTCGAGCTCGGCGGCAGCGGGGAGCGGGTCCGGCTGACCGTCACCGACGACGGCCGGGGCAGGCCCGAGGGGCCCGCCCCGACCCCGGGCATCGGCGGCACCGGCCTGAAGGGGCTGACCGAACGGCTCGCCGCGGCCGGCGGCTCCCTGGAGGCCGGCCCGGGCCCGGACGGCGGTTTCGTGGTCACCGCCGAACTCCCGGCCGACGCGAGCGGCGGTACGGACGGCGGCGCGGCGGAGCCGGATGCGGGGGACGGCGCGGGCAACTCGCCTACCCTGGGCCGGTGAACGAGATGCCACAGGAGCACCCGCCGGCCACATCCGTACGCGTACTGCTCGCCGAGGACCAGGGGATGATGCGCGGCGCGCTCGCCCTGCTGCTCGGTCTGGAGCCGGACATCGAGGTGGTCGCCCAGGTCGGGGCGGGCGACGAGATCGTGGCCGCCGCGCTGGCGTCCCGGCCCGACGTGGCGCTGCTGGACATCGAACTCCCGGGCCGCAGCGGTCTGGACGCGGCGGCCGATCTGCGCGAGGAGGTGCCGGACTGCCGGGTGCTGATCCTCACCACCTTCGGCCGGCCCGGCTATCTGCGCCGCGCCATGGAGGCCGGGGCGTCGGGCTTCCTGGTGAAGGACGGCCCGGTCGAGGAGCTGGCGGAGGCGATCCGCCGGGTGCTGGCCGGGGAGACGGTGGTCGATCCGGCGCTGGCCGCCGCCGCGCTGAGTTCCGGACCGAGCCCGCTGACCGCGCGGGAACGTGACGCGCTGGTCGCCTCGGTGGACGGGGCGACGGTCGCCGACATCGCGGCGAAGCTGCACCTGTCGGAGTCGACGGTCCGCAACTACCTCTCGTCGGCGATCGGCAAGACCGGCACCCGCAACCGGATGGAGGCGGTCCGTGCGGCCCGGCAGCAGGGCTGGCTCTGAGCGCGCGACCGTCCGTACCGCCACCACCCTGGGGCCCGGCCACTTCATGACTTCTCGCACCACCGCGCTCCGGCGCACCCCTCCGCTCTGGCTGATACCGGCGCTGTGGACCCTGGGCCTCGGGCTCTGGGGGCTCTCGCGGCAGGACAGCGTCTGGCGGGACGAGGCAGCCACCTGGCAGGCGGCCATGCGCTCCACCTCCGGCTTACGGGCCCTGCTGAGCCATGTCGACGCGGTCCACGGGGTCTACTACCTGCTGATGCACGCCCTGTTCGACTGGTTCGGGGCGACGACCACGACCCTGCGGCTGCCGTCCGTGCTGGCCATGGCGGTGGCGGCGGCCTGCGTGACGGCCATCGGGGGGCGGCTGGCCGGGCCGTGGGCGGGCCTGGGCGGCGGGATGGTGCTCGGGCTGCTGCCGGCCGTGCAGTTCTACTTCCAGGAGGGCCGCCCGTACGCGCTGGTCGCGGCGGCGGCGGGGATCTCGACGCTGCTCCTGGTGACGCTGGTCCAGGGGCGCGGCGGGTGGGGCCGCTGGGCGGGGTACGCGGGCGCGGTCCTGGCCGGCGCGCTGCTGAACTGGTTCTCGCTGCTGATCCTGCCCGCGCATCTGGCGACGCTGGCGTGGAGCGGGGCCGGGCGCGGGGTGTGGGCGCGGTGGGCGGCGGCGTCGGCGGCGGCCCTGGCGGGTGCGCTGCCGCTGATCCTGTTCACCTCCGGCCAGGCCGAGCAGGTGTCCTGGATACCGCCGCTGACCTGGCACATGCTGATCGGCCCCGCGGTGCTGCTGGCGATCGGCGGCCTCGGGGCGCTGGCGGACCGGCCGGGCGCGGGGCGGCTGTCCCCGGCCTCGGTGGGGCTGCCCCTGCTGGCGGTCCCCCAGCTGGGCCTGGTCGCGCTCTCGCTGGTCAAACCGCTGTTCCTGGACCGGTACGTGCTGTTCAGCCTGCTGGGCCTGGCGCTGCTGACGGGGGCCGGGCTCGGGGCGGCGGTGCGGGCGGCGGCGCCCCGGTTCCCCACGGCGTCGAAGTGGCTGGTCCCGGTGCTGCTCGCAGGAACGGTGGCGGCGCTGCTGCCGCAGTCGCTGTCCAAGCGGTCCCCGGAGAGCCGGGTGGACGATGTGCTGGCCACGACGGCGGACATACGGCGGCTGAAGGAGCCGGGGACGGCGGTGGTGTTCCTGCCGAGCGCCCGGCGGGACGCGAAGCTGGTCACCCCCGGCGCGTTCACGGGGCTGCGGGACATAGCGCTGGCCCGGGGCCCGCTGGAGTCCGGGACGCTGAACGGGGTGGAGGCGGAGCCGGCCCTGATACGGGACATGATGCTGGCGCAGCCCCGGATACTGCTGGTCACGGACGCGCCGGAGGCGGCCCGGCCGGAAGCGGAACGGCGGGAGAAGGTGAAGGCCGCCGTGCTCAGGGACCACTTCACCGTGGTCGCGGACGCGCGGGTGCGCGGGCGGCGGGTGGCGCTGTACGAGCGGAAGTGACGCGGGTACGAGCGGAAGTGACGCGGTACGAGCGGAAGTGACGCGGGTACGCGCGGCTCCGCCACCGGATCAGAGCCGCACGGCCGGCCGGTGGCGCGGGAGCCAGAGGGCCATCAGGAGGAGCCCGGCGAGCAGGACCCCGCCCGCCGTGCGGAAGGCCAGGGCGTAGCCGGCGGTCAGCTCGACCGGGTCGGCCCCGTCGCCCGTGCGGGCGGCGGCGACCGTGGAGAGCACGGCGAGGCCGAGGGCGCCGCCCATGGTGCGGGAGGTGTTGACGAGGCCGGAGACGAGTCCGGCCTCACCGGGGGCCGCGCCGGAGGTGGCGAGGGAGGCGAGCGGGGTGGAGGCGAGTCCGGCGCCCGCCATCATGAGCACCCCGGGCAGGCAGACGGCGGTGAGGTAGGAGCCGTGGACGCTCATCGTGGACTGCCAGCCGAAGCCGGCCGCGGCGACGGCGGTGCCGATGAGCGCGAGGTTCTTCGCGCCGACGCGGGCCATCAGCCGGGGCGCTGCCTTGGAGCCGAGCACCACGGCGAACGAGGAGGGCATCAGGGCGAGTCCGGCCTGCAGCGCGCTGTAGCCCAGCACGTTCTGCGCGTACACCGTCATGAAGTACCACATGGAGAACGTGGCCGAGCCGATGACGACCATGGCGACGTTCGCGGAGGCCACCGCCCGCGCCCCGAGGACCCGCAGCGGCATCAGGGGCCTCGCCGTGCGGGTCTCCACGAGGACGAACAGGGCGAGCAGTACGGGGCCGCCGAGCAGCGGGACGAGGGTCGCGGCGGCGCTCCAGCCGGACTCCTCGGTCTGCACGATGCCGTACGCCGTGGAGGCCAGGCCCGCCGTGACGAGGACGGCGCCCAGGAGGTCGATGCGGCTGCGGCCGCCCGTGCGGCCCTCGGCGAGCCACAGTGCCGCGCCGATCAGGACGAGCACCCCGATGGGCACGTTGATCAGGAGGACCCACCGCCAGGACAGGGTGTCGGTGAGCACCCCGCCGACCAGTCCGCCGGCCGCGCCGCCACCCGCGCCGACCGCCATCCAGGTGCCGATGGCCTTGGCGCGGGCGGGGCCCTCGGGGACGGCGGCGGTGAGGAGGTTGAGGGTGGCGGGGGCGAGGACGGCCGCGCCGAGCCCCTGTGCGGCGCGGGCGGCGAGCAGCTGCCAGCCCTCTTGGGCGAGGCCGCCGGCCAGTGAGGCGGCGGTGAACAGGCCGAGGCCGACGAGGAACATCCGCTTGCGGCCGTAGAGGTCGGCGGCCCGCCCGCCGAGCAGCATGAACCCGGCGAACGCGATCGAGTACGCGTTGAGCACCCATTGCAGCCCGGCGGAGCTGAGCCCCAGGTCGGTGCGCATGGAGGGGAGGGCGACGTTGACGACGGACACGTCGAGCACCACCAGGAACTGCCCCACGCAGGCGGCGAGGACCACCGCCCAGGTGGGGGCCTTGATCCGGTCGGTGGGCGGCGCGGGCGTGGAGACGTCAACCATGGGTGTCATACTCGCAGCCGCCGTGCGCCCCGTACATCGGTTTCCGGTCCGGTCGGCCTCGGTCCGGCGGCGTAGGACCCGGGCCTTTCTCAGCGGCGCAGCAGGGTCACCACCGCGGCGCCGCCGAGGCCGATGTTGTGGGCGAGGGCGGTCCGGGCGCCGGGGACCTGGCGGGCCCCGGCCTCGCCCCTGAGCTGCCAGGTGAGTTCGGCGGCCTGGGCGATTCCGGTTGCGCCGAGCGGGTGCCCCTTGGAGATCAGGCCGCCGGACGGGTTGACCACCCAGCGCCCGCCGTGGGTGGTGGCCCCGGACTCGGCGAGCGGGCCGGACTCGCCCTCGCCGCACAGCCCGAGCGCCTCGTAGGTGAGGAGTTCGTTGATGGAGAAGCAGTCGTGCAGCTCGATGACGTCGAGGTCGTCGGGGCCGGTACCGGACGCCTCGTACACCTGCCGGGCCGCCTCCCGGGACATGGGCAGGCCGACCGCGTCGATGCAGGTCCCGGAGGCGAAGGAAGCCTCGGTGTCGGTGGTCATGGTCTGGGCGGCGATCTCGACGGCCTGTGCGCCGAGCCCGTGCCGCTCCACGAAGCGCTCCGAGACGACGACGGCGGCGGCCGCACCGTCGGAGGTCGGGGAGCACTGGAGCCGGGTGAGGGGGAGGTGGACGGGTTTGGCGGCGAGGACGTCCTCGACGGTGTACGGGTCCTGGAACTGGGCGTACGGGTTGTCGGCGGAGTGGCGGTGGTTCTTGGCGGCGACGGCGGCGAGCTGCGCCTCGGTCGTGCCGTAGCGCGCCATGTGCTCGCGGGCGGCGTTGCCGAAGATCTGGGCGGTGGGCGGGGTCGTCTCGAAGCCGTGGGCGGCGGCCATGATCGCGTAGTGGCGGGCGACCGGGGACGTCTTGAAACCGCCCGCGCCACCGTCCGCCCCGCCGCCGCCGAGCGAGCCGCGCGCCATCTTCTCGAAGCCGAGCGCGAGGACGCAGTCGCTGCCGCCGCCCTCCACGAACTGCCGGGCCGTCATCAGGGCGGTCGAGCCGGTGGCGCAGTTGTTGTTGACGTTGTAGACGGGCACCCCGGTCAGCCCGAGTCCGTACACGGCGCGCTGTCCGGCGGTGGAGGGCTGGAAGCAGTAGCCGACGACGGCCTGCCGGATGTCCTCGTACGTCACACCGGCGTCGGCGAGCGCGGCGGTTCCGGCTTCCTTCGCCATGTCCCAGTACTGCCAGTCGCGGGTCTCGGGCTTTTCGAACTTCGTCATCCCGACGCCGACGATGTAGGACCTCATCTTGGATTCCCTTCAGTCCCGGGGGAGGCCGAGGATGCGCTCGGCGACGACGTTGAGCTGTACCTGCGTGGTGCCGCCCGCGATGGTCAGGCAGCGGGACATCAGGAAGCCGTGCACCGCCCGCTCCCCCGGCCCTTCGCACACCGCCCCGTCCGGGCCGAGGAGTTCGAGGGCGAGTTCGGCGGTCTTCTGCTGGTGGGTGGTCTGGACGAGCTTGCGTACGGAGGCGCCCGCGCCCGGTTCGAGCCCGGAGACCTGCTGGAGCGTGGTGCGCAGGCCGATGCAGGCCAGGGCGTGGGCCTCGGCGGCGAGGGCGCCGATCCGGGCGCGTTCGGCGCCGTCGAGTCCGGCGGCGCGGCCGATCAGCGCCTCCAGGCCGGTGTCGAAGGTCATCTGGTCGGCCATGTGGACGCGTTCGTTGCCCAGGGTGTTGCGGGCGACCTGCCAGCCGCCGCCGGCCTCGCCGACGAGTGCGTCGGGCGGCAGGAGTACGTCGTCGAAGTACACCTCGTTGAAGAGGGCGTCGCCGGTGATCTCCCGCAGCGGGCGGATGTCGATGCCCTCGGTGTGCTTCATGTCGACCAGGAAGTAGCCGAGGCCCTGGTGCTTGGGCGCGTCCGGGTCGGTCCTGGCGAGCAGAATCCCGTGGTCGGCCCATTGGGCGCCGCTCGTCCACACCTTCTGGCCGTTGATCCGCCAGCCCTCGGGGGTGCGTTCGGCGCGGGTGCGCAGCGAGGCGAGGTCGGAGCCGGCGTCGGGTTCGGAGAAGAGCTGGCACCACAGGAGGTCGCCGCGCAGGGTGGGCGGGAGGTAGCGCTCCTGCTGCTCGGGCGTCCCGTGGGCGAGGATCGAGGGCACCACCCAGGTGGCGATCTGGAGGTCGCTCAGCTTGACGCCCTGGGCGCGCAACTCCTGCTGGACGACCAGCTGTTGGACGGGTCCGGCGTCGAGCCCGTAGGGCGCGGGCAGGTGCGGGGCGGCGTAGCCGGTGGGGGCGAGGGCGCGGCGGGCGGCCTTCGGGTCGAGGCCCCGGGCGGCGGCGACGGCCTCGCGGGCCGCGGCGCGGTGGGCCTCGGCCTCCGGCGGGAGTTCCAGGGCGAGTTCGCGGCGGGCCCCGGCGGAGGCGAGCCGCACGGCCCGCCGGCGGTGGGTGTCGCCGGGCCCGAGCAGCTGCCGGGCGACCAGGGCCCGGCGCAGGTACAGGTGGGCGTCGTGCTCCCAGGTGAACCCGATGCCGCCGAGGATCTGGACGGCGTCCTTGGCGCAGGTGTACGCGGCGTCGAGCGCGGTGGCCGCGGCGAGGGCGGCGGTCAGTGCGCGTACCTCGTCCGGCTGCTGCGGGTCGCCGGCCGCGCGGGCGGCGTCCCAGGTCAGGGCGCGGGCCTGTTCGAGGCGTACCAGCATGTCGGCGCACAGGTGCTTGACGCCCTGGAACTGTCCGATGGGCCGGCCGAACTGCTCGCGGACCTTGGCGTGTTCGGTGGCGGTGTCCAGGGCGCGGGCGGCGGTTCCGCACGCCTCGGCGGCGAACAGGACGGCGGCCAGGTCGTGGACGAGGTCCGGGCCGGGGTGCAGCAGCCGCCCGGCGGGGACGAGGACGCGGGCGGCCCGGACCTCGGCGGTGGGCCGGGTCGGGTCGGCGCCGCGGTGGGGGCGCACGGTGAGCCCCGGCGCGTCGGCGTCCACGGCGAACCAGCGGACAGCGCCCTCGCAGGCGGTGGGGAGCAGCAGCAGCCCGGCGTCGGCCCCGGACAGGACGGGGGGCGCCGCGCCGTCGAGCAGGTGGCCGTCGCCGTGCGGGGCGGCGGTGAGGCTGCCGGGGGCGAGGGCGGCGGCGCCGATGCGGCGGCCGGTGGCGAGGTCCCGGAGCAGTGCGCCGGCGCCGGCGGCGTGCAGGACGGCGGCGGTGAGGGTGTGCGCCAGGTACGGGCCGGGGAGCGCGGCGCGGCCGGCCTCTTCGAGGACGACGGCGAGGTCGAGGAGGCCGCCGCCCGAGCCCCCGTCCGCCTCGGGCAGATGGATGGAGAGCAGGCCCTGTCCGGCGAGGCCGTCCCAGTGCGCGGGGCGTGCGCCGGCGGGGGTGTCCGTGTCGAGCAGGGCGCGGACCGCGCCCGGGGGTACGGCTCGGGCCAGCCAACCTCGTACCGCCTGTGCGAGCGCCCTGTGTTCTTCGGTGATCCCGATGCCCATGCGCATCCTCGCCGGTCGCAGCCATTGGAACGGCGCAAGAGTAGAACACGTTGCAATCTGACGGAAGGTCAGGGGCAGGCTGGATCACTGCGGTTGTGTGCGCCGGCCGGTGAGCGCGCCCTGTTCGCCCCTCGTTCACCGGAATACGCCGTAGCCGAGGAAGGTTCACCCTGCACAGACTTGGCGGTCGGCGCTGTCCATGACCGGGACGCACGACCGTCCGCCCCGCCCTTTTGCCGCTCGCACCGCTGCCCGGAGGCCGCACGCATGCCACAGACGACGCACGAACAGCCCACCGCGGAGCTTCCCGATCCGCGCGCGAGGGCGGGCCGGGGGATCGTCCCCGTGCTCGCCTTCGCGGGCATCACCGTCGCGGTGATGCAGACCCTGCTCGTCCCCGTCATCAAGGATCTGCCCGCCCTTCTGCACACCTCCCCCGCCGACGCGACCTGGGTGATGACCGCCACCCTGCTCGCCGGAGCCGTCTCCACCCCGATCATGGGGCGGCTCGGGGACCTGAACGGCAAGCGCCGGATGCTGCTGGCCAGCCTCGCCGTGATGGTCGTCGGCTCACTGATATGCGCCTTCAGCGACGACCTCGTGATCATGATCGTGGGCCGCGCGCTCCAGGGCTTCGCCATGGGCGCCATCCCGCTGGGCATCGGCATCATGCGCGACGAGCTGCCGCGCGAGAAGCTGGGTTCGGCCATGGCCCTGATGAGCTCGTCGATCGGGGTGGGCGGCGGACTCGCGCTGCCCGCCGCCGCGCTCGTCGCCCAGCACACCGACTGGCACACCCTCTTCTTCGGCTCCGCCGGACTCGGCGTGCTGGCCATGGTGCTGACCGTGCTGGCCGTGCCCGAGACCTCGCTGCGCGCCCCCGGCCGGTTCGACGTCGTCGGGGCGCTCGGCCTCTCGCTCGGCCTCGTCCTCCTGCTGCTGCCCGTCACGAAGGGCGGTGACTGGGGCTGGGCCTCGCCCACCACGCTCGGGCTGATCGCCGCGTCGCTGGTCGTGCTGGTGCTGTGGGGGCTGTTCGAGCTGCGCAGCGACGCCCCGCTGGTCGATCTGCGGACCTCGGCCCGCCGCGAGGTGCTGCTGACCAACCTGACCTCGATCATGGTCGGCGTCGCCTTCTACGCCGTCTCGCTGGTCCTGCCCCAGCTGCTCCAGCTGCCGAAGTCCACCGGCTACGGCCTCGGCCAGTCGATGGTGGTCGCCGGGCTGTGCGTGGCCCCGCTCGGCCTGACGATGATGTTCGTCGCCCCGCTGTACGCCCGGATCTCCGCCCGCCGGGGCCCGAAGGTCTCGCTGATTCTCGGCATGCTGGTCATCGCGATCGGTTACGGGGCCGGGCTCGGCCTGATGAGCGCCGCCTGGCAGACCGTGGTCATCGCGGTCCTGCTCGGCGCCGGCATCGGGCTCGCCTACTCCTCGCTGCCCGCCCTGATCATCGGGGCCGTCGACGCCTCCGAGACCGGCGCGGCCAACGGGCTGAACACCCTGATGCGCTCGATCGGCACCTCCGTGTCGAGCGCGGTGATCGGCATGGTCCTGGCCCACACCTCGATCCGGATGGGGACGGTCGCGGTGCCCACCATGCAGGGCTTCCGCACCTCGTTCCTCATCGCGACGGGCGCGGTGGTGGCCGGCCTCGTCCTGGCCTCGTTCCTGCCCTCACGGCGCACCGCCACCGCTCCCGTGCTCCTGGCGAACAGCGAGGGCGACGCGGCGGCCCGGCGTGGCGGGGCCGGGGCCGGTGTCGGCGTCGGGGCCGGGGCCGGCGTCGGGGCAGTCGCCCCGCTTCCGCTGTCCGGCCCCCGCGGCTTCCGGGGCCGGGTGCTGGAGGCGGACGGGGCGCCGGTGGCCGGGGCCAACGTGACCCTGATCGACCGGCAGGGCCGGCAGGCCGGGCTCACCACCACCGACGCCTCGGGCCGCTGGGCGCTGACGGCCCCGGGCTCCGGCACCTTCGTGCTGGCCGCGTCGGCCACCGGTTACGCGCCGCGCGCCTGGCCGGCGGCCTGCCCGGCGGACGGCGGCCCGGTGGACACGGACCTGGCGCTGACGGTCAGCGTGCCGGAGCGTCGAACCGCGCTGCGGTCGTGAGCAGGTAGGAGACGTCCGTCCCCACCGCGAGCTCCCGGGCGGGGCGGGCCCCGTCGACCCGGGCGGCCTCACCTTCGAGCCGCAGCCAGGAGCCCTCGCGCAGGCCGAGCACCGGCACGTCGTTCTCCTCCAGGAATTCGGTGAGCCGCTCCTCGCGGGTCTCGCCCTTGTGGGTGCTGTCCGGGTCCGGGTCGAGGTAGTGCGGGTTGATCTGGAACGGGACGAGGCCCAGCGCCTCGAAGGACGGCGGCTGCACGATGGGCATGTCGTTGGTCGTCCGCAGGGTGGGCGCCGCCATGTTCGTCCCGGCGCTCGCCCCCATGTACGGCAGCCCCGCCCGTACGGCCCCGCGCACCGCGTCCCGCAGCCCGGTCCGGTACAGCGCGCTCAGCAGCCGGAAGGAGTTGCCGCCGCCGATGAACACCGCGTCGGCGGCGGCGAGCGCGGCGACCGGGCCCGCGTGCTCGTGGACGCCGTGCGACGAGGGCGGCACCACCCCCGCCGCCCGCACCAGCACCCCCGTGGGAGCAGCATGAGCACCGCATCCGAATCCCCCGCCCTGGTCCCGGCCTCCGACGAGGCCCAGGCGGAGGTCATCGACCTCTGCGCCGAGCTGATCAGGTTCGACACCTCCAACCCCACGAGCGACGAGCGCGCGAGCGCCGAGTGGGTGGTGGCCCGCCTCGCGGAGGTGGGCATCGCCTCGGAGCTGATCGAGTCCGCGCCGGGCCGGGCCGGCGTCATCGCGCGGATCGCCGGGCGCGACCCGGAGCGCGGCGCCCTGCTGGTCCACGGCCACCTGGACGTGGTCCCGGCGGACGCCTCCGAGTGGCAGGTGCCGCCCTTCTCCGGCGAGATCCGGGACGGCTACCTGTGGGGTCGGGGCGCGATCGACATGAAGGACACGGTGGCCGTGATGCTGGCCACCGCCCGGCACCTCGCCCGAACGGGTACGGCACCCTCGCGCGATCTGGTCCTCGCCTTCCTCGCCGACGAGGAGGCGGGCGGCGAGTTCGGCGCCCACTGGCTGGTCGAGCACCGCCCGGAGCTGTTCGCCGGGGTCACCGAGGCGATCGGCGAGGGCGGCGGGTTCTCCTTCGCCCTCGACGGCACCCGCCGCCTGTACCCGATCGAGAACGCCCAGCGCGGCATGGCCTGGATGGAGCTGACCGCCACCGGCCGGGCCGGCCACGGCTCGTCCCCGAACGACGAGAACGCGGTCACCGACCTCGCCGAGTCGCTGACCCGGATCGGCCGCGAGACCTTCCCGGTCCGGCTGATCGAACCGGTCCGCGCCCTGCTCGAAGAGGCCGCCCGGCTCTACGGTGTCGAGTTCGACGAGGACGACATCGAGGGCAGCCTCGCGCAGCTCGGCCCGGTCGCGGACTTCATGCAGGTGGTGCTCCGCAACTCGGCGAACCCCACCATGTTCGACGCCGGCTACCAGACCAACGTCATCCCGGGGAAGGCCACCGCCCGCGTCGACGGCCGCTTCCTGCCCGGCCACGAGCAGGAGCTGATCGACACCATCGACCGGCTGCTGCTGCCCTCGGTCAGCCGTGAGTGGGTCAACCACGACATCGCGATGGAGACGGCGTTCGACGGCCCGCTCGTGGACGCCATGTGCGACGCGGTGCGCGCCGAGGACCCGGACGGCCACCCGGTGCCGTACTGCAATCCGGGCGGCACGGACGCGAAGGCGTTCACACACCTGGGCATCCGCTGCTTCGGTTTCAAGGGCCTGAAGCTGCCGCACGACCTGGACTACGGCCGGCTCTTCCACGGGGTGGACGAGCGCGTGCCGCTGGAGGGGCTGCGCTTCGGCGTCCGCGTCATGACCCGCCTCTGGCAGAGCTGCTGAGCCTTCGCGGACCCGCCGTACGCCCCCGCCGGTACCTTCGGCGGGGGCGTACGGCACGATGGCGCCGTCGCCCACCCGTCGTCGCAGTCCCCGCCCCACCAGGAGGAACCCCGTGGCCGCCGAGCCCAAGCCGGAGATTCTCGCCGCGTTCCAGGCCGCCAAGGGCTTCATGCCGGTGGTCGAGGGGCTGGCGCTGTACGCCGCCGCCTCCGAGGCCGCCGCGCTGGGCCTGCCGCTGCTGGAGGTCGGCACCTACTGCGGGCGTTCCACGATCCTGCTGGCCGACGCGGCGCGGGCGGCGGGTGTCACCGCGCTCACCGTCGACCACCACCGGGGCAGCGAGGAGCAGCAGCCCGGCTGGGAGTACCACGACCCGACGGTGGTGGACCCCGAGGTCGGCCGGATGGACACGCTGCCCACGTTCCGCAGGACGCTGCACGCGGCGGGCCTGGAGGAGCACGTGGTGGCGCTCGTGGGGCGCTCGCCGCAGGTCGCGGCGGTGTGGGGCGGCGGGCTCGGCCTCGTCTTCATCGACGGCGGCCACACCGACGAGCACGCGAACGGCGACTACGAGGGCTGGGCGCCGCATGTCGCCGAGGGCGGCCTGCTGGTGATCCACGACGTCTTCCCGGACCCCGCGCACGGCGGTCAGGCCCCGTACCGGGTGTATCTGCGGGCGCTGGAGTCGGGGGCGTTCACGGAGGTCTCCGTCACGGACTCGCTGCGCGTCCTGCGGCGCACGGGGCCGGGGATCTGAGTCCAGGGGCCCCTGCGGGGTGTTCCCGGCCGGTCCGTGAACACCCCGGACGCCGCCGGGTCCGACGGATAGCATCGCCGGGTGCGTCACGACGAGAGCCTTCCCCCCGCCCCGCGCCGCCCGGTCCTGCTCGCCGCCGCGGCGGCCCTGATGTGCCTGGGCCTCGCCGGCTGCGGCGGCGACGGCGGCGCCGCGCAGGCCCGGCCGGGAGATC